>NZ_CP158165.1:0-604063 GCF_040254265.1 Kribbella sp. HUAS MG21
CTTGTCGGCGCTGACGGACCTGCAGCGCGCGGGCAAGATCCGGTACTTCGGTACGTCGGAGTACCCGGCGTACCGACTCGTCGAGGCGCAGTGGGCCGCCGATCGGCACCACCTGGGCCGGTTCGTGAGCGAGCAGCCGAGCTACTCGATCCTGCAGCGCGGGGCCGAGACCGAGGTGCTGCCGGTGGCTCAGCAGTACGGGCTCGGGGTGCTGACGTGGAGTCCGCTCGCGTCGGGATGGTTGTCGGGCGCGGTCCGGACCGGGCGGCCCGTGACGACCAGCCGGTCCGGGATGATGCCGGAGCGGTTCGACACCAGCCTCCCGGTCAACGCCGCGAAGGCGGCGGCCGTCGAGCAGCTCGCGAAGGTCGCGGAGCAGGCCGGCCTGACGATGATCCAGCTCGCACTCGGCTTCATCACCGCGCATCCCGGCGTGACCAGCGCCCTGATCGGTCCGCGCACGCTGGAGCACCTCGACTCCCAGCTCGCGGCCGCCGATACCGTTCTGTCGGCTGACGTCCTCGACGCGATCGACGAGATCGTCGCCCCGGGCATCGACCTCGCGCCCGCGGAGAAGCACGCGGTAACCCCCGCGCTGACCGACCCAGCCCTCCGACGGCGCCGCTGACCGGATGCTCTGGCAGGGTGTGTCGTGTGAGTTCGCAGGGTGTGCAACTGGTTCTCGTCGACCTCGACGTGGACCTGGTCTCGGCCTGGCGTGACGTCTTCGCCGCGGAGATCGACGGCGGCGCGGTCGACGTACGGCACGGATCGTTGCTGGACGTGCTGCCGGAGGTCGACGCCGTACTGACGGCGGGGAACAGCTACGGGCAGATGGACGGCGGTGTCGATCGTGCTCTGGCCGAGTACTGGCCCGACGTCCAACGGTCGGTGTGGGCGGCGGTGGCCGACGAGTTCCACGGGTACCAGCCGGTCGGGACGGCGAGCGTGGTTCCCACCGGCGACGATCCCTGCCGGTGGCTCGTATACGCCCCGACCATGCGCGTGCCGATGCCGCTGGCGGGCGGCCTGGAGACGGCCGTCCACGACGCCTTCTGGGCCGCCCTGCTGGCCGTCGGCCGCCATCCGATCGACCGCGTCGCCGCACCCGGCTTCGGCACCGGCTACGGCCGCGTACACCCCGCACGCGCCGCCCGCCTGATGGCCGCCGGCTACACGATGTGGCAACTACCGGCCTCCACCCGCATCTCACACCGCGAAGAACTCCTCCGCGCGCCATGACCCGGGTCATCTTCCTGAACGGCGCGTCATCGTCGGGCAAGACAACGCTGGGCAAGGCGCTCCAGAACGCGTCGGACGAGCCGTACTTGTTGATGGGCCTGGACTCGTGCTTCGCGATGGTGCCCGACCAGTGGGCCGGCGGCCCGATGGGGGCTCACCGCGCGCAGGGATTCCAGTACGTCGACCTGCCGGAGGAGGACGGGAGGCCGGTGACCGGGATCACCTACGGCCCGATCGGGTTGCGGATGCTGAAGGGCTTCCATCGCGCCGTCCGGTCCTTCGTTGCTGAGGGCAACGCGGTGATCGTCGACGAGCTGATGCTCGGCCCTGAGATCCGCGACCACTGGTTCACGACGCTCGCAGACCTCGACGTCTTCACGGTCGGCGTCTACTGCGACCTCACCGAACTGGAACGCCGCGAGCTCCCCCGGCGGGGTCCTGCCGGCCTCGCCCGCTGGTCCGCGGCACGGGTCCACGAGGGCATGACCTACGACGCCGTGGTGGACACCACCACTCGAAGCCCCGAAGTCTGCGCCCAGGAAGTCCTGGCCCGAGTCCTGACTACAGCCCCGGAGCGTCGTACATGAGGAACTATCCACTGCTCGACCTGCGCGTCAGCACGCCGGTGCTCGAGTTGCGGAGTGCTACGGACGAACTGCTGGACGAGCTCGCGGACCTTGTGCGGGCGGGCAAGACGCATGCCGATCCGCCGCCGTACGACGATCCGATGTCGTTCTACGAGACCGACCCGGACGTGCGGGTCGCCAAGTGGCTGCGGGCGCTCTGGCGGCGGCGAGGCACCGTCGAACCGGACGCGTGGCGGCTGTACTTCGTCGTCATGCTCGACGGCCGGCCCGTCGGCGAGCAATCGCTGACCGGCGTCGACTTCGCCGCCCTCGGAACCGTCACCAGCTTCTCCTGGCTGTCCATCGACGAACGCGGCCGCGGTATCGGGCGCGAGATGCGGGCGGCGATCCTGCACCTGGCGTTCGAAGGTCTCGGCGCGCGCGAGGCGAGCAGCGACGCCTTCGTCGACAACCACGGTTCCAACGCGATCTCCCGAAGCCTCGGCTACCGACCCAACGGCTCCGAATGGGCAACCAGACAAGGCGAACCCGCCCTCCTCAACCGCTGGCGCCTGCCCCGGGCCGACTGGGAATCACACCGCAGAGCCGACATCCACCTCCACAACCTCGAGGCCTGCCGCACGCTCCTCCCCTGACCTCGCGCCTACTCAGGCCGCGGCTCTGACGGCGATCTGCTGCAGGGTTTCGAGTACGGCGCCGACGGCCGCGCGTTGGGTGGTTTCGGGGCGGGTCAGCGCGTCGATGTTCCGAGATGCCTGGACGCCGTCCAAGGGACGCAGTACGACGCCCTCCGGCGGCGGGGTCGTCCAGCGTGGGATGAGCGCCAGGCCGGCGCCGGCGCGGACCAGCTCCGCCGCGACGGTGAACTCGTTGACCCGGTGGTTGATGTCGACATGGATGCCTGCGACCACGCCGATGGCCTCGGTGAGTGCCCCGACGGGGAAGCCGGCGTGGGTGGCGATCCACGGGTGCCGGGCCGCTTCCTCGGCGTGGATCCTCTCGTGTCCGGCGAGCGGATGGTCCGCCGGCAGGGCGATGTCGAGCGGCTCGAGCAGCAGCGGGGTGACGTGCACACTCTTCGGCCAGGGCCGCGTGTGCGCCAGCCGGTGTGCCACAACCACGTCGTACGTCGCCGTGAGCCGCGGGAACTCGTCCTGGACCACGTCCTCGTCGGCCACGGCGATGACCACGTTTCCGCCGGGAGGGAACGCCTGCGCCAACCGCGGGAAGAACGACAGCGCGGCGCTGCTGAAGCCTGAGATCGTCACAGTGCCCGACGGCTCGCGGGCGAGATCCTGAGCGATCTGCCGCGCACGCGCGAGCGCGACCTCGATGTCCGTCCCCGCGGCCGCGAGCGCGCGCCCGGCCTCCGTCAGCCGGAGCGTGCGGCCCTCGCGCTGGGTGAGCGGTACCGGAATCGGCCGCTGGAGGTGCCGCAGCTGCTGCGACACGGCCGACGGAGTCAGGTGCAGCGCCTCGGCGACAGCGGTCAGACTTCCCAACTCGCCGAGTTCGCGAAGCATCCGGAGCTGCCGTGCATCCATGGATCGAGCGTAGCCGACCGTGAAGCTGAGCTACATCGTCGCTGTACAAACCGGTCATTGATTACAACGAGCGCACTCGTCAGCCTTGATCCGTGCGAGGACGAGGTGTGGACGTGATGCTGCTCGGCGTCGCGGCGATCTGGGGGTCGAGCTATCTGGCTGCGCAACGAGCCGCGCAGGTGGCACCGGTTGAGGCGGTGCTGTTGTGGCGCTACTTCTTCGCGGCGGCGGTGTGCCTGGGCGTGATGGCGCTGGCGCGGCAGAGGTTGCGGCGCGCGGAGCTGCAGGCAGGGCTCCTGCTCGGCGTGACCCAGGCGCTCGTGCTGGCCTTGGAGACGTACGGCGTCGCGCACACGTCCGCGGCCAACGCGGGCGTGCTGATCAGCGTGACCATCGTCCTGGTACCGCTTCTCGAGGCGGGCGTTGCTCGACGTACCCCTTCGCGTGACCTCCTGCTGGCGGCCGGCGTTGCTGTGGTCGGCGTCGCGCTGTTGACCGGCGGGCCGACGACGATCCGGTCGGGTGACGTGCTGGTTCTCGCCGCTGCCCTGGTTCGGACAGGGCACGTCGTGCTGATCGCTCGGATGACACGCCCGCAACCGGGTCGGACCCTGCGGATCCTGCCGATCACGACGGTGCAACTCGTGGTCGGGACGGTGTTGTTCGCACCGGTCGCGCTTCTCGGCGGCGGGGCGACTGGGGCCTCGGCCGGCGGTCGGGTGCCGGCCTCGACCTGGACCCCGTTGTCCGACCCGGCCTTTCTGTGGCCGACGGTGTATCTCGCGCTCGGCTGCAGCGTCTTCGCGTTCCTCGCGCAGACGTGGGCCGTGCAGCGTACGTCGGCGACCCGCGCCAGCCTGCTGCTCGGGACCGAACCGGTGTGGGCGGTGCTTGTTGCCGCGGGCATCGGTGGCTATGTACCTGGCGCGATCTCAACTCTCGGGGCGGTCCTCGTGGTGGGCGCCTGTTACTGGGGTCAGGCCGTCGAGCGCCGGGTTCGTCCGCTCGAAATGGCTGGTGAACAAAGGAGAATGACGTGACTTCCGAGGCGGTTCAGCGCGGGACGACGTACGAGTGGCTCATCGGCACCCTCGACGAGCACGACGCCGACTACAGCTTGGTCGACCACGAGCCGGTGGGTACGACGGAGGTGGTCAGCAGGCTGCGCGGGCACGACGTCGCGGATGCGGCCAAGTGCCTCATGCTCATGGTGAAGCTCGACCGGCGGACACGCCGGCATGTACTGGTCGTCGTACCAGGAGATCGTCAGGTCGATCTGGACGCTGTCCGGACGTTGTACGCGGCGCGGTACGTCGGCTTCTGCGATGCCGAGACCACCGAGCGCCTGGCTCGAACTGTGCCCGGAACCGTGCTGCCGTTCGCTGTCGACCCGACGGTGGAACTCGTGGTGGATCCGGCGCTGCTGGAGCGTCCGCGGTTGTGGTTCAACGCCGCCCGTCTCGACCGCTCGGTGAGCCTGGCGCCGGCGGACTACGCGCGGATCGCCGAGCCTCGGATTGCTCCCGTGTGTTGCTGACAGCTGGCAGAGTCAGCATCGTGACTCGAGACGACGGAACCACCGCCCACGACAGCGCCTTCGACGCGAACCTCGAGTTCCGGCCGGTGACCATCGCCGACGGAGTCGTCACGCGCCCGGCGTCCGCCCAGACCGCGACCGTGCACGCGTTCCTCGAGCATCTGCGCGGCCAGGGCCTGGAGGACGTCGTACCCGAGCCGTTGTCGAACGACGGTACGACGGAAACCCTGCGCCTGATCGAAGGCGACGCCGGCGGCGACGCCTGGTACCACCAGCACGATCTCGAGGGCCTCGAGTCGGCGGCACGGCTGCTGCGCCGCATCCACGACGCCTCCCGTAGCTGGGTGCCGCCGACCGACGCCGTCTTCGGGCATCCCGTACTCGCGCGCGGCGGCCGGATGTTCTGCCACGGCGACCCCGGCCCGTGGAACTTCGTCTGGCGAGACGGCCGCGCCGTGGGCCTCTTCGACTGGGACTACCTGCACCCCGGCGATCCGGTCGACGACATCGCGTACGCCCTGTTCTGGTTCGCCCCCACCCGAGCCGACCACCACTGCCGGAACTGGCACCACTTCCCGGAAGTCCCCGACCGCCGCACCCGCATCCACCACTTCCTCACCGCCTACGGCCCCACCCCACCCTTCGACGTCGTCGACGCCATCATCACCCGCGGCCAAGCAACCATCACCCTGATCCACTCCCTAGCCGCCCAAGGCACCGAACCCCAACGCACCTGGGCAACCAACGGCCTCCCCGAACAACAAGCCACGGAACTCGCCTGGCTAGCCACCCACCGAACCACCCTGACCCCGTAGCCCTACTGGGGACTGACAACAAGCAATTGCCTATTGCCAGTCCCCAAACCCTGGCACCGGACCCTGCGTGCGTGATGCGATGCCTGAATGTCGGAAGGGCTTGAGGTGGTCGCGCCATGAGCATCGACATTCAGAACGTCGTGTTCGCCTGTCCGGGCGACTCCGACGAGAGCTACCAGGTCGGTGGCCGGCGTTCGGCCTCGTTCTATGCGGACCTCCTCGGGATGCGGATCGTTCGCGAGGACTGGTACGTGATCGCCGACGAGGACGACCCGGACGGACTCACGCTGGCCTTCGGTGACGGGCCGATCGACTATCGCCCGCCGCGCTGGCCGGACCCGGACTTTCCGCAGCAGATGCACCTCGACATCTCGGTCGACGACCTGGACAGCTCTGAGCAGCGGGCTCTGCGGCTCGGTGCTTCCAAGCTTCAGGACAAGGGCTCGTTCCGCACGTACGCCGACCCGGACGGACATCCGTTCTGCCTGTACGCCGACACCACCGAGGACCCGACAGGACGCACGCGGCTCGGGCGCATCGACCGAGTGGTGATCGACTGCTACAGCCCACGAACCCTTGCCGGCTTCTACGCCGCCCTCCTCGACATGCCAAGGCGTGAACTCGACACACCCGAACGCGTCGTCATCGCCCGAGCCGACGGACGCCGACCGGCCTTGGCGTTCCAGCACGCCAAGTTCCCAGCTCCCCGCTGGCCGGACCCGGCGTACCCCCAACAGGTCCACCTGGACCTCCGCATCCCCAACCCTGACACCCCACGCATGAAGGCCGCCCGCGACCTGGCCGAGCAACTCGGCGCAATCCTCCTGAAGAACGCCAACGGCGCGTTCCACGTGTACGGCGACCCCGCCGGCCACCCCTTCTGCCTGTAGCCGTCAAACGCGCCCAGCAGCGCCGATCGGGTTGCGGTGGATCAGTCGCGGACGTCGGCGCCCTGTTCGGCGAAGGCCTTGAAGTCCTGCATGTGTTGCTGCGACTGCTTGTGGAAGACGCGGGGCATGAGAAACCCCATCAGCCGCATCAGGCCGCTGAACCGGTATTCGCTCTCGCTCTCCCACAGCGTCGACTCCGGCCCGGCTTCGGTCAGTACCGAGCTGCCCGTGTGTCCCCTCCACCGGCTCGTGCGAGACCAGGCCCCGCAGCCACTTCGGTAGGTGTGCCGGGTCGGCCAGCAGCTGCGCGACCCGCTCCCGCGGCAGAGCGATCTCGATCGAGTTGGTGTACTTCATGGCGCGAATCCTTCTAGTTGTTGGGCAACCTGCTGTCGTGCTGCTCGTCGCGCCGCCCGGGATGCCGGTCAGCAGGTCACATCGGGCGCGTAGAACTCGGTGGTCGCCTCGACCGCGGCGGCGACGTGCTCGGGTTCACCACCGGCGGCCAGGTGAGCCTCACCCCAGGCCGCAGCACTGCGCCGGATGAACTCGCGCCCTTCGGCCGACTTCCCGATCGCTTCATGATCGATGCTCTCGCCATCGGCCAGCAGCCGGGCCAGCGCGAGCAGATGCAGGTCCCAGCCCACGCCGCCGGCACCGGGCCCGTAGGTCGGGAAGAGCGGCTCCTCGAGAACTGCTGCGTGGATCAGTTCGAACTCGGTGGCGCCGTCCGGGCCTGGTGCGAGACGCACTTCCACCTCACTGGTGCCGGGCCAAGCGTCGGCGTCCGGCCCATAGAGCCAGGACACCTTGAGCAGACGCGGCGGATCGCACCGAAGGATCTCGCCGTGCTCACCACCGTCCACCTCGAACTTCCCACCAACCCGCAGATCCCCCGAGACCGGCTTCAACCACCGCCGCAGCCGCTCGGGACTGGTAATGGCGTCCCACACATCTACGACCGGCACTCCATATCGCCGCCGCACTTCAACGGTGTACGCCTCACCAGCAGGCACGCTCCCCTTCCCCACCGCCCGCCGCGCGGCCGCGAGTTCATCGAGCACGTCTTTCATGTCATATCCCCTTCGCTCATGACACGAGTCCGCACCCAGCTCCGAGTCGCCGAGTACGTCGTACGCAGGCACGTCGCGCACAATACTAGCCGCCACTTATATAAGTCACGGCTGGTATCCAGGCGCAACTCACCTCAACCGCCCGCTGGATCCGGTTCCTGGAAGCACCAGAGGTGGTGCTCATGGTCGAACGCGATGTACTCGCGCATGCCGAACAGAGTCGCCCGCACGGCCTGTTCCAGATGAACGTCGATATCAGCGACGCCGACAACGGTCATCCGGCGGGCACCTACGGACTCGACATCAGCAGGCCCGACTTTCATGCGCTCGCCAACAACTCGCCCGCCCAACTGGTTGAGTTCGCTCATCGTCACCTGAGCACTGTGCCTATCGCGCCGTTGGATCCGAGCCAAGAAGCATCTTGGCGGCAGGACGAGCGATGAACGTCGCGAGATGATGCGCGACGCTCATCCGCCAGCTGATCTGCGGCGGCCGAAGGTACGGATCACGACCGGTCCGGTTGGCTGATTCACCCGACGGTCAACACTCCTTGAGGGCTTCTGAGGGTGGCAGCCCCATGATCCGAAGCTCCAGGTAGCGGAGAGCCTGATCGAGGGTCAGATCCTCACCGTCCGGATCCATGATCCGAGCACCCGGCAGCCAGTCCGCCACTTCATACAGAAGTTGGGGACCGTCGTGGACGGAGACCTCCACCAAGAATGCCCCTGGCGTGGCGACGTGCTCGCCGACGGGCGTCACGTCAACGTCCGCCGTGCGACCGCTGTCGTTCACGACTCCTTGCACGCGCGCAGCGAAAGCGGCGCCAGAACTGCCGCCCCACACGTTCGGTCGTCCCGTCATGTCCACACGCTAATGATGCCGCCGGCACACCAGCGCACTCGTGTCGGCACCGCCGCATCCGTGACGCCGCAAGGTCAGCGTGCGGATCGCGGCGTGAAGGCCATTTCGATCCAGGCTGATCGACGTACGGCATTCAGGTCCAGCCAAGGGCCGCCACGAACTCGGGCCCTAGCAGCGCGCGCATCCGGGGCCGATCTTCAGGAGCCACCTGGCTCAGGACATATGCGACTTCTTCGAGCGCTCGTACGTCGTCATCCGCCGTCGCGTCATCCGGGCGCTCATCAACGAACCGAACCAGGTTCCGCAAGGCCTCGGCAAGGATCTCCGCAACCGCAATCACTAGACATGAGGCGAAGCTAACGGAAGACCCCAGGGGCCGCACCAACATCGGCAGATCCGTGCGTTGGCGCCCGCCGGGATCGTCTCGGTGGCTTACGCTGCGCCACTCCGATTTCCCTTATCTACAAGGGTCTGCGCGGCCCTGGTTGTTGCGAGTTGGATCCTCTCAAGACGGTTGTGGCGGGTGATTCGCTCCCAATCCTCCCACGGCAGCAGACAGTCCGGAGGCCTGGCGACTTCCCGGCTTCCGGTGCACGCTGTGGTTCTGACGATGGTCTGAATGGCGTCTAGTCTGAGGGCCGTGCGTATTCCCGGTGTTGACCTTCTGCGGCCCGACGCCGATGACATACGGCTTTGCGGCATGGAACGACGTGATGCGTACGGTGGGTGCGATTGAGCGCGGAGAATACGCTCCCGCACCCGCCCAGTCCCCCGAACGTCTCCGCGAGCAGCTCACCGACCCGAGCACTACTCGATGGGCTGGTCTGCTCGACGGGAGTGTGGTCGGGGCCGCCGAGGTCCGTCCCGCCGGCGAGCCAAAGACGGCATTCACGCGGATCTACGTCCTGCCCGACATGCGTGGCCACGGCGTCGGCCGGTCGCTTCTCACTGAAGTGGTCCGTGACCAGCAGGCTGCGGGTCTGGAGATTCTCGCCACCACGGTCCTCGCGGACACACCCGGCGCGAGATTCGCCCTCGATCTCGGCGCCACGGTCGGTGACGAACTCGTCATCAACGTACTGGACTTCGCGACCCTCGACCATGCCGCCCTCGAGCGGCGCGTAGCTACCGACCATGACGGTTACCACCTCCTGCACTGGTCCGGCCGAGCACCCGACCTCCTGGTCGACTCCTACGCCCTGGTAAAGCGCGCGATCGCCGATGCGCCGAACAACCATCTGCCGCCAGGTGCGGTCGCGGCGTGGGATCGCGACCTCGTACGCCGGCATGAACGCGAACGCGCCGCCCGCGGTGCCGACCTGTGGGTCACCGCCGCCGTCGTCGCCGGCACGTCCACGGTGGCGGCATTCACCGCGGTGGAGGTCGGCCGCTCAACCGTCGACGTCGGCCAGGAGGACACGGTCGTCCTGAGCGAGCACCGACGACAGGGACTGGCGACTTGGGTGAAGGCCGCTATGGCCCTCCGACTCGCGAACGAGCTGCCGAACGTACGTCGCCTGTCCAGCACCACCGCCGTCGCCAACACCGGGATGCGAGCCGTCAACGCACGCACAGGCTTCCGCGAACTCACCCGACGCCTCCTCATCACACTCGAGATCCCCGCTCTGGCGGAGCGACTCCACCTCCTCTGACCACCCAGACGATTCGAACCCCAAATGAGTCGCCGGACACCCTGCTGCCTTGGCAAGGTTGGCGGTATGAACCTCGACATTCCTGACCAGGTTCGCAAGACGGTCGTAGCCGACGGGAACGAATCCTGGCTGGCCGAACTGCCGAGCCTGGTCGACTCGCTGGCCCAGGAGTGGTCCCTGACGATCGGGTCCAGCTTCGCGGGCGGTCACGCCGCCCTGGTCGTCGAGGTGACGCTCGCCGAAGGAACGCCGGCAGTCCTCAAGATCGGTGTCCCAGGTCGGGAAGTCAGACAGGAGGCCATCGTGTTCCGCCTGGCGAACGGCGAGGGATGCGCCAAGCTGTTCGCCGAAGACATGGATCGCCAAGCCCTTCTGCTGGAGCGCCTCGGCGCTCCGATGTACGACGTCGTGGCCGACCCAGCAAGCCGCATCGACCTGCTGTGCGAACTGGCGGTTCGCCTGTGGCGTCCGATCGGTCCCGACGTTGACCTTCCAACCGGCGCGAAGTTGGCTGAGCAGTACGCCGCTCGGCTGCCAGAACTCTGGGAACAGGCAGGTCGACCATGTACACCGGCCACTGTGGCAGACGCCCTTGATTGCATGAATCGTCGTCGCGTCGCCCACGACGATCGATCCGCGGTACTGGTCCACGGTGACATCCACGAGATGAACGCCCTGCAGGCGAGCGACGGCAGCTACAAGCTCATCGATCCATCCGGCCTACGGGCCGAACCGGCATGCGACCTCGGCACCATCGGGCGTAGCAATCCGGACCTCGGCGACGACCTCCGCGCACGGACCGAGCAACTGGCAGCCCGCACAGGCGTCGACGCCACAGCCATCTGGGAATGGGGAACCATCCACCGAGTCTTCAGCGGCGTCTACGCCTACAGCATCGGCTTCCAGCCCTTCGGCGAACTCCTCCTAACCGAAGCAGACCGCCTCACGGCGTAATCGCGGCCGAGCCTCTGCTGAGGACGGAACGCCCAAAGCCGTGCCACGGCTTCGCACCGCTGTCGTCGAGCCAGCGAGCGCGGTTGAGTACATTCGCCTTGCCGCCGGTCCACATCAGCACAGGGCGTCACCGACAGGTGTACCGATACGAGCTTCCGCCAGTGCTCCGAACAGGGCCGAGACATGGCGGTGTTTCGGGCCTAGATCCCAGACCTCCGGTACTCCGTGCGGGCAACCAGTTATCGCGTGGGACGCAGAACCGGAAGGTTTCGGGCCGGAAGGGCGTCCAACAGAAGATGCCCTGCCGGACTTCGTAGTGCAGATCGCTCCTGAGACCGGCACAGAGCGGTACCGCGCTGTTGAAGCCACCTTCGATCCGTCTGAGTGACCTGACATAGCACGCACTCGGCGCTGTCATGCCGAGTTGGCGCCGCCAGTTGCCGACTCAGCCGCGCAGGCAAAGGTCCACCATTGGGCTGACGACAACGATCACCCGATACCGTCGTGCAATGGGCTACGAGTTGCGGGCACTGATCACCCGATCCGACGCAATACTGAACGACGTCGACCTGGCCGTCGTCCAGCGCCCGGAACAGTTCGTGCTGATCCCGCTCACACACGACGTCTTCGACCGACTCGGCGGCGGAGACGACAGACCTCACGAACAGCAGTTCTGGTTCCTCTCCGGCGGAATCCGCGATCTCGCGCTGCAACTATCGCGGACCGCTCCAGTCGCCTACATCGAGGTCGAGTTCTTCGGCGGAGCTGGAACACAAGCGTCCATCGCCTGGCGAGACGGCCAAATCATCGCCGCCCCAGCGAAGCACGACTTCGAGGCGGGCGTTGACGCGCTTCCGCGCGAACGCTGGCCGGTCAATGCCGCGCTCGCGGCCATCGGCGCAACAGTCGGCAACGCGATCGACGAATTCGACGCACTACGCCTCGGCCAGCACCGCCAAACCGACGACTGGCTCGACCTCGATCGTTGACAGGCGGCGGCCGATCGAAACGCCCCCATCGGCTGGGATCCGCGCTGCTACAGCGATGTGCGGGTGAGGGGTGGCGTCACTCCGGAGCTGTGAGTCAAGGCATGTCTGGTGCCAGCTCAGAATGTGCGCTCGAACCACCCTCGGGCCTCTGGGGTCAGACTGGGTCGGACGGACCAGCCGTGCGGCGGCCGGTCAGAGTCGGAACAGGTCCGCGGCGAGTGACTCGCGTAGCCCGGTGGGTGGCTCCTGGAAGCCCGCTTCCCACAGCGCGCCCGGGAAGCCGCCGGCCGCGAACGCCGTGTTGAGATCGTCGACGAACCAGATCGCGGGTCCCACCTTTCCGTCGATGCCGGGGCCGGGCAGGTCGATGCCGTACGGCGCGTCGCCGCTGATGTTCGCCTTGTGGAGTTCGTCCGGCGCGTAGTCGAGCTGGAACGCGATGCCGGCGTCCTGGCGCATGGTGTCCTCGAGGTACGCCGAGTACTCGGCCTCGTAGTACGAACGCGAGCCGCCCTGCTCGGCCCACTCCAGCTGCACCACCAGCGGATCGGCGAGCACACTGGTCTTCCAACCCGGCAAGTCCCCGACGAGCCATACATCGCCCACCTGCCGGATCCAGGCGCTGACCGTCATCGGGAACGGCGCGAACGTCGCCTCCAGCCAGTCGGCCAGTGCGGCCGCGTCCGGCGACGGCGGGACGTGGGCGCGACACGGCGTCCCCTCGTCGTCGTTCCGCTCCGCACGGAAGCCCTGCGCCTGCAGCCGCTCGACGAGCGTCTCGACGTTCCGGCGGGCACGGTCAGCGAACTCGCGCGCCACCGCCTCGGCGTCCTCGCGGTACGGAGCGTCGAAGACCCGTAGACCAAGACCGCGCAGGTCGCGCCATACGTCATCGACATCACCGGACACGTACCGCGCATGAAAACTCGCCATGGCCGCCATCCTTGCAGTACGACGACCAGCGCCGCCGACGAGGTCTCGGTTACCGACTCAGCCATCGATCCGCAACCTCATCAAGCAACTGCGGCCGTTGCAGCATCAAGGCCGACCGACCACGTCATGTCGCGTCGCAGTAGACCTCTACCGCCGTCGGTAGCACCGATTCCAGGACGGGCCATTCCGGACGATGGTTCACCGCGTCGACCCACTCCGGCAGCTGTCTCCCGTCGCCGCGGAACCACCACTCCGAGTGTGATCCCAGCGCCTCGAGCCGAGGAGCCGGCAGGTACTGGAGATCGCAGTGGAACTGCAGATACTCATCGGAGTCACGCAAGCCGAACTGCCTGGTCAGATCGAAGTGAAAGCGTGGCTCGCCGGAGAAGTTGTAAACCCCGAACTGATACAGAAGCCCATCGGAGTCCGGCTCCCGCGGCACATCGAACTCGACCCTGGCGAACGCGCCGAACACCGACCACGCGCTCGCCGCGGTCAACGACCCCACCGTCAGGCCCGCCTCACGCACAAGAGTGCGAAACACCTCTGGCGAACCCCACGAACTCGGCTGCGGACCGTGCATCACGAGACCCCAATCCCACGCACCAGACGACCAACCTATGCCAACGGGACATCAGGCTTCGGGTGTGTCCTCCGTCGATACATGCGACACTCGTTCGCCACGTGGTCCGGAACGGCCAGAAGCGCGGCCGCGGCGAGTGTTTGAGGGTACAGGCCTCGATGCTGTCGATCATCGGATGGGTTCCTGCTGGGCTGGATAGTCCGGGAACGTCGATTTGTGGGAGAGAGAATGCTGGCAGAGCTGCATGCGGAGATCGCCAGACAAGGCGGGTATGACGATGGTGCCGGACCCGAACCTGTTGTCAGCCTGGAACTGTTCTTCGACGGAAACGAAGATCCTGCGTCGATCGGCTGCAATTTGTCGGACCACCCTGGTCCTGCTCGCTTCTACGAGGTTCTGAATGCTCTCCGCGACCGTCCCGAGGTTGACGGCGTCTGGGTGGGTGTGTCGGAGGTGATCGAACCAGACGAATGGCCCTTCAGCGATCACGTCTACGTCATCACGACAGCCTCATTGTCCGAGGTGGGGTCGTGGGCAGCCGAACTCAGTCCGAACGCGCCCGGGGACGACTGGTGGAACGGTGTACCTCCCCTCCGGGAGATCGAGATTCGACCGCAAGCCCGCCTCGTCACCCTGTGGTGGGACTGAGCCGCGCGGGGCGAAGTGAACGCACATCCGCAGATCGGCAGATCGGCGCGTTGGCCGGCCACTACAGCTGTCGCCAGGCGTCCAGCCTGTCAGAAGCCGGCTGGCCGACAAGTGCCGCGGATCAGTCGTCGGATCCCAATGCCGGAAGCAACCTAGTCGCGTCCGTCGAGCGGGCGACCATGGACAGCAAGGCTAGGTACTCCGTGGCCTAATTGTCAACGACGGTTGAAAACGGACCCCTTTGCGGCGGTTGAAAGTGAACCCCCTTGCTGGTTGTCATGGTTGGTCGTCGGTCGGTGTGGGGATCCGGCCGAGGTTGTGGTTCTTGAGGCGGTAGGAGTCGCCTTTGAGGGCGATGACGTCGGCGTGGTGGACGAGCCGGTCGATCATGGCGGCGGCGACGGTGTCGTCTCCGAAGACTTCGCCCCAGCGGCCGAACTCTTTGTTGCTGGTCACGATCAGGGATGCTCGTTCGTAGCGTGACGAGACGAGTTGGAAGAAGAGGTTCGCGGCTTCGTGTTCGAAGGGGATGTAGCCGACTTCGTCGATGACGAGTAGTGGGTAGCGGCCTAGGCGGCGGAGTTCGTCTTGGAGCCGGCCCGCGGTGTGGGTTTCGGCGAGCCGGTCGACCCATTCGGCGGCGGTGGCGAACAGGACGCGGTGGCCGGCTTGGCAGGCGCGGATGGCGATGCCGGTGGCGAGGTGAGTCTTGCCGGTGCCGGGTGGTCCGAGGAACACCACGTTCTCCTTGCCGGCGATGAAGTCGAGTGTGCCGAGGTGGGCGATGACGTCGCGTTTGAGTCCGCGGGCGTGGTCGAAGTCGAACTCCTCGAGGCTCTTGCGGGCGGGGAATCTAGCGGCCCGGATCCGGCCCTCGCCGCCGTGGGACTCACGGGCTGAGACTTCGCGTTGCAGACATGCGGCCAGGAACTCCTCATGCGTCCATGACTCGGCCCTGGCTCGTTCGGCCAGTCGTGGGACGGCTTCGCGCAGGGTTGGTGCCTTCAACGCCCTGGTCAGGAACGCCAGTTCACCACTCAGGTCTCGTTCGGTCTTGACGACCGTGCCGGGCTTGCCGGGCGAGCTCGCGCGGGTTGCCATCACGCCACCTCTCCGCCGGCGCGATCCCCGGCCTGCCCGGCGTGCCCGGCCTGCCCGGCCGGGTGGGTCAGGCCGAACACGGTGTCGTAGACCGACAAGTCTCGGCGTTCCACCACGACCTCAGCCCCGGTCGCTCGGCTGGTGGCGTGGTCTCTGCCCGCTGCGGCGTAGTGGGCAAGACGCTTCGCGGTCTCTCGATGGGCAGGGTCGGTGATGGTCTGGTGCCTGGCCCAGCACCGCTGGTGCCTGCCCACGACCGTGCCGCTGCAGGTGATGGTGACCGTGGTGAGGTCCGCGTTGACGTCGACGAACCGGCCGACCACGACGGGATCGACGGAATAGTCGTTGGACGCGATCCGCACGTAGTAGTCCCGCGGCAGCCGGACCCGGGCCGACCATCCGATCGACGGAGCCGTCGGCGGCATCGCCAGCATCGCCGCCCGGTCAGTGGCCCACCGTGCCGTCGGCGCGCAGCCGATCCGCCGTGAGTGCCGGGCGTTGGCCAGCACCAGCCAGTCGGTCAGCTGGGCGTTGAAGTCGCGGTGCCCGATGAACGTCCGCCCGGGCAGGAACGAGGTCTCGAAGTAGCCGTTGTTCCGCTCAACCAGCCCCTTGGCCTCCGGGTCGCGGGGCCGACACAGATGCACCCCGATGCCCAGGCTGCCGCGGAACGTTTCGAACTCGTCCGTCAGTGTCGGCTTGCCGCGCCGCCAACACCCCACCGCGGACTCGTTGTCCCAGACCAGCTCGCGCGGCACCGCGCCGATATTCTGCAGCAGCTGCCAGTGCCCCGCGATCAGGTCCGGTGCCTGCCGCGACGCGATCATCAACGCCCACCGCATCCGCGAGTAGCCAGACGTCATCACCAGCACCGGCGGTGATCCTGCTTGGCCAGCTCCCAGCGGCACCCGGGCCGGCGGGAACCACAGATCGCACTGCACCCGATGCCCCGCGTCATATTCCGTCCGGGACGCCGGATCCGACGGCAGATAGTACGGCCGCAGCACCCGGACCCGATCCTTGAGCACCGTCAACCCATGCTGCCAGCCGATCCGCTCCGCGATCACCGTGGCCGGCATCGTCGGGGTCTCCTTCAACAACTGCCTGATCTGAGGTTCGACCCCATCAACCCTCGAACCCCTCGAGACCCGGACATACTTCGGCGCCGTGTCTCGCGCCAGCGCACGACGAACAGCATTCCGCGAGATCCCCAGCTCACGCGCGATCGCCTTGATCGCCTTGCCCTCCGACCTGTACAACCGACGGATCTCAGCCCAGTCCTCCACTGTCATCACCCTTCACAGGGTCACGCACGGGGTTCACTTTCAACCGTCGCGAGAGGGTCAGTCTTCACCCGTCGTCGACACTAATGCTCGAAAGCGGCCGGTGCCAGGGCTCCTGGACGCTCAGTCTCCTGGGAACGCAAGAGGCCGGTCTCCCGAGTGGGCACCGGCCTCTGATCTGCGGTGGAGCTTAGGGGATTCGAACCCCTGACCTCCTCCATGCCATGGGCGGGGATCGCCTCGGCAATTCAAGCCGCGCGACGCCTATCCCCTTGTCTACAAGGGGTTCTCGCGCTCCTGGTTGTGGCGCGTTGGCCCGGCTTCAGGACCGTTGTTGCGGGTAGTTCGCTCCCAAAATCCTCCCACCGAGGCCCGCGGCCGGCCTCGGTGGTCTCGACGGCGCGGGTCCCCGAGTCGTACTGTGCGGATCTACGGGCGTGCCGGACAAAGGGGGCCTTAATGAATGGGGACGCTAGGGCGTCACTGGTGGAGCATCTCAATCGACTGGTAGCAAAGACCAGACCGTTCTCGAGACTCCAGGAATACAATCCCGAGCATACTCAGTATCAGATTCAGCTACTGCATGTGGTCGAGGGCCTGTCGCAATCTGATATCCAAAAATTTGGAACAGAACTCGCGGAATATTTGGGCATCAGTCCCGACGATACGATCAGGTACCGATACTCCCCGGAGGGAGCGGGCGGGAACGTTGTTGTTCGGCACGCGACGCCGGTGTTTGTCGCTCATGCCCGAGTAAAGTCAGCAGAGATGGTCATCTCTGAATTTGAAGAACTCCTAACAGGCGCGGCAGAGGAGGTAACCCAAGTAGCCGCATTCTGGGGCCTCCATCCTGAGGAACCATTTGAGATTTGGGATCGGATCACACTGGGGCCGTTGTCCGCATTACCCCCTTCGCTTCCGCGGGACCTCTTCCTTCAGATCGGCGAACGTCTCGATGGTGTGGTCGAGACCAATCCAATGATGGCGAATGTTCGCCCGCGGGCCGCGCTGTGGTGCAGCGACTTGTTTGGACCTTTGGTGACAATCGGTGGTTTCTCCGACGCTGAGCAAGGCACTCTTCGGTACCAGGAGATGTCGGATATCGTTTCGTGTCTCGCGCTACTCGCCGATAGAGCGTTGGCAATAATCGCGTCGTGGAGCCAATCCGATGTCACACGGTTTCTAGTGGGTGGCGTAGGAAGTTGGGGATCTCAGGCGACTGCTTGGGAAAACCTGTTTGAGATCGAGCGACATCCGGTTGACCAGGAACTCGCTCGGACGGTCGTCTCCAACTTCTTCAAGCTCTCAGATGGAGATCGGCAGCGGATGCGCGCGATACTTGGCCGCTTGAATTCAGCGAAAGCCTCGCATCGATCTCAAGAGGACCGTGCAATTGATCTTGGAATCGCACTCGAAGCTCTCCTATTCAACCCAAATGACACACCTTCGGAGATTAGTTTCAAGTTCAGGGTGCGAGGTTCTGTTCTTGCGTCGAATGATCCGGTCAAGCGCAAGCAAGCCTTCGAGATTCTCAACCGAATCTATTCACTGCGCAGCAAAGCCGCGCATGGCGTCACATTCAGAGGCGATCGACGGAATAGAAGGTCGCCGGGGTATGCCTTGCTCGACGAAGATCTGGAGCTGGCGGAGACCTTGATTCGGCGAGTTCTAGAAATTGGTCACATCCCGCAGGACTGGAACGGTCACATCCTAGGTTGGAGTGAACTGCCATCGTGAGCGCCTTTCGACAACGGCGTGGCAGACCTCCGCATCGCCCCGATAGCTGCCGACCTTAGGTGCGGTGCGGGTCAAGGGTCGGAGATCCCGGAGGGACGCCGTAGGCGCCCTTGACGCGTGCCGTGCCGGGCCGTCCCTTCCATGATTGCTAGCGGGGCGATGCGGGAACCACACGCGAACTCGGGCGGGGGTCAGCAGACGAAGGTGAGTAGCCGGCCGTTCCGGCGAGTGGTGCACCGGCAGGGTATCGGATCGTTGATGGCGAGTTCTGTTGTCTTCGACCCGGCACCCTTTGGCACGTGCGCGCCAAGCCAAGGGACGCGCCGGAAGCGCAGCGAAGCGGAGCGGGAGGCAGGCGTCCCGCCCTGCGGTGGCGGCGCGCTTTCGGGCCCTGGAGGGGCCCGTCTTGAAGACGTAGAGAAACTTGTCAGGCGTTCGGCTTCCCCACGCTGTCCTCCGTCGACTGATGCGCGATACTCGTCCGTCAGGTGATCTGCGACAGTAGATGCGCGAATCGCGGCATGAGCGTGCGACTGAGGCGCAGGTTACCTGCTCGTTGCTGTCGCAAGCAGTGGCCCCGCGTGCTTCTCAACGAGAGGCACCCACTCTGGCCACTCCAACGTCCGACCGAGGAGGCGTACCGCAGTCCAGTAGTCGATCATGCTGTCAGTGGACTGCAGCAATCGCTCAATCCAGGCGAAGACATCGCGCAGGGCAGCCGGGTCGCCAATGGCGTGAGGCATCACATCGTGGCGGAACACCCAGTCGACGCGCCCCGCGGGATCTGCGCCATCGTCGGCCTCAAGAGCGGCGGCTGCCTGCGGAAAGCTCTTTAGGAACTCCTCTTCGATGTTGTCGCTTGTGAGCAACACGCCGACACGCTAACTCCACCTTCGACGGACAGGCGAGCTGTCGGCTCTCTCGTTCGGCCCCGACCTGCCTGTCACCGAAGTAGTCGGTAGCGAGACAGTCTGGTGTCAGGGAACCGCCATGAGTTGACGGCTTCTCGCACGGTGTAAATCAATCGGGGACTCGACCAGGACTGTGACGGCTTGGTGAGCATCCAACCGCCACCGATGGTCACGGTCGCGTGGGCGAGGTCTCCGTGCTCTGTCCAGACGAACACGATGCCCGGGTCGTCATCGCACTCGGTGCTGTTGATGGGTTCGGTGTGCTCGTCCAGCCAGACCCGAAACCTATCCGGGGCAATGAGGCCGTCGGCTACATCGAGGCCGGCGGCGGCCAGGACGGTGCCGAAGCAGTTGGGTCCTGAACCGCTGGTCGGGAAGGTACCGGCCAGTCGCTCGGCTTGTGGCAGTACCGCCTGAGCGCGACCCCACACTCCGCCGGGCACATCTCGGTGCCGACTCGGTCGGACTGCCCCCGACGCAACCCATCGGAACATCAGATCGTCGCCGGATCGGGCCAACTCCGACGGCCATACGGGCATCAACTTGGGGTGCACCGTTCGCCGCCGAGCGGCCAGCAAGCTGCGTCGAAGGCTCGGGCGAAGCGAATCGAACTCTTCCTCGCAGAGCCACGTCCAGGTTCCGCTGTACATGAAGAACGTGTCGGTCCACTCCGGTGTCGGCTCGACCTGCCTGATGGGGACAGCGGCAGCGACTTGAGGCGGAAGCACGTCGGTCCGGAAGGGCTGTACCGACGGAGCGAACCAGTCGCGCCACCGGTCGATCAGGGCCTCATCGACACCAATCCCAAGCACCTCCGCCGACATCACCCGACGGAGTCTGCCAACGCCGGCACCCGTGGACCAACCATTTTCTGTATAAGCGCGCCCAGCGTTGGTCAATCCAGCAGAGTCAGCTGAGCTACGCCGAGTGTGCGGGATGGGATCCGCTTACGCGATACCGGGTGGCCGGCACCGGACTTGGTGGCTCCAACCTAGACCTCGAGTTCAATGGCTCGCCGGACCGAGCCGCACTGGTCCGCGAAGTCAGGGCCACGCTTGGGTGCCCTGACAGTTGTCGGAGCAAGCATGCGTTTCGAGCGCGTTGCCGAGGCCATCACGCTCTAGATACCAGTGACCCGCACGGCGGGAGTGTCACTGACATCAGCAGATCCGTGCGTTGGCCGGCGTCCCCACGTGGGTCGCCAGGCTTCTAGCCTCTCGCACATCAGTTGGCGGATCACACGGCTTCCCCACGCCAGCCGAGCACATGCCGACGGCACCTACGACGGGTTGACCACCGTGGTCTCGTCTGACCAGCGAGCCACGGTCGACAGGACAGCTAGATACTCCAAGGCCTCGTGCTCCGACCAGCCCGGATCATGAGAGTGCGCGGCAATGTTGCGAATACCGGAATAGGCTCCAGTCGAGAGATAGTGAAGACCCTCCTGTCTCGACTTCCAGGTCCGGTCCTCGGGATCGCCGGGGAACCAGAGCCGAGTCCTGCCCTTGTTCGGCTTCGGCGAGAACACATCGATGACAAGCTCGCGATCGGGCAGCTTCGAACCAGCCTTCTGCTGAATCGAAGCCGTCAACCATTTTGCCGCAGTCTCAACCGCCGCCACAGGATCGGCGTCCCACAACGGCGCGGCAGCCTCCCAAACCAACGGATGGAACCCTTCGGCGGCCAGTATTGGAGCTTGCGGCGCGAGCCTGGCTGACCATTCGTCGCGGTCGCGAAGTATTCCAAGGCCTTGTTTGATCCAGCGAGGAGTCTCGTTGGATCCACGGTACGCCGGAGGGAGCAGGCCAGTCTCAGGCATGACGTCGAGCGCCGTCAGTATCCGCTCGATCGTCGGCAACAACATCGTCGCCTCGTCGTTGAGCCGCTGCGCCTCGCTCGACACCGATTCATAGGCCGCATCGCGCAGCTCAGCGTCGTACGTGTCCGCGAGGTACAAGTACCTTGTCAGCTGCTCCTGCATCCACTCGCCGTCCACAGTTCGACGGTACATATGAACGATGCACCGGTCGCGCCGAGAGGCTCTAGCGTCCTGGAATCGGCAAGCGATACGAGAGGACGTAACGCTCAGACGAGACCACGATGTCTGCTGTCTCCACAGGCCGGTCGCGCTTGTAGTAGGTCCGTTCGATGACGAGGACTGGCACCCCGGCTGGAACAACCAGGGTCTCCGCCTCGTACGGGCGCGCAGCACGACCCGTAACGTCCTCTCCGACGTGAGTGATGTGAACTCCGATGCTGTCCATTCTGGGGATTACGCCAGTGATCGAGCCGCCTTCGGGATTCTCGATCGGCGTGTCTCTGTGAGCGCCAGAGGCTCGGAAGAGGTGGACGGCATCACCGGTTCGCCGTCAGCCATGAAGCGGTAGCTCGTACGCATAACTGGGTCACCTTGCTCGATGTTTAGTCGATCAGCAGGCGATGAGAGTCCCGGATACGTCACAACACGTGGATTGATCCACGAGTAGCCGAGATGCGCTTCGAAGACTTCGCCAATCAGTGGCACGCTGCCGTCACCGGCAGATTGAGTGACAACACCCGAGTCAAGTATCGCCGCTACCTCGACAGGCAACTGATCCCCAAGTGGGGGGACTGGCCGATGATCGGCATCTTCAACAGCCACTTCGACATCGAGACCTGGCTAACTCAGCTCCACAACGACTACGAAGAGTCTTCGGTTGCGTCGTACTTCGGATGCTTCTCTACGATCATAAACGCAGCGGTGAAGGCCAGGGTGATTCCGGCGAACCCATGCTCGGGTATCCGCGTGACTGGCGGGGACTGGGAATCGGAGAAGTACGTTGCCACACCGCTCTAGGTCCTCCGGGCAAGCATGCGGCTGTACGAGAACGAGCTTGGGCTGAGTGGCCTCGTGCTTGGTCTTCTCGATGCGTACACCGGAGGCCGCTGGGGAGAATTGGCCGGCCAAACCCTCGTTGAATACGACCAGGTCAGTAAGGCGATTGCGGTCTTCCAACCGCTCAAAGAAGTCGACGGTCGGCTGTTCAATGGTGGAACCGACGTGACCGAGCGAGCCTCGCTCGACCTTGCAAACGGTGCGCGTCGTCCACGGCGTACGCGGCGGAACGCTCGTACCAAGTCGCCAGCGGGTGAGCGCTGGGTGCCTCTGCCTCCGAGCGTCGCATCGATCTACGAACTGCTCCTCGCGACCCGACCGAGTGGGAGTTCGTTCGTGTTCACCTCGCTGCAGGGCAAGCCCTGGTACCGCTCCAACTTCCGCCAGCGCTTCTGGCGGCCCGCATGGGACGGCGTCGATCCGAGCAACCCGACTTCGGAGCGCCACATGCCTGCGATCCTTTCGGGCTTCCGCTTCCACGCGGGGCGACACACGCACGCCACCTGGCTGACAGAGGACGGCAACGAGGAGGTCGCCCGCCGCGCTCGGCTTGGTCACAAGATGAAGGGCAGGGGTCGGGTATACGACCACGTGACGCCCGAGATGGAGCGACGAGTCTCGGAGGCTCTAGAGGACCGCTGGGTCACTTCCGTACTCGCGCTGGACGCCGACGAGCGGGGCAAGGTGCTCACGTAGGTGCCCGTGATCAAGGACACCATAGAGAAGGCCGAGCGGGAGGCTGAGACGCTGGCGGCCAAGTTGGTGGGAGGCGAGCGTTTCTCCCAAATCTCTCCCACTGGGACCTCTAACGAAAACAGGTCAGGCGGCGAAAGTGCCTCCTGACCTGCTAACTCTTGCGGTGGAGCTTAGGGGATTCGAACCCCTGACCTCTTCCATGCCATGGAAGCGCGCTACCAACTGCGCCAAAGCCCCGCGGTGTCTTGCGACTCCGGAAGTTTAGCGGATGAGTGCCGCCAAAGAAAAATCGGTTCGCTGGTGTGGCTGGTGTGGCACGCAGCACGCTCAGGAGCGACCTTCTGTCCGGGCCCTGAGCCCGCGAGTTGGGGCTCTGAGCACAGCTCCAAGCTCTCATCCCAGGGGCTTCCTGCCATCCGAGGCTACACGGTAACGACCTGATGTGCCGCTGACGGCACCACGTAGCAATAGAGTCCGGGGCCGTCGCGGCGAAGCCGTCAACTCCCGCGCCCATTCCCTCCGCCGAGGAGTACGCCGGAGCGTACTCCGTCGAGGAGTACGCCGAAGCGCCGTCGCCGGCCTGGTCTCGCGGGTGCAGCACGGCAACGTCGGTGGCGCAGGTCCCCGACGCATGAGCCTGTCGCTTCGCCGGGGCCTGCACATGACACCACCGGTCCGCGCGCCGCCGTAGGCGGCCAACAGGCAGTCGCCGCGAAGCGGTGTCCGATTGGCCGCTCATCCACGTGCATTTCCGCGGCGCGACTGTCGGCCGTAGGACCGGCACGGGCGCCGGCGGAGCCGGCCAACAGGCAGCCGCCGCGAAGCGGTGTCCGATTGGTCAGGCGCATTGCTGTAGTCCGCGGCGGAGCAGGTGCTCGTAGAGCCGTTCCGGGCGCCGCCGAAGGCGGCCCATAGGCAGCCGCCGCGAAGCGGTGTCCGATTGGTCAGGCGCATTGCTGTAGTCCGCGGCGGAGCAGGTGCTCGCAGGGCGGTTCCGGACGCCGGCGGAGCCGGCCGATAGGCAGCCGCCGCGAAGCGGTGTCCTTTTGGACACCTTCCCCGGTAGTTCTTCCCCTTCAGCGTTGGGGGTCGTCGCTCATTACTGGTTCGGGGAGGGAGCCGGCGTTCCATTCTTCGATGCGCCAGCCGGCGCGGCCCGGCAACAACGAGACCCAGTTGCAGTTGGAGAGGCCTCCGAAGGCGGGCCAGCTGGTCTGGGGGATGCCTAGGAACAGGCAGATGCCGACGCGGGCGGCGAGGCCGTGGGTGGCGATGACGATGGTGTCTTCGGAGGTGCCCTGGGTGGAGATGCGGGTCAGGGCCTCGGCGAAGCGGTCGGCGACTTCTTCGACGGTTTCGCCGTGGGTGCCGCGGCGCTGGGGTTCGCCGCTGCGGATGCGGGCGGCGGCCTCGGGGTTGAGGGCGGCGAGTTCGGCCATGGTGAGGCCGGCCCAGTCGTCGACGTCGATCTCGCGGAGCGCCTCGTCGTACTCGATCTTGAGGCCGGTCAGTACGGCGAGTTCACCGGCCGTGGAGGCCGCGCGCTGCAGGTCGCTGGCGAACAGCCGAGTCGGGGCGAGGGACGCCAGCCGGGCCGCGGCGGCGCGGGCCTGGGAGACGCCGACCTCGTCGAGGGGGATGTCGGCCTGGCCCTGGATCTTGTCCTGCAGGTTCCATTCCGTCCGGCCGTGCCGCCAGACGACCAGTCGCCCCGCCGTCATTCGGCCGCGGAACCGGCAGGACCGGCGGACCCAGGACCAGCGGCACCAGCGGCACCAGCAGCACCGGCGGCCCCGGGCACCGGCGACGGCAGTGCGATCACCGGGCAGTCCCGCCACAGTCGCTCGAGGGAGTAGAACGCGCGCTCCTCGTCGTGCTGAACGTGGATGACGATCTCCAGGTAGTCGAGCAGCACCCAGCGCCCCTCGCGGGCGCCCTCGCGACGGACCGGCTTGGCGTCGAAGTCGACGCGCAGCTTCTCCTCGATCGCGTCCACGATCGCGCGGACCTGGCGGTCGTTGGAGGCGGACGCGACCAAGAACGCGTCGGTGATCGCGAGCTGCTCGGACACGTCGAAGGCGAGGACGTTCTCGGCCTTCTTGTCGTGGGCCGCTTCCGCAGCCGCGGTCAGCAGCTCGATGGCGCGTTCACTGGCAGGCATAAGACGTCCTAACGGTTGGTGTAGAGCTCGCGCTTGGCGATGTACTGGACGATCCCGTCCGGCACCAGGTACCAGGTCGGGTTGCCCTTGGCGACCCGGGCCCGGCACTCGGTCGACGAGATCGCCAGCGCCGGCACCTCGAGCAACGTGATCCGGTCCATCGGCAGCTGGTCGAGCGGCAGCTCGAGCCCCTCGGTCCCCGGCCGCGTACAGCCGACGAACTGGGCGAGCTTGAACATCTCGTCCACGTCCCGCCAGGTCAGGATCTGGGCGAGCGCGTCGGCGCCGGTGATGAAGAACAACTCGGCGTCCGGGTACAGCCGGGACAGGTCGCGCAGCGTGTCGATCGTGTACGTCGGCCCGGGCCGGTCGATGTCGACGCGGCTGACCGAGAACCGCGGGTTCGACGCCGTGGCGATCACGGTCATCAGATACCGGTCCTCGGGCGGGGAGACCTTCCGGTCCGACTTCTGCCAGGGCTGGCCGGTCGGGACGAAGATCACCTCGTCGAGGTCGAAGTACGACTGCACCTCGCTGGCGGCGACCAGGTGGCCGTGATGGATGGGGTCGAACGTGCCACCCATCACGCCGATGCGTCGTCTCCGCTCCATGGCCACGCCCTTCGAGCCGCTCAGCTGTGCGGCCGGCCCTTGCCCATGACGACGGTGACGACCAGCAGCAGGATGAGCACGAAGAGCGCGAACCCGCCGTACCACCACTTCGAGATGTGCGAGGCCTCGCCCGCGGCCGCTTCCACAGCCGCGATCAGCGGCACCAAGTGCGTCTGCATGAAGCAGAGCCTATCTGGTGGCCGGCGGGACGATTGCGGCCGGTCAGCCGCGGCGGGTGTGACGGGTCAGCAGCCGGCGCCAGGTGGACGGCACGGCGTGCGCACGGCGGGCCTGCGCGGCGAGCCGGTGCCGCTCGTCGATCTGAGCACGGGCAACGTCAGGGGTGATCATGGTTCCTTCACTTCGGTTGTACGGCGGAGTCGGGGCGGACATCCCCGACACCTGAAATTATACGGGACGCAGTAGGCTCTCACAAACGAATTAAAGGCCAGGCGCACCAGTTGCCTTGGAATCTGCGGTGAACAGGAGATGTCATGGACGCGATCGACCGGCAGCTGATCGAGGCGCTCCGGCAGAACGGCCGCTCCAGCTGGGCCGAGCTCGGCCGGGTGGTCGGCTTGTCCGGCCCGAGCGTCCAGGAGCGGGTACGGCGGCTCGAGGAACGCGGCGTACTGCTCGGGTACCGCGCGGTCGTCGCCCCGGACCAGGTCGGGCTCGGGACGAGCGCGCTGATCGGCCTCTTCCAGCGCGACGACGTCGAGACCGACGACATCGTCGAGCAGGTCCGCGAGATCGCCGCGGTCGAGGACTGCTGGTTCGTGGCCGGCGACCAGGAGCTCGTCGTCAAGGTCCGGGTCGCCGACGTGACGCAGCTCGAGGCCGTGGTCGGCTCCCTGCGTCGCGTGAACGGCGTGGTCAGGACGCGGACGACGGTTGTGCTGTCGACTCGCTGGGAAGGACGTCCCGCGCCGTTGCCCGACTGAGCAGCAGTACGACGCCCGCCGCCAGCGCGAGCGCCGCGGCAACGGGATACAGCAGCCCGGGCGCGTGCTGGTACGCCGTACCGCCGAGAGCGGGGGCGAGGAACATGCCGCTGATCGACGCCGCGGCGTACAGGCTCGAATACCGCCCGACCATCCCCTCGGGCGCCGCGTCGGCGACGTGCGCGGTCGCGGTCGGCTTGTAGAGCATCTCCCCCACCGTCATCACCGCGATCGCCACCGCGGCCCCGGCGAGCGCCGGCCACACCCCGACGACCGCGAGCCCCAGCCCGATGCACCCGAAACCGGCCGCGATCACCCGAGTGGCCCGATGCCCGCGGAGGCGTACGGCGAGCGGCGCCTCGAAGAGCACGATCACGACCGAGCTGGCCCCGAGCAGTACGCCGTACCAGACCGCCGCCGTCCCCGTGTCACGCAAGAGCAGCGGCAGCGTGGCGAAGATCTGCCGGTACACCGTGTCGACCACCACGATCGTTGCCAGCACCACCAAGACGGCGCGATCGCCGAGCACGGCCTTCCACAATCCGGTTGTCGACAATCCTGTTGTACGCCGGGCGGTCGGGACCCAGCGCCACACGATCGCGGCCATGACCAGGCTGGTGACCGCATCGAAGAGGAACACCAGCGAGAAGTCGTATGCCGCGAGCAGGCCGCCGAGCGGCGGGCCGATGGTGAACCCAGCGTTCGACGCGGTCCGGGACAACGCGATGCCCTCGCGACGCCGTTCCACCGGGAGCGAGATCGCCACGAGCGCGCTGAGGTTCGGCCGTCCCGCACCACCGAAGAGACCGGACAGCGCCGCGACGACCGCGATCAACGACCCGGGCACGAACGGCATCGCCGCACAACTGACCGCCCACAACAGCTGACTCGCGAGCGCCGCCGCACGCAGGCCGAAGCGGTCGCCGAACCACCCGCCGCCGAGATTGCCGCCGACCAGCCCGACGCCGTACGCCGCCGCGGCGAAGCCGGCCTGTTGCGCCGACATCCCCCGGTCCTCGACGAGGTACAGCGTGAGGTAGACCCACGCCAGCGCGCCGGCGCCGTTGACCAGCTGGCCGACCATGACCGCCTTGAGCCACGCGGGCAGGTCCGCGATCCGCCGCCAGTACATCCGCGCCCCCAGCAGGTAGAGTGAGTTCCCGACAGGAACTTACTCGGCCGGTTAGCGTGGTGGCAACCGGAATCAAGGGAGTACAGACGTGCGGCGCAGCAGCTTCTCCCCCGAGCCGGACTGTGCGATCGCGCAGTCGCTCGGCGTCATCGGCGACGGCTGGGAGCTGCTGATCGTCCGCGACCTCGCGCGCGGGCTGTCCCGGTTCGACGAGCTGGCCGGCTCGCTGCACATCTCGCGGAAGGTGCTGACCGAGCGCCTGAACGGCCTGCTGGACAGCGGGATCGTCGAGCGGTCCGCGTACCAGAACCGGCCGACGCGCTACGCGTACCAGCTCACCCCGCGCGGACGCGCCCTGCTCCCGGTCCTCGTCGCGCTGCAGGACTGGGGCGACCGCTGGCTGCTCGGCGACGGAACCCTGACCGGTACGAACGCACCCGACGAGCCGCCGGCGCAACGTCTGCAGGAACTCGTCGGCCGGCAGGTCCCGTACGTCGCGCTGCGGTCGACGGAGGGTACGACGATCGACGTCGTGGACGCGGGCGCCCGGACGACCGTCCTGTTCGGATACCCGGCGACCGGTCGGCCGACGCCGCTCCCGGACGGCTGGAGCGAGATCGCCGGCGCGACCGGGTGCACGCTCGAGAACCGGCTCTTTGCCGGCCGGTACGACGAGTTCGCGGCGAAGCGGATCGCCGTACGCGGGGTCAGCACGCAGCGGCCCGACGAACAGCAGGCGTTCGCCCGCGCCGAGGAGATCCCGCACCTGCTGCTGTCCGACGTCGACCTGGAACTCGCGGCGGCGCTGCGGCTGCCGACGTTCCGGGCCGGTGGGTACGAGCGGCTGAAGCGGGTCGTTCTGCTGATCGACGCGGATCGCACGGTCAAGGCGGTGCGCTACCCGGTCACGGACATCGCCGACGCGGTCACCTGGGCGCTCGATGGTTGACGTCTGGTGGGCCGGGGTCGACGAGGCCCGGCCGGAGTTCGAGCGCGATCTGGACACAGCCGAGCGCGAGCGGATGGCGGCGTACGTCCGGGAGATCGACCGGGCGCGGTTCCTGCTGGGCGTGACGATCGTGCGCCGGGTGCTGGCGGCGCGATTCTCGTTGCCGGCGGCAAAGATCGAGCTGGACCGGACGTGCTCGATGTGCGGGAAGCCGCACGGGAAGGTGCGGGCCGCCGGCGTCGAGCTGTCGGTGACGCATTCCGGGGCGCTCGTGGGAGTTGCGGTCGCGGACGTGCCGGTGGGGATCGACGTGGAGCGGGTCGATCCGGCGCTCGACGTCGACGGGGTGGCGCGGGTCGTCCTTTCCGCGGACGAAGTACAGACGTTGAGCCAATACAGCGGACTCGAGAAGGCGCGTACGTTCGCGACGTACTGGACGCGGAAGGAAGCCGTCGTGAAGGCGACCGGCGAAGGATTGCTCGGCGAACAGCGAACACCTGAAGGGATTCAGGTGCGGCAGTTGGACGTCGGCGACGACCACCGGGCGGCGCTGGCGGTGGTGAGTGCCGAGCCGCCGGTGGTCCGGACGTTCAGGTTCGGATCTGACCTTCCCCGGTGACGACGTACTTCGTCGACGTCATCTCCGGCAGGCCCATCGGACCGCGCGCGTGCAGCTTCTGCGTGGAGATCCCGATCTCGGCGCCGAAGCCGAACTCGCCGCCGTCCGTGAACCGGGTGCTGGCGTTCACCACCACCGCGGCCGAGTCCACAGCCGTCGTGAACCGCCGCGCGGCCGCCTGCGAGCGGGTGATGATCGCGTCGGTGTGACCGGAGCCGTAGCGACGGATGTGCTGTACGGCGGCCTCCAGGTCGTCCACCACCGCCGCCGACAGGTCGAGCGAGTTGTACTCCGTCCCGAAGTCCTCCTCGGTCGCCGCGACCACATCCTTGCCCGCGGCAACAACCGTCGGGTCGCCGTGCACCGTCACGCCCGCGTCGGCGAGCGCCGGCAGCGCGGCCGCCAGGAACTCGTCGGCCACCGAGGCGTGCACCAGCAGGGATTCGGTCGCGTTGCAGACGCTCGGACGCTGCGTCTTCGCGTTGAGCAGGATTTCCAGCGCGAGGCCGAGATCCGCGTCCGCGTCGACGTACACGTGGCAGTTGCCGACGCCGGTCTCGATCACCGGCACCGTCGACTCGCTCACCACGGTCTGGATCAGGCCCGCACCGCCGCGCGGGATCAGCACGTCGACCAGGCCACGCGCCTGCATCAGCTCCTTCACCGCGGCCCGATCGGTCGGCACGCCTTGGACGACGTCCGCGGGCAGGCCGGCCGACTCGGCGGCGGAGCGCAGTACGGCGACGATCGCCTCGTTGGAGGCGGCGGCCGACGACGAACCGCGGAGCAGGACCGCGTTGCCGGACTTCAGGCAGATGCCCGCGGCGTCGGCGGTCACGTTCGGCCGGGCCTCGTAGATGATCCCGACGACGCCGAACGGGACGCGGACCTGGCGGAGCTCGAGCCCGTTCGGCAGCGTGTACCCGCGGACGACCTCGCCGACCGGGTCCGTCAGGCCGGCCAGCTGCTCCAGCCCGGCCGCCATCGCGTCGACCCGCGCCGGGTTGAGCGCCAGCCGGTCGACCGTCGATTCCGCCGTACCGGCGTCCCGGGCCGCGGCCACGTCCTTGGCGTTCGCCTCGACGATCGTGTCGGTGTTCGCCCGCAATGCCGCCGCCATCGCGTGCAGCGCCGCGTCCTTGGTCGCCCGGGACGCCTCGGCCAGGGCGTACGACGCAACCCGCGCCCGCCGTGCCAGCTCGATGATCTCGCTCACGTCGCCATCCTAGATCCGTTGTTCCGCTGGGTGGATTGTCGTCTCAGCCGAGGCAGCCGGGCGATCGCGTGCGACAGCGGGACCACCGCCGCGAGCGCGAGGTTCAGCCGGCGGTCGCTCGGCGCGATCGGTACGCCGTCCGCCTTGAGCCGCCGCCACGCCCACAGCGAGAACGGGATCACGACGAGCGGTGTCGTGACCAGGCCGGGCGTGTAGCGCCGCAACGCGACCGACTGCGCGAGGTGCGTGCCTGCGTGCAGCCCGAAGCCCATCAGTGACGCCTGGAAGAACCTGCTGCGCCCGCCGGTCGCCGCTCCGGCCGCCGATGCCGCTGCCATGGCCGCGCCGGTGAGGCCGATCGCGGTGGCCGCCTCGGTGCGCGACATCGGCAGGACCTTGGCGAGCGGACGCGGCAGGTCGGGCGAATGCGAGAACGCCGGCATCGTGGCGAGTTCTTCGAGGTCGTGGACGATCCACGCCGCGAGCAGTCCCCAAGCGACCTTCGTCGCGGCAGAACCAGAACCTGCGGTCTTCACAGCAGGACCAGGTCGTCGCGGTGGACTACTTCGCGTTCGTACGCCGAACCGAGCTCGCGGGCCAGGTCGCGCGTCGAGCGGCCGAGGAGGTCGGGGAGCTCGGAGGCGTCGTAGTTGACCAGGCCGCGGGCCACGACCACGCCCGACGGCGAGACCAGGTCTACGGGGTCACCGGCGGAGAAAGTGCCTTCTACCGCGGTGATTCCGGCCGGGAGCAGAGACGCGCGGCGTTGGGTCACTGCGCGAACCGCTCCCTCGTCCAGGTGCAGGATGCCTTGGCCGGAGGTCGCGTGGGCCAGCCAGAGGAGGCGGGTCTTGCGGCGGCGGCCGGTCGGGTGGAACAGCGTGCCGACGGGCTCACCGCGGAGCGCCTCGCCGACCCGGCCCGCCGACGTCAGGACCACCGGAATCCCTGCCTCCGTGGCGATCGCGGCCGCCTCGACCTTCGTCTGCATGCCGCCGGTGCCGACCCCGGACGTGCCGGTCTTCCCGATCGCGAGCGGCTCGAGATCGGTCGCACCCCGGATCTCGGTGACCATCGACGTACCAGGCTTGCGCGGATCCCCGTCGTACAAACCGTCGACGTCGGACAGCAGCAACAGCAGGTCGGCGTGCACGAGGTGACTGGTCAGCGCCGCCAGCCGGTCGTTGTCGCCGAAGCGGATCTCGGTGGTCGCGACCGTGTCGTTCTCGTTCACGATCGGTACGACGCCGAGCTCGAGCAGCCGCGCGAAGGTCCGGTACGCGTTGCGGTAGTGCGAGCGCCGCGTCACGTCGTCGACCGTCAGCAGCACCTGCCCGACCTTCAGCCCGTGCGCGGCGAACGCGTCGCTGTACCGCGCCATCAGCAGCCCCTGCCCGACGGACGCCGCGGCCTGCTGGGTGGCCAGGTCCCGCGGTCGCGACCGCAGACCCATCGGCGCCAGCCCGGCGGCGATCGCGCCGGAGGACACGAGCACGACCTCGGTGCCCTCCACCCGCCGCGCCGCGATGGCGTCGACGAGCAGCCGGAGCCGCTCCAGGTCGATCCTGCCGCGCTGCGTCAGCGACGACGAGCCGACCTTGACGACGATCCGCGTGGCGTTGACCGCCTCCGCGCGTAGCTTCATGAAATCAACCGTTCTGGTCGAGTTCCTCCGCCGCAGCCCGCTCGCGCGCCTCCTTGCGCGCCTGCTTCGCCGCGGCCTCTGCCGCTCGTTTCGCCTCGGCCGGGGACAGGTCCACCTCGTCGGTGTCCCAGTTCTCGCGGTACTCCGACCAGTCCTCGGCCCGCTCTCCCTCGCGGAAAGCGTGGTACTCGGTGTCCTTCGCCCGCCGTCGCTGTGCCGCCGGACGGACCTCCTCGAGCCGGTGGTCCTCGCCACGCCGCGCCAGGATCTCGGCGCCGGCCTGGACGTCCGGCGCGAAGTCGAACACGATCGCGTTCGGCCCGTCGCCGATCACCACGGCGTCGCCCGGGTTCGCGCCCAGCTTGAGCAGCTCCTCCTCGACGCCGAGCCGGTTCAGCCGGTCCGCCAGGTAGCCGGTCGCCTCCGCGTTCGCGAAGTCGGTCTGCCGCACCCAGCGCTCGGGCTTCGCGCCCTGCACCAGCCAGCCGCCGTCGTCCGGCAGCTTCTTCACCTTGAACTCGGGCCCGCCCTGCACCTGCGGCCGGATCACGATCCGCGTGGTGTCGGGCTTCTCCTGCTCGGCGCGCCGCCGTACGACGATCTCCGCCATCGCGAACTTCAGCGCCTCGAGCCCCTCGTGCGACGCGGTCGAGATCGGGAACACCCGCAGCCCGCGCTCCTCCAGCTCGGCCTGCACCATCTCGGCGATCTCGCGCGCGTCCGGTACGTCGATCTTGTTCAGCGCCACCAGCCGCGGCCGGTCCTCGAGCCCACCGTGCGCCCGCAGCTCGGCCTCGATCGTCTCGAGGTCGCTGAGCGGATCCCGGCCCGGCTCGTACGTCGCGCAGTCGATGACGTGCACGAGCGCCGCGCAGCGCTCCACGTGCCGCAGGAAGTCGTGGCCGAGGCCGCGGCCCTCGCTGGCGCCTTCGATCAGCCCTGGTACGTCGGCGACGGTGTACGTGGTGTCACCGGCGACGACGACGCCGAGGTTCGGCACCAGGGTGGTGAACGGGTAGTCGGCGATCTTCGGGCGGGCGCGGCTGATCGAGGCGACCAGCGACGACTTGCCCGCGCTCGGGAACCCGACCAGGCCGACGTCCGCGACGACCTTCAGCTCCAGGACGAGCGTGCGCTCCTCGCCGTCCTCGCCGAGCAGCGCGAAACCGGGCGCCTTGCGCGAGCTGCTCGCCAGCGCGGCGTTGCCGAGTCCGCCCTTGCCGCCCTGCGCGGCGACGTACTCCGCACCCGGGCCGACGAGGTCCGCGAGGACTTCACCGTCCTGTGTGCTGATGACGGTGCCGTCGGGGACGCCGAGGACCACGTCCGCGCCGTTGCTGCCGGCCTGGTGGTCACCCTTGCCCTGGGCACCGTTCGTCGCGGCACGGTGGCTGGAACGGTGGTAGTCGACGAGCGTGGTGACGTCCGGGTCGACGCGCAGGATCACGCTGCCGCCGTCGCCGCCGTTGCCGCCGTCGGGGCCGCCGAGCGGCTTGAACTTCTCCCGGTGCACCGAGGCGCAGCCGTTCCCGCCGCGGCCCGCGGTGACGTGCACCGTGACGCGGTCGACGAAGCTGGGGATGGCCATCGGTGTTCTCTTCCTGCCGGGTACTGACTGAGATTCTCTTCTACACAGCGAAAGGGCGGGTGCGCGGTATTCCGCGACCCGCCCTTTGCAGAGCTGCTGATACGTCCGGGTGGCGGTATTACTCCGCCGGGGCCGGGACGATGTTGACGACGCGGCGACCGCGCCGGGTGCCGAACTCCACGGTGCCCTCGGCGAGCGCGAACAGCGTGTCGTCGCCGCCGCGGCCGACCAGGTTGCCCGGGTGGAAGTGCGTGCCGCGCTGCCGGACGATGATCTCGCCGGCGTTCACCAGCTGACCGCCGTACCGCTTCACGCCGAGGCGCTGCGCGTTGGAGTCACGACCGTTGCGGGTCGAGGCCGCTCCCTTTTTGTGTGCCATCTCGAGATCAGCTCACTTCTTCTTCGCGTCGATCGCGGTGACCTTGACCTGGGTGTAGTGCTGACGGTGCCCCTGGCGCTTGCGGTAACCGGTCTTGTTCTTGTACTTGAGGATGTTGATCTTCGGGCCCTTGGTGCGGCCCAGGACCTCGGCCGAGACGGCCACGTTGGCCAGCGCGGCGGCGTCGGCCGTCACGGTGTCGCCATCGACGACGAGGACCGCCGGCAGCGACACAGTGTCGCCGACCTTGTCGGTCAGGCTGTCGATCTCGATGACATCGCCGACGGCGACCTTCTGCTGGGTGCCGCCACTGCGCACGATCGCGTACACCGTGGATCTCACTCTCTGCTGGATCGGAAAACTTACTCTGGGGGCCTGCACAGACCTGGCGGCCCACACAAACATGGCACGCGGAACGCGCGCCGACGCTCAAGTTTACGGGTCCCGTCACAGACGGGTCAAACTGACTCCCCCGCCTGCCGCGGGACCCGCATCACATCGCGTCAGCTACCGGTGGTGACGAGCTCCGACGGGTCGGTCGCGTCACCCTCAGCAGCAGTCTTGCTCCGACTCCGGCTACTCCGCCGCCGCCGAGTGCTCTTGGCGGCCCCGTTCTGCGCGGCGTCGGCGTCCTCGACCGGCTCAGTCGCGGCCTCGGCCACCGGAGCCTCCGGGCTCGGGAAGCCGGTGGCTTCCGGGCTCACGTGCTCAGTCGCGTCGGCGGCGACCGGGTACCCAGTCGGTTCCGGCGTACTGTCCGCCGAGGTGCCGTCCGCCTCGGTGGAGGCGGCTGCCTCTTCCTTCTTCACCGTGGCGGCGGCGATCTGGGCGAGGCGCTGGGCGGCGTCGCCGTTGTGTTGCGGCGTCTCCTGCTCGGCGGCGGGCTCCTCGTCGGTGCGGCCCTTGCCGCGGCGGCGGCGGGAGCTCTTGCGGCCGCTTTCCTCCGCCTGCGCGGGCTTGCCGTGGTCGTGGCCGTTCTGGCCGCTCTGCCCGTTGCGGCGGCGCGACTCCTTCGGCTCGTCGTGCAGGATCAGCCCGCGGCCACCGCAGTGGTCGCAGTTCTCGCTGAACGCCTCGAGCAATCCGGTACCGATCCGCTTCCGCGTCATCTGCACCAGCCCCAGCGAGGTGACCTCGGCCACCTGGTGCTTGGTCCGGTCCCGGCCCAGGCACTCGACGAGCCGGCGCAGTACGAGATCGCGGTTCGACTCCAGCACCATGTCGATGAAGTCGATGACGATGATGCCGCCGATGTCGCGGAGCCGGAGCTGCCGGACGATCTCCTCGGCCGCCTCCAGGTTGTTCTTGGTGACGGTCTCCTCGAGGTTCCCGCCGGAGCCGGTGAACTTGCCGGTGTTCACGTCGACCACCGTCATCGCCTCGGTCCGGTCGATGATCAGCGAACCGCCCGACGGCAGCCACACCTTGCGGTCCAGCGCCTTCTTGATCTGCTCGTCGATCCGGTAGTTCGCGAAGACGTCGCCGTCGCCGCCCCACTTCTCGACCCGGTCGGCCAGGTGCGGCGCGACGCCGGCCACGTAGTCACGGACCTGGTCGTACGCCGTCTCGCCGGAGATCACCAGCTTCGCGAAGTCCTCGGTGAACAGGTCCCGGACAACGCGGATCAGCAGGTCCGGCTCGCCGTACAGCAGCTGCGGGGCCTGGCCGTTCTTCGACTTCTTGTCGATCTCCTCCCAGGCGGACTGCAGGCGGCTGACGTCCGCGGTCAGCTCCTCCTCGGACGCACCCTCGGCGGCGGTCCGGACGATCACGCCGGCCTCGTCGGGGACGATGTCCTTGAGGATCGCCTTCAGCCGGTTCCGCTCGGTGTCGGGCAGCTTGCGGCTGATGCCGCCGTTGCCGCCGCGCGGTACGTAGACGACGTACCGGCCGGGGAGGCTGATCTGGTTGGTCAGCCGGGCGCCCTTGTGGCCGATCGGGTCCTTGGTCACCTGGACCAGCACCGACTGGCCGGACTTCAGCACCTGCTCGATCTTCCGCGGGCCGTTGGCGCCACCCAGGGTGGCCCAGTCGACCTCACCGGCGTACAGCACCGCGTTGCGGCCCTTGCCGATGTCGATGAACGCCGCCTCCATGCTGGGCAGCACGTTCTGCACGCGGCCGAGGTACACGTTGCCGATCAGCGAGGTCTGCTCCGCCGTGGTCACGTAGTGCTCGACCAGGACGTTGTCCTCGGAGACCGCGATCTGGGTCAGGTCCTCGCGGGACCGGATCACCATCGTCCGCTCGACCGACTCCCGGCGGGCCAGGAACTCGGCCTCGGTGACGATCGGCGCGCGGCGGCGGCCCGCGGCGCGGCCCTCGCGGCGGCGCTGCTTCTTCGCCTCCAGGCGGGTCGAGCCCTCGACCGCGGTGATCTCGTTCGCGGTGTTCTTGCTGCGCGGTTCGCGGACCCGTACGACGGTCTCGTCGGGGTCGTCCGGGGACGAGGCGCTGTCCTCGCCCTTGCGGCGACGGCGACGGCGGCGCCGGCGGGACGAACCGCCCGCGGCCTCCTCGTCGTCGGCGTCGGCAGCATCAGCAGAGTCGGCGTCGTCCGCCCGGGCGTCCTGCTCGTCGTCGTCCTGGTCGTCGTCGGACTGCTCGTCGGCGTTGTCGTCCGCACCGTCCGCGTCACCGGACTTGCGACGCCGCCGCCCACCACGGCGCCGGCGCCGGCGACGAGTCCCCTCGCCACCTTCCTCGCCGTCCTCACCGTGCGCCTCATCCTGCCCGTCGACCTCGTCGGCAGCCTCCTCGCCCTGCGCGGCCCGGGCAGCGGCCCGCCCATCGCGGTCGGCGTCGATCCTGCCGTCCGTCGCGGCCTTCGCATCAGCCCGCACGTCGCGCTCGGCGTCGGTCGTGGCGTCAGCCTGCGCCTCGCTCGTCGCGTCGGCCTGGGCGTCTGTCTTGGCGTTGGACCTGCGCCTAGTGCTGCGCTTGGTCTGGCCGTCCGCGACCTGGGCAGCGGCCTCGGCGACCGGCTCGGCGCGGTCGGCAGCGACCTCTTCAGGCGTCTCGGCGGTCTCCGCTGTGGCCTGGGCGTCGGCGTCGCGGTTGCGGCGGCTCCGGCGCCGACGGGTGCCGGCCGGCTGCTCGTCCGCCCCCGGCTCCGGGGTGCTGACCGCGGCTTCGGCTTCGGCTTCCTCGTCGTCCTCGTCCGTCACCGGCGGTACGTCGATAGGCGCCTGGAACAACACCGCCGCAGGCGCGGGGCGCCGCCGAGTACGCCGTGCACTCGTTCCAGCACCCGCCGTACCGGAGTCGCTACCGTCCGCAACTGCACCAGCGGCCTCGGAGGCCGCGCTCCCAGAGGGGGCATCCGCAGGGCTCGCGGAGGGGATGTCGGCGGCGGCCTCGGCCGACTTGGATGCACGGCGGCGCGAGGTGCGCTTGCGGGCGGGGGCGCCCTCGACGGGCGCCGCGTCCGCGGCCGGGGCGGAGTCCGTGCCAGGCTCAGCGGCGTCGGTTACCGGGCCGTCGGTGGTCGGGGCGTCGGACGAGAACAGGTCCGGGGCCGTCGCGGACTTCTTGGTGGTGCGTTTGCGGGTGGTCTTCTTGGCGGGGGCGCTCTCCACGACGGGGCCTGCGTCCGCGAGTGCGGTTGCCTGCTCGGGTGTGGGGGCGTCGGTGGCGGGCGGGAAGATCTCCTGGGAGGCCGGCTTGGTGGCGGCCTTCTTGGTGGTCTTCTTCGCGGGGGCCTTCGCCGCGGCCTTCTTGGCGGGCGCCTTCTTCGCGGCGGCCTTCTTGGCCGTCTTCTTCGCCGGAGCCGGAGCCGGCGCCGGATCGGCGGCCTCGCCGTCGGACTGGGTGGGGACCGCGGTCGCGTCCGGCGCGGCGGCGGTCTTCTTCACCGTGCGCTTGCGCGGTGTCGTCGTCTTCTTCGCGGCAGCGGCCTTCTTCGCGGTCTTGCGGGCGGCGGCCGGCTGGGTGGCAGCCGTCTCGGCTGCTTCGGTGGTCGGCTCGTTCTCGAGCATGTAGTGCGGGTCTCCTCAAGCCTCCCGGCGCATCCTGCGACCCCTGTCACGGGTCCGGACGCAGCCACAAGGCGGTCACGGTTCGCCGGACCGGACCGGGCGGTCGCGGCCAGGCGGAAGCCTGCTGGATCCGCTCCGCCCGCGCTCAGGGCACAGAGGGAGCGGCGGCGTCGCCCTCCGCTGGATGCGTCTGGTGGGGACCTGCCTGGCCGGTCGCGGTCGCCTGGGTGGCGTCGCGGTCACGAGCGAGCGGGTCGTCCACCGTGCCGGTTGCCGCGATCAGCGGGCCCTGGGCGAGCCGCGTCAAAAGAGCCGGGCCCGTCACCGGGAGCGCCGCTACTTCGAGCACGCCGGCGAGAACGTCGTCGGGTCTCACGGCCGGGGTTCCGTGCCGTAACACCACTTGCAGTATCGCACACGTCGCAACCGACCCCGGTTCACTCGCGACGGTGAGTCGGAGAACGGCAGCCCGACAGTCGAACGAGCGAAGCCCCCGTTTGGTCATGCGCTCGACGAGAATTTCCTCCCGCCCGAGGAACGCCGCCACGGCCTCCTCGGCGGCCCCGGGATCCACTCCCGGCAACGCGATCCGCCACTCACTGGCCTCCAGCCGCTCGGCCAGCGCGCCGGGCCCCGCGACGACGACCTCCAGGACGTCGAGTCCGGGCGGCAGGGCCTCGTCGAGGGCGGCGCGGACCTGTTCGGCGTCCCGCTCCTGTGTGAGCGATATCTCCAAGTACTCCGCCTCGGACGCGGCCCCGGTCGGCGCCGCACCGGCGTACGAGATCTTCGGGTGCGGACTGAACCCGTGCGAGAACGCGACCGGCAGCCCGGCCCGCCGTACGGCGCGCTCGAACGCCCGCTGGAAGTCGCGGTGTGAGGTGAATCGCAGCCGCCCTCGCTTGGCGAACCGCACCCGCAGTTTCTGGACCGCGGGAAGCTGCTGTGAGGGCGGAGCTTGAACAGGTGCCACACCCGCATTGTCGCAGGCCGCCGCGCGGGGTCACTCGGCGGCGGTGTAGCGCTGCTCCGGCTCGAAGGCGAACTCCGCGTCCACGTCCAGTTCGACATGTACGACGCCGCGGAGGTCGTCGAAGATCACGACCGGGCTGCCGTCGGCGGGGACCCGGTCGGGCGAGGTCCGCATCCGCCCGGGCAGCACGTGGGATCCGGAGGGCGAGTGGTAGACGATCGCGACATCCAGCTCGGGATTGCGCCCGAGCCAGAACCGGACGTCGCCGAGCCGCACGCTCCCGGTGAACCGGCGGCCGTCGCGCCGGACCCGTTCGATGGTCTCCTGCCGCCGCCGCGCGTGCCGCAGCGCCGACGGCACCCGGGCCACCACGGTGATCCACCAGAAGCCGGCCAGGACCGTGAGGACCGCAGAGAGGGCGATCGCCTCGGTGCCGATCAGGCCGTCGAGCGTACGGCGGAGCGTGCCGGACGGGTCGGGCGCGAACGCCGTACCGGTCGAGATTCCCGCACCGACGGCGATCCCGGCGAGCGTGGGGGCGGACCAGAGCAGCACCGCTACCCGGCGCTGGCCGAGCCGCTGCCGCGCGTGCTCACCGAGGTCGACCGTGACCAGCAGGAGCAGGTACACGACGACGATCGCGGCGAGGACCCGCCACACCACGGGCACGTCGAGCGGGACGTTGACGACGCAGGTACTTTCCGGTGCCGACGTCGCCTGGCAGAGCAGCGACGTACCGAGCAGGCTCGCGGCGCCCCAGGCGGCGAAGCACAAGGCGGTCGTGACGACCAGGCGGGTCGTGATCCGCCCGACCGGCTCGCCGGGCGCGAGTCCGGTGATGCGGCTGCCCTTGTCCGTCGTGGAGAACACCGGCCGGTAGTCCCACCAGTCCTTGTCCACCGTTCCTCCCCCAGGTCCTGAGGGGGAACCGTACCGCCCGCGGGGACTCAGGGCTGGGCCGCGGACTTGCCGGTGAGATACAGGGCCCAGCCGAGGAGCCCGAACGACGCCGTCGCGAGCACGGTGCGGATCAGGTTGAAGGTGCGCCACCTGGCCTCGTCGAACGCCGCTCGCGCCGCGGCGACGTCGATGGTCGCGGGGTCGCCGGCCGCCTTGAGCGCGTCGTTCAGCGGGACGTTCACCGCCACCGTGAGGACGATCGTAACCAGGTACAGCACGAACGCGGCCGCGATCCACGGCAGCGCGTCCTGCTTGAGGCTGAGCAGGCCCGCGAGCAGCGTGAGCACCGCCGCGCCGAGGAATCCGAGGCCGAGGAACAGCGGGTTCAGGATCGCCCGGTCGACCGCCTGGAACGCCCCGACGAACGTCTTGTCGTCGGTCTTGGCCAGGCCGGGCATGAACGCGTTCGCGTAGATCGCGTACACGCCGGCTACCAGGCCCGTCGTCATCGTGGCCGCCAGCAACGACGCCACCCGCAGTCCGTTCATCTCACTCCTCCGGTACGGCGGGGAACTCCCCGCACTGGAAAAGTTAGAAGAACTCCGGCGCCGCGAACATGTCGCCGGAACTCAGGTGCATGTCCGCCCGGCTCAGAGCCGCGCGCATTGCCCGCTGCGAGGTCCGGAGACGTGGTTCGGCGCCTGCAGGTTGGTCGGTGCGGGGGTGTTGGCGGTGCAGGTGAGCGGACCGTTGACGGTGTTGCCGGCCAGCGCGACCGGTTCCGCCGTCCGGCTGTTCGTGACCGAGACGGGGCCGTGGACCGTGGTCCCGATTGCGACCAGGCTGCGGGTGACGCCGTCCGCGGAGACGGGTCCGGCGATCGTCGAGCGGAGCAGTTGCAGGTCGGCGGCCTTGTCCGCCCGGACGGGGCCGTTGACGCGCGAATCGGTCGCCACGAGCGATGCTCCGGCGGCGACCAGGACCGGGCCGCTGACCGTCGCGTCGACCAGGCACGTGACGCCTGAGCCGACGTACAGCGGACCGTCGTGTACGCCGGTGATCGTCGTCGTGCAGGCCGGCGCCGGGCGCAGCAGTGTGACGGCGAAGCGCCGCGGCGTACCGATGTTGCCGGTGGCATCGATCGCGCGGTACTCGACCTGATGGCGCCCGTAGCCCGGCGGTACGTCGTCCCACGGCACGACCCGCGGTACGCCGAGCTTCCCGTACACGAGCTGGTCGATCTCGGTCCCCTCCGCGGTGAACCGGAACGGCGCCGAGGCGTCCGTCGGCCAGCCGAAGTAGTTGTACCAACCGTCGCCGTCGACGCGGAACTCCGGCACGACGTAGCCCGCGCTGTCGTCCTGCGCCGCGAGCCCCATCGTGAACGCGTCGTTGTAGATGTACTCCGGACCGCCCGGCTTCTGCACCTGGAGCAGCGGTTTCGACATCGTGGGCGTGACCACCGGTTCGACGCCGTCGACGTCCCAGGTCAGGGTCTCGGTGCCGGCCTCGGCGGTCAGGGTGTGCCGGCCGGTGAGTTGCAGGGGTGCGAGGTCGAGGTCGCGGTCGTTCCCCGGATTGTCGACAATCCGACCGTCGACTTTCCAGATGATCGCACCGGCCGACTGCGCAGTCTCGGCATACACGACCTCGTCGGCACTCACCGGGTGATCCGTGGGCGTCGAGGCGGTGAACGTCGGCGCGGAGTCGGTCGACGCCGGCGCGGAACCCGTGGGCGGCGACGGCGCGGCCGGTGGCTGCGCGGTCAGGGAAGTGTCGATTGTCCACGATCGGATTGCCGACGGGCGGACGGCGGGATCGCGGATGAACTCGGTCGGGTCGACGATCGTCGCGGTCAGCGTGTGCTTCCCCGGTGTCAGCTCGAGCGTCGAGAGGTCGACGGAGCGGGCGTTCGCGGTGCGCAGCGCCGTACCGTCGACGGCCCACGTCACGTCGAGCTCGTGGTCGACCGGGTGCAGCGTCTGCAGCCAGACGACCTGGTCGGCCGCGACGTCCCCGACCGGCGTGCTGTCCTGGAACAGGTTCGCCTTCGCTGAGATCCGCTGGGTCATCCGCTCGCGCGACACCTGGTCGAAGTAGTACCCGAGGGTCTTCATCATCGAGTGCGCACTCGGCCGCCAGACGCCCGAACCGGCGTACATCCCGCCCTCGTACCGCCCGATCGTCCCGCCGGACTCCGACGGCTCCCCCAACCACCGGAACCACTTCTTCTGCTGCGCCAGCATCTGCTGCTCGGTCAGCAAGCTGTGGTGGATCGAGGACGGCTCAGGACCCTGGTACGGCGCCCCGCGGTCGCCGCGGGCGTAGTAGTCGTACTCGTCCTGCAGGCCGCCCAGCGAATGCCCGAGCTCGTGCGGCGTGATCAGCGCGGAGAGCGCGTTGCCCCCGGACGCGGTCGCGTACGCCCCGCCCGCCCCGCCGTACGTGTCGCTGTTGCCGATGGCAAGAATCTGCCGGTTCGCGCTCGTCGTCCCCGGCACGAGGTCGGCGTACTGCGTCGCTGCCGCCTGGCTGACGGTCAGCAGGCGCTGGACGCTGCCCGGGTTGCACCCGCCCCAGAAGCCCATCTGCAGCGGGGTGTCGCGCCTCGGCGCGGTCAGGTCCGGGTCGCAGTCGAGCCCGGACTCGGGCGACGCGATCTCGACGGCGTACACGTTGATGTAGTTCCGGTACGACTTGAACGGTTCGATGCTCCAGAGCACGTTCAGGTGCTTGTCGAGCTGCTCGCGGAACTTCGGCAGCTCGGCGGCGGTGTAGCCGTCGCCCATCACCACCAGGTTGAACCGCGACGCCGCCGGGCCGGAGACCTGGATCGGTACGACGGCCGCGTCCGGAGCGGCTCCTGGTGCCGCGGCCCGCGCCGGCAGCGCCGCGAGGACGCCCGCGAGCAGGGCCAGGACCACGGTCAGGAGCTTGGTGCGCATGGTTCTCTCCCCCACCTGGGCGACGGTGCCGTCAGCAGCTTACGAAGCTCCGGCGCGGAGTGTGAGGAGTTCCCGCGTGGCGACGTACGGGCCAACCGGGCGATCGTGCGGCATCATGTGGGTTCGGGGAAACGTGAGGCTGCGTCCTCAACAGAGAGGATTTCGATGACGGAACCGGCACAGTCGCCGCGGCGGGAGCCGGACCCTGCGGTCGTGGATGCCGGTGACGGCGACGGCAAGGGCATCTACTGGGTGCTGAAGAACGTGATCGTCGGGCCGCCGGTGAAGCGGATCTTCCGGCCCAAGATCGTCGGCGCCGAGAACGTGCCGGAGACCGGGCCGGCGATCATCGCCAGCAACCACCTCTCGTACTCGGACTGGATCTTCATGCCGCTGGTGCTGCGCCGCCGGGTGACGTTCGTCGCGAAGTCCGACTACTTCACCGGGGCCGGGATCAAGGGCCGGTTCCAGCGCGGGTTCTTCAAGGGCACCGGGCAGGTGCCGATCGACCGCTCCGGCGGTTCGGCGTCCGAGGGCGCGATGCGGGCCGGGATGAAGGTGCTGGAGCGCGGCGAGCTGTTCGGGATCTATCCCGAGGGCACCCGCTCGCACGACGGGCGGCTGTACAAGGGGCGCACCGGGGTCGCGCGGCTCGCGCTGGAGGCGAAGGTGCCGGTGATCCCGTGCGGGGTGATCGGGACCGACGTGGTCGCGCCGCCGGGGAAGATCGTCGCGTCGTTCGCCTCGCCGACGGTGAAGTTCGGCGAGCCGCTGGACTTCTCGCGGTACGAGGGCATGGAGAGCGACCGGCTGATCCTGCGGGCGGTCACCGACGAGATCATGTACAAGATCATGGAGCTGTCCGGGCAGGAGTACATCGACATGTACGCCACCAAGGCCAAGCAGCTCGAGGGCCGCGCGGTGACCGGCGCGCCGACGAAGGTCCGCAAGTCGGACACCTGATCCGGTCCTTGAGATCCGGTGGGTCTACCCTGGGAGATCGTGGACGGACCGATCGCTTATCAGGGTGAGCCAGGCGCCAACTCGGCGATGGCGTGCACCGACATGTTCCCGGACCGCGAGCAGCTGCCCTGTACGACGTTCGAGGACGCCCTCGAGGCGGTCAGCAGCGGGCGCGCCGGGCTGGCGATGATCCCGGTGGACAACTCGATCGCCGGGCGGGTCGCGGACATCCACCACCTGCTGCCGGAGTCCGGGCTGCACATCGTCGGCGAGTACTTCCTGCCGATCCACTTCCAGTTGCTCGGCGTGCCGGGTACGTCGCTCGACCAGATCCGGACCGTGCGCAGCCACGTGCACGCGCTCGGCCAGTGCCGGAAGATCATCCGCGAGCACGGCTGGTCGACCGTCGTCGCCGACGACACGGCCGGCGCGGCGCGCGAGGTGTCGGAGCTCGGCGATCCCACCGTGGCGTCGCTGTCCCCGCGGGCCGCCGCGGAGCTGTACGGCCTCGAGACGCTGGCGTCGGACGTCGAGGACGAGCACCACAACACGACCCGGTTCCTGGTGCTGTCGCGCGAGCCCGACGTACCGCCGGTGGGGTCCGGGCCTGTCATCACGTCGTTCGTGTACCGCGTCCGGAACGTGTCGGCCGCGCTGTACAAGGCCCTCGGCGGCTTCGCCACGAACGGCGTCAACATGACGAAGCTGGAGTCGTACCAGCTGGGCGGCATGTTCTTCGCCACCCAGTTCTACGCCGACATCGAAGGGCACCCCGAGGAGCCGAACGTAGCCCTCGCCCTCGAGGAGCTCGCGTTCTTCTCCGTCGAGGTGCGCATCCTGGGCGTCTACCCCGCCAACGAGTTCCGCGCCCAAATAGCCGAACCCGCCGCCAACCGAGCCCTCCGCCCGCACCACTAGATGCTCCCGCCGTACGACGCCCGCGTCGTGCTGATCGGCGGTCCTTCACACGTCAGGAAGTCGACGGTGGCGCGGGCAGTGGCCGACCGGCTCGGCTTCGAGTACGTCTCCACCGACAAGCTGGGTCGCCATCCGGGGAGACCGTGGGCCAAGCCAGGCCGTGAGGTGCCGGCGCATGTCGCCGAGCACTACCGCTCGCATGGGAGCGCCGAGCTGGTCGACGCGCTCCTCGAGCACTAACCTGCACCACCTCGACACCTCCAACGACTCGCCCGAACCGTTGGCTGACCAGATCCTGGCCCGCCTAGAGCGGTAGGACCGCGCGGGCAGCTGAGCTCAGGTGGGCGGGGTCACCGGTCTGGAGGTCGAACCAGGCGGAGCCGGCGGTGTCCGGGGAGGTGACGTCGGCGGATCCGGCCGCGAGCTGCAGACCGGCCGGGAGGTGTACGTCGACGTAGACGCCTCGGTGGTGGAGGCTGATCGGGGTGCCTGTGGACGACTGGTGTACGTGCACGGCGAAGTGCTTGAAGGCGCCGGTCGGAGTCAGGTGGAGGCCGAGCTCCTCGTGGAGTTCGCGTTCGAGGGTTTCGGCCCAGGTTTCGCCGGGTTCCGGGGTTCCGCCGGGGAGGTCCAGGAGGCCGGTGTACGGGCCGCGGGTCTTGCGGACCAGAAGGACGTGGGCGGCATCGCCGATCCGGGCGTAGACGCCGAAGTGATGCATCTCGCGATGGTATTCCCGGGCGGTGGGGTGGGGTTGGTTCTAGGGTCGCGGGATGCGGATTGTGGTGGTTGACGGGGCGGATGTTGAGGTTTTCCGGAAGTTCTACGAGGTGAAGTTCGGGGTTCGGCGGGAGGAGCTCGAGTTTCCGGTGGGGATGGGGGTGGAGGAGGCTCGGGTTTTCATGGCTCGGGAGCATGCGGATGTGCGGGCCGAGGGGCTGGGGCTCGTGGACGGGGATGTCTGGCTGGGGGTTGCCTGGCTGGACTGGTGGTTGGTGGGGAACACCGACGCCGTCGACGTCGAGCTTGCCGTCGCGCCGCAGTACCGACGGCGTGGTGTCGCCAGCCGGCTGCTGGAGGTCGCGGTGGACAAGGCACGGGCGGACGGGCGGCGGATCGTGTCGGGTACGAACCTGGCAGGTGATCCGGTGACGGGTGAGAGCCCGGGTACGGCGTTCGCCGCGGCGCGCGGGTTCGTGAAGAAGCACGCCGAGCTGCACCAGGTCGCCGACCTGCCGGTGGCCGAACTCCCGGAGCACCGGGTCGACGGCTACGAGATCGTGCAGTGGCGCGAGCACACGCCCGACGAGTGGATGGCGCAGTTCGTCGAGCTGCTGAGTGGGATGAGCGAGGACGTCCCGACCGGCGACCGCACCGACGAACCCGTGCACTGGACGCCCGAGCTGGTGCGGGACGCGGAAGCGCGCCGCGTCGCCCAGGGACGGTTCACGTACACCACGGCCGCCGTCCACACCGCGTCCGGCGAGCTGGCGGCGTACACCCAGATGGGCGGTACGCCGGAGACGCCCGAGCGCCTCACCCAGTACGACACCTACGTACGCCGCTCGCACCGCGGCAACGGCCTCGGCATCGCGGTCAAGGCCCCGAACCTCCGCGCCCTCCAGTCCGGCGTCGCGCGTCCCGCCGTACTCCACACCTGGAACGCCCCCGAGAACGCCCCGATGATCGCCGTCAACACCAAGCTCGGCTTCCGTCCCGTCGCCCAGCGCACGATGTGGGAACGCGAACTCTGACCGACGACGCATCCTCCTGACGGGGCGCGAAGTCTTGTGCGGGGACGGTGATCGGAGGATCGTGAAACGCAGAGCAGCGTCTTGGGGGCCGGCTGTTCGGTGGGGGAAGGCGGCGGGTCCGCCTTCGGTCGAGGGCTGTGCTGGGGGTGGGGTTCTCGGTTCGGCGTGGGGACGCCGGCCTGCTCGTGTGCCCCCGTGGAAGGGGGAGAAATGCCGAGGAAGGCCAACGGGCGCGCGGACAAGCACCGAGACGACTACCGGATGCCGGGCGAGGCCCCGGCGACCGAGCCGAACGGGCACGCCGCGAACGGACAGCCCACGGCGGACGGCATGCCGGCGGCCGGCACACCGGCGAGCGGCACCAGCAGTACGACGACCAGCGCCGGCGGCTCAGGCACTGGCACAGGCAGCAGTACAGGCAGTGGAGCACCCGCCGCGAACATGAGCGGCGGCGGTTCGCCGGCCGCCAACATGAGCGGGTCCGGCGCGCCCGCGGCCGGCATGGGCGGCGGCGGTTCGCCCGGCGGTCTCGGGATGACGGGCGGCGGCACGGCCGGTGGTGCCGGTATGAGCGGCGCGTCCGGCGACGACCGGACCGAGTTCCCGACGCGTCGGCAGTGCGGTGTGATGGACGTGCACCGGCGGCTGCTGACGACGTCCGCGGAGTACGCCGCGGCGCGCTCGGCGCTGGAGACCGCGACGATGGACTACGTCGCCCGCCAGGAGCGTTTCACCGGGATCGCGAAGATCCCGTGTGTCGTCCACGTCGTCTGGAACACCGCCGCGCAGAACATCTCGCAGGCCCAGATCGACAGCCAGCTCGACGTCCTGAACCGCGACTTCCGCGCCACCAACCCGGACACCAGCATCGTGCCGAGCGTGTTCAGCGGGCTGATCGCGGACACCCGGATCGAGTTCTTCCTCGCCACCGAGGACCCGAACGGCAACCCGACGACCGGCGTCACCCGGACCCAGACCAGTACGGCGAACTTCGGCACCGACGACCGCGTGAAGTCGTCCGCGACCGGCGGCATCGACCCGTGGCCGACGGACCGGTACCTGAACATCTGGGTCTGCCAGCTCGGCGGCGGCCTGCTCGGGTACGCGCAGTTCCCCGGCGGCCCGGCGAACACCGACGGCGTGGTGATCCTGCACAGCGGCTTCGGCACCAACGGTACGGCGGCCGCGCCGTTCGACCTCGGCCGGACGACGACGCACGAGGTCGGGCACTACCTCAACCTGTTCCACATCTGGGGCGACGACGGCAGCGGCTGCAGCGGCAGCGACGAGTGCGCCGACACCCCGAACCAGGCCGGCCCGAACTTCGGCGTACCGACGTTCCCGCACGTGACCTGCAGCAACGGGCCGAACGGCGACCTGTTCTACGACTACATGGACTACACGGACGACCGCGGCATGGTGATGTTCACCGCCGGCCAGGCGGAGCGGATGGCGGCGACGCTGGACACGGTCCGCCGGGACCTGCCGGTGTACGAGTCCGAGCGGACGCCGGAACCCGCCGGCTCGGTGGTGTCGTGGGGCTCGGACCGGCTCGACGCGTTCGTGCTCGGCACCGACCTGGCGATGTATCACAAGTGGTGGGACGGATCGGCGTGGGGACCGTCCGTCGCCGGTTACGAGTACCAGGGTGGTATCTGTATGAGCGCTCCTGAAGTCGCGTCGTGGGGGCCGAACCGGCTCGACGCGTTCGTCCTCGGCACGGACCGCGCGCTGTACCACAAGTGGTGGGACGGCTCCGCCTGGAACGGGTACGAGTACCTCGGCGGGATCTGCATGAGCCCGCCGCGGGTCGCGACCTGGGGCGCGAACCGGCTCGACGCGTTCGTCCTCGGGACCGACCGCGCGCTGTACCACAAGTGGTGGGACGGCTCCGCGTGGAACGGGTACGAGTACCTCGGCGGGATCTGCATGAGCCCGCCGGAGGTCGTTGCCTGGGGCCCCGATCGGCTGGACGCGTTCGTCCTCGGGACCGACAACGCGGTCTACCACAAGTGGTGGGACGGCTCGGCCTGGAACGGGTACGAGTACCTGGGCGGGGTCTGCGCCTCGCCGCCACGCGTCGTCGCGTGGGGCGAGAACCGGCTCGACATGTTCGTCATCGGCACCGACTCGGCGCTGTACCACAAGTGGTGGGACGGCTCCGCCTGGAACGGCTGGGAGTACATGGGCGGTGTCTGTACGACGGCGCCGACCGTGGTGTCGTGGGGCTCGGACCGGCTGGACGTGTTCGTGCTCGGCACGGACTCCGCGCTGTACCACAAGTGGTGGGACGGCTCCGCGTGGGGACCGTCGCTGACCGGGTACGAGTACATGGGCGGGATCTGCACCGACGAGCCGCGCGTGGTCTCGTGGGACGCGAACCGGCTGGACGTGTTCGTCACCGGCACCGACAAGCAGCTGTACCACAAGTGGTGGGACGGCTCGGCCTGGGGACCGTCGGTCACCGGGTACGAGGCGCTCGGCGGCGTGATCAGCGACTTCAAGGTGACGATCCCCGAGACGCCCGCCGCGATCGAACAGGCGGTGCGGATCTGACCGCCGCACCGGCCGGGCGGTGGACGCATTCCTTCGAGGAGGACCACGACGGGATCAGCGTCTACCGCCGCGACGACTTCGCCTTCCCGCCGGCCCGCGGCCGGCGGGGGGTGGAGTTCCGCCCCGACGGCACGCTGGTGGAGTACGCCATCGGCCGCGGCGACGCCCCCGAGGCCCGCGCCGCCGGCCGCTGGGACGCCACCGGCCGGTTGGTCCGCGGCCAAGGTGGTGGCGGCCGAATCGTCGTCTCCACCCCCGACCGTCTCGAGATCGCCTGGCAGGAGTGAGCACCTGACCGCGGTCCACCCGCCACGTCTCCGGCACGGCGGGTCCGTGCCCACCACGTCGGCCGGCGCGGGTCCCGGGTCGTCAGCTCCCCTGCTTTGTTCCATCTGTTTCTAGTCCAGGCCGGGAGGGCCCATGACTACTGGACCTGTGCGGTACCTCGTAGTGCCGACCGCCGACGCCGCAGGCGGCGCGCGGTCGGCCCGGTTCGGCGCGAAGACCATCCTCTGGGTGCCGGCCGAGCAGCGGCTTGGGCGGCAGTCGCGGACCGTTCCGGGGCTGTTGCTCGTCACGCAGGTCGGGCGGAGCTTCCAGGACGAGTATCCGGATGTCACGCCGTTGCTGGATCACGGCCGACACTTGGTGATCTCGGCCGCCGACCGGCCGCGGCGGCGCTCCAACCATTGCTGGCGGATCGAGACGCTGCGTGCCGACACGACGATTGTCGACAATCCGGTTGTCTCCAGTGCGCGCGTCGATCCGGCGATCTCGGCGTTGGTGGCCGAGGTGTCCGTGGCGTCGTACCAGAGCGACCTGACCTGGCTGGCGGGCCTGCCGACCAGGCATTCGACGAGTACGACGTTCACCCAGGCGATGGACTTCGCCGCCGAACGGATGGTTGCTCTCGGCTACCAAACGACGAGGATGCCGATCGCCGTAGGTGCGGGACAGTCGGCGAACCTGATCGGCGACCGGCCCGGCACCGGTTCCGACGGCCAGGGCGCGCGCGGTTTGGTGATCGTGACCGCGCATCTGGACTCGGTCAATCTCGCTGGTGGGCCGGGTGCCTCGGCGCCGGGTGCGGACGACAACGGGAGCGGGGCGGCCGGCGTCCTGGAGCTCGGCCGATTGTTGACAAACCGATTGTGGAAGAACGACGTCAGGCTCATCCTCTTCGGCGGCGAGGAGCAGGGCCTGTTCGGCAGCAAGCAGTACGTCGCGACGCTGCCGCCGGCCGAGCGTGCCCGCGTGCGCGCCGTCCTGAACATGGACATGATCGCGACCAAGAACACCGCGACGCCGACCGTCCTGCTGGAGGGCGCGCAGGTCTCGTCCGCCCAGATGAACGCGCTGGCGACCGCCGCCGCGACGTACACCGGGCTGAAGGTCGAGACCTCGCTGAACCCGTTCGCCAGCGACCACGTGCCGTTCATCACCGCCGGGATGCCCGCAGTGCTGACGATCGAGGGTGCGGACAGCGCGAACGGCAACATCCACTCCGCCAACGACACGCTGAACTTCATCGACTGGTCGCTGGCCGCCGAGATCCTCCGGATGAACATCGCCGCCCTGGCCGGCTGGCTCGAACCCGCAGCTGCCCGCCGCCCGCAACCAGCAGGCTCCGTCGTCTCCTGGGGTCCAGGCCGGCTGGACGTGTTCGCGGTCGGCATGGACTCCGCCCTGCACCACAAGGCCTACGACGGAACGTGGCAGGACTTCGAATCGCTCGGAGGTGCGGTGACCTAAGCTGACGGCCATGTGGAGCCCGAATGCGCGTGATGTCGGCGGACTTCCTACTCGGTACGGCGTACCGACGCGCGCGGGGGCTCTGATTCGTAGCGAGTGCCTGGACGCCGTCGGGCCCGAGTTCGAGGCGCTCGGCGCGGGACTGGTCCTCGATCTGCGCTCGGACTGGGAGATCCGGCAAGCGCACCCGCTCGACGGCGTAGCGACGTACCAGCGGATTCCTTGGATCGACCCCGAGGCCGAAGCTCGGCGGGTGCCCGAGGACGAGCCGCGGCTGGTCGATGTCTACCGCAACAGTCTGAACCGCAACGCCGCGCACATCGCGCGGATCTTCGCCGCGATCGCGGACGCCCCGCCCGACCAGCCGGTCGTCGTGCACTGCAAGGCGGGCAAGGACCGGACCGGGCTCACGGTCGCGCTGCTGCTCGACCTCGTCGGCGTACCGCGTTCGGAGATCGCCGCCGACTACGCGATCAGCGAGGTCAACCTGGGGATGCAGGACGGACCGGAGTTCACGCGGACCCGGCCCGAGACGATCCTCGCGTCACTCGAGCATGTAGACACGCTGGGCGGCGTCCGCAGCTACCTGGAGTCGCTCGGATTGAGCACGGCCCAACTCCACCGGCTCGCGACGCGCCTGCTTCCGGTCGACGTCCCCGCGATCGTGTTCGACTTCGACGGTCTGCTCATGGACACCGAGACGACGATGGTCGAGAGCTGGCAGGCGGAGTGGGCGTACCACGGCCTCGAGCTGGACATGACCACCTTCTGGCCCGGGCACGGCGGCGACATCACCGAGGAGCGGTACGCCGTCCTCGCCGCGGCCGTCGGCGACAGGTTCGACCGCGCCGAGAGCCACGCGCGGCGCCTCGCGCACCGGCAGCGGCTGCACGACGAGCTCGACTTCCGGCCCGGGATCCGGTCCTGGATCGCCGACGCGCGCGAGCTCGGGCTGCAGGTCGCCATCGCCAGCAGTTCGGCGCGCAGTTGGGTCATGGGGCACCTGGAGCGGGTCGGCGCGGTCGGGCTCTTCGACCACATCGTCACCGGCGACGAGGTGCCGACGCACAAGCCGGACCCGGCGATCTACGAGCTCGCGCTGCGGCGCCTCGGCGTACCGTGGGCGATCGCCGTCGAGGACACCGCCCACGGGGTCGCGGCGGCGCAGGCCGCCGGGATGTACGCGGTCGCCGTACCGAATCCGTACGTGACGCCGGCGGCGGTGGCGGCCGCCGACCTGGTTCTGGGCAGCGCTGACCAGCTTTTGCTCAGCGAGCTGCTTCTGTCGGCGGGCTCGAAAGGGTCGACGCTCGTAACTGAGTGACCTAATCTGCTGACTCTCTGTAGGTTTCCAACTGGAGGGTGGTCAGATGCGGAAACTCCTAGGTGCGGTAGCGGCGACCGCGGCGGCAGCGGCGGGCCTGGCGGTCGCGACGCCGGCACAGGCGTCGACGACCGCGTGCGATCTGGTGACGGGCCGGTCGGTCGGCTACAGCGCGAACATGCTGTACGTCGGGGTCGGCCTGGAGGGCTGCTCGAACAGCGTGACCGAGGTGTACGTCGAACTGCAGAAGGCCGACAGCGCGAGCGGACCGTACACCACCGTCGCGGCGACGAACGCGTACTCCGGCGGCGGCGCCTGGTTCGACGGCGGCACCGGCTGCGGGTACTACATCGGCGTCGCCCACTGGCAGGACCAGACCGAGACGACGCCCAACCCGGCGTACTACTGCAACTAGCGCGTGCTGGGGGCCGGCAGCGGCCCCCACACGTCACACCACCGACAGCGGCAGCAGCTTCTTGCCGGTCGGGCCGATCTGGATCTCGGTGCCCATCTGCGGGCAGACGCCGCAGTCGAAGCAGGGGGTCCAGCGGCAGTCCTCGACCTCGATCGCGCCGTCCTCCTCGAGCGAGTCCTGCCAGTCCTCCCAGAGCCAGTCGCGGTCCAGACCCGAGTCCAGGTGGTCCCACGGCAGGACTTCGGCGTACTCACGCTCGCGCGTCGTGTACCAGGCCAGGTCGACCGGCTCGTCCGCGAGCGCCTTCTCGGTGCACTCGACCCAGCGGTCGTACGAGAAGTGCTCGCTCCAGCCGTCGAACCGGCCGCCGTCGCGCCAGACCGCCTCGATCACACGCCCGACGCGCCGGTCGCCGCGGGACAGCAGGCCCTCGATGATGCCGGGCTTGCCGTCGTGGTACCGGAAACCGATCGCCTTGGCGTACTTCTTCTCCGAGCGGATCGCGGCACCGAGCTTGGCCAGCCGGGCGTCGGTCTCCTCGACACCCAGCTGCGAGGCCCACTGGAAGGGCGTGTGCGGCTTCGGCACGAACCCGCCGATCGACACGGTGCACCGGATGTCGTTGCGGCCGGACACCTCACGGCCGGTCGCGATCACGCGCTTGGCCAGGTCGGCGATCGCCAGCACGTCCTCGTCGGTCTCGGTCGGCAGGCCGCACATGAAGTACAGCTTCACCTGCCGCCAGCCGTGGCTGTACGCCGCCGCGACGGTCCGGATCAGGTCCTCCTCGGTGACCATCTTGTTGATCACCTTGCGCATCCGGTCCGACCCGCCCTCGGGCGCGAACGTCAGGCCGCTGCGCCGGCCGTTGCGGGAGAACTCGTTGGCCAGCGTGATGTTGAACGCGTCGACCCTTGTCGAGGGCAACGACAGCGAGACGTTGCTGCCCTCGTACCGGTCCCCCAGGCCCTTCGCGACGTCGGCGATCTCGCTGTGGTCGGCCGACGACAGGCTCAGCAGGCCGACCTCCTCGAACCCGGACTGCTGCAGCCCGTTCTGCACCATGTCGCCGATCGTGGTGATGCTGCGCTCGCGCACCGGCCGGGTGATCATGCCCGCCTGGCAGAACCGGCAGCCGCGGGTGCAGCCGCGGAAGATCTCCACGGAGTACCGCTCGTGGACGGTCTCGGCGAGCGGCACCAGCGGCTTCTTCGGGTACGGCCACGCGTCCAGGTCCATGACCGTGTGCTTCGCGGTCCGCCACGGTACGCCGGGACGGTTCGGGGTGACGCGCTGGATCCGGCCGTCGGCGAGATAGTCGACGGTGAAGAACTTCGGGATGTAGACGCCGCCGGACTTCGCCAGCCGCAGCAGCACCTCGTCACGCCCGCCCGGACGGCCCTCGTCCTTCCACTCCCGGATCACCTCGGAGATCGCCAGCACGATCTCCTCGCCGTCGCCCAGCACCGCGGCGTCGACGAAGTCCGCGATCGGCTCCGGGTTGAACGCGGCGTGCCCGCCGGCCAGCACGATCGGGTCCTCGTCGGTCCGGTCGACGGCGTGCAGCGGGATGCCGGCCAGGTCCAGCGCGGTGAGCATGTTCGTGTAGCCGAGCTCGGTCGAGAACGACAGCCCGAACACGTCGAACGCCCGCACCGGCCGGTGGCTGTCCAGCGTGAACTGCGGGATGCCGTTGTCCCGCATCACCTGCTCCATGTCCGGCCAGACGGAGTACGTCCGCTCGGCCAGGATGTGGTCGCGCTCGTTCAGCACCTCGTACAGGATCTGGACGCCCTGGTTCGGCAGGCCGACCTCGTAGGCGTCCGGGTACATCAGCGCCCAGCGCACGCTGACCGCGTCCCATTCCTTGCTGACCGAGTTCAGTTCACCACCGACGTACTGGATCGGCTTCTGCACACCCGGCAGCAAGGCCTCCAGGCGCGGGAACAGCGATTCGACAGTCATAGACACTTCCAGTCAGCGAACAGAGCGCCTACCAGGTTAACGCCGCGGCCCCGGTACTCCGGAATCGGCGACGAAATGCCCGCGGTCCAGCCGGACATCCCCGGAGTGAACAGCCGACTACGAAGGGGACTCAGGTGCGGACAAGACGATGGCTCGCGGCGGGGCTGGCAGCGGTGCTCGGGGTGACGATCCTGCCCGGAACCGGTCAGGCCGCCGCTGCCCGGAGCAAGGTCGTCACGCTGATCACGGGTGACCGGGTCGTGCTGCGCGGCGCCGACCAGGTCTCGATCGAGCGGGCTCCGGGGCGGGAACAGGTCACTTTCGAGAGCCGGCGTACCGGCGCCGAGTGGACGGTGATCCCGTCCGACGTCCGGGCGGCGGTCCGGATCGGGCGCCTCGACAAACGGCTCTTCGACGTCGGCCTGTTGTTCCGCGACGGGTACGACGACACCGCTCGCGGCGACATCCCGCTCATCGTCAGCGGCCGGCCCGCCGTTCGGCGCGCGACGAAGGTCCGGGAACTGGACTCCGCCACCGCGCTCGCGGTACCGAAGCACAGTGCGGCCGGCTTCCTGGCGCAGACGCCCGGCAAGATCTGGCTCGACCGGAAGCTGCGGATGTCGCTGGACCACAGCGTTCCGCAGATCGGTACGCCGACCGCCTGGAAGGCGGGGTACACCGGAAAGGGCGTCAAGGTCGCGGTCCTCGACAGCGGCATCGACAGCACGCACCCGGATCTCGCGGGCCAGGTGGTGGCGGCGAAGAACTTCACGCCGTCTCCGGCGGCCGACGTGGCCGGTCACGGCACGCACGTCGCGTCCACGATCGCCGGAAAGGGCGTCAGCGGGTACCGCGGAGTCGCTCCCGATGCTCAGTTGCTGGACGGCAAGGTCTGCGACGACCACGGCGACTGCTCGGAATCCGCCGTACTCGCCGGGATCGAGTGGGCCGTGGCGCAGCACGCTCCGGTCGTGAACCTCAGCCTCGGCAGCCCGGGCGGCGACGAGATCGACCCGATCGAGGAGGCGGTCGACCGGCTGACCAGGACCACCGGCACGCTGTTCGTCGTGGCCGCGGGCAACCGTGGTGGCGCCAAGTCGGTCGAATCGCCTGGGACTGCTGCGGCCGCGTTGACGGTCGGCGCGGTCGACGGCAAGGAAGCGCTCGCCGACTTCTCCGGTCAAGGGCCCGGCGCCGCGGGCGCTGTGAAACCCGACATCACCGCCCCGGGTGTCGGGATCGTCGCGGCACGTTCCGCGGGCGCGGTACTCGGGGAGCCGGTAGGTGAGCGCTACAGCCGCATGTCCGGTACGTCGATGGCGACGCCGCACGTCTCCGGAGCGGCCGCACTGCTGGTGCAGCAGCACGCCACTTGGAAGGCGCCCGAGCTGAAGAGCGCCCTCATGTCCGCCGCCAAGCCGAACGCGGCGCTGACGTCGTACGAGCAGGGCGCCGGGCGGGTTGACGTGACTCGTGTCGTCGCGCAGTCCGTGGTCGCGACGACCGGGAGCATCTCCTTCGGTACGGCGTTGTGGCCGCACGCGGACGACAAGCCTGTCAGCAAGGCGCTGACATACCGCAATCTCGGCACTGTGCCGATCACTCTCGACGTGAAGGCCGAGCTGTCTGTTGGCGGCAAGCCCGCACCAGCAGGTGCGCTGCGGCTCAGCGCGGACCGGCTCACGGTCCCGGCCGGAGGTGAGGCGTCCGTCCAGGTCGTCTCCGAGACCACCCATGCCGGTGTGGACGGGGTCTACAGCGGCCGGGTCACCGCGACCGGCGGCTCGCAGCAGGTCGTCGTACCGCTCGTGGTCGACAAGGAGATCGAGAGCTACGACGTCGCGCTGCGCGTACTCGGACCCGATGGCGCGCCCGTCCCGGCGGACCGTGGGTACGTGTCCTTCTGGAACGTCGGCAGCGGCACCACCGTCGACGCCACCGGACGTACGACGGCGCGGGTGCCGCGCGGCAGGCAGATTCTCGAGGCCACGATCTTCGGCGCGAAGGGCGAGCTGTACCGGATGGTCGAGCCGGGGTTCGACGTACGCCGGGCCACTGCTGTCACGATCGACGCGCGGCGCGCGAAGCCGGTCACTGTGTCGGTCCCGCGTCCGGACGCCAGCGGATTCGTCGGGTTCGTCGGCTACCACTACAAGAGCGGTGGCCAGGAACTGCTCACGTGGCAACTACGGCCCCGGTTGAAGGACCTGTACGTCGGCCGCATCGGCAACCGGCAGGACGCCGACTTCACCGCGTTCCTGGTGTCGTACCTCGGCAAGCTCAAGAAGGACGGCACGCTGGACGAAAGCCCGTACGTCTACGGCCTTGTCGACACCCGTCCTGCCCACTTCTTCAACGGCGTACGGCGAAACGTCGCGTCCGACCGCCAACTGGCCGAGGTCGTTGCCCACTACAACGGCCCCGCCGGCACCGCCGCCTTCTGGGGCCTGGCCGCCCCACGCTTCAAACTGATGCCGATCGGCGCCGGCATCAAACTGCCGTCAAGCGTGCACTACCACCTCGAACCACGAACCACCTGGCAACAAGACCTGAACGGCAACCACCGCGAACCCCGCCAGTACAACCCCGGCACCACGACCCACGAGACGTGGACGGTCAGCTCAGATGGGCCAGCAGCAACGGGTTGACGGTGTCCGGGTGCGAGTAGGTCACCAGGTGGGCGGCGTTTTCGATGATTTCCAGGTGGGCGCCGGGGATCTGGGTGGCCAGGGGGACGACGGTCTCGGGTGGGATCGATGTGTCGGAGTCGGCCGTGACGAGGAGGACCGGGGCGGTGATGTCGCTCAGGCCGGGGAGGAGGTTGGTGGTGCTGAGGGCCTCGCAGCAGGCGGCGTAGCCCTCGTCGGGGCAGTCGAGCAGCATCTGGCGGACCGCGTCGGTGTCGGTGAACTCCGGGAGGAACCAGCGGCCGAGTGTCGCGTCGGCGATTGCTTGGGTGCCCTCGGCACGCACCTGGGCGGCCCTGTCGATCCACATTTGCGGGTCGGCGGCCGGGTTGGACGGCGGGCACAGCAGCGCGAAACGGTGGAAGCGATCGGCCGCGTTCTGCGCGAGCCACAGTCCCACCGCGCCGCCGAGCGAGATGCCGACGTACGACGCCTGCTCGACGCCCAGCGTGTCGAGCAGTTCGACGACGTCACCGCCCAGGTCGTCGATCGTGTACGGCCCGTCCGGAACCTCCGACCCGCCGTGCCCGCGGTGGTCGAACGCCACCACCCGGAACCGCTGCGCGAGCACGTCGACCTGCGGTGCCCACATCCGCTGGTCCGCCCCGAGCGACGACCCGAGCAGTACGACGGGCGCGTCGGCCGAACCTGTCTCCACATAGTTGAGTCGCATGTCCCCCACCCTACGGAGTTCGTTGACGACAAGCCCCGGTGTCGTGGAACACGCCACGGCGTGTTCCCAGACCCCGGGGCTTGTCGCAGCCATGGATCAGAGCGGCATGATCGTCGTGCGGCGGTGGTGCTCGAAGACGACCGAGCTGCGGATGTCGGCGATCTCCTGACGTTTGGCAAGCGCCAGGACCAGGTCCCGGAGCGCCTGGGTGTCCTTGACCGCCACGTGGGCGAGGAAGTCGGTGCCGCCGGAGACCATGAACATGTCGAGCGTCTGCGGCAGCTCCATCACGTACGCCTGGAACGCGGTCGCGACCGCCATCGCCTGTGGCCGCAGCTTGATCGAGATGATCGCCTGCGTGGACCGGTCGATCGCCTGCAGGTCGACCGCCGCGTGGTACCCGCTGATCACGCCCCGGTCGCGTAGCCCGCGGATCCGCTCCAGGCAGGTGGACGGCGCGATCCCGAGCTCGGCCGCCATGTCCCGGTTGGTCCGGCGGGCGTCGTTCTGCAGCATCCGCAGCAGGGCCGTATCAAGTTCGTCCATGTCGGTCAGTTTCCCAGATCCGCCGAACGATGTTCGGAGCGATCAGCGAATCCCCGCTCATGGAGCTAGCGTGGCCGCCGTGCTGACGAACAAGATGGTCGTGGTCATCGCGGCCGAAGCCCCGGTCGGGGTCGCCCTCAACACCGCCGCGCTGCTCGGCGTCGGCCTCGGCCGCCGCCACGACGACACCGTCGGTCCGGACACCGCGGACGCGGCCGGCACCCCGCACACCGGCATGTGCGCGTACCCGATCCCGATCCTCCGGGCGTCCGCCGAGGACCTCCGGACACTCCGGGCCGAGGCCGCCGCCCGTGACGGCGTGACCGTCCACGACATGCACCAGGTCGCTCAGCGCGCCCGGACCTACGAGCAGATGTCCGCCACGCTCGCCGGCACCAAACCTGACGACATCGACTACCTGGGCCTGGCCCTCTACGGTCCCCGCGCCGCCGTCGACTCGCTCACCGGGGCGCTACCGCTCTACCGCTGACAGCTTCTCCGGGTTCGCCTGGATGTGGATGGCGGCGATCCCGTCGCGGTCGGTCTGCAGGGCGAGGACGTGGATCTCGCCGCGGACGATCACCCGGGCGGCCGGACCGGTCGCCAGCTCGATGGGCGCGACCGAGACGTCGGGCCGGGTGTAGATGTGCGCGAAGAAATGCGCCACCTTCTCGCGGCCGCTGACAGGTAGGCGAGCTGCCCGGCGGCGGCCGTCGGAGTCGGTCCACGACGTGACGGAGTCCTTGAGCATCGACTCCAGGCGCGCGAGGTCGCCGTCCCGCGCCGCCGCGACGAAGTCCAGGAGCAGCCGGCGTTGCTCGGTCGCGGACGGGCGGAACCGCGGCCGGTCGTCGTCCAGCGCGTGCCTCGCCCGGCGGAACAGTTGCCTGCAGTCGTCCGGCGTACGGTCGAGGATCTCCGCTATGTCGTCGTACGGGAGGGTGAAGGCGGTCCGCAGTACGTAGACCGCGCGTTGCGGCGGGGTGAGGCGCTCCATCAGGTGCAGGAGCGCGAGCGACACGTCGTCGAGCTCCAGGGTGTCGGCCGGTACTGGTTCGGGGAGCCATTCGCCGATGTAGCTCTCGCGGCGGGCCTGTCTGGTGCGCAGTACGTCGACCGACAGCCGCGTCACCACCCGGGTCAGGTAGCGGCGCGGCTCGGCGACGTCGGTACGGTCGGCGGCTGACCAGCGGACGTAGGCCTCCTGCAGCACGTCCTCCACGTCGTGCCAGCTGCCGAGCATCCGGTAGGCGAGGCCGGCGAGCATCCCGCGCGCCGACGCGTACTCCGCCAGGGTGCTGCTCGGGGTGCTGGTCAGGCCGCTGCCTCCGGCTGCTTCCGGGTCGCGATCAGCAGGCGGTTCCACAGGTTGATCATGCCAATCGCCAGCAGCACGTGCGCCGTACCCTCGTCGCCGAACTGCTCGACCGCCGCGTCCCAAACGTCATCCGGTACGCCGCCGCGCCCGAGCAGCGTGACCGCGTCGGTCAGGGCCAGCGCGGCCCGTTCGCGCTCGTCGTAGAACGGCGAGTCGCTCCACGCCGCGAGGCCGAACAGGCGCTGCGTGGTCTCGCCCGCCTTGAGGGCGTCGGTGGTGTGCATGTTGACGCAGTACGAGCACTCGTTGACCATCGACGCGCGCACCTTGATCAGGTGCAGGAGCGTGTGGTCGACCTGGCCTTGCGCGTAGGTCTCGAGGCTGAACACGGCCCTGAACGCGGCCGGGGTGACCTTGCTGAAATCCATCCGTTGACTCATGCCAACACGACGGCGCCGTACGACGGCTACGTGACAACCCGGTGTGTGACGCCGATCACGCGATGCCGGTCACGCGATCTTCAGGACCTCGCGAGCCTTGACCACCGCGGTCTCGGTCGCCGGATCGAGCTCGGTGCCCTGACCGGCCAGAACGCCGACCGACAGGATCACATCGCCGACCCCGGTGACGACGGCGGCGTACTCGAGCCCGCGCTTCGGCCCGCTGGTCCCGGTCAGCCGGAACGCGAACGGCTTGCTGCCGTACTCCGGGGCGGTGATCTCCTCGACCTTCATCGTGGTGTTGCCGGCGCCCTCGGTCTTCAACGTCACCTTGGTGCAGGAGTCGACCGCTTCGGCGTAGTCGTCGCGGAGGTCGGCGACCTCCTCGGCGGTGCCCATCGAGTCGAGGCCGTAGTCGATGTACGGACCCTCCTGGCCGCCGGTGAACGTGCGGGAAACGCTGGCCTTCGCCCCGGGCGCCTTGGTGGCGTTCAGGTATTTCACCAGAGCCTTGCACCGGCTGGTCGGCGCGGAGAACGGCTTGGCGTCCTCGTCCGCCTCCTCGTTGTCCTCGGCGAACCCGCTCGGCAGGTCGGCGAGCTCGAGCAAGGCGCCGGTGAGCTCGGTGGTCGTCCGGGTGACGGGCGCGGCCGGCGTGGACGGCGTCGGTGTCGCGCTGGGCGGCGGCGTGGCGGCGGGCGGCTGGGCGGTGTCCTTGGAGTCCTCACCACCACAGGCGGTCAGGGACAGCGCGAGGGCGGCAGCGAGCGCAAGGTACCTGGTCATGGGCCTTCCGAGGGCTCTGGGCGGGGGCCGAGCAGGCAGCAGCGTACCTGACCGGTCAGCCGGGTCCCTGGTCAGTACCGGTGTGACCGCAGGTGGATGTTCTGCAACAGCCCGACCGCCAGCAGGCACGCGAACATCGACGAACCGCCGTACGACACGAACGGCAGCGGCAGGCCGGTGACCGGCATGATCCCGAGCGTCATGCCGATGTTCTCGAACGCCTGGAACGCGAACCAGCAGACGATCCCGGTCGCCACCAGCCGGCCGAACGCGTCCCGCGCGGTCACCGCGATCCGCAGCCCGCGGAACAGGATGATCGCGAACAGCACGATGATCGCGCCGGCGCCGATCAGTCCGAGCTCCTCCCCCGCGACCGTGAACACGAAGTCGGTGTGCTGCTCGGGGACGAACGCGTTCTGCGTCTGGCCGCCGTGGAACAGCCCCTGCCCGAACACGCCGCCGTTGCCGATCGCGATCCGCGCCTGGTTCACGTTGTAGCCGATGCCCTGCGGGTCCGACGACGGGTGCATGAACGCGGTGAACCGGTCGATCTGGTACTCCTTCAGCACCTGCAGCTTGATCGCGATCGCCGCGATCAGCACGCCGACGCTGAGCAGCCCGAGCATCCAGCGTTTCGGGACGCCGGACACCGCGATGATCCCGAACACGATCGACCCGAGCACCATCACGGTCCCGAGGTCCGGCTGCAGCATCACCAGCACCACCGGGACGGCGGCGACCGCGATCGCCTGTGCGACGTCGATGGTGCGGGCGTCCTCGCGGCGGTCGGTCTCGCCCTTCTCGGCGATCAGCAGCGCCATCCCGACGATCACCGCGAGCTTGGCGAACTCACTCGGCTGGATCGACATGAACGGCAACTGGATCCACGACCGGGACCCGTTGATCGTCGAACCGACACCGGGCACCAGCACCAGGATCAGACCGACGATCGAGGCGGCGTACAGCACCGGGGCGAGGATCCGGACGCGGCGGTGGTCGGTGACCGCGGCGCCGACCGCGAGCACCAGGCCGATCGCGAAGTTCAGCGCGTGCCGGATCAGGTAGGCGTCCGGGTTGCCGTCGGTCAGCGAGGTGCGGTTGTGGGTCGCCGACCAGATCAGCATCGCGCCGATGAACGACAACGCGACCACGCCGAACACCAGCACCCAGTCCACGTGCCACACGGTCGAGCGCCGGTCCATCCGCGGCCGGGTGCGGATTGGGGTCAGCAGCGCCATCTCACTGCTCCGGCTTCTCGGGACCGGGCGGCGGCGCGGGCTTGACGTTGTACAGCGTCTCGTAGATCTTGCGGACCGCGTCACCGCCGGCGCCCGAACCGGTCCCCGCCTGGCTGATCATCATCACCACGGCGTACCGGTCGGTGTACGACGCCAGCCACGAGGTCGTCTGCTTGCCGTAGACCTCGGCCGTACCGGTCTTGGCGCGGACCGGGATCTTGTCGAGCGGGAAGCCCTGGAACTTCCAGGCCGCCGTACCGGTCTTGACGGTCTGCTTGAGCGCGTTGTCGATGTAGCGCAGGTTGCTCCGCGGGACCGGGAGCTTCGCCTTGACGGTCGGCTTGATCTCGTGCGGCTTGCCGTTCGCCCCGATCCAGGACTGCACGACCCGCGGCTCGTACAGGGTGCCGCCGTTCGAGAGGGCGGAGTACACCGCCGCGAGTTGCACCGGGGTGACTGTGGTGTCGCCCTGGCCGATCGCGAAGTTCACCGCGTCACCGGCGCGGTACTTGTACCCGTCGACGCAGAACTCGCGGGCAAACTGCTTCAGGAACGCGGACGTCCCGGCGGGCGGGTTGCTCGCGATCTTGCAGTAGTAGTCCTTCTGCGCGTCGTAGTACGTCTTCTTCCACTTCCGGTCCGCGATCCGGCCGCTCACCTCGCCGGGCAGGTCGATCCCGGACGGCGTCCCGAACCCGAACTTCTTCGCCATCTCGACCAGCGGGTCGAGGGTGTCGACGTTGCTGGAGTTGCCGCCCTCCTTGAGCCAGAGCGCGTACGCGATCCGGTAGAAGAACGTGTCGCAGGACAGCGAGAGCGCCTGGTCGAAGCCGATCATCCCGTACGACGCGGACTCGTAGTTCTTGAACCGGCGGTTGCCGACCTCGAAGTACGACGAGCAGTCCAGCCGCGTCTTGGTGCTGTAGCCGGCGCCCATCGCGGCCGCGGTGGTGATCGGCTTGAACGTCGACCCCGGCGCGAGCTGGCCCTGCAACGCCCGCGAGACCAGCGGCGTCCCGGACTTGGTCGAGTATAGCGCGTCGAGCTCGCGCTGCGAGATGCCGCCGACCCAGACGCCCGGGTCGTACGTCGGGTAGCTGGCCATCGCGACGACCCGGCCGGTCTTGGTGTCCATCACGACCGCGGCACCGGAATCCGCGACGTACTTCTTCTTGGTGATCTTGTCGTACTGCTTGCGGGCGGTGAGGATCGCGTTCCGCAGCTGGGCCTCGACCGCGGCCTGGATCCGCGCGTCGATCGTGGTGACCAGCGTCGCGCCCGGCACCGGCGCGGTCTGCTTCTGGACGCCGGTGGTGTACCCGACCGCGTCGACGATCACGTCCTTCTCGCCGGGCGCGCCGCGCAGCAGCTTGTCGTACGAGCGCTCGACGCCGGCCCGGCCGACCAGGTCCGACCGGTGCGGGACCGAGTCCTGCCCGGCCTTGTCCATGTCCTCGAGCTCTTCGGTGGTGATCGGCGACAGGTATCCGAGGATGTGCGCGGCGTTCACCTTGTACGGCGCCGGGTACGCCCGCAGCGTCTGCGTGTCGGCGGCGATCCCCGGGAAGTCCTCGCGACGCTCCATCACCTCGATCGCGACCTGCTCGCTGACGTCCTTCGCCACCGGGATCGGCTGGTACGGCGTACCGTTCCAGCAGGCGGGCGGCTTCGACGCGCCGGGCTCGCCGCACAGCATCGTGCGCGCCTTGAGGTCCTTGGGCTTCTGGCCGAGCACCTTCGCCAGGCGGGCGAGGACGACGTTCTGCTGGCTGTCCGGGAGCTTGGCGAGCACCGAGCGGTCGACGGTGATCATCACCGAGACCCGGTTGCCGACGAGCGTCCGGCCCTGCGAGTCGACGATCGTGCCGCGCGGCGCCGGGATCAGGACCTGGCGGATGTGCTGCTGGGTCGCGGCCTGGGTGTAGTCGGCGTTCGACATCACCTGCATGTACCAGAGCCGGCCGAACAGCGTGCACAGCAACGAGAAGACCAGCACCCCGATCACGAACAGCCGGAGCCGGGCCTTCAACGGCGCCTCGAAACCGTCCCAACTCATGGCGCGACCCGGCGGCGTTCCCGAGGCGGCTGGACGCGGCCCATGATCCACATGACCAGCGGGATCACCACGATCGCGCCGACCACGTCGTACCCGGCGGCGATGCCGAGGCGGACCCCGAACTCACCCCAGTCGACGGTCGGGTCGTGCAGCAGCGAGCCGGTCGCGCTGTACAGGAAGAACGAGATCGCCGTCCCGAGTACGACGGTCAGCGCCACCCCGAGCGGACCGACCGGCCCGCTCGACGTCCGCTCCCGGCGGATCAGGCCGGCGACGTACCCGGCGATCGCCAGTGCGAGCGCCCAGCGCCCGGCGGTGTGGTCGGCGGGCGGCACGACGTCCAGCAGCAGGCCGCCGGCGAACCCGGTGATCGCGCCCCACTCGGGGCCGCGGGACAGCGCCAGCGCGATCACCACGATCAACGTGAGGTCACACGTCACGCCGGCGACCGCGATGTTGGTCAGGACGGACGTCTGCACGGTCACGGCGATCATCAGGAACAGGGCAGCCAACCCGATGCGTAGTGCGATCAATCGTCAGTTCCCCTTTCCTGTGAGTTGTGGGCGCGGCGGCCGGGCCGGTGGTCCGGTCACCACGCCGACGGTGTCGATCCGGGTCGGGTCGACGTACGGCTTGATGGTGGCGGTGGAGCCGAGCGAGCCGACGTTGGCGGTCACGGCGGTGACGACGCCGATCGGCACCCCGGGCACGTACGGCGCGTTGCCGCTGGAGCCCCAGGTGACGATCCGGTCGCCGACCTTGGGCCGTGCCTTCGGGTCGACCAGCTTGTAGTCGAGCGTCCCGGCCACGTCGCCGCGGCCGGAGACGAAACCGAGCGCCATCGTCGAGTTCAGCCGGCCGCCGACGGTCGAGTTCCGGTCGCCGATCAGCAGCACGGTCGCGGTCCCCTGGGTGGTGCGCACCACCCGGCCGACCAGACCGGCCCCGTTCAGCACCGTCATGTCCGCGCGCACGCCGTCCGCCGTCCCGGCGTCGATCGTCACCGTGTGGCTGAACGTCTGCGCGCCACCGATCCCGATCACCCGGGCCGGCGTCATCGTGTACGCCGGCGCCACCTTCAGCAGCTTGTCCAGCTCCAGCGCCCGGTTCCGGGCGTAGTCGGAGGTGTTCAGCTGCCGGGTGAGCTCCTCGTTCTCCCTTTGCAGTTTTTCGTTCTCGGTCTTCAACCTATCCATTTCCGCGAATCTGTCGCGGAGGTTGTCCACAGGCTGCCGGGCCGAGGTCGCGGTCGACTCCAGCGGGCCGAACACGGCCGCCGCGCCCTCCCGCAGCGGCTCCACCGGCGAACCGGCCGACCGGCGCGCGTCGAGCACGATCAGCGTGAAACAGGCGAGGATCACCAGCGCCAGCACGGACCGGCGGCGGCGGACCTCGCGCGGCGTACCGGCCGAGCGCAGCGGCATCTCACCCGCCGAACGGAACGCGCTGCGGGTCGGCGCGCTGCGCGCGGACGAGTTCCGGCTCGACGGGCTACCGAGGTCTTTGAGCATCGGTGGACCTCAGCGCCGGTTGTCGGTGACCAGGATGCGGTTGAGGGTCTCGATGTTGTCGACGCACTTGCCGGCGCCGAGCACGACCGCGTCCAGCGGGTTCTCGGCGACGTGGATCGGGATGCCGGTCTCGTGCCGGAGCCGCTCGTCCATGCCCTTCAGCAGCGCGCCGCCGCCGGTCAGCACGATGCCACGGTCGACGATGTCACCGGCCAGCTCCGGCGGGGTCTTGTCCAGGGTCGCCTTCACCGCGTCGACGATCGCCGTGATCGGCTCCTCGATCGCCTGCCGCATGTCCGCCGACGACACCTTCACGGTGCGCGGCAGGCCGGAGACCATGTCCCGGCCGCGGATCTCGCTGTCCGGACCGTCGGTGGTCGGGAACGCCGACCCGATCGTCATCTTGATCTGCTCCGAAGTGGCCTCGCCGAGCAGCAGCGAGAACTCCTTCTTGCAGTAGTTCACGATCGCCTTGTCGATCGCGTCGCCGGCCACCCGGATCGACTGGCTGGTGACGATGCCGCCGAACGAGATGACCGCGACCTCCGTCGTCCCGCCGCCGATGTCGACCACCATGTTGCCGGTCGCGTCGCGGACCTCGAGATTCGACCCGAGCGCGGCGGCCATCGGCTCCTCGATGATGTACACCTTGCGGGCGCCGGCCATGTACCCGGCGTCGCGGACCGCGCGCTGCTCGACCGCGGTGATCCCCGAGGGCACGCAGACCACGATCCGCGGCTTGGCGAAGTACCGCCGGCGGTGCACCCGCTGGATGAAGTACCGCAGCATCTGCTCGGCGGCGTCGAAGTCGGCGATCACACCGTCCTTGAGCGGCCGGATCGCGGTGATGTTCCCCGGCGTCCGCCCGATCATCTTCTTCGCCTCGTGCCCGAACGCCACCGCCTCCTGCGGCTCGTCGGTCCGCGTAGCGACCACCGAAGGCTCGTTCAGCACGACACCACGGCCCCGCACGTACACCAACGTGTTCGCGGTCCCCAGGTCCACCGCCATGTCGCGGCCCAGCATGCTGTTCGCCACCGCGACACCTCCCACTCGATCCCCGACCAGGCTAAACGCTCCCACGCCCAGCCCGTGGACCGACACGACCCGTCCGCCCAGAACAGATCGTATCGGTCCACTCACCACTGGTGCACGGTGGCCAGGGAGCGGGCATGAGCAACGGCTCAGCCCACGTCCAACAGTCGACCGGCGATGTCGTACTGGAACGCGAATCGGCGCAGGACGTTCGCGTGTTGCCCGCGCGGAGCCCGGTTGAGGTTGGCGACACGTGACATGTTGTCCCGGCCCAGGTTCAAGTGAACCGTCGTCCCAGTGCTCGGGTATTGCGTCATGACTCGCCCGACACCCATGTTGTACCCGATGCGGATCGCCTGTGCCTCCGTCACGTACTTCGGGGTGCCCACGCTCTTCCGAAGCTTGGTCTGCAGGAAGGAAATGTAGTAGGCCGCTGCCTTGATGGAGTTGTGGGCCTGGCGGTTGTCGGTGACCGAAAAGGTCTCGTGGTAACCGAAGTCGAGGTTTCCACGAGCATGGATCGCGGCCGCAACGAAAGGCTGCTCCTGCAGGTTGGCGACGCCGGTGCTGCCGTTGATCGGACTCAACGGGGAGTCGGTCCAACTGTCATGCCCGTCCTCGCTCTCGGAGATCAGCATCGCCAAGAGCAACTGCGGGTCGATGCCAGCCTCCTCGGAGTAGTCACGAATAATGTCAAGGAGCTCGGTGTTCATGTTCCTCAGCAACCAGTTGTGCACCATCATCTTCTTTCCGACGTTGCATTTGACGATTGCGCACAGGTTCACGCGGGATCCAGGTCTGGTCTTCGCCTTGCCACCAGACGGGCCACTCGACTTGCCGCCGGATTTGCCGAGTTTGCCGGCCGCGGCTGCGTTGTTCACCGCCGCCTGGTTGGAGTAAGTGGGGCCGCTGTCGCCTTCGATGAGTTTCAGGCCGTCGGGGTCGGTGAAGGTGGATGGGCTGTTGTTGGCGTAGGTGTAGGCGTTTAGTTGTTGAGGGTCTTGGGGGTCGATGATGGGGTCTACCGAGAGGAAGCGGCCCAGGGCTGGGTCGTATTCTCGGGCTCCTAGGCGGGTGAGGCCGGTGTCTCCGGTGGGGTTGCCTCCTACGAAGGTGCGGTTGCCTCCGGGCCAGGGGGTGGTGGTGCCTCGGGGGGCGCCGAAGGGGTCCAGTTCGCGGGTGGTGATGGCCAGGGTGGTGGCGTTCAGGGCCGTTTGGTTGGTGCCGAAGCGGTCTGCGACTGTCCACGTGAGGCCTGTGCTGGTGCGGACGCCGATGCCGTCGTAGTAGCGGGTGCCCTTCGCGACTCCGTTCGTGACTGTCAGTTCGCCGTTGCCAACGTAGAGGGTGCTGGAGGCGGCGTCGCGGCGGATCAGGACCTTGCCGTCCGCGTCGTACACGTAGTTGCTGCTGCCCACCGCGGCTAGCTGGCCCTCGTCGTCCCAGACGAGTGGCTGGGGCTGCCCGTCGGGGCCGGTGCGGCTGGTCGTGTTGCCGGCCGCGTCGTACTCGTACGTCGCCACCGTCGAGCCGGTCGTGACGGACCGGACCGCGTGCGGCAGGTCGCTGCCGGGCTGACCGTAGGCGTACGTGCTCACCTTGTCAGCCGCACCGCCAAGCCCCTTCACGGTCGCCGTCGTGCGGTTCCCCGTCAGGTCGTACGTGTACTGCTGCCAGTACGGCGCCGGCCCGCCGATCCGGCTCGGGTCCGGAGCGCCCGCGCAGTTGTCGGTCGCCGTCCACGCGGCCGTCGTACGGCGCAGGTGGTCGTAGGTGTAGCACTGCGTGTCCAGCGCCCGGCCCTGGACCTGGTTGGTACTGCGGGTGACATTGCCGGTCGCGTCGTAGCTGTAGGTCTGGTCGGCGGCCAGCATGTCTCCGGCGGAGTCGCGGTGCGTCTTGACCTGGTTCAGCCGTCCGGTGCCGGCGTCGTAGAAGCTCGTCCGCCACAGCGTGCGATCCGTCGGCCCCATGACGAGCTGGACGACCTCGGCCAGCCCGCTGTACTTCGTGTCGGTCACGTACGGCGTGGCGCCGGTCAGCTTCTCCTGCAGGCCGAGGTCGTCGTACGAGTAGTTCAGGGTCTCGGCGGCGAGGTCGCCGAGCTTCGGCAGGCTGGTCGACCAGACGCTGCCGCTGTCGGCGTAGGTCTGCGTCGTGGTGTACGTGCCCGCCAGCTTGTCCTCGACCGCCGGTACGACGACCTGCTCCCCCTTCGGGCGGCCGGCCTCGTCGTACCCGGTGACTGCCCGCACGTATGCGTTCGTGCCGACGTACCGCGTCGACGACGTCAGCTGCCCCTTCGACAGCGTGTCGTAGACGGACTTCGTCAGCAACGGTCCCGCGGCCGAACCGTTGCGGGTCTCCACCTTGCGCCCGAGAAGGTCGTAGCTCGACACGATCGTCTTGCCGCGCGCGTCCGTCGTGCTGACGAGCTGGTCGGCGTCGTCGTACGCCATGGCGGCCACGCCCTTGTCCGGGTCGTCCGCCTTCACCTTGCGGCCGAGTACGTCGTACTCGTACCGCCAGACGTTGCCGGCCGAATCGGTCAGCGACGCCAGCTCGCTGCGCTTGGTGTAGCCGTACCGGGTCGTCTCGGCCGCACTGTCCGTGGTCCGTCCCTGGTACTGCAGCCTGGCGGTGGTCCGCCCGCGAGCATCGGTGACGGTGGTCGTCAACGTGCCGCCGGCCGGCGGCAGGACGGTCACCCGGTCACCGCCGTACGTCGTCGTGGTCCGCCACTTCTCCGTCCCGTACTCGACGTGCGCCTCACCCGTGACACGTTCCGCGCCGTCGTAACCGATCGCTGTGGCGTTGGGGACCACACCGTGCACGAGTGTGGCCAGCGTGGTTCCGGGCGCGGAGTCGTTGTCGTAGTACGGCGCTCGTTTGAAGTGCACCAGGCCGCGGCTGTTCCGGTACTCGTCGGTGAGAATCCGGCCGCCGAGCGGGCTGGGCGACTGTGTCTGCCGCAGCCGCAGGAACCCGTCCAGCAACTGGTACGACGCCACCTGTGTGCCGTTGGCCGTCAGCGTGAGGGTCTTCACCCAGTTCGGTCCGCCGGAGCTGCGGACACCGTAGGCGAACTCCAGGTGCGGCTTCTCGAGATTCGCCTCCGTGCGGCCGGGTTTCCAGACCGCGGTCAGCCGGCCGAGCGCGTCGTACTTCAGCGACGTGACGCGGCCGTCGGCGTCCGTCTCCGTCACCGGTTGCCCGAGCCGCGGGTCGATGCGCTGTGTCCGGACGTGGCCGAGCGCGTTCGTGGTCGTGACGGAGGTGGTCACACCGTTCGTGTCGACGTACGCGGTGGTCGTCGGCCGGCCGAGCGCGTCCTTCGTCTCCAGCGGACGGCCGAAAGCATCGTAGGTGGTCGTGCTCTTCGTCAGGTACGCCGGAGTGCTGCCGCTGTAGGACTTGGCCTGCTCGACCCGGCTCGGGTTGCCGCGCGGCGGGACCGCGTCGAAGGCACCGCCGTCGTACGACGTCCGGACGTCCTCGATCGCATCCGCCGGGTACGACGGTGTGGCGCCGCAGGCCACGCCGACGGTGCGGACGTGCGAGACCAGGTCCATCAGCCACTGACCGGTGTTCCGGTTGTACGTCGTCGTCGTACAGCGGTCGTCGGCCGCCGTCGCGGTGTCGCCGCGGTCGTCGACCTCGGTCTCGTTGCCGTAGGCGTCGTACTTGGTCAGCACCTCGGTGGTACGAACCCCGCCGGCGGCCAGCGCGGTCCGGCTGACGGTACGGGTCTGCTCCACCTGATGGGCTTCGTACGGCGCCTGTACGGCGGTGCGGCGCGACCACGGGTCGTGGATCGATCCGCCGACCTCTGGCCCGCCGACGCCGTTGTAGGTGATCTCCTCGCGGACCAGGCCGGCGTACTGCTTGGAGTCCGTCAGAACGGTGCCGGTGGTGTCCTTGATGCTGACCGCCTTGGTCCCGCCGGCCGCGGTCCGGTCACCGTTCATGCCACGGAAGTACTGGTACCGGGTGGCCGACTGCTGGCTGTTCGGCTCCTGCGTCTTGTCGCCACGGGTGACCAGCACCTTCTCGTACCCGCGCCAGTCGGTCCAGCTGCGGTACTTCGGGTCGGCGAGCGGGTTGTGGTCGTACGCCCAGGCCGGCGCGCCCTCGTAGGTGTAGGCGGTACGGCCGGCGAAGTTGCCGGTGAGCAGGTCGTCCTCGGTGATCTGGCTGACGACGTACTTGTGGAACCAGTCGTTGCGCGGCTCCACCTCGGGCTCCATCAGCCAGCGGACCGGGAAGCAGCGCTTGCCGTTGCTGTCCGGTGTCGGCAGCGCACCCGGCGCGCAGTCGGTCCCGGCATACGCGACGTTGATGCGGCCGCCGGACTCGCTGGTGATGCTGATCAGCCGCGGCCGGTTGAGCTTCGGCAGGCCGTCGGTGATCGAGTCGACGCGGTTCGCCTTCATCTCGTAGGCGAACTTCACCGGGGGCAGAGCGACGTACGTGTCCGTGGCCAGGCCGGTCCGGGTGATGGAGTCGAGCCACAGCGGCGCGGCGGTTCCGTCGCCGGGTGCGGGGTAGCTGTGCGCGAGGTTCCACTGGTTGACGTGCGCATAGTCGACCCCACCGGCCCAGACCTGCGTGTTGATCTTGGCCAGCCGCTTGGTCGTCCAGAACGTCGGCGACAGCTCGTCCTTGCAGTCGGCGGTCGCGCACTCGAGCGACCACGGCACGTCCGGCCACGCCTTGCCGTCGTGCACCGCACAGTTCTGGTTCGCGGCACACCGGTCGGCCGTGGTCAGCACGACGCGGGCCGGTGCCGACGCATACGCGTTCCCCGCACGCAGGCCGTACTCGATCCGCTTGAGCGACCCGGCCCTGGTGTACGTCGCCACGGACGCGCCCAGGTTCTGGCCGTACTTGCCGGTCTCGACGTCGTAGTAGTAGCTCATCGCGTTGTCGTTGCGATCGACCACATAGTCCAGGTTCCACCGGTAGGCCTGCTGGCAGGCACTGGCGGCGAACGTCGCCTGGTGACACGGCTCCCCGGCGTCGTTGCCGTAGACGGGGACCGTCCACGTCGACCCCGTGGTCGCACGGCCGCTGGCCCAGCCGGGCAGCCTGGTCAGACCGAAGTAGTACTGCGTCCCGTCCGGGGTCGTGATCCGCCAGTACTCGCCGTTGTCGTCACCGTTGACGCCGGCGGTCCGCACCAGGTGTTCGACCTTCGTCCCGTCGTCGTTCTCCGGGCGCCAGACGCCGTTCTCGAGGATCAATCGCCCGGAGCGCTGTCCCAGCGACAGCACCGCGTTCTCGGTCTCCCAGCAGAGGTCCCCGGTCTTGGTCTTGCCGTTGTTGCCGTCGAGGTCGTCCGCGCAGCCCTTGTAGGAGCGCTCGATGAACCCGCCGCCCAGGTCCCAGCCCTCACCGACCCACGAGGGCTGGTTGTTGGTGGCAACGGTTCGCCCGTCCACGGACTGCGACGAGTACGAGGCCTGCAGTTCCGGAACGAGTCCGCCGGGCACCTGCGGGACCTGGAACGGATACGACCAGCTGAAGCCGCCGCTCGCCGTGGACACCTGCCACTGGCCGGACGGCGCCAGCGAGGTCGCCTTGAAGGTCCCCGCCGAGCCGCTCGCTCCCTCGGCCACGGTGAAGGTCGACGCGGTCGCACCGACCGGTACGTCGGCGTACAGCCGGGCGCTGTCGGTGTCATTGCCCTGAGCCTTGATGCGCTGCCCGTCCGCATCGATGACATACAGCCGGGAGGCCCAGTCGGCGCCGAAGGAGTCGCGGAACGTCGAGTAGTCGAGGAAGACGCGCACCGTACCCGCCACCTTCGCTCCGTCGGTACGACGTACCCGGAAGGTCATCCGGTGGTCGGCGGCGGCGTCCAGCCGCACCTCCACCTTGGCCGGCGACGTCCGGCCCGAGCGGGCGACTCTGATCGGGAGGTCACCGGCCTTGGCGGACGTCGCGCCGACAGCGACCTCCGCGGCACCGTCCTTCGGCCAGTCCGTCCGCGCCGCCGGGGCCTGCGGCCTGGGCCGCTCCGGCACCGGTGCCGGGACGAAGTCCTTCGTCTCCACGGTCGGCGTCGCCGGGACCGCGGGGCTGACGGGCTTCGGCGTCTTGGTCTCCGGCTGCGCGGCCGCCGCGGGAACGGCGAGGGACAGCGCGAGCAGCCCCGCTGTCACGACGGCCGCCTTGCGACGCCATCGGATTGCTGATCGTTTCATCGGTGTGTCCTTCGGCGTCAGAGGGAGGCGGAGATGTAGCCGATCGAGCGGACCAAGGTGTGTGCCTGGCCCTCGCAGCCCGCATCTCGGGAGTCGAAGAGCTCGCCCCAGGAGGCACGGCACCGGAACACCTCGACGCGACCTGGCGCGGCGTCGGTCCAGCCGTAGCCGGAGACCGCGACCACCGTCTTGCCTTCACAGGCGGCATCGCTCGAGGTGAAGCTGTCCGATCCGTCGCGGCACAGCATCCAGGGCGTCGTGCCGGGCAGTTGGCGCATGGCGAGGTAGCCCAGTGAGGATTCAGGACGCTGGGTCGCCGGGAGCTTCGCCGTACTGCTGATGTGGTCGTACGGATGGTTCGTGGCGTTCGTACGCACCAGCGAGAAGTACGCCCGCACGTAGCCGAGGCGGAACTCCATCGTGGCGCCCGGCACCCCGTCGCAGTTCTCGTCGTTGGAGGCGAAGTGGGCGACCATGTAGATGTAGCACCGGTAGACCGGGACCGTCTCAACGCCCTCCGGAGGGGTGTTCCAGAACTGCCCGACGCTACTCAGGACCGTGTGACCGGCACATGTCGCGTCGAGGAAGTAGTCCGTCGCGCCGTTGCGGCAGGCGTAGATGGTGGTGGTGTTCGCGGACCCGGCCGGCGCCGGGACGCCCAGCGATTTCTGGAAGTGCGAGCTCTGCGGCACCGGTCCGTTGGTGACCATCCGGAACCCGTTGCTGTCCAGGAAGTACGACAGTTGTCCGAAGTACGCCGTCCGCCGGGTGGTCACCGGATAGTTGAGGTCTTCCTGGATCTGCCCCTCCGTCCGTACGCCGGACCAGGCGTGGACGTCGTCGATCTCACCGACGAACGGGGTCGACACCTGTCCCGCCTTCCGGGCCGCACCCACCTGGAACGCACCGGTGGCGTTCCACTTGGCCTGTGCGGCGACGTAGCCGCCCACTTGCCGACCGTCGACGTACAGCCGGAGCTGGCCGGCGGCCTGGTCGTAGACACCGGTGAGCGAGGTCCACTCGCCCGCTGTCGGAGCACTGACGTCGGTGACCGCGACGGGGAGATCCGTCGCGCTGTCGGCCTGCGAGAGCGCGAAGTACCATCGCCGCTGCGTGCCGTCGTACCCGAGCTGGAAGCCGCTCGACTGCTGTCCGTCCTGGCTCAGCACCGTCCGGCTGACGCCGTCGACCGCGTCGAGCTTGACCCTGGCGCTGACCGTGAAGCTGCTGTCCGTGCGGACGACAGCCGCCGGTCCGGTGATCCCACCTGTGCCGTCGAGCCGCACTGCGGCCGTGCCCACAGCACCCGTCGTACGGGTCACACCGGCAGCGGCGGTCCCGAGCCGGTAGTTGCCGGAGGCATCGGAGATCTGCGTTCCGGTCGCTTCGTCGAGCGGCCAGAACAGCTGCTCGGCGGCGGGCTTCCCGGCCAGGTCGTCGATTTCGGTGGTCGCGAGGACCCGGTTGAAGATCTGCACGTCGTCCAGCGAACCGAGCCAATTGTCGACGCCGGCGGCCTGGAACTGTGCCCGGCCGAGCTGGGTCGCTCCGGTCGCCGCCCACGGCGTCGTGTGGCTCGCACTGCTGCCCTGGACGCCGTCGACGTACAGCGTGAGCTGCTTGGTCGCGTCGTCGAAGACGCCGGTCAGATGCGTCCAGCGGCCTGGGACGGCCGGTCCCGCGGAGGCGGCGACATGACGCGCGGCCGTGTCCGCGTCGCTGGCCGGCATCATGAAGTTCCACTTCTTGGTATTCGGGTTGTACTGCAGGAAGAACCCGCTGATCCGCCGGCCGTTCTGGCTCACCGCGGTGCGGTAGACCGTTCCGGCCTGGTCCAGCTTCACCCAGGCCGCGACCGTGAACGACTTGCTCGTGTCGACGGCCGGCGTACCGGACGCGGCGACGTACCCGGCCTGCGAGCCGTTCAGCCACAGCGCGTCACCGTGCCGGCCGCCCTTCCACTGCCCTGCCGGAGCTGCCGGCCGGACGCCGTCGCGATGACCGGCCGCGTCGTCCACGACCGCCGTGTCCGCACCCTCGCCGTTCAACCGCCACGCCGCGACCGGGGAGCCGCCGTTCTTGACGTGGAACTCGTAGACCTTGGCCGTGGCGGACACGTTCTTCGCGCGGTCGACCGCGCGCACGCTGAGGAACTGCGGCCCGCGGTCCGGCGGGGTGATCAGCACGCGTGCGAGGCCGTCACTGCCGACCGGGGCGTACCGGTTCTCGAAGGAGCCGAGCAGCGAGTACTGGAAGCCGACCACGTCGGTGTCGTTCTGGCCGGCCTTGAACGCGAATCCGCCGGTGAATCCGACTCCTCCGCCGGCAGCGCAACTCGTCGCAGTGCACTCGGGATACGTCGTCGACGTCACGGTCGGCGCTGCTTGCGGCGCGACCTTGTCGATCGTGAAGTCGCAGTAGCCGCTCCACCCCGACCCGTCGACGTCGTCCGAGGCAAAGGCACGGAACGACAGCCGGCTGCCGTGTGCGGCGTGCGCCGCGGGAACTCCGGCCTTGAAGGTGCTGCCCGACGCGAACTGCCCGGTGGTCGCGCCGCCGATCCGGGTGTGCGCCCGGTCGGCCCACTCGAACACCATGCGGATCAGTTGCGCGTCGTCCTCGGTCGCCTTCGCGGACAGCACCGGACCGCGGGTCTGGTCCTGCTGCTCGCCGCTGACGGCGGGATTCACGAAGATCTCCTGGCCCTGGCACAGCTGACCCTCGACGGCCATGCTGCTCGGCACGCTGGGACGGGTGTTGTAGGTGACGGACAACGTCGGCTTGGTGCCGAACTTCTTCCACGCGTACTGGTCGGCCTCATTGGCCGCTGACAGTGCGATGGTCGCCCAGCCGCCGTGCACGTTGATGCCGTCGGTCACCGCCCGCACCGCCGACCAGCCGAGCCAGATGTCCTTGCACTGCGGGGGCGTCACGTCGCTGAGGACGATCCCGATTCCCGGACGGTTGTTCCAATTGGTCCCGGTGCCGACGGGCGCGGTGCTCGACGCGCGCACCGCACGCGGCTGGGAGCAGTCCGGCACGTGGTCGAGGAACGCGTTGAAACTCGCGCTCTTGATCAGCTTCCGGCCGCCCAGCAGGTGGCGGACGTCGAACCTGAAGTACGAGCGCGCCACGCCGATGCCGTAGCACTCGTTGTTCGCGTTATAGCAGTTGCCGACCTTGGCCACCCCGTCGCCGTCGCCGCCCCAGTACTCGTCGTCCGGGTGGCCGGAGAACACCATCGCCCAGCCGTAGAGCGGACCGGTGGTGTCGGGATCCAGGTACACCGGGTACTTCGTTCCGCTCCCGGTCAGCAGGTTCTGGTCCGGAGTGACGGACAGGGCGCGGGCGGTCAGCTTCGACGTACCGGTCGCGCGCTTGTTCGCGGAGTCCCACATCAGCGGGGCGCCGGCGGTGTACACGAGCTTGTTCGCGGCGTCGTACGCGCCGAAGCTTCCGGTCTTCGTGTCACGGAGTACCAGACCGTCGGCGGCCAGGCCGATGTCGAGCGTGCGTAGCTGCTTCGCGGCGGCGACATTGTGGATGACGAAGACTTTGGAGAAGCCCTGCTGCTTGGCGGTCAGGCGCAGGTCGACGCCGGGCAGGACGTCTCGGTACGTCGCCGTACTGCCTTGCAGCGTCGGGGTCGGGAGCGGCTTGGACCAGGTGTAGGCCAGCTGCTTCCCCGCCGTACCCAGCCGCACGAGCGGAGCGGTACCGCCGCCGGAGAACGTGGTCGGGATGCTGGTGGCACGCGGGGCCACGGTGCCGTCGGCGCGGCGCTCCAGCGTGGTGTCGATCGGGGTCCAGCCGGTACCACGTCGTACCCGGACGGGCTCGGTGTGGAAAGTCTCGGTGAAGGTGCCGTCCGGATTGGCGACCACGTCACTCGTCGCGGTCTGCGCCGATGGGACCGGCACCGGTTTGCCGGACTGGCGAGCGAGGTCTGATTCAGCAGGCGGCTGCGCCGATCGCGGTGCGGCGGTCGGCGGTTGGGCGGTCGGCTGGGTCTTGGTGCCGGCGTCGGCCGTCTGCAACGGCAGGAGCAGAGCGGCCGTGCTGAGGAACAGCGCGACGGACCGGCGAAGGGCGTGCGGCGATGACAAGGGGTCCCCTCCCTGGGCAGATGGGGTGACAGCTCACCCCGCCCAGAGAATGTGGGACCCCGCTTTCAATTCGCTTTCACGACCCCTGCAGGCCGGCGGTCAGGGCAGGTCGGGGAACCAGAGTTTGATTTCGCGGGCGGCGGATTCCTCGGAGTCGGAGCCGTGGACGAGGTTTTCGCGGTTGGAGAGGGAGAGGTCGCCGCGGATGGTGCCGGGGGCGGCCTTGCGGCCGTCGGTGGCGCCGTTCAGGGCGCGGACGACCTCGACGGCCTCGTCGCCCTCGAGGACCATCGCGACCATCGGGCCGCTGGTGACGAAGTCGCGCAGCGGCGGGTAGAAGGCCTTGTCGACGTGCTCGGCGTAGTGCTGGTCGGCGAGCTCGCCGTCGATCGTGCGCAGGTCCATGGCGACGATCCGGAGCCCCTTGGCCTCGAACCGGCCCAGCACCTCACCGACCAGGCCGCGGCGGACCGTGTCGGGCTTCAGCAGGACCAGGGTGCGCTGCGACATCTGTCAACTCTCTCTCGATGTAGTCGGGGCCGCTGAGCCTAACCGGTCTGCGCCTCGTGTGCTTTCTTGGCTTCCTCGATGCGGCGGCCGAGGACGATGGCGGCGATCCAGAAGGCCGCGAACGCGAGGCCGAGGACGAACATCACCGGTACGACGAAGCCGAGGCCGACGGCTCCGACCTGGACGGCCGAGCCGAGGACGTAGCCGAGCTGGAAGCGCAGCAGACCGGCCGCCAGCAGCGCCAGGACGAACAGGCCCAGGCAGACCGGGATCGCCACGGCCGGGCGGATGTCGGCGACCGAGATCATCACCGGCGTGACGAGCGCGAGGACGACCGACTCGAAGGCGAGCACGATCGACGCGAGCGACCTCATGGCTGCGCGTCCTTCGGCTTCCGGACCAGCAGCGCCCGCGCCTCGCCGGCGGTGATGACCGAGCCGGTGATCAGTACGCCGCCGCTGCCGAGCGCCACGGCGTTCTCCTCGGCGAGCCGGATCGCGTCGTCGATCGCGTCGATCAGGTGCGGCCGGACCAGGACCCGCTCCTCGCCGAACACCTCGGCGGCCAGCTCGCCCAGCTCCTCGGCCGGCATCGAGCGCTCGACGAAGCTGTTCCGGGTGCAGATCACGGTCTCCATGATCGGCTCGTACGCCTCGAGGACGCCGTACACGTCCTTGTCCTTCATACAGCCGAGGACGCCGATCAGCGGCTGGAACTGGAACGCCTCCGAGACCGTGGCCGCGGTCGCCTCGGCGCCGTGCGGGTTGTGCGCGGCGTCGACGACGATCGTCGGGCTGTTCCGGACGACCTCCATCCGGCCCGGGCTGGTCGCCTGCTGGAACCCGGCCTGCAGCAGCTCGGTGGTGACCCGGCCCTCGCTCTCCGGGCCGGCGCCGAGCAGCGCCTCGACGGCCGCCACCGCCACCGCGGCGTTGTGGGCCTGGTACTCGCCGTGCAGGGGGAGGAAGAGTTCGTCGTACTCCGCTCCGAGGCCCTTGATCGAGACGACCTGGCCGCCGACCGCGAGCGTGCGGCTGACGATCCCGAACTCGATGCCCTCGCGGGCGACCTGGGCGCCGACCTCGGCGGCCTTGCGGAGCAGCACCTCGAACACCTCGAGGCTCTGCTGGGACATCACCGCCGTGCCGCCGGGCTTGATGATGCCGGACTTCTCGCCGGCGATCGTGACCGGGTCCGCGCCGAGCAGGTGCGCGTGGTCGACGGCGACCGGGGTGATCACCGAGACCGTGCCGTCGGCGACGTTGGTGGCGTCCCAGCTCCCGCCGAGGCCGACCTCGATCACCGCGACGTCGACCGGGGCGTCCGCGAAGACGGCGTACGCCATCGCGGTGATCACCTCGAAGAACGTCAGCGGGTGCTCCTGCTCGGCGTCGACGACGTCGAGGTACGGCGCGATCTCCTCGTACGCCTCGACGAAGCGCTCCTCGCTGATCGGCTCGCCGTCCAGCGTGATCCGCTCGCGCACCGACTCCAGGTGCGGGCTGGTGAACCGGCCGGTCCGCAGCCCGGCCTCGCGCAGCAGGGTGTCGATCATCCGGGCCGTGGAGGTCTTGCCGTTGGTACCCGTCAGGTGCACCACCGGGTAGGCCTTCTGGGGGTCGCCGAGCAGCTCGACGAGCCGTCGTACGCGGTCCAGGGTGGGCTCGATCTTGTGCTCCGGCCAGCGCTGCTGGAGCCGTGCCGATACCTCGGCGAAGGAGAGGTCGCTCATCAGAACGCCCAGTCTAGGCGGGGCTGTGGATAACCGGTCGGAAGCACCCCTTGACAACCACTAACATTGTGCGCATGAGCCAGACCTCGCGCGTTCCCGACAAGCCCAGCCTCGACGGTCTCGAGGAGAAGTGGGCTGCGGTATGGAAGGAGCAGCAGACCTACGCCTTCGACCGCACCGCCGAGCGTGCCGACGTGTACTCGATCGACACGCCGCCGCCGACGGTCTCCGGATCGCTGCACGTCGGGCACATCTTCAGCTACACCCACACCGACCTGGTCGCCCGCTTCCAGCGGATGCGCGGCAAGAAGGTCTTCTACCCGATCGGCTGGGACGACAACGGCCTGCCGACCGAGCGCCGCGTGCAGAACTACTACGGCGTCAAGTGCGACCCGTCGCTGCCGTACGACCCGGACTTCACCCCGCCGGCCAAGCCGGACCCGAAGAAGCAGGTCCCGATCTCCCGGCAGAACTTCGTCGAGCTGTGCGGTGAGCTCACGCACATCGACGAGCAGGCGTTCGAGGCGATGTGGCGGCAGGTCGGCCTGAGCGTGGACTGGTCCTACCTCTACACCACGATCTCCGAGGACGCCCGCCGTACGTCGCAGCGCGCCTTCCTGCGCAACTTCGCCCGCGGCGAGGCCTACCTGGCCGAGGCACCGACGATGTGGGACGTCACGTTCCAGACCGCGGTCGCGCAGGCCGAGCTGGAGGCACGGTCCTATCCGGGCGCGTACCACCGGGTCGCGTTCCACGGCGCCGACGGGCCGATCTACATCGAGACCACGCGGCCGGAGCTGATCCCGGCGTGTGTCGCGCTGATCGCGCACCCGGACGACGAGCGGTACAAGCACCTGTTCGGGACGACCGTGAAGTCGCCGCTGTTCGGCGTCGAGGTCCCGGTCCTGGCGCACGACGCCGCCGAGATGGACAAGGGCGCCGGTATCGCGATGTGCTGCACGTTCGGTGACCAGACCGACATCCAGTGGTGGCGCGAGCTGCAACTCCCGGTCCGGACGGTGATCGGCCGCGACGGCCGGCTGCTCCGCGACACCCCCGCGTGGCTGGAGGGCTCGGAGCTGTACGGCGAGCTCGCCGGCAAGACGGTGTTCTCCGCGCGCGAGCTGATCGTGGCCAAGCTGCGGGAGTCCGGCGACCTGGACGGCGAGCCGAAGAAGACCGAGCGGATGGCGAACTTCTACGAGAACGGCGACAAGCCGCTCGAGATCGTCTCCACCCGGCAGTGGTACATCACCAACGGCGGCCGCGACGCCGCGCTCAAGCAGGAGTTCGTCGAGCGCGGCAACGAGCTCGGCTGGGTCCCGGACCACATGCGGCACCGCTACCTGAACTGGGTCGAGGGGCTGAACGGCGACTGGCTGATCTCCCGCCAGCGATACTTCGGCGTCCCGTTCCCGGTCTGGTACCCGCTGGACCAGGACGGCGAGCCGGACTACGACCACCCGCTGCTGCCGTCCGAGGCCGAGCTGCCGATCGACCCGACCTCACAGGCCCCCCGCGGGTACGACGAGTCGCAGCGCGGCAAGCCGGGCGGGTTCGAGGCCGACCCCGACGTGATGGACACCTGGGCGACGTCCTCGCTGACCCCGCACATCGTCTGCGGGTGGGAGCGCGACGACGACCTGTTCCGCCGTACCTTCCCGATGGACCTGAACACGCACGCCCACGAGATCATCCGCACCTGGCTGTTCTCCCGCGTCGTCCGGGCGCACTTCGAGAACGGGACGCTGCCCTGGGCGCGGTCGATGATCTCCGGGTTCGTCGTCGACCCGGACCGGAAGAAGATGTCGAAGTCCAAGGGCAACGCGGTCGTGCCGTCGGAGATCCTGGAGAAGTTCGGCTCGGACGCGGTCCGCTGGCGTGCGGCGATGGCGCGGCCGGGGCTGGACTCGCCGTTCGACGAGTCGCAGATGAAGGTCGGCCGGCGGCTGGCGATCAAGGTCCTGAACGCGTCGAAGTTCGTGCTCGGGTTCGGGGCGACCACGGTCGACCCGGCCGCGGTCACCGAGCCGGTCGACCTGGCGATGCTGCAGCGGCTGCGGATGGTGGTCGCCGACGCGACGGCGGCCTTCGAGCGGTACGACTACACCGGCGCGCTCGAGACCAGCGAGCGGTTCTTCTGGACGTTCTGCGACGACTACGTCGAGCTGGTCAAGGAGCGTGCGTACGGCGGCCAGGGCGACGCGGGCGCCGCGTCCGCGAAGGCGGCGCTGGCGGTGGCGTTGTCGGTCCAGCTCCGGCTGCTGGCGCCGTACCTGCCGTTCGCGACCGAGGAGGTCTGGTCGTGGTGGCAGGAGGGTTCGATCCACCTGTCGTCGTGGCCGACGCCGGACGGTGACCTGGCCGTGGCGGATCAGGAGGCCGAGGTTCTGGACGCGGTGTCCGAGGTCCTCGCCGGGATCCGCGGCGCGAAGTCCGAGGCGCAGGTGTCGATGAAGACCGAGGTGTCGAAGGTCGAGGTCTCCGGGCCCGCCGCCCGGCTCTCGCTCGCCGAACGCGCCGAGCCCGACCTGCGAGCCGCCGGTCGCATCACCGGCGAGATCGTCTGGCACGCCGACGAATCCGACGCGGTGAAGGTCGTCGCGACCCTCTGAGTCGTCGTACACCGGCTGCCCGTCTCCTTGCTGGGGAGGCGGGCAGCTGTGCGTTCCGCTACCCTGCGACACCGGTTTGTCCGGGTGTGGAACGATCAGGACGAAGCACCAGCCCGCACCCCGTGACCCCCGTCCGAGGAGCCACCCCATGACCGACCCCACCAAGCCGACCCCCGCGAACCCGGCTGACATCACAGCCGACACCGCCGAACTCACCCCCGTCCCACCCACACCCTCGACGCCGGGCACGGACGCTGGTACGGCGGGCGCTGGTACGGCGGGCGCTGGTACGGCGGGCGCTGGAACGGCGGGCGGTGAGGCCCCGGCAGCTGGTGCTCCGGCTGCCGCGACGGCGGGCGCTGGTACGGCGGGTCCTGGAACGGCGGGTGCTAGTACGGCAACGGCGGGTGCGGCTACGGCGGGTGTGCCTGGGACTGGTACTCCCGACGCAGGTGCTCCTGGAGCTGGTACTCCCGGGGCTGGTACTTCCGGGGCTGGTACTCCCGGGGCTGGTACACCCGGCGCAGGGACTCCTGGGGCTGGTACGCCCGGCGCTGGTGCTCCCGGCGCAGGTGCTCCTGGGGCTGGTGGTTCTGGGGGTGGGAAGAAGGGGCGTAGTAAGGGGCCCTGGGTGACTGTGGGTGGGGGTGTGGGGATTCTGGTGGTGCTGGCGGTGCTGGGGTATGTGTGGGGGCTCGGGCCGTTGAATCGGTTGAACACCGAGCGTGGGATCACCCCGCCGGCCAAGCTCGCGGGCCTGGACCGGATCACCGACAAGGAGATCCGCGACCAGCTGCAACTGGACCAGACGCGGGAAGCACTCAGCCGGATCAACAACGGCAAGCAGGCGACCGTGGAGGCGTACGGCACGCTCGACGGCGACCGGATGTACGTGATCATCGCCCTCCGCGGCAAGGTCGACATCGACAAGACCGTCGACGACTCCGGCGCGACCCCGGACAAGGTCAAGAAGGTCGCCAACTCCACCTGCGTCGAGTCGAGCGGCAACCTCCCCACCCAGTGCTACCGCGGCTCCAACACCCTCACCGTCATCGCCCAGTCCGCCAACGAGGGCGTCACCGTCGACCAGGTAGAACCCGTAGCCGAAGAAGCCTTCAAAGCCATGAAGTAGTCACAGGGCGCCTCGCGGGAGACAACCAAATTTGGTATGTTCATTTTTGGTTGTATCACGCATGGGCGTCTGGAGGCGGCGACAGGGTGGCCCACTTCTACGGCCGGAACCACGAACTGCGGACGCTCGACCGATTGCTGCACCGCGTCCAGGAGCGCGGCCGGGCCGGCCGTGCCGGCCGGGCGGTGTTGATCCGCGGCCGCCGCCGAGTGGGCAAGTCGCGGTTGGTCGAGGAGTTCATCGATCGCTCCGGGCTGCCGAGCCTCTTCTTCACCGCCTCGGCGCAATCGAGCACCGCCACCGACCTACGGCTCTTCGTGGAAGCAGGCGCTACCTCGACGCTGCCGCAAGCCGCCTTGTTCGCGGGACAGACCCCGCAGGACTGGGATGCCGCTCTGCAACTACTTGCGGCCGCATTGCCCGCCGACGAACCGAGCATCGTCGTACTGGACGAAATGCCGTACCTCATCGCCAACGATCCTGGCTTCGAAGGCACGCTGCAGAAGCTGTACGACCGCGAGCTGTCCCGGAAGCCCGTCCTGCTGCTGTGCGTGGGCTCCGACCTCGCGATGATGGAACGCCTGAACGAGTACGACCGGCCGTTCCACCAGCGCGGGACCGAGATGGTCGTGCCGCCCCTGAGTCCGGCCGATGTCGCCGACATGCTCGGCCTGGAACCCGCTGAAGCGTTCGACGCCTTCCTGATCTCCGGTGGTCTTCCGCTCGTGCTCGAGGAATGGCCCGCGAACGCGGGCGTCTTCGACTATCTGGAGTCGGCCCTCGCCGATCCGACGACGGCATTGATCGTCAGCGGCGAACGCTCACTGGCGGCCGAGTTCCCAGCCGATGCGCAGGCCCGCCTGGTCCTGTCGGCCATCGGATCGGGCGAGCGGACACATACTCTCATCGGCCGGGCGGCCGGCGGCCTGCCGGCAACCAGCCTCAATCGGGCGCTCCACTTGCTGACCGCCAAGCGCGTCGTCGAGGCGGTCACGCCGTTGTCCACTCGTCCTTCCAAGGAGAGGCGCTACTACGTCGCCGATCCGCACCTTCGCTTCTGGCTCGCATTCCTGGGACCGCATCTCACCGAGGTCGAGCGGGGGCGCGGCGACCTGACGCTGGCCCGCATTCGGACGTCCTGGTCGTCGTGGCGCGGTCGAGCCGTCGAACCCGTCGTACGGGAATCACTCTTCCGGCTCCGCGACGGTGGACTGCCCGACGGCACCGGTGCGATCGGCGGCTACTGGACGAGGACGAACGATCCCGAGATCGACCTGGTAGCGGCCGATCATGGACCGGTCGCCAAGCACGTCACCGCTGTGGGGTCCATCAAATGGCTCGAACGCAAGGCGTTCGACGGACACGATCTGAGCCGCTTGTACGTCCACCGGACTCAGCTGCCCGGTGCGACCGAATCGACTCCGCTGATCGCGGTGTCCCGTGCGGGCGTCGCGGTCGACGGCGTTCAGGCAGTCGGTCCGGAGCAGCTCCTGTCCGCCTGGCGCTGAGGTCAGGTCAGTAGGCCTGCGATCAGGATCATCACTGGGATGGACAGCAGGGTGCTGAGGAGTACGGCGCTGCGGGCGAGGGTGCGGCTGGCTCGGTAGTGGACGGCGTAGACGTAGACGTTCTGGGCTGTGGGTAGGGCGGCCAGGAGTGTTGGGGCGAGGAGGGCCGGGCCGTGTAGGTCTAGGACCCAGCGGGCGATTGCGTAGGCGGCTAGTGGTTGGACGAAGGTTTTCAGGGCGACCGCCAGTACTACGTCCCGCCGTAGGGTGATCGAGTCCTTCGTGCCGGCGCTGAGGCTCAGGCCGTACGCGACCAGTGCGACGGGCACCGCGGCCGCGGCGACGAGTTCGATCGGGCGCATCAGCAGGTCCGGCAGGCGTACGCCGAGCAGTGAGACCAGCAGTCCGAGCAGCGACGCCACCGTCAGTGGATTGCGGAGTGGGCGCGTCACCACCGTGCGCAGCGACACCCGGCGGCCGGTTCCCAGCCGGTCGCTGTCCAGTACGGCGAACGCGATCGGCGCCATGATCAGCACCTGGAACAACACGATCGGCGCCACCAGCGCCCCGTCCCCCAGCACGTACGCCGCCACCGGTACGCCGAGGTTGCCGGCGTTCACGTACGACGACGCGAGGACGCCGATCGCCGCCTGCGAACGGGTCCGCCGCCAGATCAGCACCGCGACGAGGAACACCACCTGCACCACGAACAGGCTCACCAGATTCGTGACCAGCACCACCGAGAAGATCGTCCCGAGGTCGGCCTTCGCCACGGTCGTGAACAGCAGCGCGGGCGTCGCCACGAAGAACGCGAGCCGCGACAGCACCAGCTCGTCCTGCTTCCGCAGTACGCCGAACAGGCCGATGACGTACCCGAGCACGGCCACGGCGACCAGCGCGGCGAAGGCGCCGATGACGGCCGACATCTCAGGTACTCAGCGGGGTGGACACGGCTTCGATGGTAGGGGCAAACGTTGTCCGGCGACCCGCGGCGACCACCGCTCGGATGGTGAGCTGCGGCACGCAACCGTAACCTGGAAGATGCTGACGAGTCAGGGCAAGGATCAGAAAGATTCCACCGGGAGCTCGGAGGATGAGCCGCATGACTACTTCCGCTCGAGTGTTCAAGACCGCGCTGGGCGCGGCCGCGGTGTTCGGTGTCCTCGCCACCGGCATCTCCTCCGCCACCGCGACCACCGCCGACGGACCCGCCGCCGAGGGAGCCGCCGGCGAGCTCACGGTGGTGCCGGCCGGGCAGGGGCTGCCGCTCGGGGACGCGGATCTGGCCGAGACCCGTACCGACCGGACGCTGGCGCGCGGCGTCACGCTGACCCGGATCGTCCGCGGTACCGAGCCGGCGCCGGCCGACCAGATCAACACCACGACCCGCGGCCCGTGGGTCGTCAACGTCCTGACCATCGACCCGCGGATCGCCGACGGCCGGCTGCAGGCGACGTACGGCCCGGACCTGGCCCGGGTCGAGAAGACCTCCGATCTGGTGAAGTCGGCCGGCGCGCTCGCCGGGGTGAACGCGTCGTTCTTCACCTTCACCGCGAACCCGCAGTACCCGGGCGAGCAGGTCGGCCTCGGGCTGTTCGACGGCAAGCTGCTCAGCGAGCCGCTCACGGACCCGACCGAGGCCAACCTGGTGATCGATGCCAACAGCAACAAGGTCGTCACCGGCCACCTGCGCTGGACCGGCGCCGTCCGCAACCGGCTGACCGGCGCCGAGCTGCCGCTGGAGTTCATCAACCACCCGCCGGTGGTCCCGACCGCGTGCGCGACGCTTCCCGACCAGACCACCTGCACCGTCGCGGGTGACCTGGTCCGCTTCACGCCCGCGTTCGGCGCCGCGACGCCGTCCGGGGCGGGCGCCGAGGTCGTGCTCGACCGCCGCGGCTGCGTCGTCCGTACGTCGAACACACGCGGTACGACGCTCAGCGCGAGCCAGACGTCCTTGCAGGCGACCGGCAAGGAGACCGCCGCGCTGCTGAGCCTCGCGAAGGGCTGCCTGCGCACCGACCTCACCGTGTCGAACGAGAACGGCCAGCAGGTCGCGCTGCACAAGGGCCTGTACGGCGTGACGGGTCGCTACCAGCTGACGAAGAACGGCGAGATCGTCGTCCCGGCCGGCACCGGCAGCTTCTTCGCCCGCAACCCGCGCACGATCGCCGGCACCACGCGCGGCGGCAAGATCGTCCTCGCCACGCTCGACGGCCGGCAGACGACGAGCGTCGGCACCACGATGGACGAGACCGCCGCGGTCGCGAAGGCGCTCGGCATGTACGACGGCATCAACCTGGACGGCGGCGGCTCGACCGCGATGGCCCTCGGCGACGGCACCGTCGTCAACCGTCCGAGCGGCACCAACGGCGCCGAGCGCGCGGTGGGCGACGCGGTCGTCTTCGTCCCAGGTCGGTGAGCCGGTAGTACGTTGGAACGGATGTTGTCGGTTGCCGTGCTCCTGAGCGCGGCAACCGGCAGCGGCCGAACCAGCCGGGAAGGAGCCGACCGTGACCGCACCCGGCAGCATCACAGTCACCAGTACGGCGTTCCGCGACGGTGAGACGATCCCGCGCAAGTACACCTGCGACGGCGAAGGCGGCGCACGCCCAGCGTGAAGCAGGCGAAGAACTCCAGCGGCAAGCCAGGGTACTTCGGCCCGTGCCCTCCCAGCGGCACGCACCGTTATCGCTTCACCGTCTACGCCCTCTCCGAGCCGACCGGCCTCTCTGACGGCGCCGACCTCCGCGAAGCACTGGCGGCGATCGACAGCAAGACCATCGCCCGCGGCCGCCTCACCGGCCGCTACTCCCGCTGAGGATGTGACCCAGCTCACAGAGGTCGAGCCATTGATCTTCTGACTACGTAGACACATTCTGACTACGCAGTCAGAACGGAGGCGAGATGAGCGAGGCCAAGCCGAGCAGCACCGACGTCGCACGCCTGGCGGGCGTCTCGCAGAAGACTGTCTCCCGGGTCCTGAACGGTGAGCCGTACGTCAAGGAAGAGGTCCGGCTCCGCGTGCAGGCTGCCGTGCGGGAGCTCGGCTACCGGCGCAACGACGCGGCCCGGGCGCTCAACTCCGGGCGGACCAAGCGGATCGGCGTGGTCTGTCTGGGCACGGCGCTGTTCGGCCCGTCGACGCAACTGGTGGCGATCGAACAGACCCTCCGGACGACCGGCTACTCGGTGAGCATCGTCAACACCCTCGAAGGCGACACGATCGCCGACGCGGTCGAGCACCTCCTCGAGCAGGGCGTGGACGGGATCATCCTGTCCGAACCGATCGACGAGGGCGACGACGTACCGATCGACGTCGACATCCCGGTGCTGAGCTTCGGCCGGTTCCCCGGGCTCAGCGCGAAGCCGAGCCTGGACACCGGCGGCGACAACGTGGGCGCCGGCAGGTCCGCCACCGAGCACCTGCTCGAGCTCGGGCACCACACGGTCTGGCACGTCGCCGGCCCGCAACGCTGGTGGGCCGCCCGCGACCGGCTGGCCGGCTGGCGCCAGGCCCTGGCCGACGCCGGCGCACCCGAACCCCCGGTACTGGAAGGCGATTGGCTCCCAGCCTCCGGCTATGCGGCCGGCCGTCAACTGGCCGCGAACCCCGACGTCACCGCCGTCTTCGTCGCCAACGACGACATGGCCATCGGCGTCCTGCGAGCACTCACCGAGGCCGGCCGATCGGTCCCCGGTGACGTCAGCGTCGTCGGCTTCGACGACATCCCGACGGCGGCGTTCCTGACGCCGCCCCTCACCACCGTCCCGCAGGACTTCGACGTCCACGTCGCCCGCGGGATCGCGAACCTGGTCACGGAGATCGAGTCGCCCACCGGCGACCGCTCCCCCCGGCCGGAGCCACCACCGCTCCGGCTCGTCGTCCGTCAGTCCACCGCAGCGCCGACCGCGCGCTGATCGCCGTACCCGTTCCAGGGCACCACCGGCCGCGCGCCAGTGCCCGGGCACCGCCGTGCCCGAACCGAGGACGTGACTCGAGGAGTTGTTCGCAGTGTTCATCACCAGACCACGCAGGATCCGCCGGCGCACCGCCGTCGGCAGCGCACTCGCCCTGGCCGCACTGGCGCTCGCCGCCTGCGGCGGAGGCGACGAGTCGTCGTCCGGCGGCGCGCCCCAGGCGCAGGCCGTCAGCCAGGCCGACATCGACAAGGCGATGTCCACGCCGACCGAGCTCACCTTCTGGACCTGGGTGCCGAACATCCAGAAGGAGGTCGACCTGTTCCAGAAGAAGTACCCGGCGATCAAGGTGAAGGTCGTCAACGCCGGCCAGGGCACCCCGCAGTACACCAAGCTGCGGACCGCGCTGAAGGCCGGCACCGGTTTCCCCGACGCCGTCCAGATCGAGTTCCAGTACATCCCGACGTTCGCACTCACCAAGAGCCTGCTGGACCTCCGGCCGTACGGCGCGGACAAACTGAAGGACCAGTTCGTACCGTGGACCTGGCAGCAGGTGGTCGGCTCCGGCGGCGAGGTGTGGGCGGTTCCGCAGGACAGCGGGCCGATGGGCATGCTGTACCGCAAGGACATCTTCGACAAGTACGGCATCGGCGTACCGAAGACCTGGGACGAGTTCGCCGCGGCGGCCCGCAAACTGCACGCCGCCGACCCGAACGTCTCGATGACGAACCTCGCGCAGAGCCAGGCCGGCGTGTGGTTCGGGCTGCTGTGGCAGGCCGGGGTGAAGCCGTTCGAGAGCCCCACCGCCGAGTCGGTGAAGGTCAATCTGAACGGCGACGAGTCGAAGAAGGTCGCCGACTACTGGAGCGGCCTGATCAAGGACGGGTCGGTCACGGCCGATGCCGACTTCAACGACGCGTGGTACCAGGCGCTGAACCGCGGCAAGTACGCCACCTGGCTCACTGCCGCGTGGGGCCCGGTCTTCCTGGAGGGCAGCGCGAAGGCCACCAGCGGCAAGTGGCGCGCCGCACCGCTCCCGCAGTGGGAGGCCGGCCAGAACGCGTCCGGTAACTGGGGCGGCTCGACGACCGCCGTCGTCAAGGGGACGAAGAACCCCATCGCGGCCGCGAAGCTGGCCGAGTTCCTCAACACCGACCCCGAGTCGACCAAGATGTTCGCGACCCAGCAGTTCCTGTTCCCGGTCACCAAGGCCCTGCTGGCCGACAGTTCCTTCGTCGACAGGCCGCTGCCGTTCTACGGCGGTCAGCCGGTGAACAAGCTGTTCGCCGGGATCAGCGACACGGTGGACACCAAGTTCCAGTGGCCGCCGTTCCTCGACCAGGCCGTCAGCGACTGGAACGAGACCGTCGGGAAGTCGTTCGCGAACAAGGGCGACACCAGCGCGGCGCTCGACCAGTGGCAGGAGCGGATCACGAAGTACGCGCAGAACCAGGGCTTCAAGGTCGATCAATGAGTGTCACCACCGATCAGCGGCTCAAGGCGCAGGTGCCGAGCCGCAGTGAAGCCCGACGGCGGAGGCGTGGTGTGAGCCACGCCTCCACCGGCTACCTCTTCGTCGCGCCGTTCCTGCTGGTGTTCCTCGCCATGCTGGTCCTGCCGCTGGCCTACGCGGCGTACCTCAGCCTGTTCCAGGAACGCCTGATCGGCGGCACTGTCTTCGCGGGCCTGGACAACTACACCCGGGCTCTGACCGATCCGCGGTTGTTGCAGGGTGTCGGCCGGGTCGCGTTGTTCTTCGTGATCCAGGTGCCGATCATGCTCGTCGTCGCGTTGCTGGCGGCGCTGGCCATCGACAGCGGACTGCTGCGGGCCGCGAAGGTGTTCCGGCTGGGCATCTTCCTGCCGTACGCCGTACCGAGCGTGGTCGCGGCACTGATGTGGGGCTACCTGTACGGCCCCGACTTCGGGCCGTTCGCGCAGCTGGCGGACAAGTTCGGCCTGGCCGCGCCGAAGTTCCTGACGTCGGACTGGATGCTCGGTTCCCTGGCGAACATCGTCACCTGGGAGTTCACCGGCTACAACATGATCATCCTGTACGCCGCACTCCGGGCCGTCCCGCACGAGCTGTACGAGGCCGCGGCCGTCGACGGCGCCGGCGCGATCCGGACCGCGTGGAGCATCAAGATCCCGGCGCTCCGGCCCGCCCTGCTGGTGTGCGTGATCTTCTCGGTCATCGGCAGCTTCCAGCTGTTCAACGAGCCACAGCTGATGCAACGCCTGGCGCCGAGCGTCATCGACAGCGGCTACACCCCGAACCTCTACGGCTACTCGCTCGCCTTCACCGGCCAAGAGGTCAACTACGCCGCCGCGGTCTCGTTCCTGCTCGGCGCAGTGATCGTCGTCGCGTCGTACGCCGTCCTGTTCGTCACGACGCGAAGGAGCAGGTCATGACGGGTCGACGGAGCAACCTGCTGACCGCCGCCATGGTGGTGCTGCTGATCTACTTCCTGCTGCCGTTGTTCTGGCTGGTGATCGCCTCGACGAAGAACGTCGGCGACCTGTTCTCGAGCTTCGGGCTCTGGTTCGCGGACGACTTCTCGTTCTTCTCCAACGTCCGCGAGACGCTGACGAACGGGGACTGGGTGTTCACGCGCTGGATGGGCAACACCATCCTGTACGCGGTCGTCAGCGCCGGCGGCGCGGCCTTCCTGTGCGCACTCGGCGGGTACGGCTTCGCGAAGTACCGGTTCCGTGGCAACTCGGCGCTCTTCGGGCTGGTGCTCGGGGCGATCATGGTGCCGACCACGGCGCTCGCGATCCCGACGTACCTGCTGTTCAGCAAGGCGGGGCTGGTGAACACGCCGCTGGCGATCATCCTGCCGTCGCTGGTGAGCCCGTTCGGCCTGTACCTGATGCGGATCTACGCCCAGGACGCCGTACCGGACGGGATCATCGAGGCGGCGCGGATCGACGGTGCCGGTGAGTTCCGGATCTTCTTCCAGGTCGCGCTCCGGATGCTCGCGCCGGGCGTCGTCACGGTGCTGCTGTTCACGCTGGTCGCGACCTGGAACAACTATTTCCTGCCGCTCATCATGCTCAACAACCCCGACCTGTATCCGATCACGGTCGGACTGGCCGCATGGTCGTCGCAGGCCGGCGCCGGCGGCGGTACGACCGGCGCGGTGCTCTCGCTGGTCATCACCGGCTCCTTCCTGTCCGTCATTCCGCTCATCACCGCCTTCCTGCTGCTGCAGCGGTACTGGCAGTCGGGTCTGGCCGCAGGTGGCGTCAAGGCCTGAAACCTCTTCTATCATTGGAGAAACGCGTGCAAGAGCGTGTGCTCTTCGGAGCTGCGTACTACCACGAGTATCAACCCCAGCAGCGGTTGGAGCAGGATCTCGACCTGATGGCCGCCGCGCACTTCTCGGTGATCCGGGTCGGTGAGTCGGTCTGGTCGACCTGGGAGCCGGAGAACGGCCGCTTCGACCTCGACTGGATGCAGCCGGTCCTCGACGGCGCGCACCGCCGCGGCATCGCGGTCGTGCTCGGCACCCCGACGTACGCCGTGCCGCCCTGGCTGGCGAGGCTCTACCCGGAGATCGCCGGCGAGCGGAAGACCGGGCAGCGGATCGGCTGGGGCGCACGGCAGGAGGTGGACTTCACCCATCCCGGCTTCCGCTTCCACGCCGAGCGGGTGATCCGCCGGATCGCCGAGCGGTACGCGGACCACCCGGCGGTGATCGGGTTCCAGGTCGACAACGAACCGGGCAACGAGCTGCTCCACAACCACGGCGTCTTCCAGCGCTTCGTGGACAGCCTCCGGCAGCGGTACGGCGACGTACAGAAGCTGAACGACGCCTGGGGCCTGGTCTACTGGTCGCACCGGCTCTCGGACTGGGCGGACCTGTGGACGCCGGACGGCAACGTCCAGCCGCAGTACGACGTCGCGTGGCGGCAGTTCCAGGCGGACCAGGTGACCGAATTCATCGGCTGGCAGGCCGACATCGTCCGCGAGTACTCGCGCCCGGACCAGTTCGTGACCACCTGCATCGCGTACGAACGGCCTGCCGTCGCCGACGACGAGCTGGTACGCCGGCTGGATGTCACGGCCGGCAACGCGTACTACGCCATGCAGGACGGACTCGTGCATCCGCGGACCGATGCGGCCCCGCAGGGCTGGACCACCAACGGCACCTGGGCGCTCTATCTCAGCGCGGACCGGATGTACTCGTCGAAACAGGCTCCTTTCCTCGTGACCGAGACGAACGCGCAGTCCATCGGCTACCCGTGGAACAACCGCCCGGCGTACGACGGCCAGTGGCGGCAGGCGGCGTGGGCGCTGGTGTCACGCGGCGCCAAGCTGATCGAGTACTGGCATTGGCACACGCTGCATTTCGGGGCGGAGACGTACTGGGGTGGTGTCCTCCCCCACAGCGGCCAGCCGGGCCGCACGTACCGGGAGATCGCGCAGCTCGGTGCCGAGTTCGAGACCGCCGGCTCGCTCGTGGCGGACCTGACGCCTGACAGCGACGTGACCATGCTGTACTCGCTGCCCAGCAAGTGGCTGATGCAGAAGTACCCGGCGCTCGAGCGGCAGGACGGCGGCCCGGACGACCGCTCGTACCACGGCTTCTTCGACGCCTTCTACCGTGGGGCTTTCGACGCCGGACTCCAGGTGCGCATCCTGCACACGAGCCAGTTCACCGACGCAGGTCCGATTCTCGTCGTACCGGCGCTCTATCTGGCTGACGACGACCTGCTCGACCGGTTGGTCGCGTACGCCGAGGCCGGCGGGCATCTGGTCGTCGGACCGCGCACGGGGTACGCCGACCTCGACGCCCGGGCCCGCACCGACGTCCAACCCGGCAGACTCGCTGCCGCGGCGGGTGTCTGGTACGACGAGTACAGCAACGTCGGCGTAGACGTGCCCGTGCGCGGCGTCGGCGTGCACCTCGACGGGTCCGGTACACGCTGGATCGACGGGCTCCAGATCGACGACGCCGACGTACTGGCGAGCTACGAGCACCCGCACTACGGGCGGTGGCCTGCCGTCACCACCGTGGCGCGTGGCTCGGGCCGGATCACCTACGTGGGAACGGTGCCGGACCAAGCACTCGCCGCGGCGCTGTTCCGCTGGATCAAGCCGACGACTTGGACCGACCTGCCCAGCAGCGTCACCGTCACGTCCGCGACCGCCAGGGACGGTCGGCGGCTGCGGTTCGTCCACAACTGGTCGTGGGACAGCGTCGCCGTCACAGCGCCCGGGCCGCTGTACGACGTACTCACCGATCAGCCGGCGAACAGCAAGATCGAACTCGGGCCGTGGGACGTCCGGGTCCTGGTCGAACCTGGTCAGTAGTCGTAGCCTCCACCCTCCGAGGACGAAGGCGCCTGGGTGGGGGCTGCGGTTCCGGTGGTCGCGGCATGCCACGTGAAGTCCACGCCGGAGAAGGCATCGGACAGGTTGTTGCCCTTGGCCTCGCCGGGCTTGGTGTCGAGCTTGAAGGTGTACAAGGGCTTGCCCTGGAAGGTGAGTTGTTCCGCACCGGTGTCGGAGCGTTTCACGGTGGCCAGTCCGCTGACCGACTTCGCGTCGGCGGCGGTTCCGGTGACCGGGATCCAGAAACTCAGGCAACTGTCGGTGCACTTGATCGCCCCACCAGTCTCCTGGTCGGCGAAGTACAGCGTTTTCCCCGCCGCGTCGACGAGCGCCTGCCCGACCCCACTCACCTCCTTCACCGAAACGGCGCCGGGCGCCGCACCCGGTGCAGGCTCCGAGCCACCGCACGCGCTCAGCGAACCGAGCGCACCTAACGTTGCTCCTAGCAACAAGACTGAGGTTCTCATCGGGATCTCCTCTCCCCTCTGATACGGGAGATCCCGGCGAGCGGTTCAAAGACGTGCTGTGGGACACCGTGAAGGGTGTCCCACAGCACGTTGACTCACCAGCTGTTGTTGGAGATTCCGGTGCCGAGGTAGACCTGGTCGTAGGTGTTGCCGTCGTTGTCGTCGGTGTAGGTGACGGCCACTTCGGCGTACGGCGAGACAGCTACTGCCAGCTGTTCCTGGCGGCCGGTGGCCACGGAGCTCAGGCGCTGTGACGACAGCCGGCCGGCGTCGGTGCCGTTGGTGCCGAAGCCGCGGACCCAGACGTCCGGGTCCGCGCCTTGCACCGTCCAGCCGACCACGGTCTGCGCCTGGTCGTCGATACCGATCGACGCACCGGTACCGCCGACCGCGACCTCGGTGTCCGCGTAGCGCGCCGTACCGGTCGAGGTGAACGAACGCGTCCAGACGCCCGCAGTGCCGGTGTGGTCGGACTCCCACGCGACCGCGAAGTCGCCGTTGAAGTTGGCCGCCACCGCGGCACGCTGCTGCTGCCCGCCGCCCGCACTGTTCGCGGACCGCCGCGACAACGTGGCTGCGCCGTTCGTACGGCCCAGCCGGATCAGGCCGATCTGGTAGTACCCGTTGCCGTCCGCGTCGTCGTCCCAGACGACCACCGCGTCACCGGACGCAGACACTCCCACGTCCGGGTTGTGGTGCTGACCGGTCGTGGCCGACGCGCTCACCTCCCAAGCGCGCGTTGTCGGGCCAGTGAAGCCAGCAGCCTTCACCGTCGCCGCAGCACCGGTCTGGATGTCCTCCCACGCCACAGTGAACGCAACCGCAGCGCTAGTAGGTGCACCATCCGGGTCGACAGCCACACGTGGATTGATCTGCTGACCGGTAGAGCTGCTGTTGGCGTTGCCGGACGCAGTAACAGTGCCCGCGGTGTTCACGACGCGGTACGGGATGTTGTAGTACCCGTTGCCGTCCGGGTCGTCCTGCCACACGACGACCGCGTTGCCCTTGTCGTCCAGCCCGACGTCCGGACGCAGGTGCCGCCAGTTCGTCACACCGGTGCTGCCCGCGGCGGACAGCTTCTTCTCGTAGACGGCGGTGCCGTTGTGGAACAGCCGCAGGTAGATCTCGCTGTGCACGTTGTCGGTCGCGTTGTCGGTGTCGCGGTCGTCCTCCCACACCACAGCGACGTACCCGTTCCGGTTGGTCGCCACCGCGGCGGCGTCCTGGTCGCCGGTGGACGTACTGTTCGCCGTCACCCAGGTAGGTGTGGCGACATGCGCCGAGGCCGGCGACGCGATGAGGGTGAGCGCAGTAGCTGCGAGCGCGGTGAGAGCCAGGGTCTTCTTCATCGTCACACCGCCTGCAGTCCGGGTCGGCCCTCTTGGATGACGAACGACTTCGCCGTGGTCACCGCGGCACCGTGCTCCGTCACCTTCCCGACGGCGCGGAAGTCGGCGCGCAGCTGTGTCGGGCTGATCGTCGTACGCACGTAGCCGCGGCGGTTCTGGTAGAACCGCAGCCACGGGTTGGTCGAGAGGTTCGGGATCGTGGTGGAGCCGTCGCCGTCGCCACTCGAGGAGACCGAACTCGTCACCAGCTCCGACCCGATGACGGCCGAGTTCGGGTTGCTGTAGTCGGCCTTCAGGTCGCTGGCCCACGCGCGGTGCACATCGCCGGTCAGCACCACCGGGTTGCGGGTGCCGCGGTTGACCCAGCCCTGCTGGATGCGGGCCCGGGACGCGCGGTACCCGTCCCACGAGTCCATGCTCGCCGCACCCGCCGAGTCGAAGCGCCGGGCGAAGAACACCTGCTGGCCAAGGATGTCCCACGTCCCGTAGTGCTGGTTGAGTCCGTCGAGCAGCCAGGTCTCCTGCGCGTTGCCAGGCAGGCTGCGCGTGGCCAGGTCGGCGTCGGAGCACACCTTCCAGCCGTCGCCGCAGGCCTGGTCGTTGCGGTACTGCCGCGTGTCGAGCATGTGGAACGTCGCGAGACTCCCCCACCGCAGCCGGCGGTACAGCGGGATCGAGTTACCACTGTTCGCCTGCGCGGGCCGCAACGGCATGTTCTCGTAGTACGCCTGGTACGCCGCCGTACGCCGAGCCGTCCACTGCGCCGTGGTCAGCGACGGCGTACTGTCCGCGCGCACCATGTTCGCGTAGTTGTTCTCCACCTCGTGGTCGTCCGGTACGACGAGCCAAGGCGCAGCCGCGTGTGCTGCCTGGAGATCCGGATCGGACTTGTACTGCGCATAGCGGCGGCGGTAGTCCGCGAGCGACACGATCTCGCTCGCCCCCGCGTGCAGCCGCGGCCTGCCGGACGTGGCGCCGTACTCGTAGATGTAGTCGCCCAGGAAGAGGATGAGGCCCGGGTTCTCCTCGGCCATCCGCCGGTAGACGGTGTAGTAGCCCTCCTCGTAGTGCGCGCAGGAGGTGAACGCCATCACCAGGTCGCGGCCGTTGGTGCCGACCGCGGGGGCGGTGCGGGTGCGGCCGACGGGCGAGATGTGCCCCTGGGCGCGGAACCGGTAGAAGTAGTCCGCGTCCGGGCTGAGCCCGGCCGCGACGACGTGCACCGAGTGCGCGGCGCCGTACGTCGCGGTGACCGTGCCGGACGCGACGAGCGTGCTGAAGGTGTCGGTGGTCGACACCTGCCAGTCGACGGCGACGTCGGCGTTCGCCATGCCGCCGTGGCCGTCGGAGTTCAGCGGCGACGGCGCCAGCCGCGTCCAGAGGACGACACTGCCGGCGTCGGGTTCGCCGGACGCGACACCGAGCTGGAAGGGGTACGGGACGGCGGCGGTGGCGGTGATCACCGACGACTGGGCGGCAGCCGGGAGGGCGCCGGCCCCGGCCGCGGCGAGTCCGCCGAGAACAAGGGTCCTGCGACTGATTGGGCTCATGGGCCTCACCTTCACTTCTACTCAGGGCGGTAGGCCCCCGGATCGGTCGAACTGTCGGTGACCATCCGGGAACCTTGAGTGTGTGCGGTGGTTCGTGCCCATGATTGCGCAGAATTCGTAACTTTCCTACAGCATGAGGACGAGCAAAACCGCGGCCGGGATGCCTTCGAGCAGCGCGTTGAACCAGAGCCGCCGCTCCGACACGACCAGGACGATGGCCATGAAGGTGTGCTGGGCCGCGGTGAACGTCACCAGCGCCTCGCCGGCGGCTTCCCGTCCGTTCGCGGCGAGGACGACGCCGATCACCAGGGCCGCCGCGGTCGTCAGGTTGTACCAGCCCATGTTGACGGTCCACAGCCGGACGGCGTCGAAGTCGCCCGGCTTGGTGAGGAACATCGGGTACAGCTTCGGATGCCTGTACAACAGCGATTCCATGACGAACACGACCGCGAGCATGGCCGCGATGGCGATCGCCAGGACCTGCGCGGCGGTGCTCACGGCGACACCGTGACGCCGTGCCGGCTCGCGATCTCGCCGAGCGCGACGTAGTCGGCGGGATCCGCGCCGGCCAGGTCGGCGAAGAACTCACCCATCCGTCCGGTCTGGCTGATCGCCAGGAACTTCGCCGCCGGGGTGAGCACCGAGAAGGTGTTCACGGTCCCGGCCGGGATGCTGATCGACGCGCCGGGACCGAGGTCGTAGCCCTGCTCCCCCGCTTGGACGAGGATCCGGCCCTGCAGGACGTAGAACGCCTTGCTCCAGGACTCGGTGTGCGGCGGCGCCGCCGCGCCGCGCGGTGCGTCGATCTCGAACACCTCGTACTGCCCGCCGCTGTGCTCGGCGCCGACCTTGACGGTCACGGTCGCGTCCGGGGCGGCGTACTCGGCGCCGCTGCCCGCGTTGCTCAGATGCACTGATTCGTTCATGCCGCCGACGGTAGGAATGCGCGCCGCGCCCAGCCATCCCGTGCGACTGGGCTTCACCGGCCGCCCGCGATCCCCACATTTCCGGGATAGGCGGCAGCCGTACGGCGGCGCATACTGAGCCCATGTGGGAGGGCCGGGCGCGGACCGCGCGCCGGGACATCGCGGCACTGGCGACGTCGGGGATGGGCGTCGCCGAACTCCACGCGGCCGCGATCGAGGTGGTCGAGCAGGTCGTCGGGAGCGAGCTGACCTGCTGGGCCGGCATCGACCCGGGCACGCTGGTGATCAGCTCGATGACCAGCGGCGGGCCGCGCATCCCGGCGGAGTACGAGCGGCGGCTGGCGGAGACGGAGTACGCCGGGACCGTGCCGAACTCGTTCGCCGAGCTGGCCCGGACCTCGCATCAGGTCGCGCGGATGTCGGACCTGCCGTACCGGGAGGTGGTCTCGCACCGGCGGCTGAACGAGGTGTGGCGGCCGCTCGGGATCGAGCACGAGGTGCGGACCACGTTCGTGGTCGACGGGGACTGCTGGGGGGCGGCCGGGTTCGTCCGCAGCGGGTCCGATTTCAGCGACCGCGAGGTCGAGTTCCTCGGGTCGGTGGCGCCGGTGATCGGCGCGGCGACGCGGGTCGCCGTCCGGACGGATGCGCACGGGTACCGCGGAGGGGTCGGCCCGTCGATCGTCGTCACCGGCCCGGCCGGCGAACCGCGGGCGGTGACCGCGGCCGCGCGGACCTGGCAGGACGAGCTGGACGAGCTCGCGCCCGGGCGGTTCGCCGTACTGCTCCGGGCCGTCGTCACCGGGACCCGCGCCGCGGCCTCCGGCACCTTCCAGGCCAGGGTGCAGGCGGCGTCCGGCGGGTGGGCGGTGATGCAGGGCAGCCGGCTGCTCGGCGACACCGAGGACGAGGTCGTGGTCACGATCGAGCCCGCGTCCGGGCAGCACCTGGTCGGGATGCTGCTGGCGGCGTACGGGCTGACCACGCGGGAGCGGGAGATCTGCCTGGAGATCATCTCCGGGCACACCACCGCCGCGATCGCCGACCGGCTGGCGATCTCGCCGCACACGATCCAGGACCACTTGAAATCGGCGTTCGCGAAGGTCGGCGTCCGCAGCCGCGGCGAGCTGGTCGCGACCCTGCGCCCGGACGACCTGACCGTCAAGCCGTGACGAGCTGCTTGCGATACGTCCCCGGCGGTACGCCGAAGTCGCGCTTGAACGCCTTCGCGAACGCGAACTCGGACGTGTAGCCGATCTCCTTCGCGATCCTGGCGAGCGGGCGGTCGTGGTCGCGCAGCAACCGCGCCGCCGTCGTCATCCGCCACCGCGACAGATAGGTCAACGGCGGCTCGCCCACCGCATCGGTGAACCGCCGCGCGAACGCCGCCCGTGACAGCCCGACGTCGGCCGCCAGGTCGGCGACCGTCCAGGCCGCGCCGGGGCGCTCGTGAATCAGCTCCAGCGCCTGGACGACGGTCGGATCGGTCAGCGCCCGCGCCCAGCCCCGGTCCGTCGGGCAGTCGTTGTCCTCGAACCATGCCCGCAGGATCAGCACCAGCAGGGCGTCCACCAGCGCCGGTACGACGGCCGCCGCGCCAGGCGGGCGCGCGTCCAGCTCCTCGCCGAGGATGCTGATTGCCGTGTGCAACGAACGATGGCGGCCCGGATCGGCCGGTACGACGACCACGTCCGGCAGCTTGCTCAGCACCGGATGCGGGCGCTCGCGATCCAGCCGGTAGGTCCCGCACAGCAACAGGGACCGCGCGCCCGGACCGTCCTGCGGGTCCTCGACGGTCGGATCGAAGTCGACCAGCGGCGAGTCGGGGTGGTCCGCCAGCGCGTGCGCGGCACCGCGCGGCAGCAGCACCGCGTCGCCGGGGCCGAGCGGGATCGGGTCGCCGGCGCGCGGCAGCAACCACGCCGTGCCTTGCAGGATCAGGTGGAAGGTGGCGCCGAACGAGTCCCGGAAGCGCAGGCCCCATGGTCCCCGAACGTCGGTCCGGCCGGAGTCGGCGGGCCCGGTCCGCATCGAGGCGACGACATCCGCGAGCACATCCATACCTGCATGGTACGCGCACCGGTCAAGACGATCGGACATAAACCAGCGCTCCATGGACATAGATCCGCTCGCAGGCGGCTCCTACTGTCGGTGACAGAACTTCTACTGACAAGGAGCAAGGATGAGCATCGTCGTCACCGCAGCCACCGGCCACCTGGGCACTCTCGTCGTCGACGAGTTGCTGCAGCGGGTCCCGGCCGACCAGGTCGTCGCGGTCGCGCGGAACGCCGCGAAGGCCGCACCGCTGGCGGAGCGCGGCGTCGAGGTCCGGATCGCCGACTACAACGACCCGGCCGCGCTCGCGAAGGCGTTCGGGGCGGGCGACACGGTCCTGCTGATCTCCGGCCTGGAGCCGAACCGCCTCGAGCAGCACAAGGCGGTGCTCGCGGCCGCGCAGGACGCCGGCGTCGCGCGGATCGCGTACACCAGCGTGCTCGGCGGCCCGGAGGCCGACTTCGACCTGGCCGCGGACCACCGCGCGACCGAGCAGGCGATCCTGGACTCGGGCCTGCCGTACACGATCCTCCGCAACGGCTGGTACAACGAGGTCTACACCGACCAGCTCGCGGTCCAGCTGGCCAACGGCGTCGTCGGCAGCGCGGGCGACGGGCTGATCGCGTCGGCCGCGCGGCGGGACTACGCGGCCGCGGCGGCCGTCGTGCTGACCTCGGAAGGGCACGAGAAGAAGGCGTACGAGCTGAACGGCGACGTCGCCTGGACGCTGACCGAGTACGCGGCCGAGCTGGCGAAGCAGTCCGGGATGGACATCGGCTACACCAACCTGTCCCCCGAGGACCACGCGCAGGTGCTGGTCGGCGCCGGGCTGCCGGAGCCGGTCGCGCAGCTGTTCGTCGGCGTCGACAACGCCATCGAACGTGGGCTGCTCGCCGGCCGCGGCAGCGACCTCACCCGCCTCATCGGCCGCCCGACCACACCCGTCGCGGAGAGCATCAGCGCCGCGCTGAAGACCGTCCAGGCAGGCTGAGCCGGAACAACCGCCTCGTCACGGTGCCGTGACGAGGCGGTTGTGCTGTTCTCCCAGCCCGTCGGCCCACACCCGCAGTACGTCGCCCGCGCGCAGGTACCGGGGCGGCTTCTGGCCGGCGCCGACACCCGCCGGGGTGCCGGTGCTGATCACGTCGCCCGGGTAGAGCGTCATGAACTGCGAGATGTAGTGCACCAGGTGCGCGACGCCGAAGATCATCTCGGCCGTCGAGCTGTCCTGCAGCACCTCGCCGTTCACGTCCAGCCCGAGCCTGAGCTTCTGCGGGTCCGGCACCTCGTCCGCGGTCAGGATCCACGGTCCGAGCGGGCAGAACGTCGCCGCGTTCTTGCCCTTGTCCCACTGCCCGCCGCGCTCGAGCTGGAAGTGCCGCTCGGACACGTCGTTCACCAGCACGTACCCGGCGACGTGTTCCAGCGCGTCGGCCTCGTCGTTCAGGTAGGCCGCCGTACGGCCGATCACGACGCCGAGCTCGACCTCCCAGTCGGTCTTCTCGCCGCCCCGCGGGATGACCACGTCGTCGCACGCGCCCACCACGGTGTCCGGCGCCTTCAGGAACAAGATCGGCTCGGCCGGCGCCTCCTGCCCGCCCTCGGCCGCGTGGTCGGCGTAGTTCAGCCCGACGCACACGATCTTCCCCGGGCTGAGCGGCGGCGCCACTCGCACGGTGTCGAAGTCCACCGGCGCTTCCCCGGCGGCCGCCCGATCCCGCCACCTGTCCACGTCGAACGACTCGGATGCCCCCGGCAACGGCACCACCCGGCCGTCCGCGTCCAGTACGGCGTCGCGCAGTCCGTCCGGCGTGTGGATCCGGAGCAGTCTCACTTGTTCCTCCAACCAGAGTTCTTGGCCCAGTTCAGGTAGGCGATCCCCAACGCGTGCGAGCCTTGCACGGGCACGAGCTGTACGGCGTCGTACACCCGGAGGGACTGTTCGTAGACGAGCAGGTCTTGTTCGGCGTACGCACCCCATCGTGCACACTGCACCGCGTTCGCCGGGACCGCGACCCCCGTCCCGTCGACGCGGTACCAGACCTCGGTCGCGGACCGGATCAGCTTCTTCGTGAACGTCCTGGTGAACCGCCCGACGTCGGTCGCGGGCCCACTGGTGATCCCCGCGTCGTACGCCGCGTGCACGAACTCGACGCTGATCGCCGCGTGGCTGAGGTCCTCGATCTGCTTCGCGGCCGGGTACGACGGCGTGTACTCCGAGATGCCCGCGGTCTTCGGGAATCCGGCGTACAACTCGCTGTACGGCGGCCAGTACGTCCACACGTAGGCGTCGTCGACGAGGCGCAGCGCGGGCTCGAACGCCTTCAGCATCTGCAGGACCCGCGTCCGGTACCGCGGCTGCTTGGTGACGCGGAAGAGCTCGACCAGCACCTGCCCGATGCCCTGGCTCTGGTTGTACGGCTGGATCGTGCCGTCGAACGGGATCGGCGCGCCCTTCGGCCACACGTAGTCGCCGCTGCCGTCCGGCCGGGACACCCACTCCGGGTCGTGGAACTCGACCGCCGCGATCGCCGAGTCGAGCACCTCGCGCGCGAACTCCTGCCGCTCACCGCGGCGGAGCTCCGGCGACTCCAGCACCATCCGCGCGTACCGGGCCAGCGGGAACGCGACCATCCCGGTGTGCACGGCGAAGACGTAGTACTGCGACTTGAAGTTGATGGTGCCCGGCGCGGGTGCGGGCGCGGCCGCCGGGGCGTCGCGCAGGTCGACGGCGGTCCAGCGCAGCCCCGCGTTGTAGATGTTGTTCACGGCCGTGACGACGTACGACGGTGACGCCGGATCGAGACTGACCGCCGGGAGCGTGACGACCGTGGTGGTGGCGGGGTTGCGGAGCACGAGGTCGAAGGTGCCGTTGGCAACGTTCGAGACCTGGGCCGTCGACTCGGCGGACCTGATCCCGGCCCAGCGGAGCTGTACGGCGGGCGCGCCGTTGCCGTCGGGCAGCACGCCGTGCCCGGCCGTGTAGTTGCCCGCCGTACGCCAGACCTGGCCCGACCGGCCGGCGTAGTCCTGAACGCCGCGCGCGTGGTCGGTGGTCTTGCGCAGATGGCGGGCGCGGTCCTCGAAGGTCCGCAGGTAGCGCTCGTCCTGGTAGGCCTCGTACATGCGCAGCAGGCCTAGGAGGAAGTAGGACTCGCCCCAGGCGTACAGGCCGGCTTCGTTGTGCTGTGGGTTGGAGGCGAGGTAACCGGCCTGGGCGGCGTCGAAGGCTTCCGGGGAGTCGTAGACGAGTGGATCGGCGAAGGCCGTCGAGGGCAGACCTGCCCAGGCGGCGACTCCGCCGGCGGCGGTTCCGAGGATGAGCGTGCGGCGGCTGACGTGCATCGATGACCTCACTAAGGGGGTGTGGGCGGGGTGGGCGGGCTGGGCGGATCAGCCTTTGACGGCACCGCCCATGCTGTTGAGGATGCGTTTCTGCAGGAGGAGGAAGACCACGACGACCGGGATCAGCGAGATCACCGTGCCGGCGGCGAGACCGCGGACGTCGGTGCCGGCGACGCCGCTCAGGTAGGCGATCCCGAGGGCGATCGGGAACTTGGACTGGCTGGTCAGCACCACCAGCGGCCAGATGAAGCTGTTCCAGACCGAGACGAAGCCGAGGATCGCGAGCACCGCGAGCGTCGGCGCGACGATCGGCACGCAGATCCGCCAGAAGATCGCGAACTCGTTCGCGCCGTCCACCCGCGCGGCCTCGACGATCTCGTCCGGGATCTGCGAGAACGCCTGGCGGAGCAGGAAGATCCCGAGCGACGACAGGATCGCCGGCAGGATCACCGACGCGAACGTGTCGGTCAGCCCGAGCTCGCTCATCACCAGGAACCGCGGGATCAGCATCAGCTCGCCGGGCAGGAACATGATCGACAGGAACAGCATGAAGAACACGCCCCGGCCGCGGAACGCGATCCGGGCCAGCGGGTACGCCGTCAGCGCCGACACGACGAGGTACACCGGGACCGTGATGCCGACGTAGATCACCGAGTTCACCAGGAACCGCGCGTACGGGATCGTGGTCCACGCCTCGCGGAACCAGTCGGCGACCGGCGGCCGCGGGATCAGGTCCGGCGGGAACCCGAACACGTCCTGGCTGGCCGGTTTCGTAGCGGCGCTCAGCAGGATCAGGAACGGCCCGATGAACAACGCCGCAACCGCGACCAGCAGGACGTAGAGACCGATCCGCTTGACGCTGAGCCGGCGCTGGGGACGGTACAACCTGCGGGCCATCAGACGTCCCTCCGCCGGGTCACCAGGAGGTTGAAGCCGGCCAGGACGATCATGATCGCCCACAGCAACAGGCCGACGGCGCTCGCATAGCCCATGTCGTAGTCCTCGAAGGCTTTCGACCAGATGTAGTAGCCGAGGGTGAGGGTGGAGTCGAGCGGCCCGCCGCGGGTCAGCACGTACACGGACTCGAAGGCCCGCATCGCCTCGAGCATGCTGAGCACGAGCGTCACCGCGAACGTCGGCCGCAGCGACGGTACGACGACGTGCAGCAGCCGCTGCCACCCGCTCGCGCCGTCGATCGTGGCCGCCTCGAGCTGGTCCGACGGCACCGCCTGCAGCCCGGCGAGGTAGATCATCATGAACAGGCCGGCGTTCTTCCACGCCTCCAGCAGGACGACGGTCGGCAGCGCCCAGTGCCGGTCCAGCAGGAAGTCGGTCGGCGCCGCGCCGAACAGCCCGAGCACCCAGTTCACGACGCCTTCGCGGTTGAACACGTACCGCCAGGCGACCGCGACGGCGACCATCGACGTGATCACCGGCAGGTAGTAGAGCATCCGGAACGCCTGGATCGCGCGCAGCTTGAGGTTCACCAGCATCGCGAGGAACAGCGGCGCCACCACGGTCAGCGGCAGGAACATCAGCACGAACAGCAGCGAGTTCCGCAGCGCGATCCAGACCCGCGGGTCCTCCGCGAGCCGGACGAAGTTGTCCAGGCCGGTGAAGCGCACCGGGTGCACGATGTCGTAGTCCGAGAACGCCAGCTGGATCGCGATCACGGCCGGCCAGGCGAACATCGCGGCGTAGAACAGCAGCCCGGGCAGCATGAACACGTACGGCGTGTACCAGTGCTGGCCGACCACGCGGCCCTTCAAACCCGGCATGGCTTGCTCCTCGTGTCTGAAACCCAGATTTCAGATACCAAGCTGACGGGAACCGTAACGCACAACACTGACCGCCGGAAGCGGTAACTACAGAAAATTTTGCCGTCGTTCCGTTGACGACCGCGATCCGATGCCGAACACTGTGATGTCTGTAAGCCAGGTTTAGGACATTCCGTTCTGAGGAGCCACTGATGGCCCGACCCCTGCACAGACTCCGGCTCACCCTCGTCGCCGCGCTCGTACTGGCCCTGGCCGGCTGCGTGTCCGGCAGCCCGGCCGCCGGCGACGACCCGAAGCAGTCCGGTGACGCGTACTCCGGTGAGATCGAGTGGTGGACGATCAACCTGCAGAAGAACTACGGGCCGGACATCCAGAAGTGGATCGACGCCTACCAGAAGGAACACCCGAAGGTCTCGATCAAGTGGGTCGACGTCCCGGGCCAGGACATCACCACGAAACTGCTGGCCGCGATCGCCAGCGGCAAGGTGCCGGACGTCGTCAACTTCACGTCCGCGACCGCCGGGTTGTTCGGCGGCTCGATGGCCGACCTGAACGGGCTGTTCAGCGCCGAGGACGTCGCGGCGTACCTGCCGAACCTCGCCGAGCCGCTGGTTGCCGACGGCAAGCGGATCGCGATCCCGTGGTACAACGGCGGCACCTCGCTGGCGTTCTACAACAAGGACCTGCTGGCCAAGGCCGGCTTCGATCCCGCGAGTCCGCCGAAGACGTACGACGAGGCGCTCGCGCTCGCCACGAAGTACCACCAGGCGACCGGCAAGTCGGCGACGAACTTCATGGCGTACTCCAGCGTCGTACAGGCCGACGGGATCCCGCTGCTGTCCGAGGACGGCAAGACCGCCGCCTTCAACACGCCGAAGACGCTGGCACTGCTGGAGAAGTTCAAGCCGCTCTACACCTCCGGCGTGATCGCCCCCGGCAGCCTCGGCGAGAACCCGCGGGAGCTGCCGCAGTCGCTGGAGAACAAGCTGATCGCGTTCAACCCGGCCGCGGTGTCGAGCTCACTGCTGAACGTGGAGAAGAACGCGCCCGCGGTCTACTCCTCGATCGTGGTCGGCCCGCCGGTGACCGGTTCCGACGGCAAGTTCTACATGCCCGGTCAGCAGGTGATGGGGATCCCGGCGAAGTCGGACAACCAGGCCGCCGCGGCCGCGTGGCTCAAGTACGTCGCCGCGCCCGAGCAGCAGCTCGCGCTCTGCAAGCTGGTGCCGATCTACCCGTCCTCGGTCAAGGCGCTCGCCGATCCGTTCTTCACCGACATCAGCGGGACGACGCCGGCCGACCAGGCGCGCAAGATCCTGATCGACACCTTCAAGCAGAGTGTGGACGCGTCGATGGGCTCCGGGAACGACGAGCAGCTGCGGCAGCTGTTCGACGACCAGGTGCGCGCGTACATGTCGGGGACCAAGACCGCGAAACAGGCACTGGACGACGCCGAGAAGGCGTGGAACGACACACTGGCGAAGGGTAAGTAGACGTGACGGAGACGCTGCGGATCGGGATCGTCGGCGCCGGGATCATGGGCCGGGGCAACGCGCTGTCGTTGTCCGGCCGGTCCGGCGCCGAGATCACCGCGGTGACCAGCCGGTCGGCGTCGTCGGCCGAGCGGCTGGCCGACGAGATCGCCGGACGGGGCGCTCGGCCTGTGGTGCATGCCGATCTCGGAGCGTTGCTGGCGAGCGACACCGTGGACGCCGTCGTACTGACCACGCCCGACGACCTGCACGGCGAGATGATGGTGCGCGCCGCGGAGGCCGGGAAGCACATCCTGGTGGAGAAGCCGATGACCACGTCGGTCGCGGAGGCGGACGCCGCGGTGAAGGCGATCCGCGAGCAGGACGTGGTCGCGATGTGCCTGTTCAACCACCGCTGGGTCCCGGCGTACGCGCAAGCGCACGAGCTGCTCGCCGGGCTCGGCGACGGCGCGGTCGCGTACGCCCGCAAGGACGACACGATCTTCGTACCGACCGAGATGCTCTCCTGGGCGGACCGCACGACGTGCGCGTGGTTCCTGTCCAGTCACGACATCGACCTGATGTCCTGGTTGCTCCGCGACCAGGTACGGCGGGTCTACGCCACCGCGCGCTGGGGCAAGCTCCGGTCGCTCGGCATCGACACCCCGGACGCGATCCAGATCCAGGCGGAGTACTCGCGCGGCACGGTGGCGACCTTCGAGTCGGCGTGGATCTACCCGAACACGTTCCCGACGACCGTCGACTCGTACGTCACGGTCGTCACCGACGACGGCGTGGTGCAGGTGGACCGGCAGAAGGAGAACGTCGTACTGGCACGTGCCGACGGGTACACGTACCCGCGGAACATGCTGCAGCGGGTGATGCACGGTGTCCCGGCCGGGGCGTACGCCGACGCGATCGCGCACTGGGTCGACTGCTGCCGCACCGGCCGGCAGCCGCTGATCACGATCGAGAGCAGCCGCAACGTCACCGCCGTACTCGAGGCCGCGCACCTGTCGATCGAGACGCGGCAGCCGGTCGACGTGTCGATGCTGGCCGATCCCGGGGCCGCATGAGTGAACGGAGTGAACTCATCAAAAAACACAGCGTACCTTGTGCCTCATCCGCGCCCGGAGCGAAGCGAGGACGCGGATGAGTATCGGGCCGGAGAAGCCGCGGCACATCGACGGGCGGATCAACCGGATCGGGACGGACGACCTCATCAAGGCCTTCGGCTCGCCTGCTGCTGATCTGGCTGGGCTGCGAGCGTTCGTGGGTTCACAGCTGCGGCGACCGGCCTGGCCGTTGCCGGAGTGGGCGGCTGCTACCCGACCCGACGCTGTCCTCGCCGCGGCTGCACCGCTGCTCGAGGGCGTGGACGTCACGGGAGCCGGGCTTGGGCGGTCGCAGCTGTACGGCTTCCACTACCTCGGCTGGCTGGCACCAGGTGTGCAGGCGTGGGTGATGACAGGTGACGAGCGGTACCTGCGGGCGTTCGAGCAGCACCTGCACGACTGGGTCGCGCAGCGCGACTCGGTGACCGGTGAGTGGCCGGGGCTCGACGTCATCTGGTACTCGCTCGGCACGTGGGCCCGCTGCCGCAGCCTGCTGCCGGCACTGGAGGTGCTGACGCCCTCGGACCTGTCCGACGAGGTGTGGGGTGAGCTGGTCGCCACGCTCCTCGGCGGCGCGCGCTGGGCGTACGACGAGCATGACGTGTTCCGGCACGGCAACTGGCAGCTGGTGTGCGCGACCGAGCTGCTGCACATCAGCGCGGTACTGCCGGCCCTGGTGGAGTCGGCAGCGTGGGCGGAGCGTGCACGAGAGCGGATCGAGGAGCACCTGCTGCTGGACATTTATCCGGACGGCGGGCACTACGAGCGCTCACCTGGGTACCACAGGATGGTGTTGACCGCTCTGCAGACCGCTGCTCGCATCGATCCTGCTCTCGCGGCACATCCGCGGTTCGCTGCCATGCACACCTGGATGTGCGAGCTGGCGTCGTCCGGCGGCTGGATGCCGCACCTGCAGGACAGTGGGATCGAGTGGCCTGCTGCCTCGTTGCTGCGCGGCAGCTACCTGCTGAACGACCCTGCGCTGGCACAGGTCGCTGCGCAGTGGTTGACGGCGTCGGAGTTCGCCGCGGAGGTTGCGACGTTTCCGGCGTGGCCGGGGCGTCAGGAGCGGTGGTCGGCAGCAGCTGAGGTTCCTGAGTTGCCGCGGGCGACAGTGCTGCCCGAGTCGGGGTACACGATCCTGCGGGCGCAGGAGCTGCGGGCCGTGATCAACCACGGGCCGCACATCGAGCACGAGTTGGAGTCGCACTCGCATCGCGCCGTACTGGACCTGGTCCTCGACGGGTGGCAGCAGCCGCTGCTGTGGGAGGCGGGTGGTCCGCCGAGCTACGACGATCCCGGGTACCAGACGTGGTACCAGTCGGGTCGCGGCCACAACACCGTGCTGGTCGACGACGTAGAGCTCTCGACCGATCGTGGCGTGGCTGTCGATCCGCTCGTCGACACGGATGTGGTCGCGGTGTTCTCCGGGCGCCACCACGGGAACGGCGTGGAGCAGGCGCGGACCGTTGCGATGGTGCGCGAGGAGCCGGCGTACGTCGTCGTCACGGATCGCGCGGAGGGCGCGCACACGTTCCGCGCTTGCTGGCACGCACTGCATCCGTGGCGGCAGGTCGGACCGCTGGCGTACGACGCTTCCGCCGCTGACGGACCGGGCCTGTTGCTGATCGAGACGGGCGCCCCCGCAACCACCGTCCACGAGGCCACGGAAGGCACCGCTCGGCATCCAGTCCTGGGCCGGCGGACGGCTGAGTACGGCCCACTACATTCGCTCACCTTGGCGCGACCGACCGGCGACTTCACGACGCTCCTGATTCCGCACGCCGGTAGCACCGCCGGCGACGTATCAGTGGAACGTGTAGACGGTGAACTGGTCGTCGCCCTCGGCGAGACGGTCGACCGGATCGGCCCGGCGACCTGGACGCGCACCGTCGCCGGACAGTTGTCCTGGGCAACCGGTTGGGGTGTGCGGGAGCTCGGTGACTTCCTCCGTACGTCGGAACCGGTCGACGTCGTCGCGCGCGAGGGCCGGCTCGAACTCACCTGCTCGGCCCGCTGCGGCCTCTGGGTTCGAGCAGGTGCTGAGGTCCGCCTGAACGGCATCGTGATCGACGCAGTCGTTGAAGGCGAATGGTCACACCTGACGCTCCCGCACGCCGGGCCCTGGACCGTTGACGGGGTCCGGTATGAGTGACGAAGTGACCCAGGGCTGGTTCGACGCGCGGGTCGTGACCGGGGCGCATCCAGCCAGCCTGTTGCCGCCTACGGACCTGGACGCGATTGCCGCGCACCTGGATCGGTTCGCGCTGTCCGGTGCCCTGGTCAGCGCGATGGCGTCCTGGCTGCACGACCCGATCGGCGGCAACGCGGAAGCCTCCGCGGTCGCACACGCGCTGGCCGATCGCGGCGTCCTCGCCTGCTGGACCGCCGTCCCCGCCACCCCCGGCGAGCTCGACTCGCTGACCGCGTTGGTCGACCGGGCCGTCGACGACGGCGTCGCCGCCTTCCGCATCCATCCCGCGACGCACGGCTTCTCCCCCGCACTCCTCGAGGAGCTGTACGCCGCACTGCAAGCGAACGGCCTCCCCCTGTGCGTCGACGCCGCGGACATCACCTGGCCGGACCTGGCAACAATCGCGACCCGCTACCCCGACCTGCCGATCGTCGTCGGCGCCGTCGGCTACCGCAAGCTGCGCGAACTCTGGGCAGCGCTCGCCGCGAACACCAACCTGTACGTCGATCTCGTCGACTTCGCCGCCCACCAAGCCGTCGAGTGGCTGGCCGGTCAAAACCTGGCCGATCGGCTCGTGTTCGCGACCGGTCTCGGTGTCCGCGACCCCGGCGAAGGCGTCGTCCGGCTGGCGTGGTCCGGTCTCGACGACGCCACGGTCCGCCGGATCGGCGCGGAAACCGGCGGCCGGCTGTTCCGTCGTACCGCTGGAGCACGGTCGTGATCGGGCGCCGGCCGGGGCATCGGGTCGTCGACGTGCACGCGCACCTCGGCCCGTACTCGCTGTTCTTCATCCCGGAGTCGGACGCCGCGTCGATGGTCGCGGTGATGGAACTGACCGGGACCGACGTCACCGTGCTGGCCGCGAACCGGGCGATCCAGCAGGACGCGCACCTCGGCAACACGCAGTCGCTCGCCGCCGTGGACGCCTACCCCGACCGCATCGCGGCGTACGCCGTGATCAACCCGTGGCAGGACCCGGAGCGGGAGCTCGAGCGGCTGGCCGGGGATGAGCGGTTCGTCGGGATCAAGGTGCACCCGTCGCTGCACCGCTACCCGGTGACCGGCGCGCGGTACGCCGCCGTGTGGGAGTTCGCCGAGTCGACCGGCTGTCCGGTGCTGAGCCACTCCGAGCACCAGTCGCCGTACGACGCGCCGGCGATGTTCCAGGCCGTCGCGGAGCGGTACCCGGGGACGTCGATCGTGCTCGGGCACGCCGGGATCACGCCGCCGGGGGTCGACGAGGCGATCGCGGCCGCGCGCCGCTACGAGTCGCTGTGGCTCGAGGTGTGCGGCTCGCACATGACCGGGCCGCTGATCCGGTCGATGGTCGACCAGGTGGGCAGCGGGCGGGTCCTGTTCGGGTCGGACTTCCCGTTCATCGACCAGCGGATGTCGCTGGGCCGGGTGGTCTGCGCACCGCTCGCGGAGAGTCAACGCCAAGATGTTCTCAGCGGGAACGCCCGCAAGCTGTTCCGGTGGCGGCCGCTACCGGGAGAACGAGGGGTTGACCAATGACGGAAGAGACGCAGCAGCCGGAGCCGGCGTCCGGTGAGCGGTTGCCGTCGGTGACCGTGGGCCTGTTCGGCCCGCGCCGGCTGGTGAAGACGATGGCGGAGGTGGGTCAGGAGGTCGCCGAGCGGTCCGTGCCCGGCGTCCGGTTCGTCACCGGCGGGTACGACGACCTGTCCGAGGCCGAGGAGCGCTACCTGCGGCTGCGGGACCGGATCGATTCCGCGGTGTTCCCCGGCCCGTGGGCGTTCGACCTGGCGACGACCGGCCACTGGCTCACTGTCCCGTCCACACACCTCCCGCTGACAGGCGCGGCGCTGTACGCGGCCCTGCTGCGGGCGTCGCTGACGATCAAGGACGTCGACCTCACCCGCGTCAGCATCGACTCGCTGTCCCTCGCGGACGTCGCCGAGGCGTACGACGAAATCGGCCTGGACACGACCCAGGTGTACGACGTGCCGTACGAGGGTCCGGAGTCGGTCGAGGGGTTCGCGGCGTTCCACAAGGAGAAGTACGAGCGCCAGCACACCACGGTCGCGCTGACCACGATCCTGTCCGTGGAGCGCGACCTGCGCGCGGACGGCGTTCCGGTACTGCGGATCGCTCCGACGCGGTCGAGTGTGCGGGACGCGTTGGAGACCGCAGTACTGCTCGGGCAAGGCACGCGGATGGGTGCGCATCAGTTGGCGATGATCGCCGTCCAGGTGATTCCGTCGCGCGCCGAGTCGGGTGACTACTGGCAGCAGGAGCTGGCGCTGTCCACCCACCAGAAGCTGTTGTCGGAGGCGCGGCAGGTCGGTGCGTCCGTTACCCGCCGCTCCGACACGCTGTTCCTCGTCACGACGACGTACGGCGCACTGGTCCGGCTGACCGAGCAGTTCACCGTTGCGCCGTTTCTGGGCGCACTGACCGCGCAGCTCGGCGTACCTGTGGCTGTAGGCGCCGGCACCGGCCAGACTGCCCGTGCTGCCGAGGCCAACGCGCTCCTGGCTGTGGAGGAGTCAGTAGCTGCCGGCGGCAAGGTAGCGGTGTACCTGGACGGTGGCAGCGACCGCCTCGACCTGGAGCCGGGGCCTGCGACGACCGACGCGGCGCCTGTCGACAGTGCATCGCCGATCGACCAGCGGGCGCTGGAGATCGTCACCTCGATCGCCTCTGCCATGAGCCCCGCGCCCGGCCGACAGGTCGTCGTGGACGTCGAGAGCGTCGCCTCGATCATGCAGGTCACCCAGCGCACCGGCCGCCGGATGCTCAAGGAGCTGGTCGACGCAGGCCTCGCCTGGCCGTTGCCGCCGGCCCGCTCCACCGGTGGCGGCCGGCCGCGCCAGCAGTTCCGGCTGTTGACCGAGAAACTCGACTGACCGCCCTTGGAGGAAGCTGTGCAGACCCAAGCCGACCGGCTCTACGCGCGCGCCAAGCGGGTGATCGCCGGTGGGGTGTCCAGCGACGCCCGCCGCGCCGAGCGGCCGCTGTTCGTCGACCACGCGCGCGGTGCCGAGCTGTGGGACGTGGACGGCAACCGCTACCTCGACTACGTCCTCGGCCAGGGCCCCAACCTGCTGGGCCACGCCGCACCGCTGGTCGCCGACGCGGTGTCCGCACAGGTACGCCGTGGTGTCGCCTACGCCGCACAACACGAGCTGGAGGCACAGGTGGCGGAACGCCTGTGCAGCATGGTCCCCGCGGCGGAGCTGGTGCGCTTCAACAGCGTTGGCTCGGAGGCGGTGCACGGAGCGATCAGACTGGCCCGCGGCCACACCGGCCGGCCGAAGATCGTGAAGTTCGAGGGGAACTACCACGGGTGGCTGGACCCCGTTCTCTACAGCGTGCACCCCGACCTGGCACTGGCCGGCGACGCCCGGCACCCCACCGCGGTCGGCGGTACGGCGGGCCAGCCGCGGCACGACGCGGACGACCTGATCGTGCTGCCGTACAACGACCTTCCCGCGGTCGCGTCGGTGCTGGAGCAGAGCGGGGACGAGATCGCCGCGGTCATCCTCGAGCCGCTGCTCTGCAACACCGGCTGCATCACGCCACACCCCGGTTATCTGGAAGGGCTTCGGGACCTCACCCGGCAGCACGGGGCCTTGCTGATCTTCGACGAGATCATCACCGGCTTCCGGGTCGCTCCGGGCGGTGCCGGCGAGTTGCTGGGCGTCGTACCCGATCTGGCCGCCTTCGGGAAGGCGATGGCCGGCGGGATGCAGGTCTCCGCGCTGGCCGGCTCGCGGGAGGTAATGGGCACGATTGCCGACGGCAAGGTCGCGCACGCCGGGACGTTCAACTCGCACCCGGTCGCGATGGCCGCCGCCGACGCCGTCCTCCGGCACCTCGACGAGAACCGGTCCGCGGTCTATCCCCCGCTGAACGCGGCCGGTCTGCGGTTGATGGACGGGTTGCGGAAAGCAGCGGAGCGGCACGGCGTACCGCTGCTGGTCGACGGGCCTGGTCCGGTGTTCCAGACGTACATCACTGACCAGGCCGCGGTGACCGACTACCGCTCGTTCGCTGCCTGCGACCGGGCCGCGATGGCTCGGTTCCACGCGGGGTTGTTCGCCGCCGGGATCAACATCGTCCCGCGTGGGTTGTGGTTCCTGTCCACCGAGCACACCGCGGACCAGGTCGACGAAACTATCGAGGTAGCGGACTCAGTGTTCGCTTCGCTGTAGGAATCGGGTCGAAGGGCTTGCGGTCCTGCCTGCAGGTCGCGCCGTCGGCGGGCGCCTGCAGCCGGGTCAGGTAGCCGGTGATCATCCGGTCGGCGCAGACGCTCTTGCCGATCGTGGTGTGGCCCCAGCCCTCGACCGTCACCATCCGGGCGTCCGGGTACAGGTCGGCGTACGGCCTGGTCGCCTCGTACGGGGTGGCGGGGTCGTGACGGGTGCCGAGGACCAGGACGGGCTCCTTCACCTTGTTGTGCCACGGGCCGCGGAACGCGTCGGTGTCGCGGATGCCGAGGAACTCGCAGTGGATCCCGACCCACGCGCGGAACCGGCCGAAGTGCGGGGCGCGCCGGTCGGCCGCGGCGGCGTACAACGGGTAGGCCAGCGGGCGGCCGGACTGCTTCGCCTCGACGCACGGCTGCAGGACGTTGCCGATCGAGTAGTAGTCCTCCTTGCGGCGGTTCCACTCGATCAGTGCCTGCGAGGCCTTCGCTGCTGCCTTCGTCCGGTTGGGCCTCGACAGCTGCGCCAGGTCGACCCAGGTGGCGGCGAGAGCCGGGTAGCCGATCGGGTCGTAGAGGCTCGAGAAGGTCCTCGCGACGGCCAGCGCGTAGGTCACCGTCAGCAGCGAGCCGTCCGGGAGAGTGACCTGGACCGGGTGTGTCTTGAGCCGCTCCAGTGTCCCTTCCACCACTGCCTTCGGGTCGCCGAGCTGGTTCAGGGCGCAGGCTGTGCCGGCCTTCTTGCACTCGGCCAGGAACTGCTCGTAGGCGTCGTACGCGCCCTCGCCTTGTCTCAGGCGTACTCCGATCGGGTTCCGGTCGCCGTTCGAACCCGAGTACCACTCGGGGCTCAGCGTGCCGTCGAGGACCAGTGCGCGGATCTTGTTCGGGAAGAGCTTGGCGTACGTCGCGCCGAGGTACGTGCCGTACGAGTAGCCGACGTACGACAGCTTCTCGTCGCCGACCGCCTGGCGCAGCAGGTCCATGTCCCGGGCGACGTTCGCGGTCGAGTAGTGCGCGAGCCGGTCAGGGGACGTGAGCCGGCAGCTGACCGCTTCCTTCGCCGCCTCGACGATGAACTCGCGCTCCTCCTTCGCAGTCACCGGGAACGCGGGGACCTTGGCCAGCGCCGCCGCCTCCTCGGCCTCGGTCGGGTAGCAGGTCGCCGGGTCCGAACGGCTCACTCCGCGTGGGTCGAAGCCGAGGATGTCGAACTTCGCCCGGACCTCCGGTGTGTAGATCTGCTGACCGAGCTGCTGCACCAGGTCGACGCCGGAGCCGCCGGGACCGCCGGGGTTGGTGAACAGCGTGCCGATCTTGTGGGCCGGGTCGCCGGCCGGGAGCCGGGTCAGCGCGATCGTGGTGGTCGGGCCGTGCGGCTTGTCGTGGTCGGTCGGGACCTCGACGGACGCGCACTGGAACGGCTGCAGCTTCGGATCGCTGCCACAACTGCCCCACGCGATCTTCGGTACGACGGATTTGGCGTGGGCCACTGCCGGCGTCAACGGCGTCAGCAGCACCAGGGCCGCGCCCGCGACAGACAGTCTTCGAAGGATTCTTTTGGGCGTCATGTCACCGACCGTAGGCGGCCGGTTCCTCGCGGCGCGTCCACCACGAGAAGGAGGCCGGGAACCCGCCGTACGGCGGACCCGGCCTCCTTGGACCCTGTGAGTCAGGCGTGGAACGTGTGGGTCAGGCGCTTTTCTCGCGGCGGTCGCGCTTGCTCCGCTCGATCTGGTCGCGCGGGATCAGCGTCGGGTTGACGTTCTCCAGCACGACCTCGCCGGTGACGACGACCTTCGCGACGTCCTCCCGGCTCGGCACCTCGTACATCACGTTCAGCAGGACTTCCTCCATGATCGCCCGCAGGCCGCGGGCGCCGGTGCCGCGCAGCAGCGCCTGGTCGGCGATCGCCTCGACCGCGTCGTCGCTGAACTCGAGCTCGACGTTGTCGATCTCGAACAACCGCCGGTACTGCTTGACCAGCGCGTTCTTCGGCTCCGACAGGATCTTGATCAGCGCCTCGCGGTCCAGCGGGGACACGGTCGTGATGACCGGGAGCCGGCCGATGAACTCCGGGATCAGCCCGAACTTCAGCAGGTCCTCCGGCATCACGTCGGCGTACCCGCCGAGCTCCTTCGGCTTCTCCGGCTCGCGGCTCGTGTTGAAGCCGAGGGTCTTCTTGCCGACCCGCTGCTCGACCATGTGGTCCAGGCCGGCGAACGCGCCGCCGACGATGAACAGCACGTTCGTGGTGTCGATCTGGATGAACTCCTGGTGCGGGTGCTTGCGGCCGCCCTGCGGCGGCACGCTGGCCGTCGTACCCTCCAGGATCTTCAGCAGCGCCTGCTGGACGCCCTCGCCGGAGACGTCCCGGGTGATCGACGGGTTCTCGCTCTTGCGGGCGATCTTGTCGACCTCGTCGATGTAGATGATCCCGGTCTCGGCCTTCTTGACGTCGTAGTCGGCCGCCTGGATCAGCTTCAGCAGGATGTTCTCGACGTCCTCACCGACGTACCCCGCCTCGGTCAGCGCCGTCGCGTCCGCGATCGCGAACGGGACGTTCAGCATCCGGGCGAGGGTCTGCGCGAGGTAGGTCTTGCCGCAGCCCGTCGGGCCGATCAGCAGGATGTTCGACTTGGCCAGCTCGACGGCCTCGTCCTTCGCGTGCCGGCCGGCGCTCGAGGCGCCCTGACCGTCGCGGACCCGCTTGTAGTGGTTGTACACCGCCACCGCGAGTGCCTTCTTGGCCACGTCCTGACCGACGACGTACGCGTTGAGGAAGTCGTAGATCTCCCGCGGCTTCGGCAGCTCGGTGAGTCCGACCTCGGAGCCCTCGTTGAGCTCCTCCTCGATGATCTCGTTGCAGAGATCGATGCATTCGTCGCAGATGTAGACGCCGGGACCGGCGATGAGCTTCTTGACCTGCTTCTGACTCTTCCCGCAGAACGAGCACTTGAGCAGGTCGCCGCCGTCACCAATGCGTGCCACCGGGACAGATCCCTTCTATGCGCAGTCGGACCGATTTCGACGGTACCCCGTCCGGGGCCGAAAAACCGCGCTCGCCACCGGGTTGTGACTACGCCGGTGGCGAACGCGTCAGGCTCTTGACAGCCGGTCAGCAGGCTTCCCGCCTGACCGGTGCCGGTCGGCCCGGGATCAGACGCCGGCCGGGACCGGGGTCTTGAGGGTCTGCAGGACGTCGTCGATCAGGCCGTACTCGATCGCCTGCTGGGCGGTGAGGAACTTGTCCCGCTCGATGTCGCGGGATACTTCCTCCATCGACTTGCCGCTGGCCTCGGAGATCATCGTCTCCAGCAGCGCCCGGAGCCGGAGGATCTCGTTCGCCTGGATCTCGATGTCACTCGACTGGCCGTAGGTGCCCTCGGTGGCCGGCTGGTGGATGATGATCCGGCTGTTCGGCAGCGCGAGCCGCTTGCCCGGCGTACCGGCGGCGAGCAGCACCGCGGCGGCCGACGCGGCCTGGCCGAGGCAGACCGTCTGGACGTCCGGCTTGATGTAGCGGACGGTGTCGTAGATCGCGGTCAGCGCGGTGAACGAGCCGCCCGGGGAGTTGATGTAGATGCTGATGTCGCGGTCGGAGTCCATCGACTGCAGGCACAGCAGCTGCGCCATCACCGCGTTCGCGATCTCGTCGGTGATCGGCGTGCCGAGGAAGATGATCCGGTCCTCGAACAGCTTCGTGTACGGGTCGATCCGGCGCATGCCGTACGACGTGCGCTCCTCCCACTGCGGGATGAAGTAGTTCATTGGTGCGTCCTTAACTGAAGTGGGAGATCAGGAGTTCGGGCTGCCGGAGCTGAGCTGCGCGGCGCTGGCGACCACGTGGTCGATGAAGCCGTACTCCTTGGCCTGGTCGGCGGTGAACCAGCGGTCCCGGTCGGCGTCGTTCTCCACCTGCTCGAGCGGCTGGCCGGTGTGCTCGGAGATCAGCCGGAACAGCTGCGCCTTGATGTGCAGCGACTGCTCCGCCTGGATCTTGATGTCGGAGGCCGTACCGCCCATACCGCCGGACGGCTGGTGCATCATGATCCGCGCGTGCGGCAGCGCGAACCGCTTGTTCTTCGCGCCGGCGCAGAGCAGGAACTGGCCCATCGAGGCCGCCAGGCCCATCCCGACGGTGGCCACGTCGTTGGAGATGTACTGCATGGTGTCGTAGATCGCCATGCCGGAGTCCACCGAGCCACCCGGCGAGTTGATGTACAGCCAGATGTCCTGGTTGGGGTCCTCGGCGTTGAGGAGCAGCATCTGCGCGCAGATCGCGTTCGAGTTCTCGTCGCGAACCTCGGACCCCAGGAAGATGATCCGGTTCTGCAGCAGGCGCTGGTAGATGTGGTCGTCGAGTCCGCCGGATCCGTTGCCGCCCGCGGCGGTGGGGCTGGCTGCAAATGTCTCGTTCACGAACCCGACATTACTGGTCGGCGGCGACAGACCTAAGGCTGGGCCGGAGGTGTTCGCTCACGGCGCACCGCTCGTCCGCCGCTCGTCTGCTCTGAGCGAATTCGCGGGGGTTTCACCAGCCGCAGAGGACGACGGATCCAGGCTCCTCGGCGGCTGCCTCGTCAACTACTTCGCGGAGCTCGGGCCGCTCGGCGTCCCGGCGTACCTCAGGCTCCTGCAGCAGCGCGGTCACAACCGTTCCTCCGCTCTCGGCTCGGTCCGGAAAACGTTTCACCGGTCACGCTAGGCGAGAATTCTTACGATCCGGTCGCGAACGTACGGCGGCATGCGAACGGCCCGGACCCACCTCGGGATCCGGGCCGTGTCGGTCGGCTCAGGCCTTCGCCGGCTCCGGCGCGTCAGTCGCAGTCGACTCGGCGGCGTCCGCGTCCGCGGCCTCGGCGGCCTCCGGGTCGGCGTACGTGCCGTCGGGCTGCAGGGTCTTGAGCTCGACGGTGTTGCCGGAGGCGTCGGTGACCTTGGCGTTCTCCACCAGGTAGGCCAGCGCCTTGCCGCGGACGACCTCGGAGACCAGGCTCGGGACCAGGTTGTTCTCCACGGCGTGCTGGGCGAACTGGTCCGGGCTGACGCCGGAACGCTGCGCGTGCCGGACGATGTGCTCGGTGAGCTCCTGGTCGTTGACGCTCAGCTCCTGCTGCTCGGCCACCAGGTCGAGCACGAACTGCGCCTTGATGGCGTCCTCGGAGCGCTTCTTCAGGTCCTCGTCGAACTCGTCCTGGGTCTGCTCCTCGCCCTCGAGGAACTGCTCCATGGTCATCCCGGAGTACCCGAGCTGCTGCTCCAGGTTCTCCTTGCGGGCGGCCAACTCGTCGGTCAGCAGGCCCTCGGGGACCGGCACGTCGACCAGCGTCAGGATCTTCTCCAGGACGGCGTCGCGGGCGTCGCCGGCCTGCTCGAGGCGCTTGCCGCGCTCCAGCCGGGCCTGGACGTCGGCCTTCAGCTCGTCGGCGGTGTCGAACTCCGACGCGGTCTGCGCGAACTCGTCGTCGAACTCCGGGAGCTCCTGCTCCTTGACCGCGGTCACGGTCACCTCGACGTCGACGTCCTCGCCCTTGAGCGCGCCGCCGACCAGCTGGGTGACGAACGTCTTCTTCTCGCCGGCGCTGAGGCCGATGACCGCCTCGTCCAGACCGTCGAGCAGCTGGCCGCTGCCGACCTGGTACGACAGGCCGGTCGCCTGCGCCTCCTCGACCTTCTCGCCGTCCTTGCTGGCCGACAGGTCGATCGTGATGAAGTCCTTGTCGGCGACCGCGCGCTCGACCGGGTTCAGCGAGCCGAACCGCTGGCGGAGCGCCTCGATCTGCTCGGTCACCTCGTCGTCGGAGACCGCGATGTCCTCGACCGACGCCTCCAGGCCCTCCAGGTCCGGCAGCGTGATCTCCGGGCGGACCTCGACCTCGGCGGAGAACTGCAGGCTCTCCTTGTCGTTGAACTCGGTCACGTCGACCTCGGGCCGGCCGATCGCCTTGACCTGGTTGTCGCTGACCGCCTGCGAGTACAGCTTCGGGAGCGCGTCGTTGATCGCCTCCTCGAGCACCGGCCCGCGACCGACGCGCTGGTCGATCACCTGCGGCGGCACCTTGCCCTTGCGGAAGCCGGGGACGACGATCTGCTGGGCGATGCTCTGGTACGCCGCGTCGAGGCTCGGCTTGAGCTCCTCGAACGGCACCTCGACGATGAGCTTGACCTTGGTCGGGCTCAAGGACTCGACGGTGCTCTTCACGGTGGCGGTTCTCCTTGATTCGGTGACATGTTGCGACGCCGGACAGCCGACGCCACAGCCGGTACTGCACGGGGTTTGTCGGGGCGACAGGACTCGAACCTGCGGTCTCCTGCTCCCAAAGCAGGCGCGCTAGCCACTACGCTACGCCCCGCAGTGACCGCACGAGTCTAGCCGCCCCGCCCCCATGCTCGCGCCACCGGGGCCCCGGAAAGTCGTTTTGAGTCCACCGCCCCCCATGTGGAATCATGTCCGAGCACCGCGGGTGTAGCTCAATGGTAGAGCCCCAGTCTTCCAAACTGGCTACGCGAGTTCGATTCTCGTCACCCGCTCCAAGGGCAAAGGCCCAGGTCAGAGGCTCGATCCTCCGGTCTGGGCCTTCCGTCTGTCCGGGCCCGCTTCCCACCTCGTGCCCTCAGCGTGCGATTAGCCGGCCGGTACGGGCTCCCCAGATCGCCCTCGCTCGACGCGCCACTCTTCGAGGCCAGGTGGTTACCGGCGGGTGTGGCGGCAAGGTCCTGGACGTGGCTAGGTTGATCGGCACTACCAAGCCTGGAGACGAGGTGGGAGATGTCCGTCGATGCGATCAGTGTCATCGTTCCAGACGTGCCGGAAGCGGCGCGGTTCCTCTCCGGTGCGTTCGGCTGGGAGTTGGGGGACGTGTTCGACAACTTCGCCGAGCTCGACACGGGCAAGCTCAAGCTGTGGCTGAGCGGTAACGCCGCCGTCGAGACCGGCGCGGTCGATGGGTTGACTCTGCACCACATCGTTGATGACGTCGATGCGGTCGTGGAGGTCGCCAAGTCGCATGGTGCAGAGCTTGTCTTCGGGCCGGTCGACACCGACTACGGCATGCGCTCCGCTGTCTTCAAGGGCCCAGGGATGCTCTTGGTGGACGTCTGCACGTACGACGCTCCAGCAGCAAGCGACACGTGAGCCAATCTCGTCACCTCCTCCAGCCCCGGAGCCCTGTCGTCGCCGGCCGGCTCGGCGATTGGGTTCTCAGACGGCTCGGACTTCGGCGAGTCGGCTGACGGAGTAGTCGTCGTCCCAGCAGACGGCGGCTTCCCAGGCGGCCGACGCCTGCGCGGCGACGTCGTACGCATCGTTGTCGAGACCGGCTGCGTTACCGGGCAGCACGAGGTCGAGGTCGGATACGTCGACGTGCGCCTCGTCCCAGTCGATCAGGCCGACGTACTGCGCGGTCATACGGACATTGCGAGGGTTGGGGTCGCCGTGGACGACGCGCGTCTCACGTCCGGCGAGCCGCGCCCACGCCGCTCGGCACCGAGCAACGCCCTCAGCCGGCATCGCGCCGAGGTCGATCTTCGTCCCGGTCTCGGCGTGCAGGAGATCGGTCGACGATCGCCAGCCCGGACGCTGCTGCCAGCCCTGTGTCAGCCGATGCAGCTGTCGGAGCGTGTCAGCCACGCGATGCCAGTCGTCCTGCGTCTCAGGCGGTCCACCGTCGACATACGTCATCACCACCAGCCCGTCGACGAACAGCCGGCCGTCCGCTGTCGGGATCGGCACCGGCACCGTCAGCCCTTGACGGTCGAGGTACTGGAGCAGCTCGGTCTCCCACGCAAGATCCTCGTCACTCCTGGACCCGAGCCTCGCCACCGCCAACTCCCCGTTGACGCGCACGCTCCACACATCGTTCGCAACGCCACCGGCCAGCCGCTCGATCCGAGCGACGCCGTCACCCCACTGCCCAAGTGCATCCCACGCCACCGCCCAAACCCTACGGGGCTCCCCAATTGGCCCACAGGCGGCTTCGTACGACGCCCAGTTACTGCTCATCCCTGCGTCGAACCGGGTGCGCCCAGGTCGACCCGTACTGCGGGGAACGCGGGTGGGCCGCCGTGGAGGGAGCGGGTGGTGGCTTCGGGGTCGGTGAGGAAGGCGGGGGTTTGGGTGGTGGTGTCGTAGTAGCGGTGGAAGACGGGGGTTTGGGAGCCGGACATGGGCGGGACGATCCAGCTCCAGTCGGCGGGGCAGCTGCGGCCGGCGCGTTCCTCGCGTTGGAGGTGGGTGAGGAAGCGGCGGGACTCGGTGTGGTGGTCGGTGACCGTCACGCCGTGGGCCTCGAAGGAATGCAGGACCGCGCGGTTGATCTCGACGAGTGCCTGGTCCCGCCAGAGGGTCGCCTCGTGGGAGGTGTCCAGGCGCATTCGGGTCGCCACCTCGGGGACCAGGTCGTAGCGGTCGGTGTCGGCGAGGTTGCGGGCGCCGATCTCGGTGCCCATGTACCAGCCGTTGAACGGCGCGGCGGGGTACGAGATGCCGCCGATGATCAGGCGGTTGTTGCTGATCACCGGTACTGCGTGCCAGCGCAGCCCGAGGTCCGCGAACCACGGGAGTTCGGGATGCTCGAGCGGTACCTCGTGGACCGCCTGCGCGGGGAGTTGGAACATCCGCGGGCCTTCCTCGGCCGTCTCCACGACCAGAGGCAGTACGTCGAACGCGCTCGGACGTTCGGGCGGGCGCCAGCCGCGCTGCATCAGCTTGCCGGTGAAGGCGCGGTACCGCGGATCCCCCAGCACGCGGCCGTTCGGCTGTTCGTAGCCGGCGTACCGGATCAGCTGCTCGTTCCAGATCCGCGGGGCTGGTCGCGAGGGGGTCTCGGGGGCGAAGACGCTGATCATCGGGCGGATCTTGCCGCCGTTGTGGGCTGCTCGGAGGTGGTCGAAGCAGTGTCTTGCAACGCCGCCCGCGTCCGAGACCAGGCGTAGGTCGCGGACCTTGAGGCTGCGCCAGTACAGGCGGCCGATGCAGCGTTTGTTGTTGCGCCAGGCGACGCGGGCGCCGAAGGTCAGCTCCTCGGGGGTGTGCCAGTAGGTGCCGGTGAGGTCGATCTCGCGCAGTACCTCTGCGAGACGGTCTTTCAACGAGCCGGCTTGGGGGTTCTCGGCGTAGAAGAGTTCCAGGAACTCCTGCGCCGCGGCCCGGAGTGTTTCGATCGCGGCGTTCGCCGACGCTGCGTCGGACGGACCGGGGTTGGACAGTCCGGCGTCGAATAGTCCGGAACCGAATAGTCCGGCCTCGGACGAACCGGTGTCGGGTAGATGCGTTTGCGGCATCGAACGGTTCGCCGGACAGGCGGTCGGGCTGAGCGTTTCCGCCGTTGCCGACGAGGTTCTGCCGGGTCTACGCGACATTAACCAGACGTGGTGTGCACACACGGCTGCAGCCAGGCAGAGGACCGCCACGCTGAGGCCGACTGCGACGGCGGTCGGCAGGACCCGGGCGAGCGCGAGTGCGGCGGCCGCCAGACCGAGAACTGCCAGCGGCAACGCGAGCCGTGTTGCCAGTCGGCCCGATCCGGGGCCCGACGCCGAGCCTGATGCCGGGTCTGATTGCGGGTGCGCCAGCAGGCGTGATGGCAGCACGGTGTGGGGTGGTTTTGGGCGGGGGGTTGTTGGGTCGTCTTCCGACCGGGCGGGTCTCGGAAGTGTGGCCACGGGATCAGTCCGTGCCTGGGGACTCCGGGCCGCGCCCGTTGCGCAGGCGGATCTGCCAGTCGCTCATCTCGTCGAACCAGGCGTCCTTCTGCCGCGGTACCGCGGCGCCCGGGCCGCCGGACTGCGGCGTACTCCCCAGGCGGTCGACCTCGCTCGCGAACGAGTCCACGATCGACTGCATCCGCTCCTGCGCGGTCTGCGCGTACGTCCGCACCTGCTGGCCGGCGTTGTCCATCGCCTCCTCGACGATCCTGCGCTCGTGCGCGCGCGCCTGGCTGATGCGCTCGCGGGCGTCCCGGCTGACGTCCTGGACCATCTCCTCGGCCACCAGCTGCGCCTGGCTGAACAGCTCGACGATCTGCTCGTTCACGCGGTCGCCGGCCTGCTCGTACTCGTCCAGCTCCCCCTGGACGCGCTGCAGGTCTGCCCGGCAGCGCCGCAGCTCCGCCTGGAGCCGTTCGTTCTCCGCCCGGCATTCGGTGAGGTCCCGCGCCGTCGCCTGCACCTGGTCGGCGAGCAGGTCGATGTAGCCGTACACCTCGTCCGCGTCGAGCCCGCGGAACCGGCGCCGGAACGTCTCACCCCGGATCGCCTCGGGGGTCCGGTAGTGCGAGGAGCCGTGGCGGTGCTTGCCGTTCGTCACTTGTTGTCTCCTGACCTGGTCAGCGCCGGGTCGGCTGTCTGCTCGTCCCCCGCCGCGTAGTAGAAGTGCTCGTACTTGATGTGCCGCGGGTCCAGGCCGGCGCCGGTCAGGCGCTCCAGCGTGTGCGCGACCATCTGCGGGCCGCCGCACACCATCGCCGTACGCCCGTAGAGGTCCTGCCGGGCCGCGACCGTGCCGACCTTGCCGCGCGTCCCGGGGTAGGACCCGTCGTCCGACACGACCTCCGTGTATTCGAACCAGGGCCGCGTCTGCGCCAGCTCCCGCAACCGTGGACGCTCGTACAGGTGCCAGGGCATCCGCACCCCGTGCAGCAGGTGCACCCGCGGGGCGGTCCGCGACCGCGTCCACTCGTTGTCGATCTGCTCGAGCACCGCCAGCAGCGGCGCCAGACCGGTCCCGCCGGTCACCATCAGCAGATCGCGGACGTCGTCAGCGCGCCGCGTCAGCCGCTCGCCGACCGGCGCGCCGAGCTTCACGACGTCACCGGCCTTCAGCGTCCGGACCACGGCCGGGCTCACCTGCCCGCCGTCGATCTGCTGGACGTGCAGGTCGATCGAACCGTCCTGGCGTGGCGCGTTGGCCGGGCTGAAGTACCGCCACAGCCTGGGCCGTTGCGGGATCTCCATCGACAGCGACTGGCCGGGGAGGAAGTGGTACGCGCGCCGCGGCCGCACGGTGAGCAGCGTGAGGTCCATCGTCCGCCGCTCGACCGAGAGCACGTCGGCGTCCCACCAGTCCGGGCTGACCTCCGAGGAGGTCTCGGCCGCCTCGACCATGATCCGCGCGATCACCTGGTACGCCGCGGTCCAGTGCATGGCGAGCTCCTCGTCCCACTCCGGGCCGAGGAAGTGCTTCAGCGTCGCGCACAGCGAGGCGCCGACCGCGTTGTAGTGGTCGGCGACGACGGCGTACTTGCGGTGGTCGCGGCCGAGGTGCTGCACGAACGCCGCGTCGTTCTCGATCTGGTCGGCGTGGCTGACGATCCGGCCGAGTGCGCTGACGAACTTGTCCCGCTGGTGCGACATCGACAGCGGGAACATCGACCGTACTTCGGGATAGGACACGAACAGGTGCGAGTAGAAGTACAGCGGTACCTGCTCACCGTGTTCCGTCACCCGGTCCCAGCTGCGCTGGAGTGCGTTGGCATCCATCGGGTGTCGTTATCCGGCTCGAGTGGGCAGCTCCTCGAGCGGAACGGTCAGCCAGTCTGCGGGCACCAGGTACTGCCGGACGTCGGCGTTCACCGCCGACGGATACTGCGTTGACAAGGGTGTCCCTCCCAGTTCAGTCCCCGAGTCGATCAGTCCTCCGTCTGGTCTCCCGCCGCGAACCTACCCGCGGTCCGGCGGGCTAAACCGCGAACCGGACCAAGAGGTGCCGAAATTCCGGGAACTACGCCCTGAGGAACGCGACGCCGTCGACGGCCGCCGGCGCTGTGGAGGTGGACACGATCTTGAGAACGCCTGTACGGAAAGGAGTTACGGGCAGGTAGGTGACCTTGCGAGCAGTGCTGGTCGCGGCCAGGGAAACGGTCCCGACCTTGATGTTGGCGTGGTAGATGTCCACACGTCCCTGCCCAGGACCGTGAATCGCCACCAGCGCGATCCGCAGGCCTGCCTCGGTGGCCTTGGTGAGGTAGGCCCCGTTGGCCCGCAGAACGCTCGTCGTGCCTTGGAAAGCGAGCGTGCTCGTCGAGCGCGTGACACTGCCCGCCGAGGTGAGCGCACGGTCGTCCTGAGGCGCCACCGAGCAGATGGGCGCAGACCACGCGGACAGGTTGCCGAGGTAGTCGCGCGCCCGCACCATGAAGCACTCGTCCCAGCCGAAGCGTGGCGCCCAGGTGATCGAGGTGATGCGGGTGCCCTGCCAGACCGCCGGGTACATCCACTTGCCGAACGCGACACCAGGTGCCGCGACCTTGTAGACCACGTCGTACGACGCGATGTCCGTGTCGTCCTTGTACGCCCAGCGCACCGTGGCCGAGCCGCTCAGCTGGACACGGTCCCCGATCCGCCAGGTCACCAGCGACGGCGCCGTACCGTCCACCTCACTGCAGTACGACGTACTCCAGGCGCTGACGTTGCCGGCGTAGTCGCGCGCCCGCACCTGCCAGCACGTGTCCGTACCGACCGGGGCGCTCAGACTCGCACCTGTCGTCTTGAGGCCCTGCCACGCCGCCGGCTGGATCCAGGCGCCGTACGGCGTACTGCGGTTCGGCCGCTGCTGGTACCGCACGTCGTAGCTGTCGACGCCCGTCGCGGGTGAGTTCGGGTCCTGCGGGTCCTCGTACGTCCACTCGAAGGACAGGCTGGTGTTGTCGCGGACACGGTCGCCGGCAGAGGCGCTCTTCAGTACGGGCGCAACACTGTCAGGCCGGGGCTGCGGATCAGGGGTCAGCCAGCTCAGCGTGATCACGCGAGGTTTGCTGAGCGCGTCGGCGTACGCGATCCTCGCCAGCCCGGAGCCGTCAGCACGGAAGCTCGGTGTCGTGGTGCGGACAGGTCCGTAGCGGCGCTGGCCGAGCTCCGGGTCGTTCAGGTCTGTCACCAGCAGGTCGGAGCCGGAGGTCTGCACAGTGAAGCCGTTGCCCAACTGCGCGTCCGCCGCCACTGTGAGGTTGCGCGGCGGCTGCGGCCCGTTGACGTCCACGACCTGGTTGCAACCACTCAGCACCGCCCAGCGGCCGTTCACCGCGCCAAGTCCCACAGAGCACGCGCTGGCGACCAGGACCGTCTTCACAGCACCAGTAGTCAGGTTTCTGCCGTCCAGATGGCCCGGCGAGGTCACCTTCCACACCGTCTCGCCAGACAGCGCGAACGGCGGAACCACATCAGCCAGCTTGGCCTGGCTGACCACGTCGTACACCGCTGCGGTCGCCGCGCCCGCTGCGCGATGCGACACCAGCTTGCCGCCGCGACCGAGCACCACCTCGTCAGCGGAAGGGAACGTCAGCCCGCCCACCTTCGCAGTACCGCCGTCGAACGTCAGCAGCGACGGCCCCTCCGCCTGGAACGGCTTGCCGTCGTTGGAGCCGCCAGTAGCGGTCCAGGTTGTCCCGTTGTCGCTGGTCTCGTAGACGGGGTTGGACACGACCACGCGGGCGCCGGACATGCCGACGTTCACCGCCGTACGCCCCGGAACCAGCACGCCTTCACCCAGGTGCGGCGACGGCTCGGCAGCGCCCGCCTCCGACACCGCCAGCGGCAGCAGTACGGCGACACAGGCCGCGGCCGCCTTCAGACGAAAGCCCAGCACGAGAACCCCCCAGTACTTCTACGGCATCGGCCACGCACCCTAGTAAGTAACCGCCAGTAACGGAAGCGCCGTCCGAAAACCAGGTGACACACCGTGACCTCGAGAGGATCCTGAAGGGCTGACGAGCGAGAGGATCAGATGCAGGCGGGAATCACGGTATCGGCGGCCCAGCTGCCCGAAGTACTGCTGCACGTGGCAGTGGTACGCCCGGTCTTCCTCTGGGGCGCACCGGGGATCGGGAAGAGCAGCCTGGTGCGGGCGTTCGCGGAGTCGCTCGGGCTGGAGTGTGTGACGCTCCTGGGTACGCAGCTCGCGCCGGAGGACCTCATCGGTGTACCGCAGATCGTCGACGGCCGCAGCCGGTTCGCGCCGCCGACGGCGATCGCCCGCGACGAGCCGTACTGCCTGTTCCTCGACGAGCTGAACGCCTCGTCCGCCGAGGTGCAGAAGGCGTTCTACTCGCTCATCCTGGACCGCCGCATCGGCGAGTACGAGCTGCCCGAAGGGTCCGTGGTGATCGGCGCCGGCAACCGCGCCACCGACAACGCTCTGGCCCGGCCGATGGCGAGCGCCCTGGTCAACCGGCTTGTCCACATCCACCTGCACGCGTCCGCGAGCGACTGGCTGCGCTGGGCGGGCACCGCGGGCATCCACCCGTGGGTGCTGGAGTACCTGCGCAACCGCCCCGACCACCTGTGGACCGCGCCGCCGAAGACGGAGGAGCCGTTCTCCACGCCGCGCAGTTGGCACATGCTGTCCGACGCCCTGCACTCGTACGGCGACGACGTACCCGACGAGACGCTCCGGGTCCTTGCCTTCGGCACCTTGTCCGCCGCGCACGCGTCCGCGTTCCGCGCGTACGTGAAGACGGTCCGGCACGCGTTCGGGCTGGACGCCGTACTCAAGGGCGAGGCCGGGTGGCCTACGGCGCCGGAGGACCGTGACCTGCTGTACTTCCTCGCCGAGACGTTCCGCGCGCGCCTGATCAAGGAGCTGGCCGCCGACAAGGCCTCCGCCAGTCCGGCCGCCCGGCAGCTCGCGCACCGGGGCAAGGCGCTGCTGGTCGAGCTCGCGGAGATCTCGCTGGAGGTGGCGCAGCTGGTGATCGCGTCCGACGACGAGGGCCGCCCTGTCCTGCCGACGTGGTTCCTGGTCGAGGTCAGCCGCGACCTGCCACGGCTGGTCGCGGCCAGGGCCTAGCCGCCGTGTCGAAGCGGAAGAAGGCCCAGCGGGACCCGGCCTGGGAGGCGATCCAGGCCGGCTGGGCGACGGTCGTGCGGCATCCGCTGTTCGCACCGATGACCGACCGGACCCACGACCCGTTCCGGGACGACAAGCTGCCCGCCGACGCCTGGGCCGTGATCGACTCCAACGGCCAGATCCGCACGCACCGGACCCGCCGGGCCACGCCGGACGAGTGGACGTGGGTCTTCGCGCACCTCCTGATCCACCTCGGCCTCGGCCACGGCGAGCGGGACCTGCCGCAGCCGGACCAGGCGGCGAGCGCCGCGTACGACGTTGCCGTCAACCGCTTCCTGCAGTCGCTCAAACTCGGTACGCCGGTCGTCGAACAGCCGCAGGACTTCCCCGCGATGGAGGAGGACGCGCTGGCGCGGCTCTGGCGGCGTTCCGGCGTACCCGCGGAGTACGACGGCCTCGGCGTGGCCGGCCACGCGCCTGATGTCGAGGCGGCCCGCTGGAACGGCTGGGGCAAGCCGCCGGACTGGGGCGAGCTGTTCGCCGCCGGCCTGTCCGCCGCGGCAGCAGCCGCTGTGGAGGTTGCTGGTGGTGCACGTTCGTCGCTGGGCGGCAAGCAGCGCGAGGCATGGGACCTGGCGCTCGGCTGGTTCGTCTCGTCGTACCCGCTGCTCGGTGCGATCGCTTCGAGCATGACGATCGTCGCCGAGGCAGAGCTGGCCCGCGCGTGGGACATCCACACCGCGGCGGTGAACGCCGCGGTCGGCGAGATCTACGTCAACCCGCTGACCAGACTGACGCAGAGCGAGTGGCGCTTCGTCATGGCGCACGAGATGCTGCACGCTGCCCTGCGGCATGCGGAACGCGTCGGCGGCCGCGACCCGTACCTGTGGAACGTGGCCGCGGACCTGGTGATCAACGGCTGGCTCCTGGAGATGGGCGTCGGCACCATGCCCGACGGCGCCCTGCACGACCCAGTCCTCAAGGGCCTGTCCGCCGAAGAGGTGTACGACCGCATCACCATGGACCTGCGCCGCTACCGCAAGCTGGCCACACTGCGCGGTGTAGGCCTGGGCGACGTGCTCGGCCACCCGCTGCCGCACGCAGGTGAGGCCGCCCGCTCAGCCGGGCTCGACGACATCTACCGCCGCGCACTCACTACCGGCCTCGCCTACCACGACCCCTCCCGTGGCACGCTGCCCGCGGGACTGGTCGAGGAGATCCGCGCGCTGGACCACCCGCCGCTGGCCTGGGACGCCCAGCTGGCCCGCTGGTTCGAGCAGCACGTGCCGGCAGTCGAGAAGACGCGCACGTACGCCCGCGCCTCCCGACGCCAGTCCGGTACGCCGGACATCCCGCGGCCCGGCTGGGTCCGGCCGGCCGAGCTGGAACGGCTCCCGACGTACGGCGTCGTGCTCGACACGTCCGGCTCGATGAACCGGGAGCTGCTCGGCAAGGCGCTCGGCGCGATCGCGTCGTACTCCCGCGCCCGCGACGTGCCGGCGGCGCGGGTGGTCTACTGCGACGCGGTGGCGTACGACGCCGGGTACGTCCCGGTGGACGACATCGCCGGACGGATGAAGGTCCACGGTCGCGGCGGCACTGTGCTGCAGCCTGGTGTCGACCTGCTCGAGCGTGCGGACGACTTCCCGGTGAACGGCCCGATCCTGCTCATCACCGACGGCCAGTGCGATGTCGTCCGGGTACGTCGTGAGCACGCCTGGCTGATCCCCCGCGGCGCGTCACTGCCCTTCACCGCAAAGGGTCCTGTGTTTCGCGTGGAGTGAAACGCGTCTGCTCAGGGCGAACGGGTGTAGTGGCACGACTCTCCTGAGTGACAGGTTCCCAGACATGACATGGGTCGTGAGGGGCGAGTTCCGCAAACTGTGGATCGCACAGCTGGTGTCGGCGTCGGGCAGTGCGGTCACCACCGTCGCACTGCCGCTGGTCGCTGTCGTGAACCTGCAGGCGTCTGCGGTGCAGATGGGCGCACTGTCCGCGCTGACGATCGCGCCGCATCTGGTGCTGGGTCTGCTGGCCGGAGTCTGGGCAGATAGGTGGTCGCTGCGCCGCCTCCTGATCTGGACCGACATCGGACGGCTCCTGCTCCTCGGCTCGGTGCCCGCTGCTGCGGCACTCGGCTGGCTCCGGATCGAACAGCTGTACGTCGTCGCAGTACTGACCGGAGTACTGACTCTGCTCTCGGACACCGCCTCGCAGACGATGTTGCCGGCACTGGTACCGCGTGAGGACCTCATACGAGCCAACAGCGCGGCCCTGCTCAATCTGAACCTCGCCTCCACGCTAGGACCGTCCGCGGCGGGCTTCCTCGTCCAGGTGCTCACGGCACCGTTCGCGATCCTCGTCGACGCCGCGTCGTACGTCGTGTCCGCTGTGGCGTCGTACCGCATCCGCGAGCCGGCCCGGGCACCGGCCAAGCCGCGGTCGGAGGTACGGCTGTCAGCCGGCCTGCGGGTGCTCTTCGGCGACCGGATGCTCGCGCCGCTCGTAGTGTCGGCCGGTGTCGCCGCGATGGCCGGGGCGACGCAGGGACCGCTGATCGTGCTCTTCCTGGTCCGGGAGCTGGACAAGTCAGCGGCCTTCGTCGGGCTGACTCTCACGACGCAAGGGGCCGCTGCCATCGCCGGTACCTTCGTCGCCACGGCCTGGTGCCGTCGCGTCGGTCTCGGACGCTCCTACCTTTCGGGTGTTCTCCTGGCGTCGCTCAGCGGCGTTGCGCTGTTCACCGCGCAGACACCGTTCATCCTTCTCGGACAGGTCTGCGCCGGCGTCGGCATGGCATTGTTCGCCGTACCGCAGCGGACCCTGCGGCAGGCGCTCGCGCCACCGCACCTGCTGGGTCAGGTGACCGCCTCCTGGCGCACGCTGGTGATCGGCGGCCAGACGGTCGGCGCCGCGGTCTCCGGTGTGCTGGCGTCCGCCCTGCAGATCCGGCCGACGCTGCTGGTCGCCAGCGCCGGGATGCTCGCCGGACTCCTGGTCGCCGCGCTGTCCCCACTGCGCGCGCTGCGTGAGCTCCCGGAATCGATGACCGCGCACTGATTGCGAATCGCGATAGGTCCGCGGACCGCCTCCGCGTGAGGCCGCGACGGCCTATTGCAACCAGTGGTAATTCATCGCCCGGGAATGGAATTCGGAGGACAAGCGCTTACCTACTGGGCGATACTGGAAAGTGCGCCGTTTTCAGGTCGCCACAAACCCCTTTGAACTGTAGATGGGAAGTGCGCCCGTCCAGATGCCCTCCGAGCACGCTGTCCAAGCGCCGTCGATCGCTGCCCCTTCCACCCGTGCCCCCGAACGTAGCCGCAATCTCTGGCGGCTACGTCCCTATTTGAAGCCCCACCGCTGGCGCCTCTCGGTGATGTTCAGCACCGCGATGCTGGGCGTCGCGGTCAGCCTCACCATCCCGCTGGTCACCAAGGCCATCATCGACGGCCCGGTCACCCGCCGGGAGCTGAGCATGCTGGTCCCGCTGGCCCTGCTGGCCCTCGGCCTCAGCATCTCCGAGGTCGTCCTGGTCTGGATGCGCCGCTGGGCGCAGTCCAAGACCGTCAGCGACCTCGAAGCCACCCTGCGGCACGACCTGTACGTCCGGCTGCAGTCGCTGCCGATGGAGTTCCACACCCGCTGGCAGAGTGGCCAGCTGCTGTCCCGCGTCACCACGGACCTGTCCATCATCCGCCGGTTCATGGGCTTCGGCCTGCTGTTCCTGGTGATGAACATCCTGCAGCTGGCCGTGGTCACGGTCCTGCTGCTCCAGCTCTACTGGCCGCTCGGCCTGGTGGTCCTGGTGGCCGCCGTACCGATCGTCATGGTCTCGCTGAAGTTCGAGAAGAAGTACCTGCGGATCTCCCGCAAGGTGCAGGACCAGGAGGGCGACCTGGCCACCCGGATCGAGGAGTCGGCGCTCGGCTTCCGGGTGATCAAGGCGTTCGGCCGCCGGCCGCACGTGCAGCGGCAGTTCGACGACGAGGCGACCGCGCTGTACGACACCGAGGTCGAGAAGGTCCGGCTCGCGTCGCGGTTCTGGAGCTTCCTCGGCGTCATCCCGAACCTGACGCTGGTGATCGTGCTGCTGCTCGGCGCGCTCGCCGTCGGCCGGGAGGCGATCACGCTCGGCACCCTGGTCGCGTTCATCACGCTGATGCTGTCGCTGGTCTGGCCGGTCACCTCGCTCGGCGCGATCCTGGCGATGGCCCAGGAGGCGATGACCGCGGCGGACCGGATCAGCGAGATCCTCGACACCCACTCGGTGATCAAGTCCGGATCGGACGAGCTCACCGGCGCCCGCGGTCACCTGCGCTTCGAGCACGTCGGCTTCCGGTTCTCCGACGACTCCAGCGAGGTGCTGCACGACATCAACCTGGACCTGACCCCTGGTACGACGCTCGCCCTGGTCGGCGCCACCGGGTCCGGCAAGACCACCCTCACCGCACTGGTCCCCCGGCTGTACGACGTGACCGCCGGGCGGATCACCATCGACGGGCACGACATCCGGGACCTGTCCCTGGTGTCACTACGCACCGCTGTCGCCTCCGCGTTCGACGACCCGACGCTGTTCTCGATGAGCGTCCGGGAGAACCTCACGCTCGGCCGGCCGGATGCGACCGAGGCGGAGGTCCAGCAGGCGCTGGAGGTCGCCCAGGCGCAGTTCGCCAATGACCTGCCCTGGGGGCTTGAGACACGGGTCGGTGAGCAGGGCATGTCCCTGTCCGGTGGTCAGCGGCAGCGGCTGGCGCTGGCGCGCGCAGTACTTGCCAGGCCCGCCGTACTGGTGCTGGACGACACCCTGTCCGCGCTCGACGTCCACACCGAGGCCCTGGTCGAGGAGGCGCTGCAGAACGTGCTCGCCGACACCACCGGCATCGTGGTCGCGCACCGCGCGTCGACCGTGATGCTGGCCGACAAGGTCGCCCTGCTGCAGAACGGCACCATCACCCACGTCGGAACCCACCACGAGCTGCTGGCCACGGTCCCGGAGTACCGGCACCTGCTGGCGGCGGAAGAAGAGGAGGTGCACGCATGACAACAACGCAGTCGACACAGCAGGCACCTCCCGAGGTGGAGGAGGACGAGAAGGACCAGAACTGGCGGGGCGTGTTCGAGGAGGATCCCGATCGGGAGATCTCCCGGGCAACCAGCATCCGGCTGAAGGAGGACTCCCGGAAGCTGCTCGGTGAGCTGCTCCGGCCCTACCAGAAGCTGATCTGGCTGCTGGTCGTGATCGTCCTCGTCGAGAACGGCGCCCGGCTCGCCGTGCCGTACCTGGTCCACCTGGGCATCGACAACGGCATCCCGCCGATCCTCGCCGGCGAGGGCTCGCGGGAGCTGGTCACGATCGTGATCACCGTGCTGGCGATGGCGTTGCTGCAGGCGTGGGCGCGGCAGCTGTTCCTGATGCGCTCGGGCCGGCTCGGCCAGACGATCCTGCTCGGGCTGCGGAAGCGGGTGTTCGACCACTTCCAGCGGCTGAGCCCCGCGTTCCACGACAAGTTCACGTCGGGCCGGGTGATCTCCCGGCTGACCTCGGACGTCCAGGTCATCGACGAGATGCTGGCGAACGGCTTCGACGGCCTCGTGACCGCGGTACTGACCCTGGTCGGTACGTCGATCATCCTGCTCACCCTGGACCTGAAGCTCGGGCTGCTCGCCCTGCTGTCGTTCCCGGCGCTGCTGATCCTGACGGCGTGGTTCCGGAAGCGGTCCGCGGTCGTCTACCGGCAGACACGGGAGGCCGTCGTACTCGTCATCGTGCACTTCGTCGAGTCGATGACGGGTATCCGCGCGGTGCAGGCGTTCCGCCGGGAGCCGCGCAACGAGGAAATCTTCCACGGCGTCAACGACCGCTACCGGCGGGCGAACCTCGAGTCGTTCCGGCTGAACGCGATCTTCATGCCGTCGATCAAGGGCGTCGGCAACATCACCATCGTCGCGATCCTGGCGTACGGCGGGTACCAGGCGTACCACGGCCACGTGACGGTCGGTGTGCTGACCGCGTTCCTGCTGTACCTGCGGCAGTTCTTCGAGCCGCTGCAGGACATCTCGCAGTTCTACAACACCTTCCTGTCCGCGAGTGCGGCGCTGGAGAAGCTGTCCGGGGTGCTGAACGAGACCCCGGACGTGCCGGAGCCGATCAAGCCCGCCAAGCCGGCCCCGTCGCGCGGTCACCTCGAGCTGCGCAACGTCCGCTTCGAGTACGTCGACGGCGTACCGGTGCTGCCGGGCCTGCAGCTGGACGTGCCGGCCGGCCAGACCCTGGCCCTGGTCGGTACGACGGGTGCGGGCAAGACGACGATCGCCAAACTGGTGGCGCGGTTCTACGACCCGACCGGCGGCCACCTGCTGCTCGACGGCGTGGACCTGCGCGACCTGTCCGAGGACGACCTGCGCGCGCGGGTCGTGATGGTGACGCAGGAGAACTTCCTGTTCACCGGCTCGGTCGCCGACAACATCCGGTTCGGCAAGCCGGACGCCACGATGGCGGAGGTCGTCGAGGCCGCGAAGGTGATCGGCGCGCACGACTTCATCATGGCCTTGCCGAACGGGTACGAGACCGCGGTCGAGAAGCGCGGCTCGCGGCTGTCCGCGGGCCAGCGGCAGCTGGTCGCGTTCGCGCGGGCGTTCCTGGCCGATCCCGCCGTGCTGATCCTGGACGAGGCGACGTCCAGCCTGGACATCCCGAGCGAGCGTCTGATCCAGCGGGCGCTGAAGACGATCCTCGCCGACCGGACGGCGATCGTCATCGCGCACCGGCTGTCCACGGTCGAGACCGCCGACCGCGTCCTGGTGCTGGAACACGGCCGGATCATCGAGGACGGCGCTCCGGACCACCTGATCACGACCGACGGGCACTACGCCGGTCTGCACCAGGCCTGGGAGGACTCGCTGGCCTGAGCGACGACGACAGCGGGCGTGTGGGAACCCTCCCACGCGCCCGCTGTTCATTTCTGCCCACAACGAGTTCAGGAAGAACGCTTCCGAACCCTTGACCGCCCGACGGCACCAATTTAGTTTGGGCCGCGATCAAAATCGGAGGGCAGGCTGATGAACCCACGAACCCGGCTCCGGCGGTGGCTCACCGCGACAGCCGCACTGACCAGCGCGGCGCTGCTCCTGAGCGCCGCTCCCGCACTCGCGAACTCCCCGGAGCCGGCCCCGGCCGCGCGCCCGCTGTTCGACACCGGTCCGGCCCGGGAGGCCATCCAGCGCCTGGTCGGCGCGCCGCACGGAAGCCAGATCACGCTCGCGACGATCCCGGCGTCCGAGGGCCGCGACACGTTCCGGATCACCCGCCGCGGCGCGCGGCCGGTGGTCGAGGGCAGCAGCACGTCGGCCCTGCTGATGGGCTTCAACTGGTACCTCAAGCACGTCGTGAAGGCGGACGTGTCCTGGACCGGCGACCAACTGGACCTCCCCCGCGTGCTGCCGGCGCCGGCGGCACCGATCGAGAAGTCGTCGGTCGTCGAGCACCGCTTCGCCGGCAACGACACCGAGGACGGGTACTCCGGTCCGTACCGGACGTTCGAGGACTGGGAACGGCTGATCGACGTCCAGGCGCTGCACGGCGTCAACGAGATCTTCATGCCGGTCGGCACCGAGGCGGTGTACTACGAGACGCTGCAGGCGTTCGGCTACGCCGCGGACGAGCTGCGCGGGTGGATCCCGAGCCCCGGGTACCAGCCGTGGTGGCTGCTGCAGAACATGTCCAACTTCACCGCGCCGGTGAGTGAGGCTGTGATCCGGGAGCGCGCCGAGCTGGGCCGGCGGATCGCGGACCGGATGCGCTCGCTGGGCATCACGCCGGTCCTGCCGGGCTACTTCGGCACGGTGCCGCGCGACTTCGAAGTGAAGAACCCAGGCGCGACCACAGTCCCGCAAGGCACCTGGGTCGGGCTGGACCGGCCGGACTGGCTGGCGCCGACCGATCCGCTCTTCGGCCAGGTCGCGGCGACCTTCTACGCGACCCAGGAGCGGCTGCTGGGCAAGTCGACGATGTTCAAGATGGACCTGCTGCACGAAGGCGGCAGGCCGGGCAGCATCTCCGTCGCGCAGGCTTCGGTCGCCGTCCAGGACGCCTTGGACACAGCGCATCCCGGCGCGATCTGGGCGATCCTGGGCTGGCAGAACAACCCGCGCCCGGAGACCGTCGCGGCCATCGACCGAAGCCGGATGCTCGTCGTCGACGGCCTGTCCGACCGCGCGCTGAGCCCGGACCGCGAGGCGGACTGGAAGGGTACGCCGTACGCGTTCGGGTCGATCTGGAACTTCGGCGGCAACTCCACCATGGGCGCCCCGATCCGCGCCTGGAACGAGCGCTTCTGGGCCTCGCTGGCGAAGCCGGACTCGGCGCTGAACGGCATCGCGATCATGCCCGAGGCCAGTTACAACAACGCGGTGGCGATGGAGTTCCTCGCCGAGCTGCCGTGGCACGACGGCCCGGTGGACCTGGACCAGTGGTTCGCCGACTACGCGGACGCACGCTACGGCGGCACCGACCCGAAAGCGCGGCAGGCCTGGCAGATCCTGGCCTCGACCGCGTACTCGATTCCCCCGAACGGCGGCCGCTCCTCAGGTCACGGCGGCCTGTTCGCCGCGATCCCGAGCCTGACGGTGCAGCGGCCGCACAGCTGGGCGCAGGCTGCGTTCGCCTACGACCCCGCGGCGTACGCCGGTGCGCTTCCGGCACTGCTCGGCGTCGACGAGTCGCTGCGGAACAGTCCGGCGTACCGAAACGACCTGCTGGAGGTGGCTCGTCAGTCGGCCGCGGACAGGTCCCGTACGTTGCTGCCACAGATCAGGTCGGCGTACCAGGCCGAGGACGTCGAGCGCTTCTCGCAGCTGACCGAGACGTGGCTCGGCTACATCGCCGGCGTCGACGACCTCGTTGCCACCAACGAGGAGTACCTGATCGGACGGTGGCTGCAGAAGGCCCGTAGCTGGGCGGACAGCGACACCGAGGCCGCGCAGCTCGAGTACGACGCCCGCAAGCAGGTGACCTCGTGGGGCCTGCGTACGACGGACCTGCAGGACTACGCGTACCGCGAGTGGTCCGGCCTGCTGAACGGGTACTACGGCCCGCGCTGGAAGCAGTACTTCGACGGCCTGCGCACCGCCCTCACCACAGGCACCGCAGCACCGGCGATCGACTGGTACGACGTAGCGGAGCGCTGGTCGTCCGACCGCACCGCCTACCGCACCGAGCCGACCGGCGACACCTACGCGGAGGCCGTGAAGCTGCTGGAGCGGCTGCGCAACGACGACTACGACCCGACCCTGGTACTGCGTCCCACCGGGACGGTGGACGCGTCCGGAACCGCACGGGTCACCGCTACCGTCACCAACACGAACTACTTCGCCGCACTGACCGGCCTCTCGTTCGAGGTCTCCGCACCCGCAGGGGTCACGGTCGAACCCGTAGGCACCGCACCGGGCGAGATCGGGCCAGGCGGTACCGCCTCACCTTCCTGGACCGTCCGCCGTGCCGACGGAACGCCGCCGGTCGAGCTGGCGTCCCTCGAAGTGACCACGCGATTCGACCAGTCCGGGCGCTCTGAGCAGCTCAAGGCGACCGCAGTACTGCCGGTGGCCGCGGCCGGGCGGTACCAGCTGAGCGACCTGCAGTTCTCGTCCGCCCGCAACCACGACGGGCTGCAACCGGTCGCCCGGGACACCGTCACGCCGGCGACGCCCTCCGGAAACGGCGCACCGATCCTGCTCGACGGTGTTGCCTACAGCAAGGGTCTCGGCACCAACTCGAACGCCGACGTCCGGTTCGAGCTCAGCGGCGGCTGCTCGCGCTTCAGCACCGTGGTCGGCATCGACGACGCGATGAACCACACACCCGACGGCGACGCGGTGGTCCGGCTCTTCGGTGACGGCCGGCTGCTGGCCGATTCCGGCGTACTGCGCAGCGGGATCAACGGCACGGCCTCGAAGGCGGTACGGCTCGAGGCGGATGTCACCGGCGTACGGCAGCTGCGGTTGCAGGTGCACCAGTCCGACGCCAACCGGTTCTTCGACGCGGTGTCGTTCGGCGTACCCACAGTCACGTGTGCGGCACCGCCGCCGGTCTCGCTGAGCCAGGGCAAGCCCGCGACCGCCAGCAGCGTGGAAGGGACGCGGGTAGCGGCCAACGCGGTCGACGGCGACCTGAGCACCGGCTGGTTCTGCTCGCCGCAGGAGTGCGCCGGCAAGCCGTCGTGGGTGCAGGTGGACCTCGGTGCCGTCCAGGCGTTGTCGAGCGTCCGTATCACGCCGTACTACGCCGACGGCCGGTCCTACCTCTATCGTGTCGACGGAAGCGTGGACGGGCAGACGTGGACCCGGCTGGCCGAGAAGGCCACCCACAAGGCGCAGACCGATGTCGGTGAGCGGTACGACGTGACCGGCGCCTACCGGTACGTCCGGGTCACCGGGTTCGGGAACACGTCGAACGCGTTCACGCTGCACCTCCAGGAGCTGGCGGTGTACGGCGTGAGCTGAAGGCAGGGATGACGAAGGCGATCCGGATCACCGAGAAGGTGACGCCAGGCGTTCTCCGCGAGCGCAACACCAGACTGGTCCTGCAGACCGTGCTGATCGGCGACGGTCTGTCCCGCGCGGACGTCTCGCGCTCGACCGGCCTGGCGCGGGCGGTGGTGTCCGAGATCGTCGAGTCCCTGCTGGCACAGCACCTGCTCGTCGAGGAGGCCGGGACGCCGAGCGGCCGCGGCAAGCCCGCCAAGCCGCTCCGCGTCGACACCGAACGGCAGTGCCTGCTGATGGCGGACCTACGGCCGACCGAGGTGGTCGCGGGGGTGGTAGGCCTCGACGGGGTGATCGGAACGACCACCCGGGCGGACCTGCCACCGGATCCCGGCGCCGACGACGTGATCGGTGTGCTCGGCGACGTACTGCGCGGCCTGGCGGCCGAGGACGGGCGGACCGTCCTCGCCGCCGGCGTCGCCGTGCCCGCGATGCTGTCGCCGGAGCAGGGCATCGTCGAATCCATCCAGTTCCGCTGGCACGACGTCGACCTCGCGGGACCGTTGCAGGCAGCCCTCGGGTACGACGTCGTCCTGGTCAACGACGCGACCGCCGTCGCGATGGCCGAGCTGTCGCACCAGAGTCAAGCCGGCGGCAGCGTCATCGTGCTGCACATCGCCGGCGGCATCGGATCCGCGATCATCCTCGACGGCCGCGTGCACCTCGGCGAGCGGCAGCGGGCCGGCGAGGTCGGCCACATCGACGTCGGCGTGAGCGACCGGCGCTGCGAGTGCGGCCGCACCGGCTGCCTGGAGACCGTGGCGAACCTGCCCGCGATCCTCGCCGGCGCCGCGGTCGAGGACCTGGACGCGATCGCCTCGCCCGACGTGGAGCCGTCCGATCCGCGACTGCGGGAGCTCGCCGACCGGGTCGAGTACGCCGGCCGCAGCCTCGGCGCGCTGATCTGCGTCCAGGCGGCGATTCTCGACATCCCCGACGTGGTGATCGACGGCCCCGTCCGCCGGGCCGGGACCCGGCTGCTCGACGCCATCGAGCAAGAACTCGCCCGTCGCCTGCCCGCGGTCGACGTACGCCGTCCGCGGTTCTCGACGATGGGCGACCACAGCAAGATGTACGGCGCGGCGGCCGCGGCGATGCTGCACGAGCTCGGCGTCCTCTGGCACCGCGCCCGCACGGAATCCTGAGCTGTCGGCGGGCGCCGGTACGGTGGCCATCATGCTGACGACGCTGGCGGTGGAGAACTACCGGTCCCTGCGGCGCATCGTCATGCCGTTGCGCGCGCTGACCGTGGTGACCGGCGCCAACGGCACCGGGAAGTCGAGCCTGTACCGCGCGCTGCGGATGCTGGCCGATGCGTCGCGCAACGGTGCTGTCGCGGCACTCGCCCGTGAAGGCGGACTGCAGTCGACACTGTGGGCCGGACCGGAGCACGTCCGGAAAGATCGCCCGACGCAGGGCACCGTGCGGACCGGACCGGTGACGTTGCGGATGGGGTTCGCGAGCGACGACTACGGCTACCTGATGGATCTCGGGTTGCCGGTCGCCCAGCGCTCCCACTTCGATCTGGACCCGGAGATCAAGCGGGAGGCGCTGTGGTCGGGGCCGTTCCTGCGGCCGGCCGCGGCGCTGGTCGAGCGGAGCCACCGCGAGGTGCGGATCCGGGCGGCGAGCGGTGAGTGGCAGCGTGCGGGGCACCAGCTTCAGACGTTCGACAGCATGCTCAGCGAGTTCGCGGATCCGGAGCGCGCGCCGGAGCTGTTGCTCGTGCGGGAGCGGTTGCGCGGGTGGCGGTTCTACGACCATTTCCGTACCGACGCGACAGCTCCGGCCCGGCAGGTGCAGGTCGGTACGCGGACCGCAGTACTCGCGCCGGACGGCTCGGACCTGGCGGCCGCGCTGCAGACGATCCGTGAGCTCGGCCCGCGCGGGGTCCTGGACGATGCGATCGACCTGGCGTTCCCGGGCAGCAGCATCGAAGTCGTCAACACAGCGGGGCGCTTCGAGATCGCGTTCCACCAGCACGGCCTGCTCCGGCCACTGTCCGGTGCGGAGCTGTCCGACGGCACCCTGCGGTACCTGCTGTGGGTCGCCGCGCTGCTCACGCCACGACCACCAGAGCTCCTCGTCCTCAACGAGCCCGAGACCAGCCTGCATCCAGACCTCCTGCCGGCACTGGCCAACCTGGTCGTCACCGCCGCGAAGGAGAGCCAGGTGATCGCCGTTTCGCACTCCCGCCCGTTCATCAGCGCGCTCGAAGCCCTCTCCCCCGACCTGCAGACCATCGAACTCCGCAAGGAGCAGGGCGCCACCCAGATCACCGATCAGGGCCCACTGGACGAGCCGCCCTGGAAGTGGCCGACCCGCTAGTCGGGTTTGACCGACTCGAAGCGAACCAGGACGACGGAGCCGGCGGCGGAGAGCAGGAAGCCGATGATCGCGGCCGGCCACCAGCCCGCGCGGACGGCGTCGTCGAGGACGAACACGCCGGCGGCCGCGGGCGCGATGGTCTGCAGCGCGATCATCGGAGTGGTCGCGAGGGTGACCGAACCGCGCTGCAGGGCGAGCGAGTACAGCACGAACGCGAGCGCCCCGCTGATCGGCAGCGTGTACGCCGTCGGGCTGCCCAACAGCTCGCTCAGCGACCCGTCCTGCAGCAGGCGCGCCGAGATCGCCACCCCGGCGTACCCGAGGCCGGCCAGCAGACCGAGCAGCGCGGTGGAGACACCGTGCTGAGACCGGCTCGCGACAGCACCCAGTACGGCGATCACGACGAGGCCCGCGATGACGCCGACCGTGAGGCCCTGATGCTGGGCGCTCTCACCGGCGTCGCCGGCGGCCACGGCGAGCAGGCCGAGGCCGACGCACACCGCGATCACCGCGGACCACTCGAGCACGCTCAACCGGTCCGACATCCACCGGGTCGCCAGCAACGCGGTCACGACCAGGCTCACCGCGATCCCCGCCTGCGCGAGGTACAGCGGCAGCAGCCGGAGCGCGACGAAGTGCAGCGCGAAGCCGGCCAGGTTCAGCACCAGCGCGGCGAGGAACGCGGGCTGCTTCAGCAACGCCACCACGAACCGGAAGAGCCGCCGCGGATCCAGCTCCGACTCGGTCGGCACCTTCCGCGAACCGACGGCCTGCAGGATCGCCGCGAAACCGAACAACACCGCGGCAGCCAGCGCCGCGCTCAGCCCCAGGACCACTAGGCGACAGCCCTCCGGCGCCATGTGAGGTAGAGGCTGAGAGCGCCGTAGTACACGAGGTAGGACAGCGAGATGACGACCACGATCGCGTTCGGGTCAGGCATCTGGGCGAGCAGGACGGCGTACGACGCCAGCCAGACCGCCGTGGTCACCAGGTTCAGCGAGCGGAACGCCTTGGTCCGCGAGGGGTACACGTACTTCACCGGGATGAAGACGAGCACCGAGCAGACGACCAGGATGATCCCGGTGGTGACCGGGCTCAGGCCCAGCACCACGACGTAGAACGCGACCACGTTCCAGTAGCTCGGGAAACCCAGGAAGAAGTGGTCCTCGGTCTTCGCGTCGACCCGGCAGAACTGGTAGCTGGAGGCAAGCAACGGCAGCGCCCCGAGCACCGCGCCCCAGGTCCCGGACGGCAGGTACCCGCCGGTCCAGAGCAGCACGATCGGCGCGAACGCGTACGTCAGGTAGTCGACGATGTTGTCGAGCATCGCGCCGTCGAACCACGGGATGGTCTCCTTCACCCGCAGCCGGCGGGCGAGCATCCCGTCGGTGCCGTCGATCACCAGAGCCGCGAGCCCGAGCCAGAGCGCCCGGACGGCGTCCCCGTCGATCGCGGCGATCACGATCAGCAGCGCGAGCACCGTTCCGCTCGCGGTATAGGCATGCAGTGCAAGTCCGGCCAGACGCAGCCGCGTCGACCCGACGAACGGTTCCCGCACCGCGTCGTGTGTGGTCAGGACAACTCCCGGAACTCGAGCGACGCAGCCGCGCCGGGCCGGGTCAAGGTCAACCCGGGCCGTCGCCAGCGTCTCACAAGCCTGGACCCACGCCGGTCACCGACCGTCGTGCCGGGCGAGATCATTGCCCTTACTTGACCGGGTCGAGCAGGAACACCGGGATCTTCCGGGTGGTCTTGGTCTGGTACTCGGCGTACGGCGGATACGCGGCCACCGAACGCTGCCACCACTCGTCGTACTCCGCGCCGTCGATCTCGCGGGCGACGTACTCCTTCGTGGTCTCGCCGTCCTGCAGGGTGACCTTCGGGTCGGCCTTCAGGTTGTAGTACCAGACCGGGTTCTTCGGGGCGCCGCCGAGCGACGCGACCGCGGCGTACACACCGTCCTGCTCGACCCGCATGACCGGGACCTTCCGGATCTTGCCGGACTTCGCGCCGCGCATGGTCAGCAGCACGACCTTCATCCCCAGGACGTCCACCGCGTCGGTGGTGCCGGCCTCGGTCACCTTCTCGACCTGCTCGCGGACCCACCCGGTGGTGCTCGGCACGTACTCGTCGTCGTAGTTCGATGTCATGTCACCAATGCTAACGGTGACGCGTCATCAATAACAGCCGACGCGAGTCAGACCGCGCAGGACCGGAGCTGGGTGGCGGTGGCGATCGCGCCCGGGATCCAGCGGCGGCGCAGGAAGTGCGCCTTCAGCACCCGGTGCAGGCCGTCCAGCACGACCAGCCGGCCGCGGTACGCGACCAGGTTGATCGGGAAGTCCAGGTCCGCGTCCATCACCCGCTGGTAGTGCGCGCGGAAGTTCATCGGCGTCTCCGCGACCTGGTGCGGCGTGACCTTGAACCGCTCTCCCTCGAGCTGCCACAGCGGCAGGTCGAACATCCAGACCAGGTCCGCGATCTCGACCGGCTCGACCTTGAGGTTCAGCTCCCGGAGCTTCTCCAGCTGCCACTGGTACGGCGGGAACACGTCGCGCAACGCCTCCGGCACATCCATCGTCACGACGCAGGAGGCTACGCCATCGTGCGGACAATCCCCGACCGGCGTAACCGAACCGCCTCAGCCGTGTGCCTGGCGGTGGATGATGACGATCGCGGAGTCGTCGCCCGGCCCGCCCGCGGCCGCGACCAGCTCCTGCGCGGCGCCCTTGAACCCCTGCGCCACCAGCCGTTCCGCATGGCCCGCCAGCCGGTCGGTGCCGCGGCCGATGTCGCGGCGTGGCGTCTCCACCATGCCGTCGCTGTACAGGAACAGCGCGTCGCCCTGCTTCAGCTGCCCGTGGTTCACCTCGAACTCCGGCGACTCGACCAGCCCGAGCAGCGGGCCGTCCGCGTCCCGCGTCTGCCACCGGCCCGACCAGGCGTCGAACAGGATCGCCGGCGGATGCCCGGCCGTGCGTACGTCGAACTCCCCGGTCCGCAGGTCGAGCACGACGTGCACCACGGTCGCGAAGTCGTCGTCCCAGTCCTGCCGCCGCAGGTACCGGTTCGCCGACGACAGGAACTCCTCCTCCGGTACGACGCCCAGCAGGCCGCCGAACGCACCGGACAGCAGCAGCGCCCGTGTCCCGGCATCGATACCCTTGCCGGAGACATCGACCAGCGCGACCTCGAGAACGTCGTCGTGCACAGTCGACACCACGAAGTCACCGGAGAACGTCGACCCACCGGCGGACTGGATCGCCGACTCGACCCGCCAGCCCGGCGGCAGCATCGGCAACTCCCCCTGCGCGGTCAACGTGTCCCGCAGCTCCATCAGCATCGACTCGCCGCGGGTCCCCGGCACACCGAGCCGGCTGCGAACCTTGGCACTGGTCAGCACGATCCAGGCGACGAGCGCGAGCACCAGGACGAAGCCCGTCCGCGGCAGCACCGGCGGCCGCAGTACGACGACGTACACACCGAACAGCAACGTCAGCACGGACAGGGCGACCAACTGGCGGAAGCGGAGCAGCAGGCCGCCGAGCAGCAGCGGGACGAACAGCAGCGACGCCGGCAGGAACCGCGGCAGCGCCAGGCTGCACAGCGCGAACACCAGCGACATCAACGCCAGCGCGAGGAACGCCACCCGATGCGAACGGCGGGCACGGCGCGCCAGCGCCTCGACCCGGCGGCCGATGCGTCGTACCAGCGCGAGACCGCCACTCTTCCTCATGGTGTGAAGAAGATAACGGTACCGACCGGTCCGCGCATCAATTCGAGACACAACCGAAGACTGTCAGCTCTTGCGAGTGAGACCGGTTCGCTGGCATTTGGGGCACCAGAACAAGTTACGGCCCGCGAGGATCTTCGTCCGGATCACCGACTGGCAGACGTGACACCGTTGCCCCTGGCGCCGGTACACGTACACCTCACCGCCATGATCGTCCTGCCGCGGGTCACGGCCCATCGCCTCCGGCGTGTGGTCGTCGGCCACGGTGTCGATGCGGCCGGTCTCCACGCCGTACTTCATCAGCTCGAGCAGGTCGTCCCACATCCCCTGCCACTCGCGCTTCTTCACCACGTTGCCGGCCGTCATCGGGTTCAGCTTGGCCCGGAACAGCACCTCGGCGCGGTACACGTTGCCGACTCCACTGAGCACGTCCTGGTTCATCAGCAGCTGCCCGATCGGCAGCTTGCTGCGGTGGATCCGCCGCCAGGCCAGCTCCGGGTCGGCGTCGTCGCGCAACGGGTCCGGGCCGAGGCGGCCGAGCAGCTTCTCGCGCTCCTCGTCGGTGATCACCTCGCAGACGGTCGCGCCGCGCAGGTCGGCGTACGACGTGGCGTTCTGCAGCCGGAGCCGGACCTGGCCGACCGGCTCGGGGACCGGTACCGGCCGGATGTCCATCTTGCCGATGAGGCCGAGGTGGATGTGCAGCCAGCCGGCGCCCTCGAACTCGGCGAGGAAGTGCTTGCCGTGGGCCTCGGTCTGCCGCAGCAGGTGACCGTCGAGCAGCGCGGCGCCCTCGGCGAACCGGCCCTGCGGGCTCGACGCCCGGACCGTGCGGCCGCCGAACGCGTCGCCGACGTCGTTCGCCAGCCGGTGCAGGGTGTGACCTTCAGGCATGATTCCTCTTATGGGGACAACTGGTGGTTCCGGTGCGGCGAAGCGAACCGCTCCGCCCACTCCGGCCGTGGTCGGCACCGCCCGGAGCATGCGGGCTCGCGACGTCTCCCGGCCCCGGCAGTCCGTCGTGCGGCGACCGGTGCTGCCGGAGACCGAGACCGACGAGCAGGACGATCAGGGCAAGGGCGGCAGCTCGCCGGTCGACTCGTAGCCGGACAGCATGTCGATCCGCCGGGTGTGCCGCTCCTCGCCGGAGTAGTCGGTCGCCAGGAACGTCTCGACGAACCCGGTGGCCTCCTCCTCGGTGTGCATCCGGGCGCCGACGCTGATCACGTTGGCGTTGTTGTGCTCGCGGCCGAGCCGTGCGGTGTCGGTGCTCCAGGCCAGCACCGCCCGGACGCCCTTCACCTTGTTCGCGGCGATCTGCTCGCCGTTGCCCGAGCCGCCGATCACGATGCCCAGGCTGCCCGGCTCGTCGACCACCGCCTGGCCCGTGCGCAGGCAGTACGGCGGGTAGTCGTCCACGGCGTCGTACACGGCGGGGCCGTGGTCCACGACGTCGTGTCCGGCGGCAGTCAGGTGCCGCACCAGGTGGTTCTTCAGTTCGAAGCCGGCATGGTCAGAGCCGATATGCACTCGCATGGCCCGCAATCTACTTGTCAGCCGTCTGCCGCCGTACGCCGCCCGGCACCGTCAGCTCCGCGGTCAGCCGCGTCACCTCCGCGTAGGCCTGCTCGTACAGCGTCCCGCTCGGGTGCAGCGTGAACACCGCGACGATGCTCCGGTCGTCCGGCCCGACGGTCCCGGTGGTGTGCAGCGCGTCGTTCACGAGGTCCACCACGGACTCGGGCTTCTGCCGGTCGGAGCTGTAGCCGCTCGACCCGTGGAACCCGGACCAGCCCTGCTTGATGCTGAAGTCCCCCTCGAACGCCGACGCGATCCCGAAGTACTGGTCGAACCCGTCGGTGCCGTGCCGGGTCGCCCGGCGCAGCAGGTCCATCACGTACCGCCGGACCGGCGCCGGGGCCTCGTCCAGCAGGTACCGGTAGATCCGCACGGTGTCGGCGGGCGTGATCGCGACGTAGCCCCAGAAACCCGGGTGGCTGGCCGGTGGCCCGGCCGTATGTGTCAGACCGAGCCTGCCGACCATGCGCTCCACGATCGCGGCACCGCCGAGTTGCTCCCAGTAGTAGCTCGCGGCGTCGTCGTCGCTGCTGCGCAACATCACCTCGAGCCGCTCCCGGTCCGCGGCCGGTACGTCGTACTCCGGGCCGCGGGTCCACAGGAAGTCGAGGGCGATCAGCAGCTTCACCACCGACGCCGAGCGGAACTGCTGCTCGGCGTTCAGCTGCTGGACGAACTGCCCGGTCTCCCGGTCGAACACGGCGATGCCGACGGTCATCTGAAACCTACTCACCACTGGACGAATGCTTGAGTGAGCAACTTTCACCGCCGGGGCGCCCGGCTGACAACCCCTGAACCGTCAGTCGAAGATCGGCCCGCGGTCCCGGGTGCGCTTGATCTCGAAGAAGCCCTCGGTGCCGGCGACCAGGCGGACGCCGTCCCAGAGCTTGCCGGCCGCCTCACCCTTCGGCGCCGGCGTCACCACCGGCCCGAAGAACGCGGTGCCCTCGACCGCGATCACCGGCGTACCGACCTCCATGCCGACCTGGTCCATCCCGGCGTGGTGCGACTTCTTGAGCGCGTCGTCGTACCGGTCGGTGTCGGCGGCCTCGATCAGCGACGCCGGGAGGCCGACCTCGGCGAGCGCCTCCTTGACGACGTCGCCCTTGCCGTCGCCGATGCCGCGGCCGTCGATGTGGATCCGCTTGCCGAGCGCGGTGTACAGCGGCAGCAGCACCTCGTTGCCGTGCGCCTGCTCGGCCGCGATCAGGACCCGGACCGGGCCCCACGCGTTCGCCAGGAAACTCTTGTAGTCGTCGGGGAGTTCGTCGCGGCCGTCGTTCAGGACGGCGAGGCTCATCACGTGCCACGTCGTCTTCACGTTCCGGACCTGCTCGACCTCGAGCATCCAGCGGGACGTCATCCAGGCCCAGGGGCAGGCCGGGTCGAACCAGAAATCTGCGGAGGCAGTCATATTCACCATCATACAAAGTTGAAGGATTGGCTCTCCGGCGGAGATACCGTCTTGGTATCCAATACCCGAGGACGGGGGGAAACCCTCGGCCAACCCGTCAGCCAGGTGCATAGGATGCCGACATGCCTGGAACCAACCTGACGCGCGACGAGGCGCGTTCCCGGGCGGGCGTGGTCCGTGACGTGAGTTACGCGATCGAGCTCGACCTGGCCAACGCACCGACCGGCGCCCCGACGTACCCGTCGGTGACCACCCTCACGTTCAGCGCCGAAGCCGGCGCGAGCACCTTCGCCGACCTGATCGCCGACAAGGTCCGTTCGGTGACGCTGAACGGCAAGGACCTCGACCCGGACGTGGTGTACGACGGCGCGCGCATCCAGCTCGACGGGCTGGCCGAGCGCAACGAGCTCGTCGTGGTGGCGGACTGCCTGTACTCGCGGACCGGTGAAGGGCTGCACCGTTCGGTCGACCCGGCCGACAAGGAGACCTACCTCTACACCCAGTTCGAGGTGCCGGACGCCCGCCGGGTGTTCGCCACGTTCGAGCAGCCGGACCTCAAGGCCCCGTTCACCTTCACCGTCTCCGCACCGGCCCGCTGGGTCGTGATCTCGAACGCCCCGACCCCGGAGCCGACGCCGTACACCGGCGAGAACGGCGAGGAGCTGGCGCGCTGGGAGTTCCCGCCGACCGAGCGGATCTCGACCTACATCACCGCGGTGGTCGCGGGTCCGTACCACGTGGTCACGGACGCGTACGAGGGCCCGCACGGCACGTACCCGCTGTCGCTGCTGTGCCGGCCGTCGCTGAAGGACGCGCTGGACGTCGACGACCTGTTCGAGGTCACCAAGCAGGGCTTCGCGCTGTTCGAGGAGGCCTTCGGTACGCCGTACCCGTTCCACAAGTACGACCAGGCGTTCGTGCCGGAGTACAACATGGGCGCGATGGAGAACGCGGGCTGTGTGACGCTCCGGGACGAGTACCTGTTCCGCAGCCGTACGACGCACGCCGAAATGGAGGCGCGCGCCAACACGGTCCTGCACGAACTGGCGCACATGTGGTTCGGCGACCTGGTGACGATGACCTGGTGGGACGACCTGTGGCTCAACGAGTCGTTCGCCGAGTGGGCCAGCCACTGGGCGCAGGTGGTCGCGACGGAGAAGTACTCCGACGCGTGGACGACGTTCTGCAACGCCCGCAAGAACTGGGCGTACCGGCAGGACCAGCTGCCGTCGACGCACCCGATCGCGGCCGACATGATCGACTTCCACGCGGTCGAGGTGAACTTCGACGGCATCACCTACGCCAAGGGCGCGTCGACGCTGCGGCAGCTGGTGGCGTTCGTCGGTGAGGAGACCTTCGTCACCGCGCTGAAGGAGTACTTCCACGACCACGCGTTCGGCAACACCGAGCTGGCCGACCTGCTGAAGCCGCTGGAGAAGGCGTCCGGGCGGGACCTCGACGACTGGACCGAGCGGTGGCTGCGGACCGCGGGCGTGAACACGCTGCGCGCGGACTTCGCCGTCGACGCCACCGGCGCCTTCACCTCCTTCGCGATCGAGCAGACCGCGGCCGAGAAGTTCCCGGTCCTGCGGCCGCACCGGCTCGCGGTCGGCCTGTACCGCCGTACCGACGAGGGCCTGGTGCGGACCGAGCGGTTCGAGGTGGACATCGACGGGCCGCGCACCGAGCTTCCCGAGCTGACCGGCGCGGCGCAGCCGGACCTGGTGCTGCTGAACGACGACGACCTCACCTACGCGAAGATCCGGCTCGACGAGCGGTCCCGGGCGACGCTGGTCGAGTCGATCGACCAGCTCACCGAGTCGTTGCCGAGGGCACTGGCCTGGGGTTCGGCGTGGGACATGACCCGGGACGCGGAGATGCCGGCCAGCCAGTACGTCGGCATCGTGCTGCGTGGGATCCGCGCGGAGACCGACCTGACCGGCGTACGGTCGCTGCTGAACCAGGCGAGCACGGCGATCAACCAGTACGCCGCTCCGCAGAACCGGCCCGCCCTGCGCGCGCAGTTCGAGGAGGCGCTGGCCGGACTGGTCGCGGACGCCGAGGCCGGGAGTGACCACCAACTGGCGTTCGTGCGGGCGTACAGCTCGGCGGTGTTCTCCGACGCCGGCGCGGACCGGCTGACCGGATGGCTGGACGGTCGCGACCTGCCCGCCGGCCTGGTCGTCGACACCGACCTGCGCTGGACGCTGATCGTGGCGCTGTCCCGGCTCGGCCGGATCGGCGCCGACGAGATCGACGACGAGCTGACCCGCGACACCACGATCACCGGCCAGGAGCGGGCCGCCCAGGCCCGGGCCGCACGGCCCACCGCGGAGGCGAAGGAAGAGGCCTGGCGGGTAGCGGTCGAGTCCGAGGACACCCCGAACGAGACACAGTTCCGCACCATCCTCGGCTTCCAGCAACCAGGCCAGGAGGACCTCCTCCGCCCGTACGTGGAGAAGTACCTCAACGCCGCCAAGGACGTCTACACCCGGCTAGGCTCCTCCATGGGCGAAAACGTCCTCGTCTATCTCTCCCCCCGCCACCTGGCGGACCAGGGCGCGCTGGACGCGCTGACCGGCTGGCTGGACACGGAGTCGTCGTCGGTCGACGCCCCGACGCTGCGGTACGTCACCGAGGCGCAGGCGGACCTGACCCGGGCGATCGCCGCCCAGGCGACGGACGCCGTCGCCTGATCGACGCTCCACCTCGTGGCAGGGCCGGTCTCATCCCGAGACCGGCCCTGTCGCGTTGAACCTCGTTGTGCGGTAGGACTGGGGTGGTGCCCGCCTCTGATCCCGCCTTGGCTGGTGCGGCAGCTGTTGCGCTGACCGGACTTGCAGAGGCGTACCGACCGCGTCCTGTCACCCCGCTGATGCCCTGGCGGTACCCGAACCGGCTCGTGAAGCCGTACGTCGTCACCGCGCGCGGACGGCAGTGGGACGACCTGATGGTCGACGTCGCCCGCGGGACCGCCGGCCGGCAGCTCGACTTCGACGACGCGATGGGGGCCGTCGGGCTCGGCGTCGTCGTACTTCACCTTGCCGACGACGGCATCTCGCTGGTGGTGCAGAGCTGGGCCCGCGACTTCCAGTCCAGGCTGAGCATCTTCAGCGGGATCGAGGTGAGTGACCTCCGCCCGGCTCCGATCGGCGCGGCGCCGAGCGTCTGGGAGCTCGAGGTGCTCAGCCACGAGCGGGCGTCGTACGTGCGGCACATCCTCTCGGCCGACGTCGACGTCGACGCCTGGCTGGACGACGCGCTCGACACCCGGCCCAAGGCCCGCTTCGACGGCATCCCCTCCGGTACCTAGGCCCTGGTCCGGACATAGCGGATCCAGAACCACCCGATCTCGCTCGGTGAGGTCAAACGGTTGTTGGTCAGCGGTGCGTGAGGATCCGTGTGCGGTGCGCGATTCCCCTGCCAGGAAAGAGATTCTCGCCACCTGAAAGAGGCTCACTTCTCCGGTGGTTCGGTTTAAGCTGCACCGGATATATCCGTCCAGGGGTTGTCTGGGGAGGGGCCCTTGCCGTGACACGCGTCGACCACCGGAAGCCGCCTGCCCGCGCCGCCCGGAAACAGCACAGGTCCGCCGCCCGCCGCAGTGCGCCCGCCGCGCGGCCGCGGAAGGCGCAGCGTTCGCGCAGCACGATCGGGGCAGCGGTCGTCGCCGGGCTCGCGATGGCCGCGGTGTTCGGGTTCATCCTGACCCGGGGCACGACCGCGGACACGGCCGCCGACGGCCTGCGGATGGGTTCCGGCACCGACAGCGGCGCCGCCGCACCGGCCGACCCGACCACGAGCCAACCCGCGAGCACCGCGAAGGCCGACCGGAAGCCGCCGGTCTCCGCAGCCGCCCCGAAGGCCACCCCCAAGGCGAAGGCGACGACACCGCCGCCGGTGAACACCGGCCCGACATCGCCGAAGTTCAAGCAGGGTGAGTGGATCGCGGTCCTGGACAAGTACCCGGCGGACGCGGGCCAGACGGCCAAGGACACCGCGACCAGGATCACCAGGGCGGGCATCCCGACGAAGGCCATGCTGGTCGACGGCCAGTACCCGGGCCTCACCGACAGTTCACTGACGCCGGTCACCGGCACCTGGGTGGTCTACCTCGGACCGGGCACGTCCTCGGAGCAGATGCTCAACCTGTGCCTGGATCCGCGCACGCAGGCGGCGTACGCCAGCGCCTGCCCGACCTACGAACCGGCCGGCTGAGGTACGTCGTCGGTCGCCAGCCGCGCGTGCAGATGTGAGTCGTGCCGCAGCCCCGTCGGCTCGACGTAGTAGTCGCGCATCACGCCCTCGAGCCGGAACCCGGCGCGTACGGCGACCCGGCAGGACCCCTCGTTGACCAGTGAGTGGTCGAGCGAGATGCGGTGCAGCCCGAGGCCGTCGGACGCGAAACCCCAGCGCGCCGCCGCGTCGAGCGCCCGCGCCCCCAGCCGGCGGCCGCGCGCCTTCGGACCCACCCAGTACGCCGCCACGGCCTGATCGGGCACGCGGTGCACATCCCGGAGCGTGACGCTGCCGAGCACCTCGTCGGAGGTTCGGTCCGCGATCGCGAAGACGGCGTTGCCGCGCGCCCAGCCGTCGATGCGCGGCTCCAGCCACCTGCGGGCGCGCTTGTCCGCAGGTGTGCTGATGACGGCCGTCCCCGCGGTCCAGCGCAGGATGCCCGGGTCCTGCAGGGCCAGCGCCACCGCGGCCTCGTCGGATGCGACGAACGGACGCAGTACGACGTCGCCCAGGTCGATGCGACGTGGTTGCAGCGCGGCCACCCTCAGTGCCCTGTCAGAGCTTGTGTGGCTCGGTGTGCGCGTGCAGCAGCGGCGGCTGGTGTGCGTGCGTCCCCAGCTGCTGTACGCCGGTGACGAGTCCGCCGGTGAGGTCGCCGGTCGCGAAGGACGTCTGCATCGTCAGCGCGGCCAGGCCGGCGGACGCGTCCGACAGCTGGCGCCTGGCCTGCGAGCCGGTGACGATCTCGAGCCGGCGGCCGGCCGGGTCGACGTACACCAGGACGGTGTTGTCCGGGTCGTCGAGCTCGTTCAGCAGCTCGAGCGCGAACGGCCGGGTCTCCGAGTCGGCACCGCCGACGTACACCGAGAAGTGCAGGCCGGAGACCTCCTCGGCGTTCCGGACGGCCCGCTCGATGTCGTGGAGCTGGTCGGGGGTGAAAGCGTCACCAGCTGGCACTTGCGCCTCCGGTCGTGCGGGCGACGCCGGCGCCGGCGGTCGCGGTGGCACCCGGTGCCTGGCTCGACGAGGTCAGCTCAGGAAGCTCGGGCAGGTTGGCGGGGTCGGGCTTGCTCGCCGTCGGGCCGTTGATCCAGACCGGCGGGGCCCACCAGGACAGTCCTGGACGGTACCGCGGGCCGTGCGCGATCGAGGAGGCGAAGACCAGCAGCGTCACCACCGCGATGACCAGCACCGGAATCCCGACGAACACCAGCAACGAGTGCCCGGACAATTCGACAATCACGCCCCGAAGCCTAGCCCCCTGGCCGTCCGGAGGTGCCGGGCGGTCCGGTCCGGACCCACCGTGAGGTGCCGGTCGCCGATCGTCGCGATCGGCCGCGGGCCCGCGTCAGGTAGCTGCCGGGGCAGTTTCGGGACAGCCCGAAACGGTTGGCCGCCGGGCCTCCGGCAGGCGAGGCTCTGGGTACTGCGACACCATTTCGATCAGGGGGAGAAACACCATGAAAGCTGTCGTCAATGCCGCGCTCGCCGCAACGACGATCCTGCTCGCCACACTGCCCGTCGCGCAGACCGCCCAGGGCGCGGCGTCGCAGGAGGCACCGCCCACCGGTCCGGCGGCGGTGGTCGTCGCCGGCGACGACCCCGGCTCCGCCTGCGTGGCCTGCTGGGAGTGACCGGTCCGGCGACGATGATCCGTTTCCAGCTGCTCGGCCCGATCGAGGTCACCCGCAACGGACAGCACCTGGCCATCGGCGGATCGAAGATCCAGACCGTCCTGGCGATCCTGCTGCTGTCCCGGGACCGGGTGGTCTCGGACGCGGTCGTCTCCGACCTGCTCTGGCAGCACGACCTGCCGAGCACGTCGAACGCACAGATCCAGACCTATGTGTCCCGCCTGCGGAACCAGCTCGGCCCCCAGGTCGAGCTGGTCCGCCGGCGCGGCGGCTACCTGCTCCACGCACCCGAGGCCTGGGTGGACGTCGACGAGTTCGAACAACTGGCCGCCGCCGGTCAGGCCGCGCTGGCGGAGAGCCGGTACGCCGACGCGGCGCAAGCGCTGCGGGCGGCGGAAGAGCTGTGGCGGGGCCATGCCCTGGTCGGCGCCACGGAGTACCTCACCGACATCGAGCAGCCGCGGCTGGAGGAGCTGCGGCTGACGGTCGGCGAGGCACTCATGACCGCGGAACTTGCCCTGGGCAATCACCAGCAGGTGGTGTCCGAACTGACCGCGATGGTCAGCCGGCACCCGCTGCGCGAGAACGTCCGCGGCCTGTCGATGCTCGCGCTCTACCGGTGCGGGCGGCAGGCCGAGGCGTTGGCGACGTACGACGCCTGCCGCCGGCACCTGGCCGAGGAGCTCGGGATCGACCCGGGCGACGAGCTCAAGGCGCTCCGGCAGGCTGTACTCGAACAGGACCCGGCACTCGCCGCTCCGGCCGCAGCGGACAGTGGGGTCCGCCCAGCCGCCGATGCGCCGGCTGAGCTTCCGCCCGCGGTACCGGACTTCGTAGGACGGCAGCGGCCGCTGGAGCGACTGACCGCCGTACTGCGAGCACCTGCGGCGACCGCTGCCGTAGTCGGGCTTACCGGTACCGGGAAGACCGCGCTGGCGCTGCAGGCAGCGCATGCGGTCCGGGAGGCCTATCCGGACGGCCAGCTGTACGTGAACCTTGCCGGGAGCACCGACACCCCACGCGAACCCGCAGCGGTACTCGCCAGTCTGCTGCGGTCGCTGCAGGTGCCGGACCACGAGCAACCCACTGACCCGGCGGAACGGGCACGGCTGTTCCGCCAGCTAGCAGGCGCCCGGCGCATCCTCGTCGTACTGGACGATGCCGCTGACGAGCTGCAGCTCCGCATGCTGCTGCCAGGTGGCCTTGCGGGCGTACTGATCACGTCACAGAACCGCCTGCTCGCACTGGAGGGTGCAGTGCGCGTCCGGCTCGGGCCGCTGGCGCCTGCGGCGGCTCGGACACTGCTGGCTACGTCGGCCGATCCGCTGCTGACCGCACGGTTGCTGGAAGCAACAGGCAGGCTGCCGCTGGCGCTGCGGGTACTGGGGTCACGGTTGGCCGCGCACCCGGAGCTGCCGGTCACACGGCTCGCCGCGCGGCTCGCGGCCGATCCGTTCGGGCAGCTGCGGATCGGTGACCTCGATGTGGAGGCGCGCATCGAGGCGGCGTACCGGAAGCTGACCGCGCACCAGCAGCGTGCTCTGCGGCTGCTGTCGATGGGACTGCACGATCCCTTCTCGGTGTGGCATGCGGCGGTGCTGCTCGATGCGCCGCTGGACGCCACGCAGGAGCTGCTGGACGAGCTGTCCGTGCTGCACCTGGCCGAGCCGACCGGTCGTGGCGTCGGCCGGCTCGACCTGCACACGATCCATCCGCTGGTCCGGGCGTACGCGCTCGGCCGAGCGTTCACCCAGGAGGCGCCGCAGGAACGCGGCGCCGCCCTGGAGCGGATCCACCAGGGCCATCGGCTCTGGTCTCCCGCCGCCTGACGAACGGAGCCTGATGACCACCTGGCTGCACCGCCTTCCCCTGTCCGGAACCGGCCTCCGGGTGGCCGTCAAGGACGCGATCGACGTGGCCGGCGTCCCGACCACCGCGGGCTGTCCCGCGGTGGGCGACGACGCCGGCCCGGCGGCCGCGGACGCGCCGGTGGTCGCGCGCGTCCGGGCGGCCGGCGGCGAGATCGTTGGCAAGACCAATCTGACCGAGCTGTGCCGGCCGCCGGACGGCGTGAACCCGTGGACCGGTACGGCGCGCAACCCGCTCGACCGCGGCGTCGTACCCGGCGGGTCGTCGAGCGGTTCGGGTGTGGTGATCGCGACGGACCAGGCGGACCTGGCGATCGCGACGGACACCGGCGGCTCCAGCCGCATCCCGGCCGCCTGCTGCGGGGTGGCCGGCCTGAAGACGACGAACGGGCTGCTTCCGACCGAAGGCGTCTACCCGTACGCACCGTCGATGGACGTCGTCGGGATCCTCGCGCGCACTGCGACCGGCTTGGCCGACGGCCTCGACCTGCTGCTACCGGACTTCACCCCCGAGCGGTACGACGGTCCGATCGGGCGGCTGCGGTTGCCGGACATGTCGGTGGATCCGGTCGTCGACGCTGCCCTGGACGAGGCGCTGGCGCAGTCGCCGTACGACGTGGTCGACGTACCGCTGGACGGCTGGCTGCGTACGTCGGTGGCCGCCGGCCTGGTCATCACGGCCGAGGGACACCTCGCGCATCAGCACCTGCTGGACGGCGGCCGGATGAGCGACCGCGTGCGGGACTGGATCATCCGCGGCAAGTACCTGGACGAGGAGATGGTGGCGGGCGCGCGGGAGCTGGGGCGGCAGTTCCGTGCGACGCTCGACGGGTTGCTCTCCCGGTACGGCCTACTCGCACTGCCCACGCTGGTGTCGCAACCGCCGCGGCTCGGCACCGAAGACCGCTTCGACTTTCCCGCTCTCACGGCGCCGCTCAACCTGACCGGCCATCCCGCACTCGCCGTACCTGTACCGCTGAAGTCTGCTGCGATACCCGCGTCGCTGCAGCTGATCGGCCCGCACAACGGCGAGGCGCGACTGCTCGCCGCGGCGCAGAACCTCCCGACCGTCTGATGGCCGTCTCGGAAGCGGTCCGGCAGTCCACGCCGGTACGCCGCGACACTCCGCGAAACCGCCCGCTGCTGATCCTGCTCGGCGTACTGGCCGTAGCCCTCACGGCCGTGAGCGGCCGGTACGGCTACTACCACGACGAGATGTACTTCGTGATCTCCGGGCGTCACCCCGCCTGGGGCTACCCGGACCAGCCCCCGTTGACGCCGTTGCTGGCCCGGCTGGCCGACGCTGTCGCGCCCGGGCAGGTGTGGGCGCTGCGGATCCCGGCAACGGTGTGCACAGTCCTCACTGTGGCGTTCACCGCGTTGTCGGTCCGGGAGATGGGCGGGTCGCGGCGTGCGGAGTTGCTGGCTGCTGCCGCGATCTCTTGCTCTAGCCTGGTGCTGATCACCGGACACGTTCTGGGGACGAGCACCACCGACCTGTGTTTCACCGCGGCGCTGACGTGGTTGCTGACGCGGCTGATCCGTACTGGCAACCAGCGACTCTGGCTGGTCATCGGGGTCGTGCTGGGCGTCGGTCTGCTCAACAAGGTGATGCTGGCGCTCTGGGCGTTCGCTGCAGTCGTTGCCCTGGTCCTGGCGGGCCGGCGTCGGTTGCTGCACAGCCGCTGGTTCTTTGGCGCCGGTGTCGTGGCAGTCGCGTTGTGGTCGCCGTACCTGGTCTGGCAGGCGCAGCACGGCTGGCCGCAGCTGGGTATGGCGTCGGCCCTGCGGGCGAAGGGGTCCTTGGGCGGCGCAGCCGGCATGCTGCCTTACCAGATCGTCATCGGGCCGCTGCTGCTGCCGCTGTGCGTGGTTGGCCTGGTCTGGCTGTGGCGCGGCCCGTTCCGCGTCTTCGCTTTGACGTACGTCGTCTTCGCGCTGTTGCTGATGGCAACCGGCGGAAAGGCCACCTACCTGTCCGGCGCCTACCCCGCGGTCTTCGCCGGCGCCGGTATCGCGGTCGACCGCTGGATCCGTACCCGGCGCCGCTCGCTGACCGTGTACGGCGCGCTCGGCCTGTCCGCGCTCATCGCGGCCCCGCTCGGCCTGCCTCTGCTGCCGGAGCGCGCGGCGGTTGCGGCCGGCAGCGCGATGGGCATCGACCAGGCCCGCTCGCAGCTGGGCTGGCCGGAGGTAGCGGACGCGGCCGCGCGCGCCCTGAACCAACTGTCGCCGGACGAGCGCTCTCGCGCGGTCGTGTACGCCGACAACTACGGTCAGGCCTCCGCGATCGAGTTCTACGGCCCGGCACGCGGCCTGCCCCAGGTCTACAGCGGCCACAACGGCTACGCCCTCTGGGGTCCTCCCCCGGACTCGGCCGACATCGCGGTGGTCATCGACGGCGACCGGCGCACCGGAGCCGAGGTGCCGGACTGGACCCGGCAGGCCTGCGAGAGCCTGACGCGAGCCGCCACGATCGAAACCACCGTGGCGACCCGCGAGCGGGGCAAGCCCGTCTGGATCTGTGACCTGCGCGAGCCCTGGTCGGTGCTGTGGCCGCGGCTCACCCGCCTGGACGGCTGAGCCGCGGCCCAGGTCACCGGACCAGGACGTGGGAGTCCTGCGGGCGCAGGTCACGCGAGGCCCGGAGGTCCCGCAGGGAGAAGGTGCGCTGCAGCCACCGGTCGCGGCCGTCGTACCGCGGGGTGAAGCTGGTCCGGCCGTGCACCGCGACCCGGTTGTCGACGACGGCCAGGTCGCCCGGCTCCAGGTAGATCGTGTCGGCCGTGGCGGCGAACACCGTCTGGAGCTCCCGGACCGCCGCCTCGCCGTCCGCGGTCAGCGGCTTGGTGGCCGCGAAGTCCACCAGCACGTCCGGGTCGTCGCCGGCGCCGCTGAGAATGCTGTGCGGCTCGGTCAGCGCGCCCTCGTCGCCGAACGACGGCGGCGGGGCGGTGATGTACTCCGGCCGGAACAGGGTCTCCACGCACTCCTTGCTGAGCTTGTCGAGAGCCGTCCGGATACACGCGACCCGCAGGCCCGCCTGCCGCTCGTGGTCGGCACGCAGGCACAGCAGCAACACGTAGTCCGGCTTGTGCGGGTGGAACGCGTTCTCGTTGTGGAACGACAGCAGCACCGAGCCCTCGTTGCCCTGGAACGCCTCGCTGCCCGGCACCGGTACGACGTCGTGCACCAACGCACCGGACTTCTCCGCCAGGTACGCGGCCGGATCGCCCAAGCCGTGCGCGACGAGCGTCAGCAACGCGGCCGGCACCGTCCCTTCCTTCTGCACGGACCCGCTCACCGACGGGGTGTCGGGGACGGCCCGCTCGTCGACCGGCAGGCCGCGGATCAGCAGTGACCCGGAACCGCCGGAGTGCCGGCGGAAGTCGGCCAGCGTACGGCGCAGCGCCACCGGCAGCTCGTGGTAACCGGCCGCGGCCGCGTCCAGCCAGGTGCCCGAGTTGACCCAGCCGTCGCCGGCCGAGACGACGCCGCGCGCCACCAGTTCGGCCAGGTCGCGGTCGGCGGAGTCGAGGACCAGCGGTCCCCGGGCGCGTATCGCTTCGTGCGGAAGTGTGTTCATCTGGTTGCTCCTCGGGGTGTTCCGGATCACTGGTAGCCGCCCCATTCGGTGAGCAGCTGGTGTTCGGCCTGACTGACCTGGACCGGGACGACGACGCCGGCGTCCGGGTCCGCGGTCAGCTGCTCCAGCAACTCGACGAACCGACGCAGGTGGTCCCTGGTCTCGGCCCGGCTGAACGCGTCGGGCCGGGCGTCGAGGTTGAGCTGGGTGGTGCGCCCGGTGCCGGCCGGCGCCGGGAAGACGCTGAGCCGGAGCGCGAAGTGGGTGTCGTCGCGGGCGTCGATGTGGACCAGCCGCAGCCCGTCCACCGACAGGTTCATCAGCCCCGCGTCGAGCGGGTAGTTGAACAGCACGATCGTGCTGTCGTACAGCGGACCGATGCCCTGCGTCGCCTGGATCTCCGCCGCCCCCAGCTGGTGGTGGGCGGTCAGTCCGGCCAGCTCCTCGTGCATCCGGCCGAGGAGCCCGCGCAGGGTCTGGCCGGCGTCGACGCGGACCCGGACCGGCACCGTGTTCACGAAGAGGCCGACCATCGTCTCGACCCCGGGTACTTCCGGCGGCCGGCCGGACACCGTCGTACCGAACACGACGTCCTGCTGACCGGTCAGGCGACTCAGGTACAGGCCCCAGACGGTCTGGAGCACCGTGCCCACTGTCGTGCCGGCCTGCCGGGCCAGCGCTGAGACGGCCTCGTCCAACTCGGGGCCGAGGTGCTCGATCACTCGCTCCGGTACTGCGGCCGCGCCTTCGGACGCCGGCGCGGCGACCATGGTCGGCTCGGTCAGCCCGGACAGCGCGTCCTGCCACGCAGCGCGCGCCGCATCGAGGTCACAGCCGGCCAGCCACTCCAGGTACGAGGTGTACGGCGCTGTGGCGGGCAGGCTCGTTCCGCCGTACGTCGTGAAGAGCTCGCTCAACAGGATCGGCACCGACCAGCCGTCCAGCACCAGGTGATGGTTCGTCATCACGAGCCTGTGCAGGTCGGGGCCCAGCTTGATCAGCCGGAACCGCAGCAGCGGCGGTCGCGCCGGATCGAACTTGTCGAGCTGCTCCTGCTCCAGGACGCGCAGGAGCTCCGCCTCCCGGTCCAGCTCGCTCAGACCGCTCAGGTCGAGCTCCGACCACGGCAACGCCAGTTGCCCGTGCACCACCTGGTACGGCGTACCGGCACTGTCGTGGACGAAGCCGGCGCGCAAGGCGGGATGCCGGTCGAGCAGGCTCTCCGCTGCCCGGCGCAGCCGCGGCCGATCGAGAGGTCCTTGCAGATCGAGCCAGATGCGTCCGGTGTAGAGGTCGACACCGTCGTCGGCCAGCAGCGCGTGGTACAGGAAGCTCTCCTGCAAGGACGTCACCGGCAGTACGTCGGCCAGCCCCGGATGGGCGGCCTCCAGGTCTTCCACGGTGCGCTGGTCGATGTGTACTAGTGGGAAGTCGGACGGCGTGCGGCCGGACGCTCCACTTCGTGCCAGCGCGTCCAGTGCCTCCGACCACAGTTCCCCGAGCCGACGGACGTCGTCGGCTTCGAAGACGCCCGGAGCGAACGTCCACTCGGCCTGTAGTGACGGTCCGTCCGGACCGTCCAGCAGCAGTGCGTTCAGCTCGAGCGGGTGACCGAGGGGCATCCGCGGATCGGCGCCTGGGACCACAGCTGTGCTCAGCAGCGACCAGTCGCCACTGCCGGCGGTGGCGGTCCGGCCGAGGTAGTTCACCTGCACCTGCGCCTGTCCGTTCGCGGGTGTCCGCAGCTGCTCCTTGACGGCCTTCAGCGTCGCTGCGGCATCGTTGCCCACAGCACGCAACCGGACTGGCCGCACCTGCGTGAACCATCCGACAGTGCGCGACACGTCCGCATCGGGTACGACGTCACGCCCGTGACCCTCGAGATCAACCAGAACCTCGTCGTCGCCACGCCACCGCACGAAGGCCAACGCCAATCCGGCGAGCAGCACGTCCTCAACGCTGCCGTGCACTGCTTGACCGACCTGCGTCAGCGCGGGGGCCGGGAGCGTCGACGTGATCCGTTCGGCGGTACCTGCGGTGTCCACCGCTGGATCCAGCGCCCGGCTGCCGAGCAGAGCCTCCTCCTGCTGCGCAACAACTTCCGCCGCCGGCAGCTGGGCACTCCAGGTCGCGAACGACGTACCGACAGGGTCGAGCGCACGGCCCTCCAAGGCGGCGACCAGGTCCGGCAAGAGGATGCGCCAGGAGACGCCGTCGACCGCGAGGTGGTGGATCATCAGCAGCAGCCGGCCAGGTGCGTCGCCGGCGTCGAACCAGACCGCCTGCAGCATGACGCCGTCGTACGGCGTCAATCGCGATCGCGCCGCCTCCGCCTCGGTCACCTGGACCTGCTCGATCGCACCCGCGTCCAGCCCGCTGATGTCCACGCGGGTGACCCACGACGCGACGTCCACACCAGGTGGCCGCTGTTCCACGGTCCACGGCGTACCTCGGCGTACTCGGAAGCGCAGTGCGTCGTGATGGTCGACGAGCTTCCGCAGCGCATCGGTCAGCCGCTTCAGCCCCAAACCAGCTGGGGCCTGCACGAGGACGGACTGGTGGAAGCCCGGCCACACCTCACCGGTCGCCGCCAGCGCGGACTGCAACGGCGTCAGCTGCACAGGTCCTGCCGTGGCTTGCTTCGCGCCATGGCCTTCGGAGGCGGCCACGCAGATCGGGGCCAGTGCGGCCACGGTCTGGTGGCGGAACACGTCGCGCGGGGTGAAGACCAGACCGGCCTTACGGGCGCGGCTGACGAGCTGGATCGACAGGATGCTGTCGCCGCCCAGTGCGAAGAAGCCGTCCTCCGGACCGACGTGGTCGACGCCCAGCACCTCGGCGTACAGGTTGGCCAGGGTCTCCTCGACCGACCCGGCCGCGGCCACCTTGGTCCGGGTCTGTGTGGTCGGCGCCGGAAGGGCCGCCCGGTCCAGTTTGCCGTTCGGTGTCAGCGGCAACGAGTCCAGCCGGACGATCACCCCCGGCACCATGAACTCGGGCAGCGACTCCGCCAGGTACTCGCGCAGGTTCTCGGTGCTGTCGGTGCTGTCGGTGCTGTCGGTGCTGTCGGTGCTGTCGGTGCTGTCCGTGACGGCGTACCCGACGAGGCGCTCGTCCCGGACCACGACGACGGCCTGCCGGACGGCCGGGTGCGCCGTGAGCGCGGCCTCGATCTCGCCGACCTCGACGCGCGCGCCGTTCAGCTTGACCTGGCCGTCGACGCGGCCGAGGATCTCCAGCCGGCCGTCGGCGGTCCAGCGCACCTGGTCACCGGTGCGGTACAGGCGCCCTTCCCCGAACGGATTCGGGACGAACCGCGACTCGGTGAGCTCCGGCCGCCGCAGGTACCCACGTGCCACGCCGGCACCGCCGATGAACAGCTCGCCGCGTACTCCGGTGGGTACGACAGCCAGGTCCTCGTCCAGCACGTACAAGGTGACGTTGTCGTGCAGCCCGACCGGACCGTCGACCGCAGCGATCGGCACGCGGTGCAGCCCCTCCACCGACGTCACCCGGTACGCGGTCGAATCGATGGCTGTCTCGGTCGGGCCGTACTGGTTCACGAACTCCACCCACGGCAACCGCCGCAGGACCTGCTCCGCCAGCGCCACCGGCAGCGCCTCACCGCCGGACAGCAGGACCCGGAGCGACCTGCACTCGTCCAGACCGCCCTCGGCGAGCATCACCGCGAGCATCGACGGAACGAAGTACACGTGGGTGATCTGCTCGCGGTCCATCGTCTCGCGCAGGTACGTCGTGTCGAGGTGTCCGCCGGGCCGGGCGATCACCAGCCGCGCGCCTTCGCTCAACGGCCCGAAGATCTCACCGACGGAGACGTCGAAGCCGGTCGGGATCTTCACCAGGACGGCGGAGTCGGCGGTGTAGTGGAAGTACGCGCGCTGGGTCCACAGGAAGCGGTTGACGGCTCCGCGATGCGTGGCGAGCACGCCCTTCGGCTGCCCGGTCGACCCGGACGTGTAGATGAGGTACGCGACGTCGTCCGGTCCGGTCGCCGGCTCCGGGTCGGTGTCCGGCTGTGCTGTCAGGTCGAGCTGGTCGACCAGCACCACCTGCGCATCCAAGGCGGGCAATCCGGTCCGGCTGAGCACCAGGGTGGCCCCGGCGTCCTCGAGCAGGTACGCCAGTCGTGCGGACGGGTAGTCCGGGTCGAGCGGCAGGTACACGCCGCCCGCCTTCAGCACGGCCAGTGCAGCCACGACCAGGGCGGCGGACCTGTCCAGGTGGACTCCGACCGGCGCGTCACGGCGTACGCCGAGATCGCGGAGGGCGTGTGCGAGCCGGTTGGCTGCCGCGTTGAGTTCGGCGTAGGTCAGGTTGCGGCCGTGGTCCTGGACTGCGATCGCGTCGGGCGTCCGGGCGACCTGCAGCTCGACCAGGCCGTGGATCGTCGTCCAGTCCACCTCCCGGTCGGTCTGGTTCCGCTCGACGACCAGAAGGTCTCGCTCACCCTCGACGAGTACGTCGTACTCCCCCAGGTGCTGTGCGGGCTCCGCGACGACCTGTGCCAGCAGACGGCCGTAGCGGACCACCAACTGCTCTGCGGTCGCTCGGTCGAACAGGTCGAGCGCGTATTCCAGGTGCCCGGCCAGTCCGTCGCCTTCGCGGAACGCCAACTGCAGGTCGAACTGCGCGATACCCGAGTCGACCGGCGCGTGGCTGACCGTCAGGCCTGGCAGCTCGACTGCGTCGGCGTCGACGGTCTGGAACGGCATCATCACCTGGAAGAGCGGGTGCCGAGCAGACGACCGGGCCGGGTTCAGCACCTCGACCAGGCGGTCGAACGGCACGTCCTGGTGCGCGTAGGCGGCCAGGTCGGTCTCGCGGACGCGGGCCAGCAGGTCCTCGAACGTCGGGTCGCCGCCGGTGTCGGTCCGCAGTACCAGAGGGTTGACGAACATGCCGACCAGGTCGTCGAGCGCCGCGTCGGTCCGGCCGGCGTTCGGCGTACCGATCGGGATGTCGGTGCCCGCGCCCATGCGGGTCAGCAGCGTGGCCAGCGCGGCCTGCAGCACCATGAACAGGCTGACCTGGTTGCGCTGCGCGAGCCGGTTCAGACCGTCGTACACGTCGTCGGGCACCGAGAACGGCACTAGGTCACCGCGGTACGTCGCCGTGGCGGGCCGTGGTCGGTCGACAGGTAGCTCGAGCTGATCGGGCAGGCCTGCCAGCTGTTCGGTCCAGTAGTCGAGCTGCTGGCGGGCGCGGCTGTCCGCGTGGTCCTCGTCGCCGAGCAGGTCCCGCTGCCACTGCGCATAGTCGGCGTACTGCACCGGCAGTGGTGACCAGTCCGGCTCGTTGCCCTCGGCCCGCGCCGCATAGGCGGTGGCGATGTCGCGGGCCATCGGCGTGGTCGACCAACCGTCGCAGGCGATGTGGTGGAGGGTGATCAGCAGAACGTGCTCGTCCGGGCCGACAGCGAACAGTGTCATCCGCAGCGGCGCCTCGACGGCCAGGTCGAACGCGTACGACGCCCCTGCGGCCAGCTGGGCTTCGAGATCGGTCACCGGTACGACGTCCAGCGACACGGCCGGCGGCAGCACAACCTGGTGCGGCATACCGTTGTCGTCGGCGAAGACCGTCCGCAGCGTCTCGTGCCGCGCGACCACGTCCGTCAACGCACTGCGCAGCGCAGCCACGTCCAGCGTCCCCCGCAGCGTCACGGCAAAGGCGTTGTTGTACGTCGACGACGGCCCCTCGAAGCGGTTCATGAACCACAGCCGCCGCTGCGCGAACGACACCGGCACCAGCTCCGGCCGCTCGTACGGCGTCAACGCCGGACGCGCACCACCCGCCGCCGCGAGCTGTGCCGACAGGCCGTCCACCGTCGGGTGCTCGAACACGATCCGCACCGGCACGTCGGCGCCGAGCGTCGCGCGGATCCGGCTGGTCAGCCGGGTCGCGGTCAGCGAGTTGCCGCCGAGCTCGAAGAAGCTGTCGTCGACACCGATCCGGTCCACCCCGAGCAGCTCGGCATACAGGCCGCAGAGGATCTCCTGGTCGGGTGTGCGCGGTCCGCGGGATCCGGTCAGCGCGCCGAAGTCGGGCTCGGGCAGGGCACGCCGGTCGAGCTTGCCGTTCGACGTCACGGGGAGGTCGTCGAGCCGCATGACCAGGCTCGGCACCATGTACTCCGGCAGCCGCCGGGCCAGTGCCTCCCGGACCGCGCGCGCGTCGAACCGGTTGCCATCAGCAACGACGTACCCGACGACCCGCGGTTCGCCGATCAGCGGGGTGTGGACCACCGCGGTCGCCTTGGCCACCTCCGGCAGGCCGAGCAGTGCGGCCTCGATCTCGCCGAGCTCGATCCGGAAGCCGCGGATCTTGACCTGGTCGTCGGACCGGCCGAGGTACTCCAGTACCCCGTCCGTCGTCCACCGGACCACGTCGCCGGTGCGGTACATCCGGCTGCCCGCAGCGCCGTACGGGTTGGCGACGAACCGCTCCGCGGTCAGGGCGGGCCGGTTCAGGTAGCCGCGGGCAAGCTGGACGCCGGCCAGGTACAGCTCGCCGGCGAAGCCGGGCGGCACCGGCGCGAGGTTGTCGTCCAGCACGTAGACCTGGGTGTTCCACACGGGCCGTCCGATCGGGACGGAACCAACCGGTGTCTCGTCCCCCGGCCGCAGCCGGTACTCGACCGTGCCGACGGTCGCCTCGGTGGGACCGTACTCGTTCACGACCGTCACACCCGGGTGCCGTCCACGCCAGGTCGACAGCGCAGCACCGGTCAACTGCTCGCCGCCGACCAGCAGGTCACCCGAGCCGAAGCGGCTGTCCGGCCACTCCTCCAGCATCGACAGGTGTGCGGGCGTCGCCTTCAGGAACGTCACCTCGGCACCGGCCTCGTCGACCGCGCCGACGTGCACACAACCACCGCAGACGAGCGCGCCGAACATCGCCGTCACCGTGAGGTCGAACGTGACCGGCGAGTGCAGCAGCGTCGGTCCGGCGAGGCCGGGGTACGCCCGGGACACCCAGCTCAGGTACTGCCCCAGAGCCTTGTGCTCCACCACGACACCCTTCGGGCGCCCGGTCGAACCGGAGGTGTAGATCAGGTACGCCGGACTGCGCGGTGCGGCGGCCGCCTCGGGACCGAGCGGACCGCTCGGCAGGGCAGCCAGCAGCCCGGCTGTCTCGTCGGAGTCGATCAGCAGCGTCGGGGCCTCGGTAGGCAGCGTCTGCGAGCTGGTCGTCACCACCAGGACGGGGCTGGCGTCTTCCAGGATGCGCTGGGTGCGCTCAGTCGGATCGGCCGGACCAATCGGCAGATAGGCCGCTCCTGACTTGACCACGGCGAGCAGTACGACGAGCAGGTCCAGCGACCGCGGCACCGCCACAGCAACGAACCGCTCCGGCTCCGCGCCGCGTGCGATCAGCAACCGCGCAAGGCGATTCGCCTCCGCGTCCAGCTGCGCATAGGTCAGCCGTCGCTCGCCGTCGACGACAGCAAGCGCATCCGGCGTTGCGGCGACCTGCTCGGCGAACTGCACCGGCAGTGTCGACGGCGAGGCGTGCTCCCACGAGGACACGTCGATCGACGCCTCTGTCGGGCCGTACAGGTTGTGCAGCGCCGCCTCCGGCAGCAGCCGCTCGAACTCCTCGGCAACCTCCTGCGGCAGCGCCTCACCGGAGCAGAGCACCCGACGGAGGTTCGTGCACTCCGCGGCCTGCGGCTCCGCCAGGAAGGTCGTCAGCATCGACGGGACGAAATGCACCGTCGTGACGTCCTCGTTCTGAATGAGTTGCGCCAGGTACGCCGGATCGCGGTGACCGTCGGGCTTCGCGATCACGAGGCCGGCGCCGACCTGCAGCGGCCAGAAGAACTCCCAGACCGACACGTCGAAGCCAATCGGCGTCTTCTGCAGCACCCTGTCCGCCGGGCCGAGGCGGTATTCGGCCTGCATCCACAGGAGGCGGTTCACCACGCCCGCATGCGGAACCAGCACGCCCTTCGGCCGTCCGGTGGAGCCCGAGGTGTAGATGACGTACGCCGGGTGCTCACCGGTCAGCGGGGTGGTGCGGTGAGCGTCCGTCGGGTCGATGATCGGCCGGTCCCGCAACTGCCGGTCGAGCTCCGGCCCGAGCAGCGTCGACGGCACCTTCGTATCAGGTGCTGCGTCGGCCGTGGTGAGAACCAGTGCAGGCTGCGCATCCTCGAGCAGGTACTCGATCCGGTCGGCCGGCAGCGCCGGGTCGATCGGCAGGTAGGCGGCGCCGGCCTTGATCACGGCGTACATCGCCACCACGAGGTCGATCGAGCGCGGCACCGCGAGTCCGACCACCTGTTCCGGGCCGATGCCCTGCGCGATCAGGTGGTGTGCCAGCCGGTTCGCGCGGCGGTTGAGCTCGGCGTACGCCAGGGTGGTACCCGCCGATCGCAGGGCCACGGCTCCGGGAGTACGTCGTACCTGTGCTTCGAAGAGGTCGGCCAGTGAGCGGGCGTCGACGTGGGTCGCCGTACGGTTCCAGTCGACCAGGACCTTGTGCCGCTCGTCCGGTGCGATCAGCTCGACGTCACCGATCGGCTGGTCCGGCTGCTGCACCAGATGGGCCAGGAAGCGGACCAGGCGCGTGCGGTGGTCGTCCAGCTCGTCCGCGGTGTAGCGGTCGGTGTTGCCGTCCAGGTCGACGCGCAGACCGTCGCCGCCGTCGTACACCGCGATCGCGAGGTCGTCGACGGCACCGTGGGAGAGGTTGTGCAGCGTGGTGCGGTGGCCGTCGAACCGCAGGTCCTGGTTGAAGGCCATCACGTTGAGCATCGGCCCCTGCAGGCCGTCGACCGGAAGGCCCAGGTCCTGACGGATGTCCTCGAGCCGGTAGCGCTGATGCTTGAGCGCACCGCGCAGCGCCTCGGTCACACCCTTCACCAGCTCCTGCATGCTCTGCCGTGGCTGAACCGCGATCCGCAGCGGCACGTGGTTCGACAGCATGCCCGGGGTGGCCAGCGAGACCCTGGTGGTGCGTGCGGTGACCGGAAGCGTCAGCACCAGGTCCCTGATGCCAGTGACGCGGTACAGATACGCAGCCGTCGCAGCCACGGACCACACCGACCAGTGCGCACCAGCCGTCTTCGCAACCTTCCGCAGTACTGCGGTCTGCTCGGCGTCGAGGGCCCCTGAGCTGCGATGCGGCACGTCGGTCGACCGCTGCGGACCGGGCGTACGGCGGCTGAGCCGGACCGGATCCGGTAGCTCGGCGAGTTGCTCCGACCAGTACGTGCGATCGGCAACGAAGTCGTCGGAGGCGCGGTAGTCGCGTTCCTCCTCGATCAGTTCGGTCAACGTACCGAACGGACTCGGACCGAACTCCCAGCCGTGCGACAGGTCCTCGTACAGGTCCGCCAGTCGCTTCGCCATCACACCGCCGGAGTAGCCGTCGAAGGCGACGTGGTGCCCGCGCTGGTACCAGATCGCGGCGTCGTCGGCGATGGTGAACAGCACGGTCGCGGTCAGCGCGCCCGCGGTCAGGTCGACCGGACGGGCCAGATCGGCCCGCATCCAGGCGAACGCCTCCGCCCGTGGGTCCTCCGCTGACCGGAGGTCCAGGTGGGTGACGACGGGCTCGGCGGGCTCACTGCGCAGCTCCTGCCACAGGTCGCCGTTCGCGTCGTCGCCGACGGCACCGATCCGGCAGGCCTCCGCCTCCCGGGCGAGCTGCCGCCAGGCCAGCTCGAACCGCTCCGGGTCGACCGGGCCGTGGATCTCGACGGCCTCACCGATCGTGTACTCGTGCCCGGACCGGTCGAGCTGGTGCGCGTACCAGACACTCGACTGTGCCGCCGAAAGCGGCAGCCGGACCGGCTGCTGGCCGCCGCTCATCGCACGCCGGCCGGGCGCAGGTCGGTCCACGTCCGGTTGATGTAGTCGAGGCACTCCGCGCGGCTGCCGCGCTCCAGCACGACCTGCCAGCCGGCCGGTACGGCGGCGAAGGCGGGCCACAGCGAGTACTGGTCCTCCTCGTTGCGCAGTACGCGGTAGTCGGCGGTCTCGTCCTCGAACGGGTTGGTGCTCACGGGTGGACTCCTTCGGCAGTGAACGATCGGGTGATCAGCTCAGTGATCCGGCCGGGCACCTCTTCGGTGTAGAAGTGGCCGCCCGGCAGTTCGGCTGTGCTGATGCCGGCGACGGTGTGCTGCGCCCAGGCCGCCGCGTCGGCGACGCCGAACGTGTGGTCGGTCGACCCGGCCAGCACGGTGATCGGGCACTCCAGGCGGGCGCCCGGGTGGTACTCGTAGGTCTCCATGAGGCGGAAGTCCGCGCGCAGCATCGGCAGGGCCAGTTCGCGCAGGTCCTGGTTCTCCAGGAGCGCGGCGCCGGCGCCGCCCAGTTCGCGGATGTAGGTCAGCACCTCGTCCTCGGACTCGAACGTGAGCCCGAGCCGGGTCGTCACGGCAGGCGCGACCCGCGCCGAGACGAACAGCCGTTCCGGTCCGCGCCCGACCGCCTCCATCCGGCGAGCCGCCTCGAACGCGACCGTCGCTCCCATGCTGTGCCCGAAGTACGCCGTCGGACCGGCAAGTTCGGGCAGCGCTGCCACGACGCCGTCGACCAGCTCACCGAAGTGCTGCAGCGGCGGCTCCTGGAAGCGGTCCTGCCGGCCCGGGTACTGCACCGCGATCAGCTCGATGCTCTCGGGCAGCAGGTCCGCCCACTGGCGGTAGGCCGTGGCGGCCCCGCCGGCGTGCGGGAAACACACCAGCCGGAGCTCTGCCTTCGGACGCGGGCGCGGGATGCGGAACCAGCTCATGCTCAGACCCCGGCAGGAGCAACGGCAGCGGGACGGTACGCCTCGGCCATCGCCACGGCGATCTTGCGGTCGCCGGTGAACGGCTCGCGCGCGTGCGCCGCCAGCATGTTGTCCACCAGCAGCAGGTCGCCCTGCTGCCAGTCGAACCGGGTCCACTCCTGCCGGTACACCGACCGCAGGTGGTCCATCACGTCGTCCGGGATCTTGCCGCCGTCGCCGTAGTACGTGTTGGTCGGCAGCTCGTCCTCGGACAGGAACGCCAGCAGGCCTTCGCGGATGGACGCGGGCAGCGTCGTGTTGTGGAAGAACGTGATGTGGTTGAACCACACCGTCTCACCGGTGTCCGGGTGCACGTGGATCGGCTCCCGGACCGCCCTGGTCCGCAGCCCGCCGTCCCCGACCCACTCGAACTCGAGGTCGTTCTGAGCGCAGTACGCCTCCACCTCGGCGCGGTCCTCGGTGTTGAACACGTGCTGCCAGGCGACCCCGAAGTCCTCGTGGAAGTTCCGCACCACCATCCACTTGCGGCGTGCGAACTCCTCCCGGACGGCCGGGTCGATGGCGTGGTAGATCCGCCGTACGTCGGCCAGCGGGGTGGCGCCCTGGGTCGCCGGCTCGCGGTCGCAGTAGAAGAACAGCAGCCGCGGCCAGGCGGCCTGGTAGGAGTTCTCGTTGTGCAGGAAGATCTCCTCGCTCGGCGGGTAGTCGGTGGACGTGTAGACGTTGCCCTTGATCGACCGTCGCGGCGACGAGCGTTCGGCGTACTTCAGCGGCTCGCCGGACAGCGCGCGGACTGCCGCCTCCATGCCCTCGACGCCGCCGACCTTGCAGTCGCGCAGCAGGACCGCGCCGTGCCGGGCGAGCAGTTCGCGGATCCGCGGGCCGTCGGCGGTCAGCCGCTCGACGATGCCCGGCCCCTCGGGACCGCCGTTGATCACGTACGCCAGCGTGGTGCTCATGGGTGTGCTCCTCGGAAAGGTTGTGACAGGTGGATCAGGCGGACATCGCGACCAGGACGCGGCGCTTGCCGGTGTAGGGCCGGCGGCCGTGGCCGACCAGCAGGTTGTCGATCAGCAGCACGTCGCCGGTCCGCCAGTCGACGTCGACGGCCGCCGCGAGGCCGCGGTCGCGGATCTGTACCGCCCACGCGTCGGGGATCGGCGTACCGTCGGCCAGCGTCACGGACTGCGGCAGCTCGTCGGCGGGCATGATCTGGGCCAGTGCCTGCGCGGTCTCGTCGCCGAGGCCGGCCGGGTGCCACTGGTCGGCCTGGTTGAACCACACCTCGGCGTTCGTCCGCGGGTGCTTGATCGTTGCCGGCCGCAACTGGGTGATCCGCAGCCCGCCGTCCGGGCGCCACTCCACCTCGGCGGCGGAGTCCGCGAGGAACCGCTCCACCTCGGAGCGGTCGGAGGTCTCGAAGGTGTCCTGCCAGCTCTTGCCGAGTCCGGCGCCGCCGTGCAGGTTCTGCACGTAGCGCACGCCGTCCGCGAACGCCGCGGTCAGCTCGTCGTCCAGGGACGCCAGCCACAGCTCGCCGTCCACGACCGGCGTCGCGCCGCCGGTCTCCGCAGCCACCTGGCAGGAGAACATCAGCCGCGCCGGGTACGCGTGCGCGTAGGACAGCTCGTTGTGCATCGAGATCGTGTACTCGGGCGGGTACTCGGTCGACGTGTAGACGTTGTCGCCGACCTTGGTCCGCGGCGAGTTGCCGTGCTTGTAGGCCAGCCGGCCGGGCAGCAGCAGGTCCATCACCGGGTCCAGGTGCGCCTCGTCGACGTGGAACCCGCGGAACACCAGGGCCTTCGCCTCGACCAGCAGGCCGTCCAGGTCGCGCTCGTCGCGCAGTGTCCGGATCAGTCCGGCCGCGGTCGGCTCCACCCCGGCGTCGGCGGGCGTGACCACCCGCGGCCGCCACTGCTCCATCGTGCTCATCGGCCGTGCCTCCCTTGGTTCGACTGGTCCTCTCACTGTCACGGCCGGGCCCATACTTTTTCGTTACTCGTCCCGCCGTACCGACGGACGGCGGTGAACGCGAGCAGGGCCAGGACCGTCATCGCCCCCGCGGCCACCACGACGGTCGACGTCGTACCGACCGCACCCAGCAGCAGGCCACCGGTCAGCGGGCCCAGGGAGTTCGCACCGGACGTCACGAGCGCACCGACACTGGCCGCGCGGCCCTGCATCTCCTCAGGAGTGATGCGGACCTGGTAGACGCCACCGGCGACGTTCATCAGGCCGCCGGCCCAGCTCATCGCGGCGAACACCCCCGCCAGCAGCCACGGCTCCGGCGTCAGTGCGATCACAGGGATCAGGACGACCCGCAGTACCAGCGTGCCGACGAACAGCGTGGTCAGGCTGAGCCGCTTCATGAACCACGAGCCGCAGAGCGCGCCGAGCAGTCCGCCGAGACCTGTGGCCAGGCCGATCAGTCCGATCGTGGTGACCGCTCCCCCGCTCTCCTTGACGATGAGGATCATCGAGAGGCTCAGCACCTGGCTGACGAGGTTGGTCACGGAGATGACCGCCAGGGCGCTGCGGAGGAGCTTCTGCTCACGCATCCAGCGCAGGCCTTCGCCCAGGTCCTTCCAGAGCGTCGCCGGCTTGCGCTGCGGCCGCTGGAACGGCGTACGGATCGCCAGCAGCGTCACCATCGACACCGCGTGCCCCACGACCGTCACGCCGAACGGCATCCAACTGGCGAACGACAGCAGCGTCGTCGACAACGGCTGCCCGACCAGTCCAGCCCCTTTGCTGCGCGCCTCGTTCTGCGACAGCGCAGCCGGCAGGTGATCAGGATGTACGACGGAACGCACAGCCGCGCGCTCCGCCAGCTGGTAGCAGATCGCGGCGGTGCCTTCGAGGAACGCGGCTGCCAGCAGATGCGGCACGGTGAGGCGGTAGAGCAGCATCGCAGCCGGGACGCTGGCGATCGCGAGCATCCCGACCAGGTCTGCGCAAAGCATCACCCTGCGGCGGTCCCAGCGGTCCACCAGCACACCTGCCGGCAGCTGTACCACCAGCTGCGGCAGGAGCGCGGCGAACCCGACCAGTCCCGCCTGCTCCGCCGAACCACCGTCGAAGACCACCAGCAGTGGCCACGCGATGCTCGCGACCCGGACCCCGAGGATCGACGCGGCCGCGCCGAACCACAGCAGCCCGAAGTCCCGGTTCCGCCAGAGCGGCCCGGGCGGAGCGTCGGGCCTGGCGGACACGGTCATCCGACGATCCCGCGCCGGCACCAGTCCAGCACCGCCATCGCGCCGTGCAGCTTGTTCTCGGCCTGGTCGAAGGCGATGCTCGCCGGGCCGTCCAGGACGTCGGCGGTGACCTCCTCGCCGCGGTGTGCGGGCAGGTCGTGCAGGAACACCGCGTTCGGGTGGTCCTGCCAGATCGCCGCGTTGACCTGGAACGGCGCGAACACGTCCCGCCAGTTCGGGTCCGGCTTCGACGTACCGGTCGTCTGCCAGCGGGTGGTGTAGACGGCATCCAGCTCGGGCGGCAGGTCGGCCATGTCGTGCCGCTCGACGATCGTCGAGCCGCAGCGCTGCGCGTGGGCGGCCGCGCGCGCGGCGACGTCGGGCCGCAGGCCGTAGCCGGGCGGGGTGCGCAGTTCGAGGTGGACGCCCGGGAAGCGCGTGATCGACAGCGCGATCGAGGCGGCCGAGTTGTTGCCCTCCCCGACGTACAGCACGCGCAGCTGCTCGAGCTTGCCGAACCGGCGCTTCAGCGTGACCAGGTCGGTGATGCCCTGCGTCGGGTGCTCGACGGAGCTCATCGCGTTGATCACCGACATCCGGTCCTGCGCCGCCCAGCCGCGCATTTCCTCCGGATCGCCGGCGGTCCGGGCGACCAGCACGTCGAGCATCCGGCTGAACACCTGACCGGTGTCCTCGGTCGTCTCGCCGGTGTTCAGCTGCAGGTCGTCGGGCCCGTAGGCGATGATCTGGGCGCCGAGCCGCAGTGCCCCGGCCGAGAACGCGGTCCGGGTCCGGGTCGACGTCTTGCGGAAGTAGATCCCGGCGATCTGGCCGGTCAGCGGACGGTCCAGGACGGCACGACCGGCGGAGAACTCCTCCCCCAGGTCGACCACGTACCGCAGCTCGTCGTCGGTCAGGTCGTCGGTCGAGATCAGGTGGCGGGTGCTCATGGTTCCTCCTAGATGGATGCCAGGCGCCCGGCGAGGCCCTGGGCGAGGTGCTTGCCGGCGGTCGCGTTCGCCAGCAGGACGAAGCCGTCACCGGACGACACCCGGCAGATCAGGCCGCCGTAGTAGCCGCGCGGTTCGCCGCCGTGGCCGAACCGGACGTCGTCGCCGTCGGTCTCCGCGGTCGCGCCGAGCCCGAACGCGCTGTCCCCGGCCGGGGACAGCATCTGCCGCGCCAGCTCCTTCGACAGCACCGCGCGCGGCCGGCCGAGGTACGACCGCCGGATCTCCAGCGCGAGCGCGGCCAGGTCGCCGGCGGTGGTCCACAGGCCGCCCGACGCGGCGTCGGCGCGGACCCGCCAGCCGCCGTCCAGCGGACCGTCCGGAAGGTGGCCGAGGGCAACAGGCCGTCCCGACGTCAGCGGGAACGACCGGTCGAAGCTCGACCCGTGCATCCCCAGCGGTTCCAGCACGAGCCGCTTGGCCGCGGCGGCGTACGGCTTGCCGGTGACGTCCTCGATCAGCTGCTGCAGGACGACGAAGTTCGCGCCGGCCTTGACGAAGGCCGACCCGGGCTCGTGCTCGCACCGGATCGGCGCGTTGGTCGCCGGCGCTCGCCCGTCGAGCAGGTCCAGCAACGTCGGCACCGGCTGCCCGGGCGCGACACCGCCGCCGGGCGAGACCGTGAAACCGGAGCGGTGACCGAGCAGCTGTCGCAGCGTGACGCGTGGCCGGCCCGGGACCTCCCAGCTGGTCAGGTAGCGGTGGATGTCCTCGTCCAGGTCGAGTTCGCCGTTGTCGACGAGCCGGAGTGCGCCGACCGTGCTGACCAGCTTGCTCACCGAGGCGACGGTGAAGATCGTCTCCGCCGTCACCGGCCGCTGTCCGTCGGCCGCCAGCGAACCCAGCGCCTGGATCTCGGTCAGCTCACCGCCTTCGAGCAAGGCGACGACAGCACCGGGTACGGCGGCCTCGTCCATTGCTGACGGCAACAAGTCGACACCGGGGCCGTACCACCCTGCCGGACGGCCGGTCTGCTCGGCTGCCTTGGCGGCGTCTACTGCTGCTGCCAGGTGGTCGAGCCGGTCGCTGTCGTAGTACATGAACAGTGAGAGCGGCAGGTTCTTCGCCTTGGCCTTGGAGACCGTCTTGACCAGCAGCATCGAGTAGCCGCCCAGCTCGAAGAAGCGGTCCCGGCGGCCGACCCGCGGTACGTCCAGCAGCTTCATCCAGATCTTGGCCAGGATGCGCTCGGTCTCGGTCCGCGGCGGCTCGAACTCCTGCACTGCCTCGGTTGCCGCAGCTTCCGTTGTCTGTGGCCGTTCATCGGCGGCCAGCAGCTCGGTCGTGTCCCACCGGGTGTCCGGTGTGGTCACGATCGCTTCCAGCGCCGTGCGGTACATTCCGGCCATCAGGTCGCCGGCTGACCGGTCCAGCGCCCGCGTGTTCGAGCGGACCACCAGGTAGCCCGGACCGGTCGCGACGGACAGTGGAAACTCCGTCGTCCCGCTGGCCACGCTGTCGTCCAGCCCGTCGATCCCCAGCCCTTCGGTGCGCGCCGTGACGCCGCGGTAGTCCTGGAAGCTGAAGAACACGTCCAGCAGCCGACGCTCGCTGCTGAGCTCCCGCTGGATGACCGGCATCGGGAAGAACCTGTGCGACCACAGCTCCGTCTCGGCCGCGAACGTCCGCGACACCAGGTCCCGCCAGGTGCCGGGCTCCTTGCGCATCGGAACCGGCAGCATGTTGAGGTGCATGCCGTAGACGCGTTCGGCACCTTCGACCGCAGGCCTGATGTGACTGGTCAGGCCGCTGTGGAACTCCTCGTGGCCGGTCAGTGCACTCAGCACCGCGAGGTGTGCGGCGAACAGCACGCTCTTCAGCGACGTACCCGTCTCGGTCGCCACACCTCGCAGCTGCTGCTCCAGGTCGTCGTAGCGAACCTCCACCCGGTACGGCGTGCGCTCCGCCGACTCGTCGCCCTTCCAGCCGGAGGGGATCGTGAACTTCGGCAGCGCGGCCACCTGTGCCCAGTACTCGCGGTCGGCAACGGAGTCGAGTGCCGCCAGCTCACCGGCGATCGCGTCCGCGAACCGTACCGGCGGGGCCTGCCACGGCTCCTGGTCCTGGCCGTCGCGGAAGCGTACGTAGTACTCGAGCAGCTCGGTCACCAGCGCGTGGTGGCTCCAGCCTTCGAGGATCACGTGGTTCTGCGTCACCGTGGCTTGCCAGCTCAGCTCGTCCAGCTGGTGTACTGCGAACCGCAGCAACGGCGGCCGCGCCTGGTCGAAGTGCGTCGCCTGCTCCTCTGTCTGGAACCCGGCGATCGCCTGCCGCTGGATGTTCTCCGGCAGCGCGGACAGGTCCACGTACGTCAGCGGTACGTCGGCTGTCGCGTGGACCAGCTGCATCGGGACGGAGTACGTCTCCAGGTCGACAGCGGTCCGCAGTACCTCGTGCCGCTCGATCAGCAACGCCAGCGCTTGCCGAAGAGCCTCCACCGACAGAGGCTTCTCGTCGGTCAGCCGGGTGGAGACCACGTTGTGGTAGGCACGCGGCGTGGTGCTGGACAGCAGCTCGACCATCATCCCGGTCTGCGCCTCGGACAGCGGATACGCGTCGACCACGCCGGCCGGGACCAGTGCACGGTCCGCCTCGACGACAAGCGCGAACGGCTCCACCGAGCGCGCCGCCTCCACAGCAGGTCGGCCGGTGAGCTTCTCCGCCAGCACGGCAACGGTCCGGGCCTCGAACACGTCCTGCACGCCGGCGTCCAGTCCGGCACGCCGCAGCCCGCCGACGACCGACACCGCGCTGATCGAGTCGCCGCCCAGCTCGAAGAAGCTGTCCAGTACGCCGACCCGCTCGATGCCGAGCGCCCGCTGCCAGACCGCGACGATCTCCTTCTCGGTCTCGGACCGCGGCGCGACGTACTCGACCGCGGTAGCCGTGTACTCCGGCGCCGGAAGGGCGGCCCGGTTCAGCTTCCCGCTCGCGGTCAGCGGCAGCGCTCCCAGTACGACGAACGCGGCCGGGACCATGTACTCCGGTAGCTGTGTCGCGACGACCGCCCGCACTTCGTCCAGGTCGAGCGGACCGGACGGCACGACGTACGCGACCAGCTTGCGGTCACCGGGCCGGTCCTCGCGGGCGATCACCGCGACATGCGCAACCGCGTCGTGCTTCCGGACCGCTGCCTCGACCTCGCCCAGTTCGATCCGGTAGCCATGGATCTTCACCTGGTCGTCGACGCGCGTCGGACAGGTCAGGGTGCCGTCCGCGTTCCAGGCGGCCAGGTCTCCGGTGCGGTACATCCGCTCGCCGGGCGGTCCCCACGGACAGGCGACGAACTTGGCGGCGGTCAGGTCGGACCGGTTGTGGTAGCCGCGGGCGACCTGCGGTCCGGCGACGTACAGCTCGCCGACCACACCGACCGGCGCCGGTTGCAGGTTCGCGTCCAGCACGTAGACGCGGACGTTCGGCATCGGACAGCCGATCGTGACCGGTCCGGCCGGGAGCTGCTCGCCGGGCCGGTAGGTCAGCCCGGTCACCGCGACCGTCGTCTCGGTCGGACCGTACTCGTTGATCAGGGCAACGTTCGGGTGCAGGGCCCGCCAAGCCTCGGCCGCCTCGCCGACGAGGGGCTCGCCACCGGTCATCAGCTGCAGCGAGGGCGACCAGTCGGCGGACAGCTCGGTCAGCAACGTCAGGTGGCTCGGTGTCACCTTTACGAAGGCAGGCTTGGCCGGCGGTGCGTCCTCGGTGCCGTCGAGCGCTCCGAGGATCGCCGTACCCCCGGAGGCGAGCGGACCCCACAGGGCGTTGACGGTCAGGTCGAACGAGGCGGAGCCGTGCAGCAACGAGGAGGTGGCGAGGCCGTCGCACTCCTCGGCGCAGAACGCGAGGTAGTTCGCGACCTGGCGGTGCTCGAGCACGGCGCCCTTCGGACGGCCTGTCGAGCCGGACGTGTAGATGACGTAGATCGCGTTCTCCCGGCGCAGTGGGGCGATCCGGTCCGCGTCCGTGACCGGCGCACCGGACTGGCCGCTGGCCGTCGTGCTGTCGAGCAGCAGGACCGGTACGTCGCCGGCCGGTACGTCGACGCCCGCCGCCGTCACCATCAGCACCGGTCCGGAGTCGGCCAGGACGAACTCGACGCGATCACGCGGGTTGTCCGGGTCGATCGGCACGTAGGTACCGCCGGCCTTCACCACTGCGAGCAGGGCGACGATCAGCTCGACCGATCGAGGAAGGGCGACCGCGACCCTGGACTCCGGTCCGACACCGCGCTCGATCAGTACCCTGGCCAGCTGGTTCGCCCGCTGGTCCAGCTCGCCGTACGTCAGCTCCAGGCCGTGGTCCACGACTGCCGGACGGTCAGGTGTCCGTGCGACCGAGGCGTCGATCAGATCGGGCAGGATCGCGGGTAGTTCGGAACGCACGCGGCCCTCGGCGAACGTCTCGAGGACCAGGCTTTCCTCGTCCGCCGACAGGTGCGCCAGCCGGGCGTCGCCTTCGGGATCGGCGGCCATGGCTTCCAGCACCGAGCGGTACAGCCCGGCCAGGCGCTCGGCGTTGTCGATGCCGATGACGCCGGAGTCCGCGGTCAGGATGATGTAGCCACCGCGCGACGACACCGTCAGCGGCACCTCGGTGATGCTCTCGTTCTGCAGGCTCGTCCGCCGGGCCGCGACGACCGGCATGTCGTCCGTCGACTCGTAGGTCTCACCGGCGTACGGGTCGACCAGGTTGTCGTCGAGCTGCCGGAAGTCCTGGTAGTTGAAGAAAACGTTGATCAGCCGGCGGCCCGCGTCGCGCTGGATCTGCGGCATCGGGTACCGGCGGTGCGGCCACAGCTCCCGCTCCCGGGCGAAGGTCTGCTCGACCAGCTCCCGCCAGGTCCGGGCACCGCGGTCGACCGGGAACGGCAACGTGTTCAGGTACATGCCGTGCACCTGGTCCGCGCCCTTCGCCTCGGGACGGGCGTCACAGACCAGACCGGTCGTGAACGCGGACTCGGCGCTCAGCAGGCTCATGACCTTGATGTGCGCGGCCAGCATCACCGACTTCAGCGATGCGTCGGCCGCAGTCGCCAGCGCACGCAGCCCGTCCTCGAGGTCGATCGTGCGCGCACCGGCGTACAACGCGTGCGGCTCGCCCTCCTCGCCCCAGCCGGCCGGGAGCTCGACCGGCTCGTAGCTGGTCGCGACGTCGAGCCAGTACGCCTTGTCGTCGGCCGACGCGAGCGACTCCAGTTCGGCCGCCACGAAGTCGGCGTACCGCACCTTCGGCGGCACGTAGGGCTCCGGCTCGTTGCCGGACCGGATCGCGCGGTAGGTGGTGACCAGCTCCATCAGCAGCGAGTGGTAGCTCCAGCCCTCCGACACTGCGTGGCACTCCGTGCTGGTGAGCCACCAGGCGTCGGTCTGCCCGGTGGTGTGTACGTGGAAGCGCAGCAATGCCGGCGCGGACAGGTCGAACGGCCTGGCTCGTTCGGCAGCGCGGAACTCGCGGAGTGCGCTGTCAACGTCAGCCGAGCCGAGTGCGGTCATTCCGATCGGCAGCGCCGCCTTTGCGTGCACCAACTGCAGCGGACGGGAGTAGCTACCGAGGTCGATCGACGTGCGCAGGTTCTCGTGGCGGGTCAACAGCAGGTCAGCTGCGCGCTGCAGCGCCGACAGGTCGAACGGCTGGTCGTCCAGGATCCGGTGCGACGTGGTGTTGTGGTAGTGCGCCTGCTCCGCCCCGGCAAGCATCTCGGCGACCATGCCGGTCTGCGCCTGCGACAACGGGTAGGCGTCCGTGACCCCGGCCGGCAGCGCAGCGCGGTCCTCCTCGGCGATGAGCGCGAACGGCGCGACGAACGTCTCCTCCTTCGCCGCACGCCCGGTCAGCTTCTCCGCCAGCGCAGCGACCGTGCGGTACTCGAAGACGTCCCAGACGGCGACGTCGACACCTGTCTCGCGCAGCGCACCGACAACGGCCACCGCACTCAGCGAGTCACCGCCGAGCTCGAAGAAGCTCGTGTGGACGTCGATCTCCTCGACCCCGAGCACCCGGGACCAGATCGCGGCCAACTGCTCCTCGGTCGTCGTACGCGCCGTCACCTTCGCCGCGTCCACCACGTCCACCGCGGCAGCAGCAGTGCCCGGCTCGGGCAGGGCCCGCAGGTCGGTCTTGCCGTTCTCCGTCAGCGGGATCGCGTCCAGTACGACGAACGCCGCCGGCACCATGTACTCCGGCAGCCACTCCTCGGCATGCGCCTTCAGTACGGCGGTGTCCGCGGACGTCACGACGTACGCGACCAGGCGCTTGTCACCGGACGGGGTGTCGCGGGCGACCACGATCGCCTGGCTGACGGCCGGGTGCCGCAGCAGGGTGCTCTCGATCTCGCCCAGCTCGATCCGGTAGCCGTGGATCTTGACCTGGTTGTCCACGCGGCTCGGGCAGGTCAGGGTGCCGTCGGAGTCCCACGCCGCCAGGTCGCCGGTGCGGTACATGCGTTCGCCCGGCGCCCACGGGCAGGCGACGAACTTCTCCGCGGTCAGGTCCGGGCGGTTGAGGTAGCCGCGGGTTACGCAGTCCCCCACCACGTACAGCTCGCCGACCACACCGATCGGGGCCGGACGCAGGAACGCGTCCAGAACCAGCACTCGCGAGTTGGGCATCGGTTTGCCGATGGCGAGACCACCTGTCGGCAGCTCGTCGTCCGGCTCGATCCGCAACGCCGTACAGCCCACAGTCGTCTCGGTCGGTCCGTACTCGTTGATGACGGCAACACCAGGGTGCTTGGCCCGCCACGCGTCCACGGCCTCGCCGGTCAGCGCCTCGCCACCGGTCATCAGTACGTCGGTCGGTGAGAACTCGTCCGGTAGCTCCACCAGGAACGGCAGGTGGCTCGGCGTGACCTTGACGAACGTCGGCGCCGTCTCCGGTCCCGGCCGGCTGCCGTCGAGCGAGCCGATCACCACCTGGCCGCCTAGCACCAGCGGACCCCACAGCGCGTTCACCGTCAGATCGAAGGACACCGACGAGTGCAACAGCGAGGAGCCCGCCAGACCGTCGTACTCGCCCGCACACCAGGCCAGGTAGTTGGACAACTGCCGGTGCTCGACTACGACGCCCTTCGGCCGACCCGTGGAGCCGGACGTGTAGATCAGGTACGCCGGGTTGCCGGGACCTGCGGTGCTGCCGAGGTCGTGGTCCGGGTAGCCGGCGAAGCGGGCGTGGTAGTCGACCGCCACCGCCGGTGCGCCGGACGCGGGCAGGCCGGAGGTGGACGCGCCGGACACCAGGACCAGGTCGGGGTCGGAGTCCTCGAGGATGAAGGCATTCCGGTCCGCTGGATACTCCGGGTCGATCGGCACGTAGGCGGCTCCGGCCTTCAGCACGGCCAGCACCGCGACGATGAGGTCCGCCGACCGTGGGATCGCCACCGCGACCCGCGACTCCGGGCCGACGCCTTCGTCGACGAGGAACCGGGCGATGCGGTTCGCCCGCGCGTTGAGTTCGCCGTACGTCAGCTGGGTCGTCCCGTCGACGACGGCGATCGCGGACGCCTTGCGTTGCGCCACCTGCTCGTGGACCGGCAGCGTCAGCTCGAGCTCACCGCCGCACGCGAACGTCTGGGTCAGCTCCTCCAGCTCGTCCGCGGTGAACATCTCCAGCGCCGACTGCGGCCGGTCCGGCGCCGCCACGCCCTCGGCCAGCAGCCGGATGAAGTGGCCGGCCATCCGGCGCGCGGTGGACTCGTCGAACAGCGCCGTCGCATAGGTGAGGACGCCGTCCAGCGCACCGTCGACGGTCTCGGTCAGCTTCAGGTTCAGGTCGAACTTGGCCACCGTGAACCCGGTCCGCACCGGCTCGGCGACCAGCTTGCCGAGCGTGACAGCTCCGGGAGGTGCCTGCCGTACGACGAAGGCCACCTGGAACAGCGGCGAGCGCGACATGTCCCGCTCCGGCTGCAGCTCGTCCACCAGCTTCGCGAACGGCACGGTCTGGTGGTCGTGCGCGTCCAGCACCCGCGCACGCGTCTCACGGACCAGGTCCGCGAACGTGGGGTCGCCCTGCCAGCGGCTGCGGATCACCAGACTGTTGATGCCGTACCCGATCATCCGCTGCAGCTCCGGGCGGGTCCGCCCGGACACCACGGTGCCGACCGCAACGTCCTGCTCACCGGTGTAGCGCGCCAGCATCAGCTGGTACGCCGTCAGCATCACCACGAACGGCGTGGTGTCGAACTTCGCCGCCAACGCCCGCACGCGATCCGCCAAGCCGTCCGGGAGCTCGAACGGCAGGTCCGCACCCGCAGTACTGCGGACAGCCGGGCGCGGCCGGTCGGTCGGCAGCTCGACCGGGCGGATGCCCTCCAGCTGCTTCCGCCACCACTCCAGCTCGCCGTTCAGGTCCTGGCTGCGCTGCCAGGCGGCGAAGTCGGCGTACTGCAGCGGCAGCTGCACCAGTGACGGCGCAACGCCTGCGGAGTGCGCGCCGTACAGCTCGGCCAGCTCTTCCGACAACAGCTCGGTCGACCACGCGTCCCCGGCGATGTGGTGCAGGACCACGATCAGCAGGTGGTCGTCGGCCGCTGCGCGCACCAGTGTCGCTCTGGCGGGCCACTCGCGTTCCAGGTCGAAGCCTGTCGCGGTCTGCTCGCGCAGTACTGCGGCCAGCGCCGCCTCGCGATCACCGGCCTCTGTGAGCTCTACCAGTCGCAGGCCCGGGCCAGGCCCTTGGTCGACCACCTGGACCGGCTGGTCGTTGTGGAGCTCGTAGCGGGTGCGCAGGATCTCGTGCCGTGCCAGCAGATCGGCCCAGGCCCGCTGCAGCGCGTCCAGGTCGAGCAGTCCGCGGGTCCGCAGCGCGGCCGGCAGCAGGTACTCCGAGCTGTCGGTGTCGAGCCGGTTCAGGAACCACATCTGCTGCTGCCCGAACGACAGCGGCAACTGCCGGCTCCGGTCGGCCTGGGGAATGCCCGTCCGCCGGCCGCGACCGGCACCAGCCAGCCGTCGGCGCAGCAGTTCGTCGCGGGCGTCTGTGGTGCTCACCTAGTTCTCCTCGGCGGTGGCGGCTAGGACTTCGTGGTCGGGGAGCGCGTCGATCTCGGCGCGGATCAGCGCCTCGACCGCGGCGGCCAGTTCGGCCACGGTCGGCTGCTCGAAGATCGCGCGCACCGGCAGGTCGACCTCGAACACGGACTGCAGGCGGGCGATCAGGCGGATCGCCAGGATCGAGTTCCCGCCGCTGCGGAAGAAGTTCTGCCGGACGCCGACGTCCTGGCCGAGCAGCTCGGTCCAGATCTCGGCGATCCGCTCCTCGACGACGGTCGCCGGCGGCACCAGGTGCTCCGCCGCCGCCTGCTCGGGCGCGGGCAGCGCGGACCGGTCGAGCTTGCCGTTGGCGTTCAACGGCAGGCGGTCCAGCGGCACGAACGCCGCCGGCACCAGGTAGCCGGGCAGCACGCGGCCGGCGTGGTCCGCGAGCTCGTCCGCGGTCGCCGTACCGACGTAGTACGCGACCAGGCGCAGATCGCCCGGACGGTCCTCGCGGGCGATCACGACCGCGTCGCCGACCCCGGAGTGGCCGACCAGCACGAGCTGGATCTCCTCGGGCTCGATCCGGTGGCCGCGGACCTTCACCTGGTGGTCGGTGCGGCCGAGGAACTCCACGGTGCCGTCGGTACGACGCCGCACCAGGTCACCGGTGCGGTACAGCCGTCCTGGACCGAAGGGGTTCGGCAGGAAGCGTTCCGCGGTCAGCTCGGGCCGGTTGACGTAGCCGCGAGCCACGCCGGTACCACCGACGTAAAGCTCGCCGACCACGCCTAGCGGGACCGGACGGCGATCGGCGTCGAGGACGTACATGGTCAGGTTCGGCAGCGGCTTGCCGATCGGGAGCACGTCCGACTGCTCGGCCGCGGGCACCTCGTAGATCGACGTACCCACCGACGCCTCCGTCGGGCCGTACTCGTTGATGATCCGCGTGTCCGGTGCCAGCGAGCGCCAGGCCTCCAGGACGCGGCGCGTGAACGGTTCGCCGGCGACGACCAGGACCTCGGCGAGGTCGGCGGCCTGGTCTGCACTGAGCTGCGTGGTCAGGATCTCCAGGTGCGACGGCGTCAGCTTCACGAAGCTGTACGGCGCATGCGCCGCCAGCTCGCGTCCCAGGTCGGCGAGGTCCAGGTCCGCGGGCAGCAGGTGCACGGTCTGACCTGCGATCAGCGGGGCCCACAGGTTCGGTACGCCGAGGTCGAACGCCACCGACGAGAACACCGGTGCCCCACCGCTGCCGGCACCGCACAGCTCACGGGCCGCCCAGTCGAGGTGGTTGACGAGACCGCGATGCGGCACCGCAACGCCCTTCGGCTGACCGGTGCTGCCGGAGGTGTAGATCACGTACGCCAGCTCGTCCAGGTCGTGCTCCAGCTCCGGCGCCTCGGCCAGCCGCGCCGCAATCGCCTCAGCATGAGCGTCGACCAGTACGACGCCGTCCGCGGTGCTGCGGCCGCTGGAGGTGACCAAAGCCTTCACCTCAGCGTCCTGGCAGACGAACGCGACCCGGTCCGCAGGAGTGTCCGGATCGATCGGCAGGTACGCCGCACCGGCCTTCCACGCGGCCAGCATCGCCGTCGGCAGCCAGGGCCCGCGGTCGAGCAGTACGCCGACCACATCTCCCTGCACCACTCCCAGCGCACGCAGGTGCTGCGCAAGCCGGTTGGCGTTCGCCTCCAGCTCGCCGTACGTCGTGCCCCTCGGCGACACGGCGATCGCGTGCGGGGTCGCGGCCGCCTGCGCCTCGAACCGCTGCAGCGTGGTCAGAGCAGGCACCTCCAGCGTCGTCGCGTTCCAGCCGTGGATCAGCTGGTCGCGCTCCTCGACACTCAGTACGTCGGCCGCACCGAGCGTCGTGGCAGGGTCGGCGACCATTGCTTCGAGCAGCCGCACGAAGGCGTCAGTGATGCGCTGCACGGTCGCGCGCTCGAACAGACTGGTCGCGTACTCCATTGCCCCCAGCAACGACCCGTCGGCGAGGCGGCGCATGTTCAGGGTCAGGTCCGTCTTCGCGACCTGGAGCGCCGGCTGGACGGCGGCCAGGTCCTCGAGGTCCCCCTCGGCGCCGGAGAAGCCGGTGCCGTGGAAGTCGAAGGCGGCCTGGTACAGCGGCGTCCGGGACAGGTCGCGATCGGGAGCCAGGTCGTCGACGAGCCGGTCGAACGGCAGGCCGGCGTGGCTGAACGCGTCCTCGCAGACCGGGCGGACACGCTCCAACGCGTCCTCGAACGACAGGTCAGCGTCCAGACGGCACCGCAGTACCACGGTGTTGAGGAAGAAGCCGACCAGCTTCTCCAGCTGTGGCAGGTCCCGCCCGGCAACCGGTGCGCCGACCGCCACGTCCCAGGTCCCCGTGAAGCGTGCAAGCGTGGCCGCATAGGCGGTCAGCAGCGTGCTGAACGGAGTACACCCGTGTGAGCGGCCCAGCTGGTCCAGCCGCTCGGCCAGCTCGCCGGCGACGCTGAACGTCACCATGGCGCCGTGCGGGTCGCGGACCGGCGGGCGTGGCTTGTCGATCGGCAGTTCGAGCGGCTCGCTGCCGTCCAACGCCGTCCGCCAGTGCGCGAGCTCCTTGGCGACGAGCTCCTCAGTCAGGTTGCGCTGCTGCCAGACCGCATAGTCGGCGTACTGCACCTCCAGCGGCTCCAGCGTCTCGCCGGCCAGCAGCCGGTCGAACTCGTCAGCCAGGACCGAGGCGGACCAACCATCGGTGGCGATGTGGTGAATGGCCAGCACGAGCACGTCCTGCGTACTGGTGCTGGCGTAGAGCGCCCGCACTACCGGACCGGTCTGCAGGTCGAAGCCCTCTCCCAGATGGTCGATCAGTACGTCGGTCAGCTCGTCGTCGGCCACGTCGACGATGCGCAGGTCCACAGGACCCGGTGCGTCGATCACCTGCGTGGGCTCGCCGTCCACGACCAGGTAGCGCGTCCGCAGCGTCTCGTGCCGAGCGACCAGTGCGTCGAGCGCCTCCTGTACCTGCGCGGTGCCGGTACCAGTCGGGACCCGCAGGAACGTCGGCGCGACCCACTCGTGGCTGCGCGTGTCCAGCTGTTCCATGAACCAGAGCCGCCGCTGACTCGCCGACAACGGCAGCGGCTGCGACCGGTCTGCAACTGTCAGCTCGGTGCCGTCATCGAGTACGTCGGCCAGCATCGCGGCCTGCGCTTCGACCGTGGTGGCACGCAGCAGACCACGCAACTGGATGTCCTTCCCGGCCGCAGCACGCAGCCGGTTGGCCAGCCGCGTCAGCACGAGCGACGTACCGCCCAGCTCGAAGAAGTTGTCGTGGGCGCCGACCCGTTCCACGCCGAGCAGTTGCTGCCACAGGTCCGCGACCAGTTGCTCGGCCGTGGTCCGCGGCGCGACGTACTCCGCGCCCAGGAACGGATCCGGCAGCGCCGCCTTGTCGACCTTGCCGTGTGCGGTCAGCGGGAACGACTCCACCCGCACGAAGAGTGCCGGTACGTGGGTCTCGGGCAGCCGGTCGAGGAGGTGGCTGCGCAGCTCGTCCGTCGAGGCAGCCTGGACGTAGGCAACGAGTTGCGTCGTACCGTCCGGCCTGTTCTTGGCCACGACGACTGCCGCCGTCACGTGCGGGTGCGCGGTCAAAGCCGCCTCGATCTCGGCCGGCTCGATGCGGACGCCGTTCACCTTCACCTGGTCGTCGGTGCGGCCGACGTACTCGAGGTTGCCGTCCTCGCGCCACCGCACGAGGTCACCCGTCCGGTACAGCCGCCAGCCGTCCTTGCCGAACGGGTCCGGCACGAACCGCTCCGCCGTCAGCCCCGGCCGGTTCAGGTAGCCGCGGGCAACGCCAACACCGCCTGCGTGCAGCTCACCGACCACACCGACGGGTACCGGCGCCCCGGTGTTGGGGTCGAGCACCAGCACGCGCATGCCGTTGATCGGGCGTCCGATCGACACCGGCCCGCTCGTCTGCTCCGGATCGAACCTGTACGCCGTGACGTCGATCGAGCACTCCGTCGGGCCGTAGGTGTTCCACAACTCCACGTCGGTGCACTTGAGCAGCCGCTGGGCCAGCTCCGCGTGCAGCGGCTCACCCGCGCACGACACGAGGCGCAGCGAACCGCTCTGGTCCCAGCCAGGCTCCTCGACCAGTAAGCGCAGTACCGACGGAACCACCTGCAGCACAGTGATCTTCTGCGTCGTCACCGCGTTGAGCAGTGCGGCCGCGTCCCGCTCGGAGTCCTTCGGCGCCAGAACCACTGTGCCGCCGCTGACCAGCGGACCGAAGAACTCCCACACCGCTGCGTCGAACGTGATCCGCGTCTTCTGCAGCACGCGGTCCTGCTCCCCCAGCCGCTGTGCGTCCACCGCCCACTGCACGCGGTTCGCGATGCCCGCATGCGTGATGACGACACCCTTGGGCGTGCCGGTGCTGCCGGACGTGTACATGACGTACGCCGCGGACTCGGTCGGCGGCTCCACGATCGGCGCGACCGGTCGGTCCTTGTCGACCAGCGCCGGGTCGATCACCGGCCGCTCGAAGACGTCCGCGAGCGCCGCCTCTGCTACGACGACCTGTGCAGCCGCGTCGCCGGCGAGCCACTGCAGGCGTGCCTTCGGGAAGTCCGGGTCGAGTGTGACGAACGCGGCCCCGGTCCGCCACACCGCCAGCAGCGCGACCACCAGGTCGAAGCTCCGCTGCAGGGCGATGCCGACGACCGCCTCCGGGCCGGCGCCGTTCTCGCGCAGCAGGTGCGCCAGCCGCCCGGCGCGCGCGTCCAGCTCGGCGTACGTGAGTTCGCGGGCGCCGTCGACGACGGCCACGGAGTCCGGGGACGTCGCCGCCCGCTCGGCCACGCGGGCAGGGATCAGGACATGCTCGGCAGTCATGGGCATTCTCCAGCGGTTCGTGCGGTGGGAGGTGTCAGGAGGCTGAGCGGCGCAGGCTCAGCGGGCGGAGGTCGGTCCAGGTCGCGTCGACGTGGGCCAGGCACGCGGCCCGGTCCCCGGCGAACCCGGCCGCGGTCCAGCCCTTCGGCAGCGGTACGCCGGCCGCGAGGATCGAGTACTGCTCCTCGGCGTTGCGGACCACCCGGTAGCTGTCGGTTGCTTCAGGCATCGGATCCTCCGGCGGTCAGGACGGCACGAAGCCGTCGAAGGTGGCGCCGAGGCCGCGCTCCTCGGCGACCGTGCGGACGTGGTCGGCCAGCGCGATGTCCAGCACGCCGAGACCGAACGGCGAGTACACGACGAGCTCGTCCGGCCGGCGTTCGAGGGTCGCCGTACCGCGCAGCAGCGCGCCGATCGGGGCGTCGATGAACGACCGGCCGCCGGTCTGCCGCTCGGCCAGGTAGAGCGACGTACCCTCCCGGCAGACGTGCTCGGCGTCGTCCACCACGTTGCGTGCGGCAACGATCGCGTCCGCGGTGAGGTCGCGCAGCGAGATGTGCAGGACGACCGCTCCGGGGCGGCAGGCCGACAGGTCGGTGTGCGGCTCGATCGCGGTGGTGGCGAAGCTGATCAGCGGCTGCGCCGCGAGCGCCTCGTCCAGCGTCCCGACCACCTTGGCCCGGACCGCCTTGATCTCCTGGCACTTCGCGGCGAAGGACTCGGCGCGGTTCCGGTCGAGGTCGAAGACCGTGATCTCCTCGATGCTCGGCAGCGCCACGGTCAGGAAGCGGAAGATCTCCAGGTTGATCACGCCGGTACCGACCAGGCTGACACCCGACGGCGGCCCGCCGACCAGTTCCTGTGCGGCCACAGCGGCGCTCGCCGCGGTCCGGCGGGCCGAGATCTGCGATCCCTCGACCAGCGCCTCCGGGTGCCCGTTCTCCAGCGAGTTCAGCAGGATCGCCGCGCTCGCCCGCTCCAGACCGCGCTGCACGTTGCCCGGGAACGACGCGATCCACTTCATGCCCGCGACCGGCTTGTCACCACCGGCGTACGCCGGCAGCCCGATGATCCGGTTGGTACGGTCGCCGGGGAACCGCAGGAAGACCGAGTGCGGGACGGCGGACTGCCCCTCGTCGTGCAGCCGGTATGCCCGGCGCACGACATCGAGAGTCTCGGACTCGTGGCCGGCCAGGACCTGCCGGACGTCCGCGTGGCCAAGGATTCTCATACCGGCACGCTCATTTCAGTGGGTTCCTTCCACAGGTGGGACACATCGCCGAAGGTGCGCCGCACCCAGGCGTCGGAGTACACGGTGTCGACGTAGCGGTCCCCGCCGTCGGGGAAGATCAGCGCCACGTTCGACCCGGCCGGGATCCGGGCCGAGAACTTCTCCAGCGCGGCCACGGTCGCGCCGGACGAGCCGCCGGCGAGGATGGCTTCGGACATGAGCAGCCGCCGGCAGGCCGCGACCGACTCCAGGTCCGAGACGTGTACGACGTCATCGGCCAGGGACAGGTCGGCGAGCGGCGGCCGGACGGACGCGCCGTGACCGGGCAGCAGCCGGGGCGCGGCCGGGCGTCCGAAGATGACACTGCCGACCGCGTCCACCCCGACGACCGTGGTCCGCAGGCCGCGTTCGCGGATGTAGTCGGCACAGCCGCGCAGCGTGCCGAACGTACTGACCGACGCGAACAGGTAGTCGACATCGCCTTGCAGGCACTCGTCGATCTCGCGCATGGTCTCGCGGTGCGCGGCCGGGTTCATCGGGTTGGCGTACTGGTTCGGCCAGAACACGTTCGGGACGGTCGCGGCCAGCTCGCGGACCCGGCGCTGCCGGGCGCCCAGCAGGCCGCCGACCGGATCGGGCTCGGTCACCACCTCGACCTCGGCCTGGAACGCGTCCAGGATCGCGAGGTTGCGCCGCGTGGTGTTCGAGTCCACCACGCAGATGAAGCGCAGGTCGTGGTACCGGCAGATCTGCGCCAGCCCGATCGCCAGGTTGCCGGAGCTCGACTCGACGACCACCGACCGGCCCGGCACCAGGTCGCCGGAGCGCAGCGCCGCGCGCACCATGCTGTCCGCGGTGCGGTCCTTGATGCTGCCGCTCGGGTTGAACCGCTCGAGTTTCGCGAACACCCGCGAACCGAGCCGGGGCAGCAGCTTGCGCAGCTCCACCAGCGGGGTGTCACCGATGCTCTCGAGCACACTCGGGAGCACGTGCCGCGTCATACCGCCACCGCCGGCTCCGGGTTGTTGCCATCAGGAGGATTCGCCACGCTCCGAGGCTCGCCCGGGCCGCCATACCGCCCCTATACCGTGCCTCCGCGCGCGGGCCCGGGCCGGTTATCGCGGGAATATAGGTGCGCTCTGGATCGTGGCGTGGGTCGAATCCGCTGCCGGAGAAGGAGTACGGACGTGTCCCAGGTAGAAGAGAGTCCGGTCGCCGGCCGGAACGTCACGAGCGACGAGGTCACCGAGTTCCTCCGTGCCCGGGTGGCGACGATGGTCGGGCTGCCCGCCGCCGACGTCGACCCGACCGCCCCGCTGCCGTCGATCGGCGTCGACTCGGTGCACGCGATGGAACTGGTCGCCGACCTCGAGGAGTGGCTCGGCATCGAGGTGCCCGACCAGCTCGCCTGGTCGTACCCGACCATCGCGCTGATCTCCGGGCAGCTCGCGACCGGATCGCCGGCGTGACCGCGGCCGGCCTGCTCACCGGGCCCCGGCCGACCGCCGGCCGGAGCTCGGTGCACGCGACCGCGGAGGACTTCGAGGCGTTCCTCGGCGACCCGCGCAGCCGCGCCGCCCGGATCTCGTTCGCGACCGAACTCGAGTACGACGAGGCGGAGGAGCGCTCCGTCCCCGCGTTCGAGGCCTTGGCCGAGTGGGGCTACCCGGAGCACTACGTGCCCGCGGCCGCGGGCGGCCGGTTCCACGACATGGAGCGGATGTTCGCCCTGATCCGCAGCCTGGCCCGCCGCGACATGACCCCGGCGCTCAGCTCCGGCGCGACGTTCCTCGGTGCGATGCCGGTCTGGGGCTGGGGCTCCGACGAGCAGCGGGCGCGCGTGGCCGAGCTCGTGCTGAACGGCGGCACCGGGGCCTTCGGCCTCTCCGAGGCGGAGCACGGCTGCGACGTCGTCGCCGGTGAGGTGCAGGCCGTCGCGGACGGAACGCAGTACCTGCTCTCGGGGACGAAGTGGCCGATCGGCAACGGCATCCGCAGTACGTTCGCGACCGTGTTCGCTCGCACGGGTACGGCGGGGCCGCGGGCGTTCTCGGCCTTCCTGGTGGACAAGGAGCGGCTGGACCCACTGCGCTGGTCGACCGAGCCGCGGGTCCGCACCCTCGGCCTGCGCGGGGCGGACGTCTCGGGGATCACCCTCGACGCCTGCCCGGTTCCGGCGACCGCACTGATCGGCGGCAAGGGGCGCGGGATGGAGGAGGCGATCAAGACCCTCCAGATCAGCCGGACCCTGGTCACCGCGATGTCCCTCGGCGTTGCCGACACCGGGCTGCGCACCACGCTCGACCACATCCGCAGCCGGCGCCTCTACGGTCGCACGGTGCACGACATCCAGGTCATCCGTGAACAGGTCCTGGCGGCGTACGTCGACCTCCTCGTCGCCGAGTGCGCCTCCGCACCGACGGTCCGCGCGATCTCCGCGGCACCGGAGCGCCTGCCGCTGTGGTCGTCGGTGACGAAGTACCTGGTCCCGGGGCTCGTCGACGAAGTACTGAACAGCCTTGGCTCGGTGCTGGCCGCACGGCACTTCCTCCGGGAGGGTGTGAACGACGGCATCTTCCAGAAGGTGCTGCGCGACAACCGGATCGTCAGCATCTTCGAAGGCACCAGCCACGTCCACCAGCACGTGGTGGCGACGCAGCTGCCCTCACTGATCGCAGAGCATCGGTACGACGAGACGCTGCTGCAGACGCTGCACGACCACGTGTGGGAGCCGCCGGAGTGGGACCTGCGCTTCGACCGCTTCAAGCTGACGAACGGCGGTATCGACGAGATCACCCAGAGCCTGCCTGCTGTCGTGGCGGAGCTCCCGGCCGGCACGCTGCGGACCGTCGCCGAGCAGATGCTGGAGGTCCGGACGAAGCTGTACGACGACATCCGCGACCTGGTGCGCGTGGGCAACGACCTGCACGCCAGCTCCCGCGGCTTCACCCTCGCCCGCCGGCACTGCCTGCTGCACGCCGCGGCCGCCTGCCTGCACACGTGGAACGCGAACAAGCAGTACGGCGGCTTCGTCGCCCGGCCCGAGTGGGTCGTGCTGGCACTGCAGCGCATCCTCACGCGGCTGCGGCCGGAGCAGGAGCTGGACGCCGACAGCCTCGCCGTGGTCGAGGCGGAGATGCTCCGCTGCTGGGAGGACGAGCAGCTGTTCTCCCTCGTCCCGCTGCAGCTCGGCACCACCCCGGACGACCGAACCTGAAAGGAACGATCATGCCCATCGAGAACCTGTTCCAGGCGGCTCGGGAGAATGCCCGCACCATCGGCGACCAGCCCGCCGTGGTCTTCGTACCGGACGGACCGGACGGCGACATCCATCGTGAGCTCACGTACAGCGCCCTGGACCGCGGCGCGCGCCGGATCGGCGCCTGGCTGCAACGGCACCGCTCCCCCGGCGACCGCGTGATCCTGCTCTATCCACCCGGCACGGACTTCGTCGAGGCCTTCTTCGGCTGCCTGTACGCCGGCATGACCCCGGTCCCGTCGCCGCTGCCCGGCAACGACGGCCGCGCCGGTCGGCTGCGCACGATCCTCCAGGCCGCGGACGCGTCCACGATCCTCACCGACTCCGGGAACCTCGACGACCTCAGCACCGAGGTGGACCACGGCATCGTCACGACCGCGACCGACGTACCCGACCTGGCCGACGAGAACGCGTGGACCGAGCCGGACGTCGGACCCGACACGCTGGCGTTGCTGCAGTTCACGTCCGGGTCGACGAGCGAACCGCGCGGCGTGATGGTGTCGCACGCGGGCCTGTGGCACAACCTCGGGCTGATCGCCAAGACGTTCGAGCTGGGCACCGGGCTGCGGACCGCCAGTTGGCTGCCGCACTACCACGACATGGGCCTGATCGGCGGCTCACTCACCTCGATCCGGTACGGCGGCACGTTGTGGCTGATGTCGCCGATGAGCTTCCTGCGGGACCCGTTCCGCTGGCTGGCGCTGATCGACCGGTACGACATCGAGATCAGCCCGGCGCCCAACTTCGCCTACGACCTGTGCGTACGACGGATCAAGCCGGAGCGCGCGGCTGCCCTCGACCTGTCCCGCTGGCGGCACGCACTGAACGGCGCCGAGCCGGTGGACCCCGCCACCCTGCGTCGTTTCGTCCGGCACTTCGAGGTGGCAGGGCTGGCGCCGACCGCGATGCGCCCGTGCTACGGCATGGCCGAAGTCGGTCTGCTCGTCACGGGCACCGAGGCCGGGCGGATCAGCGAGCCCGTCCGGGTGGATGCTGCGGCGCTGGAGCGACGGCAGTTCGTGCTCAGCGACGGTGCCGACAGCCACGCACTGGTCGACAGCGGCCCGGTCCCCGAGGACTTCGAGCTGCTGATCGTGGATCCCGGCACGCAGACACCGCTGGCCGACGGGCGGATCGGGGAGATCTGGCTGCGCGGACCGAGCGTTGCCAACGGCTACTGGGGACAGCCCGACGTCACTACCGCCACCTTCGGTGCCTACACGAGCGAGGACGACGGCCCGTACCTGCGGACCGGCGACCTCGGCGTCTGCCACGAGGGCAACCTGTTCGTCACCGGCCGGATCAAGGAGCTGATCATCGTCAACGGCCGCAACATCTACCCGCAGGACCTGGAGCGCCGGCTGCCGATGCTGCACCCGCTGCTGGCGGACGGCGGCTCTGCTGCGTTCGGCGTACCAGGTGAAGGTCAGGAGCGAGTTGTCGTCGTCCAGGAGCTGCGAGCGGCCAACCTGGACGCGGCCGCAGTACAGGCCTTGTCGGACCTGGTGAAGGCGCAGCTGTCGCAGTACTCCGGGACGCCTGTGGCCAATGTCTGCTTCGTAAAGCGGGGCGGTGTGCTGCGGACGACGAGCGGCAAGGTACGGCGGACCGAGATGCGCGAGCAGTTCCGCACCGGGACGCTGCGGTCGGAGTTCGAGGACCTGGAGCCGTCGATCGCCCGCCGGTACCGGGGCGCTCGCGACCTGGCGGGAGTCTGAACGTGTCCGTGAGCCGGCTGCACCTGTGGCGCGGCCGCTCGCCTGCTGTCGTCTCCGCGGCGGATCTCGCCGTCCTCGCAGCCCCGGAGCTGCAGCGGTTCGAGGGGATGCTGGCGGCGGCCGGTGCGCGGTTCGCCGGTTCGCGGGCCGCCGTACGCCGGATCCTCGCCGACTGCCTGGAGGTGGAGCCGAGCCGGCTGGTGATCGGGCGGAAGGCCTGCCCGGGGTGCGGCAGTTCGGAGCACGGGCCGCCGGTGGTGCTCGAGCCGCCGACCACGCTGGAGTTCAGCGTCTCCAGGTCCGGTGACAGCTGGCTGGTCGCCGTTACGGACGGTGTGCCGCTCGGCGTCGACATCGAAGCAGCCGATGCTGTCGACTTCGAACTGGTGTCCCGCTTGGTGATGACTGCTGCTGAGCTGGCTGCGCTGCGTTCGGCGATCGGCGACGAGGAGCGGCGGTCGCTGTTCCTGCGGGTCTGGACGCGCAAGGAGGCCGTGCTGAAGGCAGCCGGCGTCGGTCTGGTGGCTCCTTTGGACCAGATCGACGTCCAGCCGACCAGTGCCGGCCCGGTCCTCGTCCCGCACGAGGGCATGGTGTGGTCGGTGCAGAACGTCGAGCTCGGCACAGAGCATCAAGCGGCTGTCGCGACACCCGCGGATCGACCGGTCGAGCTCTGCTGGCAGCATCTTGCAGTCGTCGGTTCCTGACAGGGCGAGACCCTCCGGTAGGCCGGGTACGACGTCGATACTCGCCAGTGAGAGTCAGTACCTGGGGAGGGCGATGTGAACGACGATCTGATCACTCGATTCCGGTGGCACGCGGCCGACGACCCGGCACGACCCGCCGTGGTCGAGGTCGGCCGCAGCACCACGACTGCGTCGTACGACGACCTGGACGTGGCGGCGCGCGCACTGGCCGGCTGGCTGCGTAGCCAGGCTGCTGTCGGCGACCGGGTGCTGCTGGTGCAGCCCTCCCCGATCGGCTTCGCGAAAGCCTTCCTGGGGTGCCTGTACGCCGGGTGCGTCCCGGTACCGGCTCCGCTGCCGGGCCTGTCGGATCACCACCTCGCTCTCACGACAGGTATCGCGCTGGACGCGGGACCGCGGCTGGTGCTGACAGACACGGCGCATCTCGACCTGGTGGCCGACTGGCTGGTGCAGGACGGTCTGGAGGACCTGGCACTGTTCGCCACGGACCTCGTCGACCTGTCCACGACAGAACCGATCGATCCGGTCTCGCGCTCGAGCGCTGCCGCACTGCTGTACACGTCGACGCCGACCTCCCTGACCGGGCACCTGCTCACGCACGCAGAGCTCGCTGCCGACATCGACCGCCTGGACGCAGCAGTGGACTTCGCCGCCCACGGCACGGTCGGCGGCTGGCTCCTCACGGACCACGGCCCCAGCCTGATCGGTCTGCTCGCGGGTCCGTTGTCGGTCGGAGCCTCCACGGTGCTGATGTCCCCGACCGGCTTCTTCCGGCAACCGCTGCGCTGGCTGCAGCTGATCGACGACTACGACGTACGGCTGACGATGGCGCCTGCCTTCGGGTACGACGTCTGCGTACGCCGGATCCCGGCCGCCGACCTGCAGGCTGTCGACCTGTCCCGGCTGCGGACCGCGCTGATCGGCCCGGACCCGGTGCCTGCGGCAACTATTGCCGCGGTGGCCGACCGGTTCGCTCCGTGCGGTCTGGATCCGCGCGCGCTCACACCGGCGTACGGCCACGGTGTGCGGGTCATCACGGTGTCGCCGCCGGGTGACCGCACCGCCGGACCGCTGGTCGTTGCGGCCGACCAGAAGGCGCTGGAGCGGAACCTTGTGCAGCCGGGCGCCGACGGCGTACCGCTGGTCGGGTGCGGACCGGTCGCGGGCACCGGGCTCCGGATCGTGGATCCGGTCGAAGGGCTGGCGCTGGGCGACGACCTGGTCGGTGAGATCGAGCTGGCCGACGGGAGCCGGACAGGTGAGCTCGGCGCCGTTCACGAGGGGCAGCTGTACCCAACGGGCCGGCTCACCGACCGGCTCGTCATCGACCGCCGCAGCTTGTACGCCGACGAGGTGGAGCGGGCAGTGAATGCGCTTGATCCGCGGTTCGCAGGGCTGTCCGGCTGCGTGTTCGGGATCGACGTACTGCAGGAGCAGGTGGTTGTGCTGCAGGAGGTGCGGCCGGGCATTGCGCTGTCCGAGCTGGAGGCGCTGGCGGCTGTAGTACGCGAGGGCCTGCGGGATCGGCTCCGGGTGCGCGTGGCGAACGTGGTGTTCCTGCGGCCGGGCCAGATCCGCCGCAGCGCCGAGCGGGTGCAGCGCACGCTGATGCGCGACCTGTTCTGTAGCGACGCGCTCGGCCCGCTGCTGGAGACCCTGGGGCGGCGGACCGCGCAGACCTACCGCATCGCGCGATCCGCCGAGACCGCCGGCCGCCCGTGACCTGCTGTCAGGCCGGGTCTGCCTCGCGGGCTTCGAGGAGCGTGTCGTCGCCCATCAGCCAGCCGGCTCGCACAGCCTGTACGCCGGCCTGGAACCTGCTGCGGGCGTCCAGCCGAACCATCAGGTCCGCGGTCATCCGGCGGCACGTCCGCACCGAGACACCCAGCCGGCGGGCCACCACGTCGTCCGTGTGCCCCTCGGCCAGGAGCGCCACGACCACCTGCTCCTGCCGGGTCAGGCCCAGCGCGTCCCGCACCTCGCGCGAGTCCCCGAACGCGCTGCTCTGCTGCCAGGTCACCTCGAACAACGCACACAGCGCCGCCACGACCCCGGCGTCCCGGATCAGCAGTGCGCCCTGTGAGCTGTCCTCGACGTTCATCGGCACCAGCACCGCCTTGCGGTCGGCGATGATCATCCGCAGCGGCAGCGTGACCGCCGTACGGATCTCGGCGCCGTGCTGGTTCATCCACTCGACGTAGCGCGCGGTGGGCCCGTCGTTCACCAGGCTCTCCAGGTACACCGCGCGGACGCGGACGCCGCGGCCCAGCACGGCCTCGTCCAGCGGACGGGCGGCGGCCAGGCTCTGCTCCGACTGCGGGCCGCCGTCGGAGAAGCCCATCAGCTCGGTCTCGACCTCGCCGATCAGGCTCTCCAGCCTGGCCCGCACGTTGTCCACCCCGATCAGCCGCTCCGCACCGGCGTACCCGGTGGCGGCGACCCTGCTGTCGTACTCCGCGACGAACTGCTCGATCGCCGCGCGGCTCGCGGTGACCTCCTTCTGCCGGTCCAGCAGCTCGAGCTCCTGCCGGGTCAGCAGCGGCACCAGGCTCGCCTCCGGATTCACCACGTGCAGCTGCTCCGGCTGCTCCAACGAGTACCGGATCAGGCCCACGTCCAGCAGCTCCCGCACACAGGTCCCGGCGCGCTGCTCCGGCCAGCCGAGCAGCTCGGTCAGCTCCGGCAGCTCGATCCTGGGATGCCGCGCGAGACACCGGTAGGTCTCCTCGGCGTCCGCTGACAGCCCCAACGGTTTCAGCATGCGTTCGTTCAGTGAAGCCTCATTCACCGATTGCCCTCCCCGACGCATCGGCCAATCCACCGAGGGATCATCCCCCCGACCCCGTGCACGCCCGTCCCCGGGCCACAAGCCACGAATTTACCCCGATCCCGGTCCAGACCGCGGGCCGCCGGAGTGTCTCCCGCCGGGACTCCCCCGCACCCCTGTCAACCCATTTCGCCTTGTACCGAAAGGCTTCCGGACCGGCCTGCCCCGTGCGAATGACGGGGCAGGCCGGGAGCTCCACGTCAGAAGGTGACGTCTGAGCACTGGTAGAAGGCGTTGGCCGTGTCGGCGATGGTCCAGACGGCGAGGATCATGTGCCGGCCGCTACGGCCGCCCGGGATTGTGCCGGGGTGGGCCACGTCGTACGGCGGCCGGGCGCCGTTCATCCTGACGGTCAGGAACGGGTTCAGGTCGAGCGCGGCCCGGGTCAGCGGCTGCGCCGGATTCCAGCCCTGCTTGGTGATGTAGTACTTGAAGTCCGTCGTCGAGTGCGGCGCGGTCAGGTGCCACCGGAACGTGAAGCCCTGGCCGCCCTGCAGCCGGGTGGCCGGCCAGGTCCCGCCGCGCTGGTCGTCCAGCTGCGCGAACTGGCCCAGGCCCGCCGAGCACAACTTCCCGTCGGCCGGGCCGCTCTGCGGGAATCCCTTCGGGCCCTCGACGCTCTGCGGCTCCCACTGGATCGGGCCGCAGTTCGTGACGGCTCCCTCCTGACACAACTTCGCCCGGCTGACCGGGGCAGTCGAGTACCCGTGCCCGTAGGCGAGCGGTACCGACGTCGACACCGTCAGCGCCAGCGCGCCGACGGCGATCCCGGCCATCCTGAGCTTCTGTTTCCAGCTCCGCTGAGACAGCATGCGAGCTCCTTCCACTGTTGGGGCGGTGGACAGCGAAGGAAGGCGCCTCTCCTGCTCAATAGAAAACAACCGTTCAAAACTATTGTCAACGGTTCGTGAGCAATCGGATACGGAAAGCTAGATGTTCAGCGCGCCGATCAGCCGCCGGAGCCGATGGTTGTTGGGCAGGTCCTCCACCAGCACGGCCTCACCCCGCGGCCCGCCGAGCGGGACCCGCCAGTTCGGGTACTCGTCCGTCGTACCCGGCTGGTTCTGGGTACGTCGCTCGCCGACAGCGTCCGCTAGCGACACGCCCACCAGCTTGGCCGGCGTGTGAGCGACGTACCGGTGCAGGGCCTCCACGATCCGCTCGACGTCGCCGTCGGTGTTGCTGAGCAGGTGGCGTTCGCGGAGCGCGTTGAGCCAGGCGTCGCGATCCGCCTCGTCCACAGCCAGCTCTTCCGCCACCGGACGGGTCAGCAGACCGAGGCGGTTTCGCAGCTCCACGTGGTCGCCGGCCAGGTACCCGGCGGTCGGCGGCAGGTCGTGCGTGGTGACAGTGGCCAGGCACAGCTCTCGCCACCGCTCCGGCGCCAGCGGCTTCCCGTTCGCGTCACGCTCGAACCACAGGACCGACGTACCCAGCACACCGCGTTCCGTGAGGTAGTCGCGCACCCACGGCTCGACCGTCCCCAGGTCCTCGCCGATCACTGTCACGCCGGCGCGCTGCGCCTCCAGCACCAGGATGCCGACCAGCGCCTCGTGGTCGTACCGCACGTACGTGCCCTCGGTAGGCCGCTCCGGTGACGTCACCCACCACAGCCGGAACATCCCGAGGATGTGGTCGATCCGCAGCCCGCCACCGTGCCGCATCACCGCCCGCACCAGGTCCCGCCAGGCGGCGTATCCGGTCTCGGCGAGCGCGTTCGGGCGCCACGGCGGCTGCGACCAGTCCTGTCCCTGCTGGTTGAACGCGTCCGGCGGCGCGCCGACGTGGATGTTCTGCGCCAGCACGTCCTGCAGCGCCCACGCGTCGGCACCGTCCGGGTGCACACCGACCGCCAGGTCGTGGACGACGCCCAACGCCATCCCGGCCGCCTTCGCCCGTGCCTGCGTGCGGGCCAGCTGCTCGTCGAGCTGCCACTGCAGCCAGCAGTGGAACTCCACCGCATCGGGGTTCTCGTTGCGGAAGGCAACGACAGCCGGTGAGGTCGGCTCCTGCAGCTCCTCCGGCCACTTGCTCCACTCCGGGCCGTGGACGTCGGCCAGCGCGGCCCAGGTGGCGAAATCGATCAGCCCCTGGCTCTCGCGGTCGCAGTACGCCCCGTACTCCGCGATCCGCCCCACCGACGGCTGCACGCGGAACAGCACCTGCAGCGCCTCACGCTTCGCCGCCCACACCGTGTCCCGGTCGAGCGCCGTCGGGTCCTCACTCAGCGCCCGCGCCTGCAGCGCCAGCGCCCGTACCTGGTCGCGCTCCGCCGGCGCCAGGTCGCCGTACTCGTCGATGTCCTCGATCCGGAGGTACACCGGGTTCCCGAACCGCCTGGACGCAGGCAGGTACGGCGACGGCTCCATGCGTCCGGCCAGCTCAGCAGCGTGCAGCGGGTTCACCAGGACGAATCCGGCTCCCAGGTCGTGCGCTGACCACGCGGCGAGGTCAGCCAGGTCGTGCAGGTCGCCGATCCCCCACGAGCGCCGCGAGCGCACGGAGTACAGCTGCAGCACCCAGCCCCACGTCCGGTGCAGCTTCTCCGGCTCCAGCTTCCGCGGCGTCACGATCAGTGTGCTGACCGAGATCTCCGGGTTGCTGCCGATCCGCGCGCACAGCCGGTGGTACCCGAGCGGAAGGTCGCCCGGCAACTGGAACGTCGCCTCACCGACCTGTACGCCGTCGACCCACTCCGGCTCGACCCAGTGGTCCTGCTGCGGGATGTCCCGCCGCTGACCGCCGTCCTCCAGGTCGACCCACACCTCCGCGGTCGACCCGTGCGGCAGGTGTACGGCGAACCAGGGCGTCCAGCCCTCCCGCATCACGACGGTCGCGGGCAGCGTACGGCGCCAGCGCGCCTGCTGGTGCTCAGCCAGCGCCAGGGCCGCCTTTTCCGGCGTCGACGCGTCCACACCGAGTGCGGCGAGGACATCGGCCACGACCTCGCTGGAGACGATCACGTGCTCGCCCTGCCAGTTCCAGTACTCCGTGGCCACGCCATGGGCCACTGCGAGCTCGACAAGGGCCGGAGTGGGAGCTGTCACCCCAGCGAGTCTGCCGTATCAACCGCGTCGACGGCCAAACGGCGCGCGTTTCCCTAGTCGTTCGAATGCCGTCGGGTGAGGATCAGCACCGCCAGCAGCAGCACGCCGCTGGCCACGACCAGCCCGATCGCCACGCCGGCCAGGTTGTCGGTCAGCTGGTACAGCGCGGTCGGCCAGATGACCAGGAGGATCGCGCAGCCCACCACGGCGTACGCCGAACGCCGGGTCCACCCGTACGCCACCAGCAGTGCGGCCGGTCCCGCCGTACCGACGGCGAGCGCCATGATCTCGCCGCGCTCCTGCACCAGCCAGCAGATCGAGGAGCTGAACATCGCCGCTCCGGCCAGTGACCACGACGTCACCTGATCGCGCACCAGGCCGAGCATCGCGAACACGAACGCGACGACGATGAACCCGGTCCCGGCGATCCCCGCGCTGTTCGCGGCCGGCCCGGTGTCCGGAGTGAGGACATCTGCCGTGATCACCAACACACCCACGGCCAGGATCCCGAACGTTGCCACCAGCAACGACGACTCCTTGAGCCACCACAGCCCGCCCGCGGCCAGGGCCAGCGCGACCGCCACCCCTGCCACCCGCCCGGCCTCCCCCTCGATCGCCACGTACGTCGCGAACCCGGCCACGCAGCACCCTAGCGCCGCGAGCGCCGCGCTCAGCTGGCCGCGGCGTCCCAGCAGCGCCAGTACGACGGCCACGCCGAGCAGTACCACCGCGGCCGTGGCGCCGGTGGTGATCCGCGCCGCCCGGCCCATCTCGCCCCAGTTCGCCAAGGTCAGCAGCGCGACCGCGCCGAGCAGCAGCGCGCCGCCGATGTACCCGAGCACCTCGACCAGCGCGTTCGTCCGGGCCGCGGGCGGCTTCGCCGGAGGCTGCTTGCGCTCGGGCTCCGGCGGCTCCTCGGGTGGCCGGCGCCGGCCGGGGTCGGCGAGCGCCGCGTCGATCTCCGCGTCGGCGGCGTCCCGGATCGAGTCGGCCTGGTACTGGCGCAGCACACCAGCACTCACGAGCCTGGACAGCTCGTCGTCCAGCCGGCTCGACATGCGATCGCTTCTCCTTGTCAGCCCTACTACCATCAGGCGGCGAGATGCCTATTCTGACCAGCTACCTTGCGTCCCTAGTCAATCACCCCCTGTTTTCGCTCCCGGAGGCGTTCCCGACGTTCTTCCGGATGGGCTCGGACGGCAAACTCGAGGTGACCGACCAGATCGTGGTCGTGCCGGCCCGGATCGCCGGGCTGATCATCGGCTTCTTCGTGCTCCGCTGGCTGCTGCACAAGATCATCCGCCGGTTCGCCCGCCGGACCGGGAACGGCGCCGTCGCCGGCGTGCTGTCCAAGTCGAAGCTCGGCCAGGGGTTCGTGGAGAGCACACTCGCCACCGAGCGCCGCGCCCAGCGCGCCGAGACGATCGCGTCGCTGCTGTGCAGCGCGGTCACGATCGTGCTGACCGCCGTACTCGTGGTCATGGTGCTGGCCGAGCTCGGCTTCAACATCCTCCCGGTGATCGCGTCCGCGAGCATCATCGGCGTCGCGCTCGGCTTCGGCGCGCAGACGCTGGTGAAGGACTTCCTGGCCGGCGTGTTCATGATCTTCGAGGACCAGTACGGCGTCGGCGACCTGATCGACATGGAGAAGGCGACCGGCGTGGTGGTCGCGGTCGGCCTCCGGATCACCACCCTCCGCGGCGAGGACGGCACCACCTGGTACGTCCGCAACGGCGAGGTCCTCCGCGTCGGCAACATGACCACCCGCGACCCCAACAGCACCGGCTCCTCCGGCGTAGGCTCCGGCACCGAAAAAGAAGAGGAAGCCGCCAAGACCGACGAAAGCACGGCGACCGGAAAGCCAGACGGAACCCGAGCCTGAGGCCGGACCGCCAGAGCGCGTGCTCGCCGAGTCGTGCGCAAAGGTTCCGGGCCGGTTCGCCCAGTCGTGGATTCTGGCTGCCCCGGCGCCGCCAGAATCCACGACTCGACGAACCCGGAGCGCCGCGGTTCATTCGCGGCCGGCCGGCTCCTCAGGGCCGACGGAAGTGCGGCGACCGGAAAGCCGGGCGGAAGCCGAGCTTGAGGTAAAGGCGTTCCGCGTCGGACCCTGCAATCACCTGGAGCGTCAGGCGCCCGCCGGCGGCGTCTCGTTGGGCCTGGGTTAGTAGTTTTGTGGCCAGGCCCTGGGTGCGGTACTGCGGTTTGGTGGCGACTGCGTAGATGCCTGTGATCGGGCCGGTTCGTAGTACGAGGGTGGTTGAGGCCGGGGCGCCGTTTACCCGCAGCAGGTAGAGGGACTGGTCGGGGGCTCGGTAGTTCTGCAGGGCGCGGTCGGCGAACATCTTCTGCCACCAGTCGTAGTCCGGCTCGCCCACCTCCAGGAACGCCGCACTCTGGACCTCGGCGAACGCCAGCGCGTCCTCGTCCGAGTCGACAGGCGCAACTGGTTCTCCCAGGACCGCCCCGACCGATGCCTCCAGATGGACCAGAACCTCCGCCGGCTCGAACCCGGCCGCAGCCAGCCGCGCCTCCCAGCCGGCCCCGCTCCACGGGACCAGCCGCACGCAACCGACCCGCTCCGGCAGCATCGCATCGGCCGACAGCGGGATCCACGCGGAGAACTCCTCCGACTCCCCGATCACCTCGACGGCGGCAGCGGAGCGCCGTACCTCTCCGCGATGCGCCGCGAGAAACGCCAGATGGTTGTCGAGCAGCGCCTCATCCATGAGAAGCAGTCTGCTCGGCCCTACCGACAAAACCGACGCCTCCCGCGCAGCAGCGTGGGAGGCGTCGGGTGTCGAGTGATCAGGCCGTGAAGGTGACGTCCAGCTCGATCGGCACCCCGGTCAGCGCCTGCGACACCGGGCAGTTCTTCTTCGCGCCCTCGGCGAACTCCGCGAACTGGTCGGCGGTCAGGCCCGGCACGTTGCCGTTCACCGACAGCTTGATGCCGGTGATGCCCTCACCCGGCTGGAAGGTCACGTCGGCCTGGGTGTCCAGCGACGCCGGCGGGTTGCCGGCCTGCGCCAGCGCGTGCGACAGCGCCATCGAGAAGCAGGCCGAGTGCGCGGCGCCGAGCAGCTCCTCGGGGCTGGTCCGGCCGCTGGCCTCCGGCTCGGTGCGGGCGGCCCAGGTCACGTCGAAGGAGCCGAGAGCGGAGGACTCCAGGTTGACCTGACCGCCTCCCTCCAGCAGCGAACCTTCCCAGTGGGCCTTGGCGGTACGGGTAGCAGCCATGCTCGTGTTGTCTCCTTTGAGGAAAGTCAGCGGCCGGACACGTCGATCGCGCCCGGGTACTGCGGTTCGTCGGTGTTCACCATGCTGTGCGCGGCCATCACCATGTAGCGCCAGATCTCCTCGTCCCGTTCCGGGGACAGGGCGATCTCGTCGAGCGCGGCTCGCATGTGGCCGAGCCAGCGGTCCCGTGCGCTCGGGGTGACGGCGAACGGGGCGTGCCGCATCCGCAGCCGGGGGTGCCCGCGCTGCTCGGAGTACGTCTTGGGGCCGCCCCAGTACTGCTCCAGGAACATCCGGAAACGCACCTCGGCCGGACCGAGGTCCTCCTCCGGGTACATCGCCCGCAGCTCCGGGTCGGCGGCGACACCGCGGTAGAACGCTGCCACCAGCCGGTGGAAGGTGTCCGCCCCACCGACGGCGTCGTAGAAGCTCTGCTGCTCAGTCATCTTGGATCTAGTCTCTCAAGTGCTCACAACGTGCTTCAGCAGGGCTACCCGTTCGGCGTCACCCAGGGGTCGTTTCGCGTGCGTCGTACCGTCCACGGCGACCAGCACCGACTCCGCCTTGGCGTACACGTCCTCGCCGTCGCCGCTGCGGTCGACGATCCAGGAGCGGAGCGTGTACGACGACATACCGACCGCGTCGACCCATACGTCCACGTCGTACGGCGGGTGCCGCAGCAGGATCGGCCGCAGGTAGTCGACCGTCTGGCTGACCAGCACGCAGGGGTACTGCGCGAAGAAGTCGCCGGTCGTCTCCAGCAGCTGCGCGAGGAACGCGATCCGCGCCTCCTGCAGGTAGTCGAAGTACCGCACGTTGTTCACGTGGTCGTAGGAGTCGATGTCCGACCACCGGACCAGCACCGGATGCGTGAACCTCATGCGCCCACCAGCTTCTCGAGGGCCGTGCGCTCCACCGGGGTGATCCGGCGCAGGCGGTTGGCGGCGAAGTCGAACGGGACCAGCCTGGTGCGCGCCTCGACATAGGTACGGCGCTCCGGCTCGGCGTCGAGGATCTCGTAGTCGACCGTGAACGACGCGGCCTTGATCTCGCTGATCCACAGCTCGATCCGCACCGGCTCCGGCCGGAAGCGCAGCGGCGCGCGGTACTGCACCTCGTGCCGGGCCACCAACAGGCCGGTCTCGAGGTTGTCGGCACCGAGCTCCTTCGCGGTCCGGAACAGGAAGTCCACACGGGCGTCCTGCAGGTAGTCGACGTACCGGCCGTTGTTCACATGGCCGAGCGCGTCCATGTCGCCCCAGCGCAACGGGCAGTGGTAGACGTGGCGGTTGTGATGATCCACACGGCGATCATCGCATCCGGGGTACTTCCCCGGTGACTGACCGTGGGTAATGTCATCTTCTGCAGACCAGTGCACCGATTGGAGTGGTTGATGAGCGAGCAGCGGGTGGCGATCGTGACCGGGGGCGCCCGGGGAATCGGCGCGGCCGTCGCGCAGCGCCTCGCCGCGGACGGGAACGCCGTCGCCGTCATCGACCTCGACGAGGCTGCCTGCGGCGCGACCGTCCAGGCGATCACCGACGCCGGCGGGAAGGCGATCGCGGTCGGCGCCGACGTCAGCAAGTCCGACCAGGTCGCGGCCGCCGTCGAGCGGGTCGTCGCCGAGCTCGGCGCGCCGACGATCCTGGTGAACAACGCGGGCGTGCTGCGCGACAACCTGCTGTTCAAGATGTCCGAGGACGACTGGGACACGGTCATGTCGGTGCACCTCAAGGGCAGCTTCCTGATGTCGAAGGCCTGCCAGGCGCACATGGTCGAGGCCGGGTACGGCCGGATGGTCTTCCTGTCGTCGACCTCCGCACTGGGCAACCGCGGCCAGGCGAACTACGCGTCCGCGAAGGCGGGTCTGCAGGGCCTCGCGAAGACGCTGGCCATCGAGCTGGGCAAGTTCGGCATCACCGCGAACGCGATCGCCCCAGGCTTCATCGAGACCGACATGACCGCGGCCACCGCGGCCCGCGTCGGTGTCGACTTCGAGGAGTTCAAGAAGGCCACCGCCGCGACCATCCCGGTGCAGCGAACCGGGAAGCCGGAGGACATCGCGGCCGCGGCCTCGTTCTTCTGCAGCGAGGAGGCCGGGTTCGTGTCCGGTCAGGTGTTGTACGTCGCCGGCGGACCGCGGAACTAGGGGGCGGGCGACATGCCGCAGACCTTCACCGGCGTCGACGAGGTGGTCCACGCGGTCGGCACCCAGCTGGGCGAGACCGAGTGGCTGGAGATCACCCAGGAGCAGGTGAACCAGTTCGCGGAGGCCACCGGTGACCACCAGTGGATCCACGTCGACGTCGAGCGTGCCGCCAAGGGCCCGTACGGCGGCACCATTGCGCACGGCTACCTGACGCTCAGCCTGATCGCGCGCTTCGGCGACGAGCTTTTCAAGGTCGACGGCGTGACCGCGAAACTCAACTACGGCGTCAACAAGGTCCGCTTCCCGGCCCCGGTCCCGGTCGGCACCCGGGTCCGTGCCGGCGCCTCGATCGCCAACGCGGTCGAGACCCCGGCGGGCGTCCAGGTGTCCCTCAACTGGGTCATCGAACTCGAGAACTCCACGAAGCCCGCCTGCGTCGCCGAGACCGTCGTACTGCTGGTCCCCTAGAGGGGGCAGATCAGTACGGCGTGCGTGGCGATCCGGTGGTAGCCGAGCCACTCGTTGACGGCGAGCATCGGGGTGTTGCCGTCGTAGTTCGCGGTGTAGGCGCCCTCGACGCCGGCGTCCGCGGCGCGGTGCAGCGCGGCGGCCTTGACCAGCTTGGCGAGACCGCGGCCACGGTACTGCGGCATCGTGGACGTCATCTTCGACCAGATCCGGGTGTGGTCGCCGAGGCTCAACGTGAACGCGACGATCTCGCCCTGGTACACGGCGGCGACGCTCAGGTCGAGCACAGTGTCCTGCGAGTTCCACACCGCGGCCAGCCATTCGTCGTACGGCCGGGTGGAGATCTTGGCGTCGCCGGGTTTGGTGCGCTGGGCAACCATGTCGGCGACGTACAGCAGGTGCGGATCGACGTCGGTGAGCGGCACCAGCGCGACCTGGCTCGGCGCCTCGGGCTGCGGCGGAATCTTCCGCGGATCGATGCCCGCGTAGACCACCTGCCGGGTCTGCCGGTACCCGAACCGCTGCGCCCACTCGACCGCGCGCGGGTCCGCGAACACCCGCGCCGTGGTCGCCCCGGCGGTGCGCAGGTTGGCGTGCGTTGCCTCCAGCAACCGCGTGCCGATCCCCTGCCGCCGGTACTCCGGCCGGACCAGCAGCCGCAGTTCGCCGTCCAATGGATCCGATCCGCCGATCAGCCCGGTCGTTGCCCAACCCACCAGTTCGTCGTCGACGAGAGCCGCGAACGTTCCACGCCCCGGAACGGTCGGCGTACCGAGCCGGCGGACCAGGCTCCCGCGGGTGACGACCAGGTACGGCACGAGCGCGTCGTGCAGAGCGACCGCCGCGTCCACATCCCCCGGTCCAGCCGCCCTGATCTCCATCCGAACTCCTTGGGCACTCCAACAGCTCAGTACCCAGGAATCTAACGTCGCTTCAGGTGCATACCAGAAGTGACGGCATTACAGGTGTGTCTCAGAGCGTCCTTAGCAGGCCGTGTTCGGTCTGGACCCGGTGGTAACCGAGCCAGTTGTTGATGGCAAGCATCGGGCCGTTCTCGTCGTCGTTGGAGGTGTACGCCGAGGTGATCCCGGCCGCTGCCGCGCGCCGCAGCGCGACCGACTTCACCAGCTTCGCGAGACCCTTCCCGCGGTGGGCCGGAACCGTACCGGTCATCCCCGACCACATCCGGTCGCGGTCGGTCTCGACCACGGTGAACGACGCCACCTCGGCACCCGCCATCGCGGCGACGCTGAGCGACTTGTCGATCGACGGGCTGTTCCAGATCTCCTCGAGCCACTGGTCGTACTCGACCGCGTCCAGCGGCGAGTCGCTCGGTTCGTCGAGCGACGCGATCGTGTCGGCCGTGTACGCCGCCCGCGGATCCAGGCCGTCGAACGAGATCAGCTCGATACCCTCGGGCGTCGACGGCTGCTCGGGCAGCGACGTCAGCTCGACGCCGGCGAAGTGCATCTGCCGCGTCCCGTCGTACCCACGGTCGTGCGCGAACGCGAGGCTGTCGGGCTGCACGAACGTCCGCACCCGGACCGCGCCGACCTCGGTGAGGTGCTGGTGCAGGCGGTCGGCCAGCTCGCTGCCGATGCCCTGCTTGCGGTGATCCGGATGCACGTAGACGCTCAGTTCCGCCTGGCCTGGCGTGCTCGTCCACACGTTGAGGCCTGCGGAAGCCCAGGCGACGACCTCGCCCGCGTGTTCGGCGACCAGCGGCAGGAACCGCTCGCCCGGCGACTGGACGGTGATCATGTGCCGCGTCGCCGCGGGCGACATCACCTTGTACGGCGCCACCACCCGCCGGACCGCCGCGACCGCCTCCGCGTCGTCCGCCACCGCCTGCCGTACCACCGCCCGAGTCCTCATGCCCGGACCCTAGCCAGCACGTCGTACGCACGCCACGGATTAAGAGACGTGATCGCGCGATTCCCGTGATTCGGATGTGCGGCCGACTCGTAATAGAGTGACGCGGTGCTGTCGGACTGAATGCCCCGACCGCCGGAAGTGCCATCGTGGTTGCACGCGACGGGGTCACCGGCGGCGGGGCGTCCGCATCTACTCCTTGACCACACCGGTCAGTCAGGAGTAAACACTCGATATGCAGATTACCGACGGCGCCGCGGCCGCCCGCACCCTCGCCGGCCTGATGGTCTCCGACGGCCCGCGCCCCGAGTTCGCCGAGGCGTTCCGCCCGTTCGCCCCGCTGATCGGCAGCTGGGACCTCGACGTCGCCTGGTACGACGAGACCGGCGCGGTCACCCGCCGTACCCAGGGTGAATGGCACTTCGCGTGGGCGCTCGACGGCCGCGCGGTCGCGGACATCTGGATCACCCCGAGCCGCGCCGCCCGGGCCACCGACGGCGACGGCGAGTGGGGCCTGTCGATCCGCATCCACGACCCGGAACTGCAGGCGTTCCGCTCGACCTGGATGGGCCCGAAGGCGGCGTTCGTGATGCCGTTCGTCGCGCACGCGACCGCGGACACGATCACGCTCGAGTCGCAGACCGCGAACACCCGCTGGGAGTTCACCGGGATCACCGCGGCCGGATTCCACTGGCGCAACGAGGACATCGATGCCGACGGCAAGGTCATCCTCCGCCAGACCTTCGTGGCCACCCGCAGGCCCTAGACGATCCCGCCGTTCAGCGTGAGGCCGCCGTCGATGGTGACGGTCTGGCCGGTGATCCACGACGCCTCGTCGGACAGCAGGAACCACACCAGCGACGCGACGTCCTCCGGCCGGCCCAACCGCCCCAGCGGGTACGTCGCCGCGACCTTGTCCTCACGCCCCTCGTAGAGGGCGCCGGCGAACTTGGTCTTCACCACCGCCGGAGCCACAGCGTTCACCCGGATCTCCGGAGCCAGCTCGACCGCCAGCTCTTGCGTGACTCGCGACAGCATCGCCTTGGTCGCGCCGTACCACCCGATGCCCGGCGACGGCGCGAGACCGGCCACCGAGGACAGGTTCACCACAGCGCCGCCGTGTTCGCGCATCCACGCGTCCCGGCAGGCCCTCACCCAGGCGATCGCGGCGAGCACGTTGGTGTCGACCATCTTGCCCGCCACCGCCGGGTCGACGTCCAGCAGCTTCCCGTAGATCGGGTTGATGCCGGTGTTGTTCACCAGCAGGTCCACCGAGCCGTACGTCGCCACGGCCGCGGCGACCACCTGCGACCGGTGCTCCGGGTCCGCCGCCTTCCCGGCGACCGCCAGCGCGTGCTCCCGGCCGCCCAGGGCCTCGACCGCCTGGTCGAGGGTCTCCTGGGTCCGGCCGGTGATGACGACGCGGGCGCCGTCGGCAACCAGCCGCTGGGCGATCGCCAGCCCGATCCCGCGGGACGCTCCGGTGATGATCGCCGTCCGGCCATGCATCAACTGAGGCGCTCCAGGACGATCGCCATTCCCTGGCCGCCGCCGACGCACATCGTCTCGAGCCCGAACTGCTTGTCCTCGAACTGCAGCCCGTTGACCAGCGTGGTCATGATCCGCGCACCGGTCGATCCGAACGGGTGGCCGAGCGCGATCGCGCCGCCGTGCACGTTGAGCTTGTCCTCGTCGATGCCGAGCTCGCGCGCCGACCCGATCACCTGGACGGCGAACGCCTCGTTGATCTCGACCAGGTCGATGTCGTTGATGCTCATCCCGGCCCGCGCCAGTGCCTGCTTGGACGCCTCGACCGGACCGAGGCCCATGATCTCCGGCGACAGGCCGCTGACCCCGGTCGACACGATCCGCGCCAGCGGGGTCAGGCCGAGCTCGCGGGCCTTGGTGTCGCTCATGATCACGACCGCCGCGGCGCCGTCGTTCAGCGGGCAGCAGTTCCCGGCGGTCACGGTGCCGTCGGGGCGGAACACCGGCTGCAGCTGGCTGACCTTCTCGAGCGTCGTACCGGCCCGGGGCCCGTCGTCCTTGCTGACCACGGTCCCGTCGGGCAGCGTCACCGGCGTGATCTCCCGCTCGAAGAAGCCGTTGTTGATCGCCTTCTCCGCCAGGTTCTGCGAGCGGACGCCGAACGCGTCCTGGTCCTCGCGACTGATGCCTCGCAGCGTCGCGACGTTCTCCGCGGTCTGGCCCATCGCGATGTAGATGTCCGGGATCAGCCTCTCCTCGCGCGGGTCGTGCCAGGTCTCGTTCGTCTCGGCGTACTTCTCGGTGCGCGCGACCGCGTCGGTGAAGACCGGGTTGAACGAGCTCGGGTCGCCGACCCCGGCGGAGCCGAAGTTCTTGTACCGCGACACGCACTCGACGCCGGCGCTGACGAAGATGTCGCCCTCGCCGGACTTGATCGCGTGGTACGCCATCCGCGCGGTCTGCGTCGACGACGCGCAGAACCGGTTCACCGTCGTCGCCGGCGTGTTGTCCCAGCCGAGCTGGACCGCGACCCGGCGCGCCATGTTCCCGCCGTGCTCGTCGTGCGGCTCCGCACAGCCCAGCGCGAGGTCCTCGATCTGGTCGCCGGTCAGCCCGGCCTTGTCGACCGCTGCCTTGATCATCTGGACGGCGAGGTCGTCCGGGCGGATCGTGGTCAGCGATCCCTTGTACGCACGCCCGATCGGCGACCGGGCCGTGGACACGATGACTGCTTCAGGCATCTCTTTTCCCTTTCAGAGGCCCAGGTCGCGGCCGATGAGTTCCTTCATGATCTCGTTGGAGCCGGCCCAGATCTTCGTGACGCGGGCGTCGCGCCAGGCGCGGGCGACCCGGTACTCGTTCATGTAGCCGTACCCGCCGTGCAGCTGGACGCAGGCGTCCAGGATCTCGTTCTGCACGTGGGCGCTCCACCACTTCACCTTGGCCGCGTCGACCGCGGACAGCCGGTCCTCGTCGTGCGCGACGATCGCGTTGTCGACGTACGCCTGCGTGACCTCGGCCTTCGTGACCAGCTCGGCGACCAGGAACTTGTTGTACTGGAACGAGCCGACCGGCTGGCCGAACGCCTTGCGCTGCTTCACGTACTCGATCGTCTCGGCGAGGATCTGGGTGGCGTGCGCGATGTTCGACACCGCGGCGCCGATCCGCTCCTGCGCCAGCCGCTCCATCATGTGGATGAAGCCCCGGTCGAGCTCGCCCAGCACGTTGCCGTCGGGAACGAACAGGTCCTCGAAGAACAGTTCCGACGTACCGGACTCGGTCTGGCCGACCTTGTCGAGCTTGCGGCCGCGAGCGAAGCCCTGCATGCCCTCCTCGACGACGAACAGCGTGATGCCCTTCGCGCCCTTCGACGGGTCGGTCCGCGCCGCGACGATGACCAGGTCGGCCATGTCGCCGTTGGTGATGAAGGTCTTGGAGCCGTTCAGCACCCAGCCGCCGTCGGCCTTCTTCGCGGTCGTCTTCAGCGCGGCCAGGTCCGAGCCGCCCGACGGTTCGGTCATGCCGATCGCGGCGACGTACTCGCCGGAGCAGAACTTCGGCAGCCAGCGCTGCTTCTGCTCCTCGGTGCCGAGGTCCACGAAGTACGGCGCGGCGCAGTCGTAGTGGATGCCGAAGCAGCTCGACAGCGACGCGGAGACCTTCGACACCTCCTCCGCGAACACCGCGTTGAACCGGTAGTCGCCGACGCTCGAGCCGCCGTACTCCTCCGGGACGTCGAGTCCGAGGAAGCCCTGCTTGCCGGCCTCCAGCCAGGCGGCGCGGTCGATCGTCTTCTCGTCGAGGAACTGTTCCATCCGCGGCACCAGCGAGCGGTCGCAGTACTCCTTCGCGCTGGCGCGGAAGGCGTGGTGGTCCTCGTTGAAGATGACGCGCTCCATGGAGCCTCCCCAAGGCGTGAGACGAGTTGCTAAGCGCTTGCTTAGCTTCACGCTTTCGGTGCAAGGTGTCAACGTGTCCGCAGTCACCGAGCCCCTCGTCTGGGAGCACGTCCAGCCGGCCGCCGCACGCCGGCTGCTCACCGGCGCCGTCGACGCCTTCGCGGAACGCGGCTACCAGGCGACCACGACCCGGGACATCGCCTCCCGCGCCGGCATGAGCCCTGCCGCTCTCTACGTGCACTACCCGTCCAAGGAGCGCCTGCTCTTCGAGATCAGCCTGTACGGCCACAAGGCCGCCCTGGAGGTGCTGCGCTCCGCCGACACCGGCTCCACACCCGCCGACCGGCTGCGCTCGCTGGTCGCCGCCTTCACCGCCTGGCACGCGGAGCACCACACGATCGCCCGCGTGGTCCAGTACGAGCTGGCCGCGCTGACGCCGGAGCACCTGGCCGAGGTGGCGACGATCCGCCGGGCGATCTCGGCCCAGATCGAGCAGGTCCTCACCGACGGGGTCGTCGCGGGCGAGTTCGCGGTGGACGACCTCCCGGGGACGACGCTCGCCGTACTGTCCCTGTCGATCGACGTGGCGCGCTGGTACACACCGCACCGCGGCGAACCCGCGGCGCTGGGCAAGCTCTACGCGGACCTCGCCCATCGCATGGTCCAGGCATAGCGAAGACCCCGCACCCACCTGGTGCGGGGTCTCTCGCGTGGTGCGTCAGGCCTGCAGCGCGGCCTGGACGTCGAGGTGGATGTCGACCTTGTCACCGATCAGCAGCTTGCCGCCCTCGAGCGGGACGTTGAAGTCGATGCCCCACTCCTTGCGGCTGATCTGCGCGGAGGCCTCGAAGCCGATGATGGTCTGGCCGTAGGCGTTCTGGTCCACACCGAGGAACTCGACCCCGAGCTCGATCGGCTTGGTGACGTCCTTGATGGTCAGCTCGCCGGCCAGGACGTAGTCGTCGCCCTCGGGCTTGATCGCGGTGCTGACGAAGGTCATCTTCGGGCTGTTCTCGGCGTCGAAGAAGTCGCCGGAGCGCAGGTGACCGTCGCGCTGCTCGCTGCGGGTGTGCACCGAGGCCAGCTCGATCGCGACGCTGGTGGTGGACTCCTCGATGGTGTCCTTGACCACGATCTCGCCGCTGAACTCCTGGAAGGTGCCGCGGACCTTGGTCATCAGGTGCCGGACGGTGAAGCCGACCTCGCTGTGCGCGGTGTCGAGGGCGTAGGTGCCGGCGACCAGGCCGGGGATGCTGCTGGTCGGGGTGCCGGTGGTGGTGTCGCTCATGGGTTCCTCTCGGGAAGGGTTTCGTACTGGGTCGGGGGCGACGCAGCCAAGTCTTGTAGTTAAATCTTCAACCTCTGACCACGACAGTAGGCAGTAACGGTTTAAAAGTCAACTACATTCCCGGTACACTGTTCCCGTGACGACGGAGACTGAGATCGACAGGGGAACTCGGTGGCTCAACGCCGAGCAGCAGGTGGCGTGGCGTGCGTACCTGCTGGGGACCGCACGCCTGATGGCCAAGCTCGACGACGACCTGCGCCAGTTCGGGCTCGGGATCAACGACTACGAGATCCTCGTGCGGCTGTCCGAGTCCCCCGACCGGCGGCTGCGGATGGCCGACCTGGCCGACCGCCTGCACCAGAGCCGGTCGCGACTCACGCACACCGTCGGGCGCCTGGAGGCCGCCGAACTGGTCCGCCGTACGTCGTGCACGAGTGACAAGCGCGGCGTCTGGGCCGAGCTGACCGACGCCGGTTTCGCCCTGCTCGAGCAGGCCGCGCCGTACCACGTCGAGGGCGTCCGGGAGAACCTGGTCGACCTCGCCAGCCCGGAGGACTTCGCCGCGGTCGGCCGCGTGTTCGACGCCGTCTCGGAGCACATCGGCCAACGCTGAAGCTCAGAGCTAAATCGTTTGAGGAGGCCCGGTCCACTCCGGGACCCTGCTCGGCGTGACGGAATTTCCTCAGGACGGCCGGGCCGGCATCGACGCGGCGCTGGTCCGGCGATTGATCGCACAGCAGTTCCCGCAGTGGGCCGAGCTGCCGGTGACACCGGTCGAGGTCGACGGCTGGGACAACCGGACGTACCGCTTGGGCTCCGAGCTGACCGTCCGGCTGCCTACACACGATAGTTATGTGGCCGCCGTGGACAAGGAACATCGGTGGCTGCCGGTACTCGCGCCCGCGCTGCCCGTCCAGATCCCGGAGGCGGTCGCGAAGGGCGAACCGGGCTTCGGATACCCGCATCCGTGGGCGGTCCGGCGGTGGATCGACGGCCGGACGGCCTCTGTCGAGACCGTCCCGGATCTGTCCGACTTCGCCCGCTCGATCGCGAAATTCATCCTCGCCCTGCAGGCTGTCGACGCCACCGGCGGTCCGGCGGCCGGCGCGCACAGCTTCTACCGTGGCGCACCGCCGGCGCACTACCACGACGAGACCGTCGAGGCCCTTGCCGCTCTGAAGGACCGCATCGACGCGGACCTCGCCCGGGAGGTCTGGGAGGCGGCGCTCGCCGCGGCCTGGGACCGGCCGCCGATGTGGTTCCACGGTGACATCGCGCACGGCAATCTGCTGGTCCGCGACGGGCGCCTCTCCGCCGTCATCGACTTCGGTACGTCGGGCGTCGGCGACCCCGCGTGCGATCTCGTCATCGCCTACACGTTCTTCTCCGGGTCATCCCGGGACGCGTTCCGGGACGCCGTACGGCAGGACGCGGCGATGTGGGCCCGGGCCCGCGGCTGGGCGCTGTGGAAGGCGCTCATCACCGCGGACCTGCGCGTCGTCGAGGCCGTCCTCGACGACTACGTCACACAAACGCGGTAACGCCTTCGTACTCCGCCACGGGCGCGGCGCCGACGGTCTCGTATTCGAGCAGCAGCAGACCGCTCGGCGTCGCGTCCTGGCTGGTGAGTCGCAGGCCGGCCGCGTCGCCGGGATGCTCGAAGAGTCGCCGCCCGGCGCCGATCACGGTGGGTGCGACCGCGAGCCTGACCTGATCGACGAGACCCGCTTTGAGCAGAGCGTTGCCGAGTCGCGCACTGCTGTGGATCTGCAGCTCGGCGCCCGGCTGCTGCTTCAGCTGCTCGACGTCGGCGATGCTGCGTACGACGGTCGTCGGATGCCAGGCGCCTTCGGTCAGCGTCGTGCTCACGACGTACTTCGGGAGCGCGTTCATCGTCGCGGTGTACGGGTCGTCCGGGTCGGTGATCTGGGGCCAGTCGCGTGCGAAGGCGTCGTACGTGCGGCGGCCGAGAAGCAGGCCGTCGGCTCGCTGCAGCCACTCGGCGGTACGCCGTACGAACATCTCGTCGATGTACGGCACGAGCCAGCCGCCGCGGGTGAAGCCGTCGGTGGTGTCCTCGGTCGGGGAGCCGGGACCTTGACTCACCCCGTCGAGAGTGACGAACTCCGTCAGTACGACCTTCATTGTGTCTCCCCTTCCACGAGCTTGGCGAGCTGTCCGGCGACCGTGCCCCAGCCGTCCGCGAAGCCCAGTTCTTCGTGCCGCGCCCGGGCTGCCGGGCTGCCGTGGCGGACGACGATGCGGTAGTCGGTGCCTTCCGGATGCTCCGCCAGGGTGATCTCGGCGGTCATCAGGAACGGTTCCGGGCCGGCCGGACGCCAGTTGCTGTCGATCGCGTTGGTGTAGACGAGCAGGTCCGGCTCCTCGACGACCAGGAAGCTCGCGTCGAGATGCGGAGCGAACTGTTCACCGTCCTCGCTGAACCGCGTCAGGATCGCCCCGCCCGGCCGGACCTCGAGCCGCTCCACCCGGCACACCGCCGGCGCCGGCACCCACCAGCGGGCGAACCGCCCGGGGTCCGTCCACGCCTTCCAGATGGTCGCCCGCGGCGCCCGGATGACCCGCTCCACCGTCAGGTCCCGCTCCGGATCGATTCCACGCCCACTCATGACTCCTCCATCGCTTCGGTGTCCGTTGTGACGAACTGCTCCAGCCGATCGGTGCGGTCCTCCCAGATCCGCCGCTGCTCGGCGAGCCAGTCGTCCACGAGCGCGAGCCGCTCGCGATTGAGCACACAGGTCCGCACCCGCCCGGTCTTCACCGTGCGGATCAGGCCGTTCGACTCCAGGGTCCGGACGTGTTTCATGAACGACGGCAGCGTGATCGGGAACTCCGCCGCCAGGTCGCCGACGCTCGTCGGCCCCCGCCCCAGCCGCCGGATCACGCTCCGCCGGGTCGGGTCGGCGAGCGCCACGAAGACCCCGTCGACCTCCTCGGAATACTGTGCCATGAGGCTAAGTATTGCTCTGTGTTGATAGTTAGCGCAAGGGCTAAGTATCGGGAAAGACGAAGGCCCCGACTCCACTGTTCGTGGAGCCGGGGCCTGTCGGACGTTCTCTTACTCGCGCGTGAGCTTGCGGTGCGTCACGCGGTGCGGCCGGGCTGCTTCCGGGCCGAGGCGCTCGATCTTGTTCGCCTCGTACGACGCGAAGTTGCCCTCGAACCAGAACCAGTTCGCCGGGTCCTCGTCGGTGCCCTCCCAGGCGAGGATGTGGGTCGCCACGCGGTCCAGGAACCACCGGTCGTGGGACACGACCACCGCGCAGCCCGGGAACTCCAGCAGCGCGTCCTCGAGCGACTGCAGGGTCTCGACGTCCAGGTCGTTGGTCGGCTCGTCGAGGAGCAGCAGGTTGCCGCCCATCTTCAGCGTCAGCGCCAGGTTCAGCCGGTTCCGCTCACCGCCGGACAGGACGCCGGTGGGCTTCTGCTGGTCCGGGCCCTTGAACCCGAACGAGGCGACGTACGCCCGGCTCGGCATCTCGAAGTTCGCGACCTTGATGTAGTCGAGCTCGTCGGACACCTGCTGCCAGACCGTCTTCTTCGGGTCCAGGCCGCCGCGGGACTGGTCGACGTACGAGATCTTCACCGTCTCACCCAGCTTGAGCGTGCCCGCGTCCGGCTGCTCCTCGCCGACGATCATCCGGAACAGCGTCGACTTGCCGACGCCGTTCGGGCCGACGACGCCGACGATGCCGGCGCGCGGCAGGCTGAAGCTCAGCCCGTCGATCAGCTTGCGGTCACCGAAGCCCTTGACCAGCTTCGAGACCTCGAGCACGGTGCTGCCCAGCCGCGGACCGGCGGGGATGTTGATCTCGTCGATGTCCAGCTTCCGGGCGCGCTCGGCCTCGGCCGCCAGCTCCTCGTAGCGCGCCAGCCGGGCCTTGCTCTTGGTCTGCCGGGCCTTCGCGTTCGACCGGACCCACTCGAGCTCGCGCTCCAGGATCTTCTGCCGCTTCGCGTCCTTCTGGCCCTCGACCACGAGCCGCTGCTTCTTGGTCTCCAGGTACTTCGAGTAGTTGCCCTCGTAGCCGTACGTCCGGCCGCGGTCGAGCTCGAGGATCCACTCGGCGACGTTGTCCAGGAAGTACCGGTCGTGGGTGATCGCCATCACGGCGCCCGGGTACTTCTGCAGGTGCTGCTCGAGCCAGAGCACGGACTCGGCGTCGAGGTGGTTGGTGGGCTCGTCGAGGAGCAGCAGGTCGGGCTGCTGCAGCAGCAGCTTGCACAGCGCGACCCGGCGGCGCTCACCACCGGAGAGGTTGTCGACGATCGCGTCGGGCGGCGGGCAGCGCAGCGCGTCCATCGCCTGCTCCAGCTGGGCGTCGATGTCCCAGGCGTTGCGGTGGTCGAGCTCGGTCTGCAGGTCGCCCATCTCGGCGAGCAGCGCGTCGTAGTCGGCATCCGGGTCGGCCAGCTCGGCGGAGACCTCGTTGAACCGGTCGAGCTTCTGCTTGGTGTCGCCGACGCCTTCCTGGACGTTCTCCAGGACCGTCTTGCCCTCGGTGAGCGGTGGCTCCTGCAGCAGGATCCCGACCGTCGCGTCGTCAGCCAGCCGAGCCTCGCCGTTGTTCGGCTGCTCGAGCCCCGCCATGATCTTGAACAGCGATGACTTGCCGGTGCCGTTCGGCCCGACGACGCCGATCTTCGCACCGGTGAGGAAGTTCAGCGTGACGTTGTCGAGAACGACCTTGTCGCCGTACGCCTTCCGGACATTGCGAAGCGTGTAGATGAATTCCGCCATACGCAGAGCCTATGTGGTCCCCCACCCCGTTTCCCAACCAGCTTGTCCACAGGACCAAGTTTGCCCACCCGATCGGCGGCCGCGCGGTGCATCTTCTCCGGTGACATCACCTCCCGACCGAAAGGGCACCCGTCATGAGCCTCGGTGACACGTACCTCACAGTTCTGGGCTGGATCGGCAGCGAGCCCGACTTCAAGGAGATCCGCCAGACTCCGCAAACAAGCTTCCGACTCGGCTCGACTCCCCGCCAGTTCGACAAGACGCTCAACGGCTACGTGGACAAACCCACTACGTGGTACACGGTCCAGTGCTGGCGAGGTCTCGCCCGAAACGCCTTCGAATCCGTCCGGATCGGCCAGCCAGTCATCGTCACCGGTCGCCTCCGCACCCACGAGTGGACCGACGACAACGGCGAACTCCACAGCCGCGTGATCCTGGAGGCTTTCTCCCTGGGCCACGACCTGGCCCGAGGCACAACCACCTTCACCAAGAACACCCCCCGCAGCGACTCGTTCCCGTTCACCCCCACCTCCGCCACCCAGGACCCTGCCGACGCCACCGCCACCCCCTACCCACCCGACGAATTCACCACCACGACCCTCCCCCTCACCGCGGAGTCCCCCGCGGCCGAAGCCGCCTAGCCATATCACTCTTGACTTATATAAGCGCATCCCGATGCCGACCCAAGCTCCGGCTCGAAGCGCCGACCCGAACACCCGTGACAGCCCACCCGAGATGCACCGGCCCGCCTGTGCAGCCACTCAGAGCGGCTTGGACTGGCCGGCCCCAACGTCACCGCGCCGACCAGCCACCTCAGGCGTATCCCCCGCTCGCAACAGCGCGTGAGCGGCTTCAACTGCAGCGGCCTACTGCCTGGCGGTCGGCTGCCTAACAACGGACCAACAGGCGGTTCAACAGCAGGAAGGTTCTACTGGCGAGCCGTGGCGAGGTTGTCGCGGCACCGGCTGTACGCGGCCAGCTCCTCGCGAGCCGGTGCGACCACGTGGCTCTCGGCGACCTTCTCCAGCTCCGCCCGCAGCGCCTTCGCCACCTGCCGCGACCGCCGTATCGCACCGTTCGTAGCAAACACCCGACACACAATCGAGAGGGCCAACCCCAGCACAGCCCCACCGACGAGCATCACCCACGCATACGGAACGCCACTCATCTCCGGCATCGGCGGCTCATTGAGATCCGCGATCCGCGCCACCAGCAACGCCACCAACCACGCCGCCCCACCGAGCGTCACGAGGAACAGCAGCCACTGGACAATCCGCGCAAACCCCCACCACCCGGGATTACTGGACCCACCAAGATCCGTCCGCGCAACCGCCTGGTCCAGCTCGTCCCCCAACGACTCCTCACGCCGGCGGATCGCCGTACGCACCGAATCGGCCCACGGCCGCGACAATCCCTCAGCAGCCTTGTTCGTGATGGTGCGCACCGCCGCATCCATCCGCGCCCGCTGCACGGGCGTTGCCGCCGGCAACGAAGCCCGCGCTACCGCGACCTCGTTCGACGCCGACTTCCGCAATGCCTTGCCCTGCTCGCGCGACACCTGGTCGCCGTGCAACCGCCGCAGCGGATCCGGACGGAACCGCCCGATCCACTTCGTCAACGGCCATCCCGTAGCCGCCCGCGCCCGCTGCAGATACGAGCGCCGTACGGCGTCCGACACCACAGTCAAGCCGCTCGCGTCGGACAACGCGTCGACCAGCTCCGTGACATCGGCCTCGTCGATCTCCGGCGTCTTGGCGTCGCCGCACTGACTGGCCATCCGATCCGAGACCCGATCCACGTCGGCCGCGAGCCGTTCCCGCGCGGAGCGCTTGTTGCTGACCCGCTTGACCAGGAGGGAGCGAACCTCTTCCAGACCATCACCACTGACAGCCGACGTCGCGACGACGGTCGGCGACTTCAGACCGTCCGACTTGAGCAGCTTGTCGAGGTCTTCGAGGCAGCTCTTCTGCTGCTCCGGCGTCAGCTTGTCCATGTGGTTCAGCGCGAACACCATCACCCCGGAATGCGAGGCGAACGGCTTGATGTACCGGTTGTGCAGCGCCGCATCGGCGTACTTCTGCGGATCCACCACCCACACGAGCATGTCGACCAGCTCCACGAGCCGGTCGACGATCAGGCGGTGCTCGACCTCGGTCGAGTCGTGGTCGGGCAGGTCCAGCAGGACCAGCCCGTCCAGGTCCTCGGACTGCGCGTCCTCGAGCGAGCTGCGATGCTGCACCTGGTGCCGGCGCGGGATGCCGAGCCAGGTCAGCACCTCGCCCGCGGGCTCGTCGCCCCAGACGCACGCCAGCGGCATCGAGCTCGTCGGCCGCCGCGTTCCGATCGCGGCCAGGTCGAGCCCGGTCAGCGCGTTGAACAACGACGACTTCCCCGAGCCGGTCGCGCCCGCGAGCGCCACCACCGTCAGGTCACCCGACATGCGCAGCCGCTGTCCGGCGCGGTCGACGATCTGCGTGGCCTCGGTGAGCACCACCGGATCCAGCCGCCCGTCGCCGGCCTTCGCGGCCGCCTCGAGCGCGTCGATCTTCTTCAGGACATCGGTCTCCGCCCGCGTCGGGGTCTCGACCGTATCCATCGTCTCCGTCACGTGCAGTCCTCCACCGCGCGCGCGGCCTCCGTCAGTTGCCTGGCCGTGTCGGCGTCGACCGGATGCTGGTCGAGGACAGCCAGATAGCGGGCGAATTCGGCATCCATCAGGGCATGAACCTTACCGTCAAGATCCTCGCGTGCCTTCTCGACCATGCTCTGAACTGCCTTGTCGCCGAAAACCGCCTCCAGCAACCGCTGCCCGACGACCGCGCTGCCCACGCCCGCGCTGGCCTCGGCGCCCTTCGGAATCCCGGCCGCGCTGGCGAACACCACCACCATGAGCGACAGGCCGAGCCCGTTGACGCCGTACTCCAGGATGCGCGCCGTCGACTTCTTGTCCGCGCCTTCCTTGCGGACCAGTTCGAGCACGAAGGCCTGCCACTCCCGGACCAGTCGGTTCGCGTTCGCCGGGAACTGCTCCGAAATCGCACCGAGCCCGCCGTTGCCGTCGGCATCGTTCTTGGAGCCGTTGCCGCTGGAGCCGTTGCCGCTGGAGCCGCGCCCGCCGCCGGTGCTGCTGGTCGCAGTACTGCTCGTGCTGCCGACGTCTGCGTTGCCTGCGGCGAGAACTGCTTCCGCGGTTGCCAGGAGCTGGCGCCCCGGAGCCGTCGCCTGCCAGGCCTTCTCGGCCTGCTCGGCGGCAGCGGTCGCGTGCTCGCGCAGCAGCGACTCCAAGCCGGACTGGATCGCGTCGCTCACGTCACGCGTCTCAGCAGGCTTGTTGCCAAGCGAGCTCTTCAACCGGTCACGGAGGCGACCCGCGTTCGACTGCAGCCCCTTCAGCAGTTCGCCGGTCCCGACGAACTCCTGCCACCGCGCCAGCACCTCGCCGCGCAGGACGGTGCCGTCCTGGCACGCCTTCGCGATGTCCTTCACGCCCTGGTCGTACGCCGCCTCGACCGCGGAACGCAGCTCGACGGCCGTCTCCGCCTGCGCCTTGACCGCGGCTGCGAACGGCGGCGTCTTCTTCACCATCGCGCTGACCGCGCCCTGCAGCGTACGGCGTACCACCGCGGCCCGAGCCTCCGCATCAGCCGCGAGGTCGACCAGCCAGTCCTTGATCGAGGCAACGGCCTGCTGCGGGAGCATCCCGTTGCTGTCGACAACCGTTTCCTGGATCGAGAACAGCGGGGAATCGCCTAGCCCGCGTTCGAGGAGCATCTGCGCGAGGTGCCCGGTGATGTCGTCGATGGTCTCGCCCGGAGCGCGGTCGAGCACGACGGCCACCGCAGTACTGCGGTCCGACGCGCTCTGCAGGAACTCCCACGGGACCGCGTCCGAGTAGCGCGCCGCAGTGGTGACGAACAGCCAGAGGTCAGCCGCTGCGAGCAGCTGCGTCGCGAGATCACGGTTGGCCTCGACGACCGAGTCGATGTCCGGTGCGTCCAGGATCGCGAGACCCCGCGGAACGCTGTCGGCAGCGACCAACCGCAACTGCCCGGCATCCTCCATGCCACCCGGCTCGTCCGCCGTCGTCCGCGCCATCCCCGGCAACACCCGATCACCGACGAACCAGTCCGCGTCGGCAGGGTGATGAATCAGGACAGGCGAACGAGTAGTCGGCCGCAGTACACCCGGCTCGCTGACGACCTTCCCGATGACGGTGTTCACCAGCGTCGACTTCCCGGCGCCGGTCGACCCACCGACCACAGCCAGAATCGGCGCCTCCAACTGCACCAGCCGAGGCAGCAGGTAGTCGTCAAGCTGATCCAGCATCGCCTTCTGCTGCTGCCGAGCCTCGTCAGCCCCCACCACCTCCAGCGGCAACTGGCTCCCGGCCAACACCCCCCGCAACTTCATCAACGCCGTAATCAAAGCCATAGCAGCCTGCTCAGCCGCCACCTTCGCAGCCAACTCCTCCGCAGTCAGCTCCGGCTCATCATCCCCACCCTCATCCCCACCCTGCCCACCATCACCGGACCCACGTACGCCCCCAGCACCATCCCCCACACCCGCCGCAGCAGACCCCGCAGCGCCGCTGCCGGCATCAACACCCGAGCCGTCCGCCTCTCCTCCGGCACCCTCGCCCGGCTCCACAACCCCGCCATCGGCCGCAGCGACAGCACCGCCATCCACCCCTTCAGCGCTGTCATCACCCCCAGCCGATCCCGCTACCGCCCCGTCATCCGAGCCCACCACCACGCCGTCAGCCAAGCCCGCCAGCGCGCCGTCAGCGGAGCCCCCAACCTCGCCGACACCACTGACCGAGCCGCCCGCCTCACCCTCAGCGCCAGAGCCCGACCCCTCGGCCTCACCCTCAGCCCCACCAGCCGAAGCCGCAGCCTCACCTTCGGCGCCACTAGCCGGGGTCTCCGCATCGCCTGCGGCGTTGCTTGCCGAACCCGCGCTGACGCCATCACCGGTGTCAGCGCGTCCCCCGGGCGCGCCCTCATCGCCGGCAGCCGCGCCTTCACTCGCAAGTTCAGCTTCGCTAGCCGAGTCGCCGGACTCGGCCGACTCGCCGGACTCGGCCGACTCGCCGGACTCGGCCGACTCGCCGGACTCGGCCGACTCGGCACCGGCGCCGCCGGCGCCTTCGGCACCGTTCGCCAGCTCTCGAGACGTATCTGCCGCGCCCTCAGTCGCCAACTCCGCGCTCAAAGACTCGGCCTCGCCGTCGCCATCTGCCGTGCCAGCGGCCGAAGCATCCCGTGCATCTGCTGCAGCGCCGTCTGCGTCGTCCCCTGACGATGCAACTCCAGCGCCACCCGCTGCCGCGGTGTCCATCGCGTCTGACGGGACGTCCGCAGACTCGCCTGCGACATCGTCCGCCGAACCACCAGAAGCGACCCGATCCGCAGCACCATCCTCGGGCGCTGAACCAGCCGAACCCGCGTCCGCTTCATCAGCCGCTACGTCGCTGGCCGCACCGGTCCCAGAGTCTCCCGAGGCGTCAGGCGCGGCGTCACCCGTCGTGCGGCTCGTCGCATCATCAGCGCTGTCAGGAGCAAGGTCGTCCCCGACAGCATCAACAGCATCAACCGCATCAACCGCATCAACCGCGTCGTCGGCATCGTCGGCGTCGTCGGCACCGGTGGCATCAACCGCGTCAACGACACCAGCCGCATCGTGCGCGTCAACGGCATCAGGCGCATCGAGCGGGTCAACGGCATCAGGCGCATCGTGGGCGCCAGCAGCGCCAGCAGCGCCAGCGGCGTCGTGCGCATCCGCTGCGTCGCCAGCGTCGACCGCATCCGCCGCATCGCTGGCGTCGGCGGCATCTCCGGCACCGGCCGTATCGACGGCGTCGGACGCGTCGGCCGCAGCCGCCGCATCGGCAGCAGTTGCCGTGTCGCCCGCGTCCGCCTCATGGCCGGCGTCGGCTGTGTCGGCGGCGGGCGTGTGGGGTGTGGTGGTGTCGGCAGTGGCGGTTTCGTTGGGCGCCATACCGTTCTCGGCTTGCGCTGCCGGGTCGGTTGAGGTGTCGTCGGCGGCGTTGCTGGTTGTGGTGGGTGGGGCTTCGGGCGTCGTTGCGGAGGCGGGCTCGGCGGAGGTGGCCTCGGTCACGGGTTGTTTGGGGAGGCCGATGATGATGTTGCCGAATTCGAGGGGGAAGCCGTCTGGGGACTCGTCGGGTTCGTAGACGACGCCGACGGGTGGGCGGGCGGAGCCCTCGGTGTTCTGGGGTACGGCGGAGCGCTCGGCTGCTGAGGCGTCGTTCGAGGGCGTGGTGGTTGGCTCGTTCGATGCCTGCGGGTCTGCGGATCGCTGGGTCGGCTCGTCGGTTGACTCACCGGCCGACGTCACCGCGGCTGGGTCGGGCGACGGGTGGTTGGCGGCGGCCTTGGTCGGGTCGGCTGGTTCCTGCTTGGCGGGGGTGTCGGAGGCAGGGTTGGCCGAGTCCGTTCGGTCGGACGGCGATGTGCCCGCGCTTGAGTTCTCCGCAGCGGTCTCGCTCGCGGTCGGGTTGCCCGCGGCGGACTCGGTCGCAGTCGAGTCGCCTGTGGCGGTCTCGCGCGCGGCGGTGTCGCCTGCGCCGGCCTCGGGCGCGGTTGAGTCGCTTGCGGAGGTCTCGCTCGTAGCCGAACTGCCCGCGCTGGTCTCGCGCGCGGTGGAGTTGTTCGAGGCGGACTCGGGTGCCGTGGAGTCGCCTGCGGTGGACTCGGGCGCGGTCGGGTTGTTTGCGGCGGGCTCGGGTGAGGTGGGGTCGGGGCGTTTGCGGCGGCGGCGCCAGAAGCCTCGGGGTTTGGCGGTGGACTGGGCGATGAGGTTGGCCAGTTCCTGGGCAGGCTGATCCTGGCCCGGAACCTGCGGTTCCGGGCCTTCGCCGGCTGCTGACCTGATGTCAGCCACAGCGTCCGCCCACGAGCACAGAGTGCCCGGTCGGACAGCGCAGAAGCAAAGTCATCGTCATCCCCGTTTGGCGGCGTGGACGGGTGGCAGTCACTGCTGTGGTGGATACGGACCGTATCCTCCCGGCGGTCCTTGCTGACCAGGGGGTCCCGCCGGGTATCCGGACTGGCCGTCGGGCTGACCGGGTTGCCCGGACGGATACCCGGATTGGGCGGGCGGATAACCGTCCTGCGGCCTCGGGTACGGCGTCTCGCCTGATCGGCCCGGCTGGTCCTGGCCGGCGGCTCCCAGGGGTACTCCGGGGCCTACAGGCGCTCCAGGCGGTACAGGCCTGCTAAGGCCGGGTGAACCGGGGCCGTACGGCGCGCCTGCTGCGCCCGGCCCTCCCACAGGTCCCCCTGGGCCCATGGACACACCAGGTCCCATCGGCGCCCCCGGTCCCACCGGAGCCATCGGTGCCCCAGGTCCCATCGGTGCACCAGGACCTATTGGCGCGCCGGCGTACGGGGCGGCCTGGGCGAAGGCGGGCATGGGTGGGAAGGGGACGCTCGGACGGCGGTCGCGGAGTTCGTCCAGCAGGCGTTTCTCGGTGTCCAGTGCCTCCGGTCCGATCACCTGCCGGACGATCTTGTCGCGCAGGTACGCCAACTCGGTCGCGTTGTGCTGGAACGCCTTCGCGGCCGCCTCCGCCTGGGCGCCGTACCGGCGCGCGTTCTGCCGGAGGGCCTTGCGCCCGCGCAGCGTCGCGATCAGCGGTACGTCCTGCGGCACCAGCCACCCGAACCGCACGTAGTCGTAGAGCCGGGACGCGATCATCTGCCCCTCCCGCGACCGCATCACCAGCGCGAACACCACCAGGCAGACGAACAGCGGAACCATCAGGCACAGGTACGCGAGAATGAAGCCCCCGCCGCCGGCCCAGCTCGCGGACGCGTTCCACGCGGCGTGCGCCAGTACGGCGGCCAAATAGCCGACGACGGGCGCGAGGTAGCGGACCACGGTACTGCGATGGCGTATCGCGACCCCGATCCCGATCGCGATGAACGACGTGAAGAGCGGATGCGCGAACGGCGAGATCACGCCGCGGATGATGAACAGCGCGAACGCGCCCCGCAGGCCCGCGTCGCTGCCGGCCTCCTCGGAGAGCGTGTTGAAGACGCGGCCGTAGTACAGGATGTTCTCGGTGAAGGCGAAGCCGACGCCCACCATCCCGGCGTACACCAGGCCGTCGATGATGCCGTCGAACTCCTTGCGCCGGACGAGCGCGAGCAGCAGGATCACCGAGCCCTTGGCGAATTCCTCCACCGGCGGCGCGACGAACACCGCGGACCGGTCGCCGCCGACGCCGGTCTCGGCCAGCCAGTGCGACACCTCGGTGTTGATGAAGATCGCGACCAGCGTGGCGATGAACGCGCCCCAGCAGAGCGCGATCACGATGTACTTCGTCGGCTCGGGCTCGTACCGGTCCAGCCACAGGTACAGCGAGATCACCGGGATCACCGGGACGAACGCGAACACCAGGCCCCAGGTGAAACCGCCCGCGCCGGTCGACCTGGCCACGATGCCGAAGATCACCAGACCCGCGATCGCGAAGACGACCGCGATCACGATGCCGATCAGCACGCCCTGGTTCCGGCGCTGGCCGGGGACGGGGTGGTTCCCGAGCACGTTGGGCTGCGGGTACGGTCCGCCGGGCGAGTACGCCGACCCCGCCGCGGGTTGCGGCGTGCCGGACGGGCCTGGTGAGGGGTGACTCATGCACCGCAGCCTAGTTGGGGTGCAGATCCAGCGGCAGGACCACCCACTCAGCGTTACCGGGATGGAACGACAACCCTGTACTTCGGCACGCCGCGAATCCGGTGATCGGGAACCCGGAGGCGGAACCGCCCGCCGATCTGAGACACTCTTCCGTGCCACGCGCCCGTAGCTCAGCTGGATAGAGCGTCGGACTTCTAATCCGTTGGTCGCAGGTTCGAATCCTGCCGGGCGCGCCACGCGACTCCCGGGGTTTGTGATTGCGCTCACATGGTAATCTGGTGCCGTGGAGATCGAGGTCGACAGAATCTAGCCACCGGACTGCCGGTGGCTTCTGCGTGACCGCTCCTGTCCGCCCGTTCGAGGGCGTCGACACCCGCCGTTCGCCGGCGGTGCCAAGGTCGCCGAGCCGCGCCGGCACGTTCGCCTCGCGCCGATCCTCCTTCCGGGTCCGTGCGTGTGCACGCGCGCCCTCGATCCCCCTCGGCGACCGCCGGGGAAGAAAGCAGCCACACCCATGTCTTCCAAGTCCGCAATCACCCTGCGCGAACTCACCTTCGAATGGCCGGACGGCGCCGTCGCGCTGGCCGGGGTCAACGGGACGATCAGCGCCGGGCGTACCGGCCTGATCGGTCGCAACGGCGCCGGCAAGTCCACGCTGCTCCGGCTGATCGCCGGCGTCCTGCGGCCGACGTCCGGTCACATCGACACCACCGGCGAGGTCGGCTACCTGCCGCAGACCCTGACGTTGCGCCAGGACGCGACGATCGCCGAACTGCTGGGCATCGACGCCATCGTCGGCGCGATCCGGGCGATCGAGTCCGGTGACGCCGACGAACGGCACTTCGACACGATCGGCGACGACTGGGACATCGAGGCCCGCGCCGGCGAGGCCCTGGACCAGCTCGGGTTCTCGGCCGGCGACCTCGACCGCAGCGTCGCGGAGGTGTCCGGGGGCGAGGCGATGCTGATCGCGATCACCGGGCTGCGCGTCCGCCGTACACCGATCACGCTGCTCGACGAGCCGACCAACAACCTCGACCGGCCGACCCGCGCGAAGCTGGCCGAGTTCGTCGACCAGTGGCCCGGAACGCTCGTCGTGGTCAGCCACGACCTCGAACTGCTCGAGCACATGGACAACACGACCGAGTTGTACGGCGGGACGCTCGAGACGTACGGCGGTCCGTACAGCGCCTGGAAGGAGCACCGGGAACAGGAGCAGGCAGCCGCGCTCCAGGCCGCCCGCTCCGCCCAGCAGGCGCTGAAGGTCGAGAAACGGCAGCGCATCGAGGCCGAGACGAAGCTGGCCCGTCGGGAGCGCACTGCGAAGAAGACCCAGCAGCACGGCGGCATCCCGAAGATTCTCGCCGGCAACCGCGCCAGCAAGGCACAGGCGTCCGCCGGCGCCCTGCGCTCCACCCTGGACGACAAGGTGCAGGCCGCTCAGGCAGCGGTCGACGCGGCAGACTCCCGGGTGCGGCAGGAGGAGCACATCCACCTCGTGCTGCCGGACCCGGATGTGCCCCGCGGCCGCCGCATCGCCGAGCTGTACGACGAGGACCGCACCATCGTGCTGCAAGGACCAGAACGCGTAGCACTCGTCGGAGCGAATGGAAGCGGCAAGTCGACGTTTATCGACCACCTCATCCGTGGCACCGAGCCGACACCCGGCAGGCCCCACGGGCGGCTGCTGACCGAACTAGTCAGCTACCTCCCCCAGCGGCTCGACGGACTCGACGACAACGCCAGTGCGATGGCCAACGTGCAAGAGGTCGCTCCTGGCACCCCGGCAGGGACCATCCGCAACCAGCTGGCCCGACTGCTGCTACGCGGTGACAGCCCTGACCGTCCTGTGCACACGCTGTCCGGTGGCGAACGGTTCCGGGTCTCGCTGGCTCGTCTGCTTCTCGCAGAGCCTCCTGCACAGCTGCTGGTACTAGACGAGCCCACCAACAACCTGGACATCGCCAGCGTCGAGCAGCTCGCAGAGGCACTGGACGCGTACCGTGGCGCGGTCCTCGTCGTCAGCCACGACTTCGCGTTCCTGGAGCGGCTCGGCGTCGACACCGTCGTGGAGCTCGACGAGGACGGTCGCATGCACCAGCGCCGCGCACTCTCAGGGACTTCCTAGGGTCTTCTCAGTGCGCTCACGGGTCGATTCGTAGTCGCCGTTCGTCTTACTAGTAGTTGTGGGAAGGACGGACACCGTGCACACAGGGACCATCGAAGGAGTACGCGAGCTGCGGTACGCCGCGGACGCTGTCGTCGTGCTGGCCGGGATACCCGGCGCCGGGAAGACCACCTTCCTGCGCCGGGTGTTCGGCGGCACCGACGCGGTCCGCGTGTTCGACTCCGCGCACATCCGCGACCGCTGGATGCCTGTCCTCGGCGTACTCCCCTACGCCCTGTGGCGTCCGCTGGTGCACCTCGTGTACTACGTGACGCTGCTCAGCTCGATGCGCCGCGGCCAGGGGCCGATGGTGATCCACGACTGCGCCACCCGTCCGTGGGCGCGCCGCCTGATCGGGTGGCGCGCCCGCCGGGCAGGCCTGCCGTTGCACCTGATCCTGCTCGACGTACCGGGTGACGTGGCCCGCTCCGGACAGTGGGCCCGCGGCCGCGTCGTCCGGTCGAGCAGCATGGAGACGCACTGCCGGCGCTGGCCGGACGTGGTGGCGCGGGCGACGAGCGACCCGGGTCTCGTAGTACCGGGTGCACTGTCGGCCGTCGTCCTGACGCGGTCCCAGGCCAACCGGGTGGAGCACGTCGCGTTCGGTGACGCTGCCACGAAGGCTGGTTGCTTCTGACGCCAAGCGGGAACATTGCTTGGTGTCTGCCGGTGACCTGACGGCTACGCCCCCTGCCGGCCGACGCGTTCGAGGGACCCCGCCCACCCGGTCCCGTGATGCCGCAGGAGGAATCAAGTGAGGATCGAACGTACGTCACGCATGCGCCGTACCGCCCAGCTCCTGGCCGTCGTCGGTGCGGTCGCCGCCTCCCTGACCGCCGTACCGGCGGAAGCCAAGGCCCCGTCGCCGGCGGCCCTGCTGTCCGCGGCACAGGCTGCTGTGGAGCAGTCCGGAGTACGCGGTGTCGCCTGGTACACCGATGCAGCGGCGGGCAAGGTCGTGGTGACGGCCGACAGCACCGTCTCGGCCAAGCAGCTCGCTTCGCTGCAGCGAGACGGTGTGGAGGTCAAGCGCACGAACGGTGTGTTCCGGCCGCTGCTGTCCGCCGGCGACGCCATCTACGGCGGCCAGTACCGCTGTTCGCTCGGGTTCAACGTGCAGAAGGGCGGCAACTACTACTTCCTGACCGCAGGTCACTGCGGCAAGGTCGCCAAGACCTGGTACACCAACTCCAGCCACAGCACGCTGATCGGCCCGACGGCCGGCTACAGCTTCCCCGGGAACGACTACGCGCTCGTGCAGTACACCAACACCTCGCTGGCCCACCCCGGCGGCTTCACCGCCGCGAACGCCTACGTGGGTGAGTCGGTGACCCGCAAGGGCTCGACGACCGGCACGCACAGCGGCAAGGTCACCGCGCTCAACGTCACCGTGCGGTACTCCGGCGGCGGCAAGGTCGGCGGCCTGATCCAGACCACCGTGTGCGCCGAGCCCGGCGATTCCGGCGGCCCGCTGTACGACGGCACCAAGGCGCTGGGCCTGACGTCCGGCGGCAGCGGCGACTGCCGGAGCGGCGGTACGACGTTCTTCCAGCCCGTCACCGAAGCCGCCTCCGCGTACGGCGTGACCGTCTACTGACCCGAGCGGGCCGGCCGTAGCAACCAGCGCGGCCGGCCCGCAATGGTTCAGCGACTGGCGTCGGCCGACAGCGGGCAGGTGTCCTCGCTGCGCTCGCCGGTGAAGTCGACGTCCGGATGCGCGGCACTGAGCAGCGCGGCGACGTTGTTGGCCGCCTCACCGCCGTAGAACTGCGGGCTGTCCAGGACCTGCTGGAGCGTCGGGTTCGCGACGCCGCCCTTCTTCGTGCCGTCGACGTCGGGGTCGAACAGCGCGTTGTAGGACTGCGCCATGTTGACGCCGGTCTCGGCCACCGCGAGCGGGTTGTTCTTCCAGAACCCCGGTGTGCAGAACTCGCCCCCGGGTGGCGTGGTCGTCGGCGGCGTGGTCGTCGGCGGTGTTGTGGTGGTGGTCGTCGTCGTGGTCGTCGGCGGCGAGTAGGTGGATGTTGTGGTCGTCGTACTCGTCGTGTTCGAGGCCGCGCCGGCCTGGACCATCATGCCCATGCCGAGCGCCCCACCCAGGGCCACGGCGGACAGGGCACCGACGACAGCTAACACCCCACGATTGCGGCCCATCGCAGGCCCCCCTTACGAATTGTGCCGCCGGACCGTATCGCCACAGCCCGGCGACGTTCCCCGTCCCCCTCTGAACGGCTTCCTGGCAAGGTACGACGCTTGCGCGGTCGTGAAAAGACGTCAGGGCCATCGCAGTGCGTGACAGCGACCCACGATCATCCGCCGTGATCGAGAGATCCCGGTGGGTAGCGATCGCGGACCGTGATCGTGCGAACGATTGACGGCGCCCCGAAATCTGCGGACGCTGACTCCAGCGATCGTCCGCCAATGATCGCCTGCAGCACAGGGGGGAACCTGTCATGCGCTCACTCTTCACGCGCGCCCGGACGGCTGTGGCCGTCGCCGTTCCATTGGTCGTCGTACTGGGCGTCTCCGTCCCGGTGAGCGCGCACGGCGAGCCACCGGCCGCCGGTACGGCGGAACCGCACGCGCACCCGACTCCGCACGACCACGACAGCGCGGAGCACGCGGCCGAGGACCTGGTCGGCGTACCGATCCGCGAGATCGAGCGTGCCGCGAAGGCGAAGGCCGACGAGGTGCAACGGCAGACCGGCAAGCGCCCGGGCCGCCGTTCGCCGCAGGAGCAGGCGGTCGCCGACGCCCGGGCAGCCGCAGCCGATCCGGCCGTGGCGGGCGCCTGGAGCGGTGTGGTCGAGGCGCCGCTCGTCCCGGTCTTCACCGCCATGCTGCCGAACGGCAAGGTCCTGATGTGGGACTCAGTCGGCGACGGCCCGGCCGAGACGTACAGCGACCAGTCGTTCACCCGCGCAGCGGTCTGGGACCCGGTCACGAACACGAGCAAGCGGGTCGATGTCCAGGGCTACAACATCTTCTGCGCGGGCTATGCCCAGCTCTCCGACGGTACGGTGCTCGTTGCCGGCGGCAACCGTGACTCGTCGTTGAACGGGCACCGCAAGACGCACCTGTTCGACTGGCGGACCGAGACCTGGCGGCGCGGGCCTGACATGGCCGCCGAGCGCTGGTACCCGTCGGTGACCGCCCTGCCGAACCAGGAGGCCCTGATCCTGGGCGGCGGCCCCGAGAACGCGGAGGTCCACCAGACGAACCAGTGGATCCGCCTGCTGACCGGATTCACCACACCGTCGAGCCGGCTGTACCCGATGCTCACGTCCCGCCCGGACGGCAACGTCGACCTCCTCGGTCCCGATCCCGTCGTACGCACGCTCCGGACGAGCGCCGCGGGCGCGCAGGCCGGCACCTCCGTCCGGGACCTCATCTACCGCGACTACGCGAGCTTCGCGACGATCGGGGTCGGCCGGACGCTCGTGGCCGGCGGCGGCAACGTCAGCGAGGAAGGCAAGGTCTCCGTGCCGAGCCGCAGCGCGGTGATCGTGAACTCGAACGGTCCGACGCTCACGCAGCCCACCGGCTCGATGGCGGTCGGACGGCGGCAGCACAACCTGACCGTGCTCGCGGACGGCGACGCACTGGCGACCGGCGGCATGAGCGACGTGATCAGCGACGGCGGCGTGAACCTGAACAGCCCGGTGTACGACGCGGAGCTCTACGACACCGAGACGGGCACCTGGCGGACGCTGGGGGCCGCGAACCGGGTCCGGCAGTACCACTCGACCTCTCTCCTGCTGCCCGACGGCCGCGTGATGACCGGCGGCGGCGGGATCTGCGGCGAGTGCCAGCGCGTCGGCTACCTCGAGAAGAACATCGAGTACTTCAGCCCGCCGTACCTGTACGGCGCCGACGGCCAGCCGGCGGCCCGCCCCACGATCACGACCGCCCCGGCGAGTGCGCCGTACGCGAGCACCTTCCCGGTGACCACGCCGCAGGCCGCGTCGATCGCCAAGGTGGGACTGGTCGGGCTGGGTGCTCCGACGCACGGCGACGACCAGGGGCAGCGCTACGTGCCGCTGAACTTCAGCGCGAGCGGTACGACGCTCACCGTGAGCTCCCCGGCCGACGTGAACCAGGCCCCGCCCGGGTACTACATGCTGTTCGTTGTCGACAGCAACGGTGTGCCGTCGGTGGCGCGCATGGTGCAGCTGACCGCGACGGCGCCGCCGGCACCGGCCCCGGTCCGGCTGACCATCAGCGGTCCCGGCGACCGGTGCCTGGACATCGACCACAGCTCGACCGTTCCCGGAACCAAGATCCAGCTGTGGGACTGCAACGGCACCCAGGCGCAGCGCTGGACGCGGCCGGGCGACGGGACGCTGCGCGCGCTCGGAGTCTGCGCCGACGTACCGGGAGGCAATCTCAAGGTCGGTGCGCCGATCAGGACCGACGTCTGCAGCAGCACCGATCCGGCGCAGAAGTGGACGATCGGCAGCGACGGCCGGATCAGGTCCGCGACGAAGACCAAGCTCTGCTTCACGGCTCCTGGGAGGACGAACGCCGAGCAGGTGACGCTCGCCAACTGCAACGGATCCGTCACGCAGGTGTTCCGTTACTGAATTGTCGGTGGCGGGTGATTGGGTCGTACTCCGAGACGGTGAGGAGTGCGGCGTGAAGGTTCGGGTTGGGCGTGAGGTGCTGGCCGAAGCGGTGGGATGGGTGGCGCGCGGGCTGCCCAGCCGGCCGAGTGTGCCGATCCTGGCCGGGATGGTGGTCGAGGCGGCGGACGGGCAGGTGACGCTGTCCGGGTTCGACTACGAGAGCTCGGCGCAGGTGAGTGTGCCGGCGGAGGTGGCCGATGAGGGGCGGGTGCTGGTGTCGGGCCGGCTGCTGTCCGACATCTGCCGCAGCATGCCGCGGGACTCGGTGGAGCTGAGCGGTGAGGCGACCCGGGTCCAGGTGAGCAGCGGCGCCGCGCGCTTCGTCCTGCACACGCTGCCGATCGACGAGTATCCGCCGCTGCCGGAGATCCCGGCGGTGAGCGGGGTTGTCGACGGCGCCGCGTTCGCCCGGTCCGTCGCGCAGGTGGTGAGCGCCGCGGGCCGCGACGACACGTTGCCGGTCTTCACCGGGATCCGGGTGGAGATCCGCGGGTCGACGATCTCGCTGCTGGCCACCGACCGGTACCGGCTGGCCGTCCGGTCGTTCCCGTGGCAGCCGGCCGACCCGGCGATCGAGACGAACGCGCTGGTTCCCGCCAAGCTGCTCGCGGACGTCGCCAAGGCGATGTCCGGCCACGAGTTGACGCTGGCGCTCGGTGCTACCCGCACAGGGGACGGGTTGATCGGGTTCGAGGGCGGCGGGCGGCATGCGACGAGCCGGCTGATCGACGGCGAGTTCCCGAAGGTGCGCGGTCTGATCCCGGCGGAGAGCGCGATCACGTCCACGGTCACCGTGGACACCGCGGCGCTCGTCGAGGCGGTGAAGCGGGTCGCGCTGGTGGCCGAGCGGTCGGCGCCGGTGCGGCTCACCTTCGAGGACGGTACGGCGACGCTCGACGCGGGCAACGGCGAGGAGGCCCAGGCCTCGGAGTCCGTCGAGGTCACACTGACCGGCGACCCGGTGACGACCGGCTTCAACGCCGGCTACCTCCTCGACGGCCTGGCTTCACTCGGCACGCCGATCGCCCACTTCGCCTTCACCCAACCGACGAAGCCGACGAACCTGACGGGCCTCCGCTCCCCCGACGACGCACCGACCGCGGACTCCGCCTACATCCTGATGCCGATGCGGCTCCCCACGTGATGCCGCCCGCGGACGAGACAACGATCGCGAGGTACCTCGCCCGACAGGATCCGATCGACCGCCCGGTCGACCTGATCGTACTGATGGGCTCCGCGGTGCTCGAGTCGGTCGAGGTGGCCGCCGACGCGCACCGCACGTACGGCGTCCCGATCCTGGTCAGCGGCGGGATCGGGCACTCGACGCAGTACCTCGACGACGCGGTCCGGCGCCGCGGCCTCGACCTGGCCACCGGCCGGCCCGAGGCCCAGGTCTTCCGCGAGCTCTTGCTCCGGCGCGGAGTTCCCGCTGACCAGATCGTCGTCGAGGACCAGTCCACCAACTGCGGTGAGAACGCGGCGTTCACCCGCAAGCTCGTGCGGCAGCCGCTGACGCTGCTGCTGATCCAGGACCCCACGATGCAGCGACGTACGCATGCCTGCTTCGAGCGATCCTTCGCCGAGCTGCCGGGCACCACGCTGATCAGCCACGCCCCGGTCGTTCCGTGGATCGGCCCCGACCACGTCAGTGCCGGCCCGGGCGCACCCGAGATCTGGAGCCGCGAGCGTTTCCGGTCGCTGCTCCTCGGCGAGATCCATCGGCTGTCCCCGGACGTCTACGGTCCCCAGGGGCGCGACTTCATCGACCATGTCGACGTCCCTCGCGAAGTCCTTGCCGCCTACAACCGTCTGCTCGCCGCCCACCCGGAGTCCGCGCGTCATCCGGAGGTCGCACGCCCGGATCCTGCTGCGGGCTGACGATCGCCGCGCCCCGAGCTCGCAGACTGGTGGGCGATCGCGGACGAGAGGACGGTTGTGGAACCCACGCGGGGCAGGCTCCACGAGGTGGATCTGCTGCGGATCTTCGCGGCAGTTTCGGTGATGGCGTACCACTACCTGTTCTCCGCGTACGCCGGTGGACTGGGCGGCCTGCACTTCCCGCAGGCGGACATGGTCGCCCGGTACGGGTACCTCGGTGTCGACCTGTTCTTCACGATCAGCGGGTTCGTCGTCCTGCTCAGCGCCTGGGACCGAAGCCCGCGCTCGTTCGTCAGCTCACCGGCCGTCCGCCTGTACCCGGCGTACTGGGTCGCGGTCACGCTCACCACGCTGGTCTCCGTCGGCTTCGGCGAAGGGCGGTTCCCGGTCTCGTTCCCGCAGTACCTGGCGAATCTCACCATGCTCAACTCGCTGCCGGACATCGAGAACATCGACGTCGTCTACTGGACGCTGTGGGCCGAGCTGCGGTTCTACGCGCTGATCCTGGTCCTCACCTGGATCGGCATCACCGCGCACCGCGTGACGATCTTCTGCTGGGCCTGGCTGGCCGCGACCTTCGCGTTCCAGGCCGGACTGTTGCCGCACGCCACGGACCTGGTGCTGAACACGCAGTTCTCGCACTACTTCGTCGCGGGCATGGCGCTGTGCCTGATCCATCGGTACGGCGCGACGCCGCAGACCCTGGCTCTTGTCGGGGTCGCGCTCGGCAATGCGATCTACCGGGCCGTCGGGTTCGCCGACCGGGTCGGGATCAGGTACCACACCGAACTCCACCGCCCTGTGGTGATCGCGGTCGTCGTGGCGATCTTCGCGATCATGCTGGCCGTGGCACTGGGTGTCACCCAACGCCTCGGCCGGCCGTGGTTCGCCGTCCTCGGAGCGCTCACCTACCCGCTCTACCTGGTGCACGCGCACATCGGCTTCATCATCTTCGAGCGCCTCGGCGACCAGGTGAACCACGTCCTCCTGGTCGCCGCGACGATGCTGCTGATGACCGCCGTCGCGGCCGCCCTGCACTACGGCGTCGAGCGGCCGCTGGCACCTCGCCTCAAGCGCCTCCTGGACCGCCGGGCTGCTTACGCACCGATGAAGTAGCCCGTCAGCACCCGCGCCAGCGTCTCCGGAGGGAGCGTGTGGAACGTTCCGTCATGCCCTTCCACACTGCCCTGCGGCAACGCGGCCACCGCCTCCTGCACGGACCGCTGCATCCACTCGGGGCTGGCGTTGCTGTAGAGCCCCAGCGTCGGTACGGCGGTCGACGCGAGCAGCTCCACCGGTACGGCGCTGTCCCGCATCTGCAGCGCGTCGTACACCAGGGTCGGCGCCATGGCCTCCAGGCCCGCCCACATCGGCGTCTGGCGAATCTGCTCGACCACCTCACGTGGCTGACCCACCGCCTCGACCATGAACAGCTCCGCCGCACCACCTGGGTTCCCCGCGGCGACGTACTCCCGCAGCCGCTCCAGGTACCGCTCCGGCGCCGGCGGCGCGCCCTCGACGCGGAACGGCGGCTCGACGATCGCCTGCTTCTCGAACGGCAGGCCTGCCTGCAGCAGCACCATCACCCCGGACGAGAACGCACACGCGAACCGTGCGTCGGTAGCCGACCGCACCGCGTCCAGGTCCTCCCACTCACGCTCCACGGCGTACGGCGCGGTGTCGCCGGAGTCACCACGTCCGCGCCGGTCGTACGCCACCACCGTGAACGACGACGCCAGCGCCTCGGCGTACTCGGCGAAGTACGCGCGACCCGTGAACGCGCCGGCGACCAGTACCAGGCCGGGGCCGCTGCCCGTCACGTCGTACGCGACCTCGGTGCCGTCCTTCGAAACCACCTTGTCCATCACACCTGCTCCTTCTGCCAGAGGTTCCCTCTGCCAGACCGTCGAACGGGTCGCGCGCCACCAGACACTGTGTGACGCAGTTCACATCTTCCCCGATGCTCCTGGCCTCACTACACTTGGATTATGTATACAGGCGACTGCACACCATCCTGGGTCCGCTGATGCTGCTCCGTCAGCTGGAGTACCTCGTCGCCCTCGCCCGCGAGAAGCACTTCGCCCGGGCCGCGGACGCCTGTTACGTCTCGCAGCCGTCACTGTCCGCCGCGATCCGCAAGCTCGAGCAGGAGCTCGACGTACCGATCGTGCGCCGCGGGCGGCGGTTCGAAGGCCTGACGCCCGAGGGTGAGCGGGTCCTGGTGTGGGCGCAGCGGATCCTCGCCGAGCAGGACGCGCTCCGGCACGAGCTGTCGATGATGCGCGGCGGCCTGACCGGCACCCTCCGGCTCGGCGCGATCCCGACCGCGATGCCCGTGGTCTCGCTGATCACCACGCCGTTCTGCGAACGGCACCCGAACGCCCGCGTCACCCTGGAGTCGCTGTCCTCGCGCGACATCACGCAGAAGCTGGCCGAGTTCGACCTCGACGTCGCGATGACGTACCTGGACGACGACACGCTCGGCCAGGTCCGCAAGACACCGTTGTACGAGGAGCGGTACCTGCTGCTCACGCCGAAGCACACCGAGCTCGCCGACCTGCCGGTCGCCACCTGGGCGCAGGTCGCCGAGCTGCCGCTCTGCCTGCTCTCCCCCGACATGCGCAACCGCCGGATCATGAACGGCTATTTCACCGAGGACGGTGTCGTCGCGACCCCGTCGATCGAGAGCGACACGGTGTCGGGCCTGTACAGCCACCTGCACGGCGACCACTGGTCGACGGTGATCTCGCACGCCTGGCTGCACATGTTCGGCGTACCGGACGGGATGCGCGTCGTACCGCTGAAGCGACCGGCGCACGGGCCGCGGGTCGGGCTGGTGATCGCCGCGCGGAGCCCCGAGGCCGTGCTCGCGCGGGCGGTGCTCGACGTCGCGCGGCAGGCCGGCGTCCAGAAGGCCCTCGACGACCTCCTCGACGTGCATCTGATGGGCTCCGGCTATCTCGCCACAGCCCCCTGACGCCCGCCGCCCCCGGGCCCCCACGCCGAGTCGTGGCGATTGGCTCCCACCCACCACCCCGAGTCGTGAAAATCGGCTCCCCCAGACCAACCAATCCTCACGACTCGACGGGCGTGTAGGGCGCGGACGTACGGCGGGGTGGGTGGGATGGGATGGGTGGTGTTAGCGGGATCACGTCGTACGTAACGGGGATCACGTGAGACGTGGGCATAACCGGTCAGTTCGCCTGGTTGAATGTATACAGAAGGCAGAATTCAAGCAGGCTCCTGATCGGAGCGGAGAGGGCAAGAGATGATTTTCACCCGTAGGTTCGGTGCTCTGGCGGCGCGGCCGCAGTTCCCGGATGCCCCGGAGCTGCAGGAACTGACCGGCCCCGTCGACCTGGACGCGGAGCTCGCGAAGCTCACCGCCGGCGAGGCCCGCCCCGCCCACGACGACGACCGCCGCAACGCCGACGAGTCGGCCGCCTGACCCTGCACTCGCCATGTCCGCTCCTGGGGCCTCCCGTTCTGGACTGAGGAGCGCAGGGAGCCCGGTCCTGGGGCCTCCCGTTCTGGACTGAGGAGCGGAGGGAGCGAAGCGACCGGAGCGAAGCGACCGGAGCGACGAGGGAAGAACGGGAGTCACAGTCCCAGGACCCGCCGCGCCGGAGGCGCGGCAATCAAGCAGAGTCATGGCACTTGGTAGACTGTCTACCAAGTGCCATGACCGTAGGAAGGGACCTCATGACGACGATCAGTGCGGGGCCAGGGGCGGGTGCGGAGCCGGCGGGCGCGCGGCACGTCAAGCGGCCGCAGCCGTTGCGTGAATCGGTGTACGAGGCCCTCACCGAGATGATCATCGACGGCACGCTCGAGCGCGGCCGGCACCTGGTCGAGGTCGAGCTCGCCGGGATCCTCGGCGTCTCGCGGCAGCCGGTGCGCGAGGCCCTGCAGCGGCTGAACAACGAGGGCTGGGTCGACCTGCGGCCCGGGTTCGGCGCGATGGTGCACGTCCCGGCCGAGGACGAGGTCGACCAGTTGCTCGCGGCCCGCGCCGCGCTGGAGTCGGAGTCCGCGCGGCTCGCGGCCCGGCACGCGTCGAAGGACGACGTCGCGAAGCTCCGGGAGCTCTGCAAGGTCGGCACGACGTACCAGGAGGCCGGCGACATCGACGGCACGGTCCGGACGAACGCCGAACTGCACAGCCTGATCACCCAGATGTCCGGCAACCGGTTCCTCGTCGACTTCGCCGCCCAGGTCGACCGCCGCGTCCGCTGGTACTACACGCCCGTCGCCCCGGTCCGCGGCGCCGCGTCCTGGCGGGAGCACAGCCGCCTGGTCAAGGCGATCAGCGAGGGCGACGAGGACAAGGCCGCGCAGATCATGCGCGAGCACACCGAGCACACCCGCAAGGCGTACCACGACCTCCAGGCGAGCACCGAGCCGGAAGCCCCCGCCGCCCCGGCTGCCCGCCCCCGCCGCCGGCGCTGATCCACCCCGACCTGCCTGCCCCTTCAAGTGGAGGGTTGCCCCCTCAAATTATCAATGGGCAACCCTCCAGCTCAGGGGATGCCCCCTGAGCTGGAGGGTGCGCGCGACGACGGGGCGGGCTTTCAGGTGGGGCGGGCTTTCAAGCGAGCCGCTTCTTCCGGCCGCGGCCCGTCGCGGCCTTGCGGGCCTCGAGCGCGGCGGCGAGGTGCACGTACTGCGCGACCGTCCGCTTGGCGTACTCGTTGCGGTCGAGGATGCGCGGCCACCAGAACCGCCCGATCTGCTCGTGCATCCACAGGAAGCCGATCGCGAATCCCATGCTCACCAGCGCACGGAAGGCGAGGAACTTCCACGGTTCGGCCGGCAACCCCGGCGTCCCCGCGACCACCCACTCCATCACGACCGCGTGCGCCAGCAGCGCCAGCGGGAAGGCGACCACCCAGTAGACCGCCGCCGGCGCGAACACCCCGGCGGGGACCTTGCCCAGCGCCACCAGTACGGCGTACCCGGATCCGAACACGACCAGCGGCACGCCGAGACCGAGCAGCCCGGTGACCGCCGCCCAGCCGACGGGCTGGCCGACGAACGCGGCCAGGCACGCGGCGACGAGTCCCGCGGCCGCGCCCACCGACGCGGCCGGGAGACAGAACTGCGCCAACTGCTTCAGGTCGACGGTCATGGTCAGCCCACAGCCACGCCGAAGCGGAACAGGCAGTAGAACAGCAGTCCGAGGTAGAACACCGCGCCGAACCCGATGATCACGTTCCGCACCGGGCCGGGCCGGATCTTCTTCGGCAGTAGCATGTTGTTCGCCAGCAGCAACACGATGCAGTACGCACCCATCGCGAACGTGGACAGGAACGCGAGCGTGTCCAGGATCCCCGCCGGGCCGTCGGCCGGTCCGAACAGCAGGATCAGGATGCCGAACAGGATCACGCCCCACAGGAACCCGGCGTACAGCCTCGACATCGAGAACCGTTTGGCGCCCGGCACGAAGTAGTACGTCATGTCCGCCTGGCCGCGGGAGAACGAGTCGAACAGGCCGAGGGTCGCGTTCAGCCCGATCAGCGCGATGAAGCCGAAGAACAGCGACCCGAGGATCGGCGAGCCGGCCGACGCGAACGCGTCCGACATCGCCTTCAGCGCCGCCTCCCGGTCACCGCCCTCGATCAGCGACGCGACGTTCGGGTTCTCCCGGGCCGCCGACATCGCCAGCACGGTGAACGAGATCGTCACCAGCATCGTGATACCCCAGAAGAGCAGCAGCGCGTCGAACGTCACCCACTTGCGCCAGCCCTTCCACTTCGCCAGCTCCGCCGGGTCCTCGGTGTCGAACATGAACCCCCGCGACGGCATCGACTCGGCCTCGCCCGCGGCCCGCAGGCCACGGATCTTCGGGATGTGCGCGCCCATGCCGGCGCCGCTGTCCCGCAGCTGCAGCGTGTACCACATCTGCTGCATCCCGGACGGCCCCGCGAACGCGATCGACCCGACCACCACCGGGAACCAGGCCGACGTCATCGCCTCGTCCGGGAAGTACCCGAACGCGAACATCCCGGAGACCGTGCGGCCGAGGTCGTCCCAGCTGCCGACGATCGCCGCGATCACCGACGTACCGACGACCAGCAGGCCGATCAGCAGGCCGAGGAGCTTCTCGAGGAAGGTGTAGATCACCGACAGCATGCTGAACAGCACACCGACGAACACCAGAGCCACGCACGCGGTGACCTGCCAGGGTATGCCGGAGACCTCCTCGAACGCGGCCGCGCCGGCGGACAGATGGCCCGGCCACATGTAGATCAGGATCGCCGCCGCGTAGAAGAACCACATCAGCGGTTTGAAGATCCGGGCCGCGCCGAAGAAGATGCTCTCCCCGGTGGCCATCGCGTACCGCGCCATCTCCAGCAGCACGAACGCCTGCAGCGTGACACCGACCATGAACAACCAGCGGATGTCCGGCCCGAACACCAGGACGAGCCGGGGCCACATGTACGACTCCCCCATCCCCACCCCCAGCGCGACCAGGAACACGGTCGGACCGAGGATGTGCAGGGACGGCGGTGCGTCCGGAAGTTTCCGGATCGGCATCGGTTCGAGCCTGCCCGCTTTCCAGACCTTCTCGGTCGCGGCGGTCGCACCGGCCGCGGCAGGCTCTTCAGGAACTTCTGAGGTCTTGCTCGTGACGTCCAAGGCGGACTCCTTAGTTCGACGCCAGCTAGCGGTTCGGTCCCCCGCGCTCTCCTTCCTCCAATCAGCCCAGCGGGCCGGCGTTGCGGGCCCAGCGGTACTTCGCACCGAGGACCTGGACCGGCGTCTCGGTGGTGTACGGATACGCGACCACCCCGTGGTCGAACAGGTACTGGCTGGCTTCCTCGACCTCGACGTCACCGGACAGCGAGGCGACCACGGGCTTGTCGATGCCCTTGGCCCGGAACTCCTCGACCACCTCGGCGACCAGCCGCGCGAACACCATCGGCGGCGTCACGATCGTGTGCCAGTACCCCAGGATCAGTGCGTGGATCCGCTCGTCGGACAGCCCGAGCGCGATCGTGTTCCGGTACGTCGAGGGCGGTTCGCCTCCGGTGATGTCGACCGGGTTCCCGGCAGCGCCGAACGGCGGGATGAACTTCCGGAAGGCCGCGTCCAGGTCGTCCGGGATGTCCATCAGCGTCAGCCCGGCGTCCACACAGGCGTCCGACAGCAGCACGCCGGAGCCGCCCGCGCCGGTGATGATGACGACGTTCTCGCCCTTCGGCGTCGGCAGCAGCGGGATCCCGCGGGCGTACTGGAGCATCTCGTTCAGCCCCGGCGCCCGGACCACCCCGCTCTGCCGCAGGACGTCGTCGTACACCTTGTCGTTGCCGGCCAGGGCGCCGGTGTGCGAACTGGCCGCCCGTGCACCCAGGGAGGTACGGCCGGCCTTCAGTACGACGACCGGCTTCTTCTTCGACACCCGGGCCGCCGTCTCGGCGAACGCCCGGCCGTCCTTCAGGTCCTCAAGGTGCATGGCGATCAGGTTGGTGTTGTCGTCGCTCTCGAAGAACGTCAGGAGGTCATCCTCGTCGATGTCGGCCTTGTTGCCTACCCCAACGATCGCGGAAACTCCCATCCGGCTGGACCGGCTGAAGCCGAGGATCGCCATCCCGATGCCTCCGCTCTGTGACGACAGCGCCACGCTCCCGCGGACGTCGTACGGCGTGCAGAAGGTCGCGCAGAGGCTCTCCGGCAGGTAGTAGTAGCCGTAGATGTTCGGTCCGAGGATCCGGACGTTGTGCTTGCGGGCGATCGCGACGACCTCGTCCTGCAGCTCCTGCTCGCCGGTCTCGGCGAACCCGGACGGGATCAGGATCGCGCCGGCGACGCCCTTCTCGCCGCACTGCTCGAGCGCCCCGCCGACGAACTTGGCCGGTACGGCGAACACCGCGACGTCCACGTCGCCCGGTACGTCGAGGATGCTGGGGTACGCCTTCCGCCCGAGGACCTCGCCGCCCTTCGGGTTGATCGGGTAGATCTCCCCGGCGTACCCGCCGTTGACCAGGTTCTTCATCACCGAGTTGCCGATCTTGCCGGTCTCGTTGGACGCCCCGATCACGGCGACCGCGCGCGGCCGCATGATCCTGGTCATCGCGGCCAGGATCTCCGCGGAGCTGTACCGCTCGACCGGCTTGCCGGCCTCGGCGTCCACGATGATCCGGAAGTCCACCGCGGTCGCCCCGTCGGGCCCGGCGAGCACCGGGTTCAGGTCGACCTCGGCGAACTGCGGGAAGTCCGTGACCAGGTCCGACAGCCGCCGGATCAGGTCGCCGACCGCGTCCTTGTCGACCGCCCGGGCACCGCGGACGCCCTCGAGCATCTCGTGCGCGCCGATCCCGTCGACCATCGCCCGGGCCTCGTCGCCGGACAGCGGCGCCAGCCGGAAGGTGACGTCCTTCAGCACCTCGACGAGTACGCCGCCGAGCCCGAACGCGACCACCTTGCCGAACGTCGGGTCGGTGACCGCGCCGACGATGACCTCCTGTACGTCACCGCCGGTGACCAGCATCTTCTGCACCTGGACGCCGGTGATCTCGGCGTCCGCCTTGTAGGCCCGGGCGTTCGCGAGGATCTTGTCGAAGGCGTCCCGCGCCGCGTCCGGGCTGTCCACGCCGACCACCACGCCGCCGGCGTCGGTCTTGTGCAGGATGTCCGGCGAGACGATCTTGAGGACGACCGGGAACCCGATCTCGGCCGCGAGGCCGGCGGCGCCCTCGGCAGTCGTGGCCAGCCCCTCGCCCGGCGTCGGGATGCCGTACGCGTCGGCGACCAGTTTGGCCTCCGGCGCGCTCAGCGAGGTGCGGCCGTCCGCCAGAGCCTGGTCGAGGATGGTCCGGACTGCTGCCTTGTCATAGGTCATTGCAACGATCTCCCTCTAGACGACGCCGGCGGCTTTGAGTTCGGAGAGCTCGGCGGTGTCGATACCGAGCGAGCCGTAGATGACGGAGTTGTGCTCGCCGAGGCCCGGCGAGGTCTGCACCTCGACCGGCGAGTCGGACAGCTTGATCGGGCAGCCGACGGTCTTGAACGCGCCGCGCTGCGGGTGCTTCACCTCGACCACGGCGCCGAGCTCGGCCAGGGTCTCGTCCTCGATCAGCTCCCGGGTGGACATGATCGGCCCGCACGGCACGTTCAGCGCGTTGAGCTTGTCCATCACCTCGAACTTGGTGTGCTGCTCGGTCCACTGCTCGATCAGCGCGAACATCTTGTCGAGCTTGTCGAGCCGCGCCGCCGGCGTCGCCCAGTCCGGGTCCTCGGCGAGCTCCGGCTTGCCGATCAGCTGCGCGATCGGGGCCCACCCGGGCGGCTGGACGATCACGTAGATGTAGTCGTTGGGGCCGCCCGGCGCACACTTCAGCGCCCAGCCGGGCTGGCCGCCGCCGGACGCGTTGCCCGACCGCGGCACCGCCTCGCCGAAGTGGTCGTTCGGGTACTCCCGCAGCGGTCCGTGCGCCAGCCGCTGCTGGTCGCGCAGCTTGACCCGCGTCAGGTTGAGCACGGCCTCCTGCATCGCCACGGTGACGCGCTGGCCCTTGCCGGTGTTGGTCCGCTGGTACAGCGCGGCGAGGATGCCGGCGACCAGGTGGATGCCGGTGCCCGAGTCGCCGATCTGCGCACCGGTCGCGGTGGGCGGGCCGTCCTCGAATCCCGTCGTACTCATCGCGCCGCCCATCGCCTGGGCGACCACTTCGTACGCCTTGAAGTTCTCGTAGCGGCCCGGGCCGAAGCCCTTGATCGACGCGAACACCAGGCGCGGGTTGAGTTCCTGCAGGCGCTCCCAGGTGAAGCCCATCCGGTCGATCGCGCCGGGGGCGAAGTTCTCCACCAGCACGTCGACGCTCTTGACCAGGTCGGTGAAGATCTCCTTGCCGCGGTCGGACTTCATGTTCAGCGTGATGCTGCGCTTGTTGCAGTTGAGCATCGTGAAGTAGAGGCTGTCGACGTCCGGCAGGTCGCGCAGCTGCTGCCGGGTGATGTCGCCGGTCGGCGCCTCCAGCTTGATCACGTCGGCGCCGAGCCAGGCGAGGATCTGGGTGCAGGACGGTCCGGACTGCACGTGGGTCATGTCGAGAACGCGGACGCCATCGAGGGCCTTGGTCATGACGGGTCCCCTTTACTTGTACATGGTCTGGTTCATGGTTCCGGGGGCGTAGGCGTCCGGGTCGACCCAGACGTTGATCAGCGACGGCAGCCCGCTCTCCCGCGCCCGGAGCAGCGCCGGCCCGATGTCGGCCGGGTCCCGGACCTCCTCGCCGTACCCGCCGAGCATCCGGGCGAACTCGTCGTACTTCACGTCGCCGAGGGTGTTGCCGACCCGGCCGCGGTCCTTGCCGTACTTCGCCTCCTGGCCGTACCGGATCTGGTTCATCGAGGAGTTGTTGCCGACGACGCCGACGAACGGCAGCTTGTAGCGGACCAGCGTCTCGAAGTCCCAGCCGGTCAGCGAGAACGCACCGTCACCGAACAGCGCGACGACCTCCTTGTCCGGCCGGGCGTACTTCGCCGCGAGCACGAACGGGATGCCGACGCCGAGGGTGCCGAGCGGACCGGGGTCCATCCAGTGACCGGGCGACTTCGGCTGCACGACGCCGCCGGAGAACGTGACGATGTCGCCGCCGTCGCCGATGTAGATCGAGTCCTCGGTGAGGAACTCGTTGATCTCGTGCGCGAGCCGCAGCGGGTGGATCGGGTTCGCGTCCGACAGCTGCCGCGGCAGCCGCTTCTGGTACGCCGCGTCCTCCTCGGCCCGGAGCTCCGCGAACCAGGCCTTGCGATCGGCCTTCTGGATCCGGCCGGACGCCGCCTGGGCGACGGCCGCCAGGATCGCGCCCGGGTCGCCGACCAGGCCGAGGTCGATGTCACGGTTCTTGCCGACGGTGCGGTAGTCGAGGTCGATCTGGACGACGGTGGCGCTCTTCGGCAGCCGGCGTCCGTACCCCATCCGGAAGTCGAACGGCGTACCCACGATCAGGATCAGGTCGGCGTTGTTGAAGCCGTACCGCCGGGACAGGTGGAAGTGGTGCGGGTCGCCGGGCGGCAGCGTGCCCCGGGCCGAACCGTTCATGAACGCCGGGATGTCGAGCTTGCGGACGAAGTCGACGGCCGCCTCGCTGCCCCGCGACGTCCAGACCTGGGTGCCGAGCAGGACGACGGGCTTCTCGGCCCGGACCAGCAGGTCGGCCAGTGCCTCGATGCTCGCTGGGTCGCCGATGCTCTTCGTCGACGCGCGGTAGTGACCGGCCTCGGGCACCGTCGCGGACTCGACCGGAACCGAGTTGTCCAGGATGTCGCGTGGGATCTCCAGGAACGACGGGCCGGGAGCGCCGTTGTAGCACTCGCGGAACGCCATCGAGACCATGTCCGCGGCCCGCGCGGTGTGCGGCACGGTCGCGGCGAACTTCGTGATCGGCGTCATCATGTCGACGTGCGGCAGGTCCTGCAGGGATCCCATCTTGTGCTGGTTCAGCGCGCCCTGGCCGCCGATCAGCAGCATCGGGCTCTCCGCGCGGAACGCGTTTGCGACGCCGGTCACCGCGTCCGTCGTGCCCGGGCCGGCGGTGACGACCGCGCAGCCGGGCTTCCCGGTGACCCGTGCGTACCCGTCGGCCGCGTGCGCCGCGACCTGCTCGTGCCGGACGTCGACGACCGCGATGCCCTCGTCCACGCAGCCGTCGTAGATGTCGATGATGTGACCGCCACAGAGCGTGAAGATCACGTCGATGCCCTCGGCCTTCAAGGCCTTCGCGACGAGGTGACCACCGGAGATCGTCTCCGGCTCCTTGACTTCCGCGACGGGTTGGGTCTCCGACACTGTCTGCGCCATCTGCAGTCAACTCCTCGGAAGGGCTGGTTCAGCCTTGATGTAGATTGCATACCGTATGGTGTAGTCGTAGTCTTATCCCAGGCGACAGCGGTTGTCCAGAGCTCGGGGCCAGGAGGCTGTGATGACGATTTCCGACGAACTCGCCCGCACCCGTTCCGCACTCGGAGCACTGGAGAAATCCCTTGCGGCATTGAGGAATCGCCTCGGTCCGCATCTCGACGTACTGCGTCTGCAGGACGACGTCGACCGCTGCTCGACGGACCTGCGCCGGCTCGAGCAACAGGTCCGCGCACCGCGTCACCACGACCTGGTCGTGATTCCCGACGATGATCGGGATCACGCGCTGTGGGGCGCCGGCGACGTCGATCACGAAGGGGTCGGAGCTCCCGGCCGCAGAGCGCCGTGAGCGCCCAGGCACTGTTTGACCAACTGGCGTAGCCGCACATCGCGGTCACTGTTCGCAGCGCGAGCGGTGACCGCGACTGCTTCCGCGGCTTGTTCGGCGGCGACGAAGGTTCGGTAGAACGGCTCGCTCCAGCGGAGCCGTTCGAACGCCGGCAGCCACCACCTCGCCGCTCCCCCAGGGCTGTCCGCCGAGCCGAGCAGGTGCAATGCGGTCTGATGCGCCGCGGACAGCCGACGGCGCTCGTCGGGCAGCAGCTCCCCCGCCGTCAGCGCCGTCGAGACACAGACCGCGACCAAGCGGGCGGCGGGCTCCAGGCCGGTGCGACTGGTGCCGAGGAAGCGCGGCGCGAGCGGCAGCAGTTGGCGGCGTCCGGCCGAACTGCTGTGGTCGTGCGCCGCCCGCGCCACCGCGCTCAGCACCGGATGGACGCACGCCGGCCGGTCCGTCCACGGTTCGCGCGCGAGCCGGGACACCAGCTCCATCACGCACGGATCCGGCCGCCGGACCTTCCCGTACCCGTTCACTCGCCCGCCACCGGCGTACCGAGCTGCGGCCGCACCGGCAGCGCGGGACGGCCGGGTTGCTTGAGCAGCCGCACACTCAGCGCGGTCAGTACGCCGAGCAAGCCGGCGCCGAGGAACAACGGCCGGTAGCCGACCGCCGCGGCCACAGAGGCGGCGACGCCGATGCCGACCAGGCCGCCGGCGGCCTTCGCGGAGTACAGGATCGCCTGGTTCTGCAGCAGGCTGTTCTCGCCGAAGAACTCGAGCACGAGGTTGGCCATGATCGCGTAGAACGCACCGCCACCGAGGCCGGCGAACATCGCGCACACCACGAATGCCCAGCCCGTCCCTGCCGCCACCAGGCCGACATGGGCGAAACCTTCGATCATCAGCACCGCGGCCAGTACCCGACGACGGCCGAACCGGTCCGACAGGTGGCCTGCCGTCGACCGGCCGAGACCGTTGACGGCAGCGAGCATTCCGGCGGCGAAGGCCGCGACACCGAGGCCGAAGCCGGCGCTCACGCCGTAGCTCACCACGAAGCCGATGCCTAGAAGCGACAACGCGGTACTGATTGCCAGCAGCAACCACATGAGCGGCAGCGCGCCGGTCCGCATCGCCTCGCCGGGCCGGTAGTGCCGGACCGCGGGCGCGTTGTGCGGGATGCTCCGGTTGAGCGTGCGGTCGATCGCCCAGGCCTGCGCGTCGATCTCCGCGGGCCACCAGTGCCGCGGCGGATCCTTCAGCAGCCCGCCCGCGATCAGCACGACCAGCACGGCGACCGCGGCCGCCAGGTCGAACACGACCCACTGGTCCAGCACCGTCAGCAGGAGGATGCTCGGTACGGCGCCGACCGCGAAGCCGCCGGTGACGAAGCCGATCGTCGCGGTCCGCCGGTCCGGGAACCAGCGCGCCGACGTCGTGATGCAGGCGGCGTACACGAGACCCGCGCCGGTGCCGCCGAGGATCGCGTAACCGAGGACCACGGCCGCGTAGCTGTCGACGTGCGCGAGTGTCAGGAGACCGATCGCGGCGAGGACCCCGCCCGCCACGACGAGCTGTGTCGGCGTTGCCCGTCGTACCCGATGGACCCAGGCGGCCGGGACGGCGACCAGGGCCTGGCAGGCGACGAAGACCGCGAGCAGCCAGAGGGTCTGCGCCGTACCCCAGCCGCGATCGGTCTCCAGGCCGAGGGCCGCGGTGCCGAAGGAGTACTGCAGCGGGCTGATCGCGACCATGCAGGCCCAGGCCGCCCAGAGCTGCCAGCGCCGTGGATGTCCGGTCAGTTCCCGCGCGTCCTCACCGATCCGGTACCGCCGGCCGTAGACGTCACGGATGTCTCGGGGCTTCACGTTGGTCATGGCGCCTCCTGACTGCGTCATTCCGCGCTCCGCGCGGGCGTCATCGGGCCTGGACTCCCGGCCTTCCCTCGTCGCTCCGGTCGCTGCGCTCCCTGCGCTCCTCAGTCCAGGCCGGGGCCCGATGACTACTGCATACCGTATGAAGTCTGTGGTACTCCTTCGCGGCGGAGCTGTCCAGACCTGGCAGGTTGCTCTTGTCGGCAGATTGCATACCGCATACAGTCGTCTGCACACTCGAAGGAGGCCGAACGTGGACCTGATGGAGTACCAAGCCAAGGAGCTCTTCGCCCGGCACGGCGTCCCGGTGACGCTCGGCCGGGTGATCGAGGACGCGGCCGACGCGCCCGCGGCGGCCCGCGAGCTCGGCGGCCGCGTGGTGGTGAAGGCGCAGGTGAAGACCGGCGGCCGCGGCAAGGCCGGCGGCGTGAAGCTGGCGTCCTCCCCGGAGGAGGCGGCGGCGAGGGCGGCCGAGATCCTCGGGATGGACATCAAGGGGCACACCGTACGGCGCGTGCTGCTCGCGCCGGCCGCGGACATCGCCGAGGAGTACTACCTGTCGTTCCTGGTCGACCGGGCGAACCGCGAGTACCTCTGCATCGCGAGCACCGAGGGCGGCGTGGAGATCGAGGAGGTCGCGCACACCAACCCGGCCGCGATCGCGAAGGTGCGGATCGATCCCGCGATCGGCGTCGACGACGGCAAGGCCGCGGAGATCGTCGCGGCTGCCGGGTTTCCGCCGGGCTCCTCGTCGGTGGTGCAGCGGTTGTGGGACGTCTTCGTCGCGGAGGATGCGTCGCTCGTAGAGGTGAATCCGCTGGTGAAGCTCGGCGACGGGTCACTGGAAGCGCTGGACGGGAAGGTGACGCTCGACGACAACGCGGCCTACCGGCATCCGGAGCACGCGGCTTTCGAGGACGTCACCGCGGCCGACCCGCTGGAGGCCGAGGCGCACGCGAAGGGTCTGAACTACGTAAAGCTCGACGGCTCCGTCGGCATCATCGGCAACGGCGCGGGCCTGGTCATGTCGACGCTCGACGTGGTCGCGTACGCCGGTTCGCCGTACGGCGTGAAGCCGGCGAACTTCCTCGACATCGGCGGCGGCGCGTCCGCCGAGGTGATGGCGAACGGTCTCGGCATCATCCTGTCCGATCCGCAGGTGCGCAGTGTGTTCGTGAACGTGTTCGGCGGGATCACCGCCTGCGACGCGGTCTCGAACGGCATCGTCCAGGCGCTCGCGCTGCTCGGTGCCGCGGCCGACAAACCGCTGGTCGTCCGGCTGGACGGCAACAACGTCGAGGAGGGCCGCAAGATCCTTGCCCGGGCCAACCATCCGCTGGTGACCGTGGTCGACACGATGGACGGCGCGGCGGCCCGGGCCGCTGAGCTGGCCGCCGCTTAGAAGGGACTGTTGCGAGATGGCGATCTTCCTGACCGAGAAGAGCCGGGTCGTCGTACAGGGGATGACCGGGTCCGAGGGACAGAAGCACACCAGCCGGATGCTTGCCGCCGGCACCAATGTGGTCGGCGGGGTGACGCCCGGCAAGGGTGGGCAGTCGGTGGACTTCGCGAAGCGCTCGATCCCGGTGTACGGATCGTGCGCGGACGCGGTGAAGGCCGCGGACGCGGACGTGTCGGTGGTGTTCGTGCCGCCGCGCTTCACCCGCGGCGCGGTGATCGAGGCCGTCGACGCCGGCATCCCGCTGGTGGTGGTGATCACCGAGGGCGTGCCGGTGCATGACACCGCCGCGTTCTTCGCGCACGCCCAGGAGCAGGGGGCGCGGATCATCGGCCCGAACTGCCCTGGGATCATCAGCCCGGGACGCGCGAACGCGGGCATCATCCCCGCCGACATCGCGGGACCCGGCCGGCTCGGGCTGGTGTCGAAGTCGGGCACGCTGACCTATCAGATGATGTACGAACTGCGCGACTTCGGGTTCTCGACGGCGATCGGGATCGGTGGCGACCCGATCATCGGTACGACGCACATCGACGCGCTGCAGGCGTTCCAGGACGACCCGGACACCGACGCGATCGTGATGATCGGCGAGATCGGTGGTGACGCCGAGGAGCGGGCGGCCGCGTTCATCAAGGAGAACGTGACCAAGCCGGTCGTCGGGTACGTCGCCGGGTTCACCGCGCCGGAGGGCAAGACGATGGGTCACGCGGGCGCGATCGTGTCCGGCTCGTCCGGTACGGCGGCCGCCAAGCAGGAGGCCCTCGAGGCCGTCGGCGTCCGCGTCGGCAAGACGCCTACCGAGACGGCCGCGCTGCTCCGCACAATCCTCACCTCCACCCACCAACCGGCGTGACGCCCGCTCCCGCCCACCCGACAACCCTCCAGTTCGGGGGATAACACCGGAGCTGGAGGGTTGCCCACTGAGAATTTGAGGGGGCAACCCTCCAGTTGATGGGGCAGGCTAGGCGGGCGGGGCGGTGCTGTTGCGGAGGATGAGCGTTGTGGGGACCGGCGTCGGCGCGTGGCCGTCGGCAGTGCCGAGCTGGGCGATCAGCGTGTCGACGCTGCGCCGGCCGATGTCGGTGAAGGTCTGACGGACCGTGGTGAGAGGCGGCCAGAACTGCGCCGCCTCCTCCATGTCGTCGAACCCGACCACGCTCACGTCGTCCGGCACCGCCCGCCCCTGCTCGTGCAGCGCGCGGAGCACCCCGAGCGCCATCTGGTCGTTGGCCACGAAGACGGCGGTCACCTCCGGGTTCGCGGCGAGCTGACGGCCGGCGTCGTACCCGCAGGCCGGCGACCAGTCCCCGATCAGCAGCGGCGGTACGTCGCACCCGTGGTCGCGGAGGGTCTGCTCCCAGGAGCGCCGGCGCTGGTCCGCGGCGAACGACGACGGCGGGCCGGCCACGTGCCAGACGGTCTTGTGGCCCAACTCGAGCAGGTGCTCCGTGGCGAGCCGGGCGCCCTGCGTCTGGTCGGTGTCGATGACGGGGTGGTCGTAGTGCGCGCCCGCGTGCACGATCACCACCGGCAGCCCGGGCGGCAGCTGTACGCCGTCCAGCAGCTGCGCCTCGATCATCATGATGACGCCGTCCACGGCCTGCTCCGCCAGCCGGGTGAACGCGTCCGCCACGGCCTGCCGGCTCACCGCCAGCACCGGCATCAGGTTGACGGAGTACCCGCGTGCTGTGGCGGCGGTGGCGATCGCGTCGAGCGTTCGCGTCGTACCGAAGGTGGAGAGTTCGAACACGATCACGCCGATACTGCGGAACTCGCCGCTGCGGAGTGCGCGGGCGGCGCCGTTCGGGCGGTAGCCGAGCTCGCGCATCGCGGCCTGCACCCGGGCCCGGGTGGACGCGTCCACGTTCAGCCGGCCGTTCGCGACCCGGGACACCGTCTGCCCGGACACCCCGGCCAGCCGCGCCACGTCCGCCATCGACGGACCACGCCGCCGTCGTCCTCCGGCCGTTCCTTCCACCCCGGTACCTCCCGTGTGGCAGGAGTCTAGACATGTTTGCGTCAACAGGCCGGGCCCCCGGCGAGCCGGGCACAACGATGGAACAGGTGGGTCCGGCGTCGCTGTGACCGGACCCACCTGGCTCTACACGCCGACCTTGCTCGCCAGGAGGTCGGCTACGGCGTGGACCGCGCGGAGGGTCGGGGCCTTGACGCCGGTGAGGTCGGCCAACTCGACGACGGCCGCGAGGATGACGTCGAGCTCGAGCGGCTTGTCCTTCTCCAGGTCCTGCAGCATCGACGTCTTGTGCTCGCCGACGCGTTCGGCGCCGTCGAGCCGCTTGTCCACGGAGATGTCCGGGTGACAGCCGAGCGCGGCGGCGATCTCCAGCGACTCCTCCATCATCAGCCGGACCATCTGCCGGGTGCCTTGATGCGTGGCGATCTCCACCATCGTGGCGCGAGCCAGCGCGCTGATCGGGTTGAACGCCGCGTTCCCGAGCAGCTTGATCCAGATGTCCTTGCGGATGTCCGCCTCGACCGGGCACTTCAGCCCGCCGGCGATCATCGCCGTACTGAACTCCTCGCACCGCCGCGACGGACCGCCCGCGGGCTCGCCGATCGAGAACCGGGTGCCTTCCAGGTGCCGTACGACGCCCGGCCCTTCCAGCTCGGTCGAGCAGTAGACGACGCAGCCGATCGCGCGGTCGAGGTCGAGCACCTGGGTGACGGTGCCGCCGGGGTCGACGGACTCGATGCGGCGGCCTTCGTACGGACCTTTCAGGCGGTGGAAGTACCACCAAGGGATGCCGTTCTGCGCGGCGACGACGACCGTCCGGTCGTGCAGCAGCGGCCGCAGCAGCGGGCCGGCGCTCGCGTACGAGTTCGCCTTGAGCCCGAGAAAGACGTAGTCGACCGGACCGATCTCGGCCGGGTCGTCGGTGGCGGGCGTCCGGGCCGTGAAGTCGCCGCGCGGGCTGAGCACCGAGACGCCGTTCGCCCGGATCGCCTCCAGGTGCGCGCCGCGGGCGACCAGATGCACCTCGGTCCCACCACGGTGCAGCGCCGCACCGACGTACGCACCGATCGCGCCGGCGCCGAGAACCGCAACTCTCATAAGGGTCCCTGCCTTCCAGAGAATCTTGGTATACGGCATACAGTAGGCTGCAGCCCGAATGCGGTCAAGATCACACTCTCCGGCAAACGCTCGCCAAAATTCCCGGAGGACCTGGCACACTGAGCGCCGTGACCTGGCCCGCGATGGTGTGGATCGGCGGCGCCCCGGGTGCCGGCAAGTCGACGATCGCGCGGGACCTCGCGCGGCGGGCCGATCTGCCGCTGCATCCGGTCGACCTGTGGACCTACGCGCATCTGGACCGGCTGCCGCCGCTCCGTCCGTTGGCGGCGGACCTGGCCGAGGGGCCGGAGTACGCCGCGGCGGCGTTCGTGGAGATCAGCCGGCTGCGTCTGGAGCTGGTTGTCGCGGACGTGCACGAGCGCGGACTGGGCGACGTACCGGCGCTGGTGGAGGGCCCACAACTGTTTCCCTCGATGGCCGACTCGGTTGCGGCGGCGGTCTGGTTGTTGCCGGATGCCGAGCAGACCCGGCGGGCTCGGGAGCAGCGGCTGGCGCGGGTGCACGAACCGGCCGGTCAGGCGCAGTTGGAGCGCCTGCTGGCGCGGGACGCCGTACTGGCCGAGCTGGTACGTCGGGAGGCTGCTGAACGTGGGCGTGTCCTCATCGAGGTCCCTGCGGAGCCGGACTGGCCGGCGATCACCTCTGCGGTCGAGGGCGCGTTGGGTGCGCTCCCCCGCCTAGAGCCGGGTGACGCGCTCAGCCGGCAGAGGCGGTACGAGAACCTCGCTGCGTGTCGTCAGGGCCGCTTGTGGCAGGCGGACGCCGGGCTGGAGGCGCTGCCGCCGTACCCCTTCGCGTGTGAGTGCGGCACGTCAGGATGCGCTGTCACGTGGTCGGGGACGCCGGACGAGTACGACGTACGGCGTGAACAGGGATGGCTGATGGCTCATCGAGCGTGCTAGGCTCCTCCCGGTTGATGTTTTGCAGTTCCACGTTCGTTTCGAAGCGCCCGCGGATTTGTGATCCGCCGGGCGTTTTGTCGTATCAGGAGAGAAAAATGGCTTTGGGAACAGTGAAGTGGTTCAACGGTGAGAAGGGCTTCGGCTTCATCTCCCAGGAGGACGGCGGCGCCGACGTGTTCGTGCACTACTCGGCGATCCAGACCCAGGGCTTCCGCTCCCTGGACGAGAACCAGCGGGTCGAGTTCGAGATCGCGCAGGGCCCGAAGGGCCTGCAGGCGGAGAACGTCCGCCCGCTCTGAGCTGTCGAAGGATGACTTCGGCCGCTGCGCCGTAGCCCCTTCTCGCGGCAGACCCGGTTCACGCCGGGTCTGCCGTGCTCCACAGGTACTCGCCGTCCTCCAGTACGTCGGTGCGCGCGAGGCCTACCGCGGTCGCGACAGCGGCCGATGCAGTGTGGTCCGGATGGATGTGCGCGACGATCCGCCGGACGTTCTGAGCCCGTAGCCAGGTGACGAGTCCCTGGGCGGCCTCCCTCGCGAACCCCCGGCCCTGCCAGGCAGCGCCGATGACCCACGCGATTTCCGCCGTACTGCCGGTGACTGTCGCCTGGACGTAGCCGATCAGCTCGCCGTCGTGGCGGACCACCCAGTTGAGCCATTGCTCGTCGGGTGTGTCCGGACCGGCCAGTTGGCGGCGGTAGCGCGCCTCGAGAGCCTCCACAGTCGGCGGTTCACCGCCGGTGAACGTGTAGAGGCCCGGATCGGACAGGACCTCGGCCATCGGTCCGGCGTACTCGACCCGGAGCGGCAGCAGCGACAGGCGTTCCGTCTCGATCACCCGCGCAACGCTAACTCCGTTTGCCGGACCGGCAACATCCTGTGTCCACTGCCCGTGGGCCGGATCACACTGTCTCCATGATCGAGATCGATTGGGCTGGAGAGGCCGGGCGGCTGCGAGCATCCGCCGAGGGCGAGACCGACTGGAACACGGCCGTGGCCCGCACGCTCGTGCGGGACGGCGACAAGGTCGTCGCGGACGTCGGGTGCGGTGGCGGAGGAATGGCGAAGGCGCTCGCCGAGGCGGTGCCCGGCGCGACGGTCGTCGCGATCGACGCGGATCCCGACGTCCTCGAACAGGCCAGGCAGCACACGGCCGGACTGGTCCGCTGCGAGCTGGCGTCAATGGACGACGGTGCGGAACCGTTGCGCCGGGCAATCGCCGCTCCGGCCGATCTGATCTGGGCGTCGGCCTCCGTACACCACGCCGCCGACCAGCAGGCTGCTGTGGACGCATTGGCGTCGTTGCTCGCACCCGGTGGGCGGTTGGCGCTGGCCGAGGGCGGGCTGCCGGCGCGGCATCTGCCGTGGGACCTGGGGATCGGGGAGCCCGGGCTGGAGCTGCGGTTGGATGTGGCGCAGGACCGGTGGTTCAAGGTGATGCGGGAGTCGCTGCCGGGGTCGGTGCCGCTGCCGTACGGATGGACCGAGGCCATGACGCGCGCCGGGCTGACCGACGTGACCACGCGCAGCGTGCTGAGCGAGACGCCGGCGCCGCTGTCGCCGGAGCGGCTCGACGGGGTGGTGCGGCAGTTCCGGACGCGGATCGAGCGGCTGACCGGGGCCGAGCCGGCGCACGGTCACGGTCACGGGCACGGTCACGTGGCGGCTGACCAGGAGTGGCTGAGTGCGGAGGACGTGGAGGTCTGGCAGCAGCTGCTCGACCCCGACGGACCGCAGTACCTCGGGCGGCGCGCGGACCTCGCCGTACTGTCCGTCCGCAGCATCCACCTCGGGCACGCGCCGCGCTGACACGGCAGGCTGTCGCCGCAGTGTCGGCGGGTCGCCGTAAGGTGGGTGCCCATGAACGACCGGCTGGTGTGGATCGACTGCGAGATGACCGGCCTCGACCTGGCGAACGACGCCCTGATCGAGGTCGCCGTCCTGGTCACCGACTACGAACTGAACGTGCTCGGTGACGGGATCGACCTGGTCATCGCGCCGCCCCCGGGCGCGCTCGAGCAGATGGGCGACTTCGTCCGCGACATGCACACCGCCTCCGGCCTGCTCGACGAGCTCGCCAACGGCATCCCGCTGGCCGAGGCCGAGCAGCAGGTCCTCGACTTCATCACGTCGTACGTGAAGGAGCCCCGCAAGGCCGCCCTCGCCGGCAACTCGGTCGGCACCGACCGGACCTTCCTCGTCCGCGACATGCCCCGCGTCGAGGCCCACCTGCACTACCGCAACGTCGACGTCAGCTCGATCAAGGAACTCGTCCGCCGGTGGTACCCGCGGGTCTACTATGCGACCCCCGCCAAGAACGGGAACCACCGAGCGCTCGCCGACATCACCGAGAGCATCGACGAGCTGCGGTACTACCGGGAGACCGTGTTCGTCCCCCAGCCCGGCCCCGACTCCACCACCGCCCGGGCCGCCGCGAGCCTCATCACGGCCACCTCCGAGGACACTCCGACAGGCCCCTGACCTGCGGTTCCACCCTCGATTTCAGCTCCGGACAGTTCGTCGCTATGATTGCTCAGCCGTCGCGGTTCGGACGGCGATGGTGGGTGTAGCTCAGCTGGTAGAGCACCTGGTTGTGGTCCAGGTGGTCGCGGGTTCAAGTCCCGTCACTCACCCGATGGCCGGCCATGCCTGCGGAGAGCGCAGGCTTGGTCGGCTTCGTCATTTTGTGCGGCTGCGCTTCGCTTGCCGCGAGCGGGGGCTCCGCCACCCGCACCCCCATTCGCCTTCGCTTCGCTCGGCTGCTGGGGTTGGGTTGGGTGGGTCGGCTCGGCTGCTGGGGTTGGGTTGGGTGGGTCGGCTCGGCTGGTGTGGCTGGGTTGGGTGGGTTGGTCGGCTCGGCTGGTGTGGCTGGGTTGGGTGGGTCGGCTCGGCTGCTGTGGCTGGGTTCGGCGGGTTGGTCACCGTTCGCGTGGGAGGATGCGCTGGTGAAGGCGTCTGGGAGCATGTGGTTCGGGTACGGCTTGGTTGTGGTGGTGACGTTTGTGGTGGGGTTCTTGGCGTTTGTGGTCTGGGTTTTGTCGAAGGTGTTCTGAGGGTGTGATCTGGCCTGCCTGTGGGTGCGTCTTCTAGGTAGAGGCGTCTACAGGAGGTGGGATGGGCACTACTGAGGACTTCGAGGAGTTTGCGCGGGCGCAGATACCTCGGCTTTATCGGACGGCCTGGTTGCTGGTCGGGGACCGGCATCTGGCTGAGGATCTGGTGCAGGACACGCTGGCGAATCTGCTGAAGGTGTGGCACCGGGTCGAGAGTCCGGGGGCCTATGCGCGGACGACTCTGGTGCGGACCTTCATCTCGCAGCGGCGGCGGAAGAGTTGGGCGGAGCGGCCTACCGGGGACGTGCCGGAGCTGGCGGCGGAGCGGGTCGGGGATCCGGAGTTGCGGATCGCCTTGCAGAGTGCCCTGGCGGAGCTGGCTCCGCTGGACCGGGCCGTGTTGGTGCTGCGGTTCTTCGAAGATCGCAGCGTCGAACAGGTGGCGCTCGATCTCGGCAAGAAGACCAGCGCGATCACCACGCGCACCGCCCGCGCTCTGGACCGGCTGCGCGCGGTCCTCGGTGCGGACGCCGACCAGCTGATCGCCCTCTGATTCCAGGAGACCCCATGAACACCCAGCTCACCGACCTGATGCAGCGCGCCACCGAGAACCTCGAGCCCGTGACGCCCGACCTGCTGGAACGCAGCGTCGCGCAGGGCCTGCGGCTGCGTCGCCGCCGTACTGCGCTGCTCGCCGCGAGCGGCACCGGCGCCGTACTCGCCACCGCCGGCCTGATCGCCGGCGGCATCCAGTGGCTCGGCTCCCCCGCGGACACAGCCGCCGCCGGCACACCGATCGCGATCGGGAAGCCGTCCACGGTGCCGTCGGTCAAGCCGACGCCCATCCCGTCGGCCGACCCGACGACCAATGGTCCGACCAAGCCGACCGCGGCCGGGGCCGATCCCGAGCAGACACTCGCGACCCTCAAGTCGCTGCTCAAGGCGCCCGGCAGGACCTTCGCGCGGCCTGAGACGTGGGGCGGCGGCACCTACACCGGTGCGTCGTACGTCGTCGACGACGGTCACGGCGCCGCGCGGGTGGACGTGATGCTCTCCGGCGGCGGCGAAGGCAACCCCTGTGTCCCGGTCCGCCGAGGCTGCACCACCCTGCCCGACGGCTCGGTCCTCTTCGCTTCGAAGGAGTCCCCCGAGTACACCGACGGCCGCCAGGCGGAGCACGGCGTCGTCAGCAACTACGTCATCCTGTTCCGCCGCGACGGCCGCAACATCAACCTCACCAGCTACAACGCCCCGGCCCAGAAGGGCGAACAGCACACTCGGCCCACGCCGATCCTGTCCGTCAAGGACCTGACCACCCTCGCCAAGAGCAAGACCTGGAAGCTTCCGCCGGTCTCCCCCACCAAGGGCGGCACCAAGTAGCCCACCACCGAGCCCATCGCGCCAGCTCCCCCGGAGCGACCGCGATGGGCTCGGCGGTTCAACGGTTGATCGCCAGTGTGGAGAAGTCGGCCTGACACTCGTCCGGGCATGCCTCCTCTCGAGGCGCCGGGCTGTGACGTTACGGTCGGGGCGTACATCTCCGGTGGAAGGACAGGCAGCTGTGCGTCACGAAGTGACTCCCACGGACACCGCGCTCGCCGTGGGCAGCGGGGACGTCGAGGTGCTCGCCACGCCTCGGCTGATCACCTGGCTCGAGTACGCGACCGCCCAGCTCGCCCTGCGTTCGCTCGGCCCCGGCCAGACCTCCGTCGGTACGTCGGTCCGCATCCGGCACCGCCTGCCGACCCGCGTCGGCGACACCGTCGACATCGTGGCCGACGAGCCCGCCGTGGACGGCCGCCATCTCCGCTTCCAGGTCCGCGCCACCAACTCGGCCGGCCAGCTGATCGCCGACGGCGAACTGGAACGCGTGGTCGTCGATCGCGAACGCTTCCTCGCCGACGTCCCCTAGCGCGCTCTAGGCGGGTGGGCGGATGATGCGTTGCTCGATCGCGCGTGCGACCGCGGCGGCTCGGGTGTCGACCTCCAGTTTGGTGTAGATGTGCGCGAGGTGGGACTTGATCGTGGCCTCGCTGACGTACAGCTTCTTCGCGAGATCGCGGTTCGACTTCCCGGTCGCGAGCAGGCCGAGGATCTCCACCTCGCGCTCGGTCAGCGACGGGCCGGAGCGCCGTACCAGCCGGGCCGCGACGGCGGGCGACAGCACGGTCTCGCCACGCGCCGTACCGCGGATCGCCCGGAACAGGTCGCCCGGCGGCGCGTCCTTCAACAGATAGCCCGAGGCGCCCGCGTCGATCGCACTCATGATGTCGGCCTCGGTGTCGTACGTCGTCAGCACCAGCACGTACGGCGGCTCGGGCAGCGCGCGCAGCCGCGCGGTCACCTCGGCACCGCCCGCACCGGGCCCGAGGTTGAGATCCATCAGTACGACGTCCGGATGCAGAGCCGCCACGAGCTGCTCCGCGCTGACCGCGTCCGACGCCTCGCCGACGACGGTCAGATCGTCCTGGGCCTCGACCAGCGCGCGGACCCCGGCCCGCACGACGGGATGGTCGTCGACCAGTGCCACCTTGATCATCGAGACTCCGGCGGCATCCGCAGCGGGATCGAGGCGGCCAACGCCGTCCCGTCCCCCGGTTCACTCTCCAGCACCAGCGTTCCTCCCAGTCGTCTCAGCCGTTCACGGATTCCGGCCAGTCCATGGCCGCGGTCGGAATCGATCTTGGCATGAGATCGCGGAAGGCCCCGTCCGTTATCCACAACGTCCAGGACGACCGCGTCCGGGTGGTACGTGAGCGTCACGACGGCCGACTGCGCCCGCGCGTGTTCGAGCACATTGGCCAGCGCGCCACGGGCCGTCCGCAGCAGCGCGGTCTCCACCTCCGAGTCGAGAGTGACCGGCGTACCGTGCACCTGGACGCGGACATCGACGTCGCTGTGGGCGGCCAGGCGCTCACAGCTCTTGCGTAGGGCTTCCGGCAGACCGGCTGCCAGCTCTGCCGGTGCCAGGTCGCGCACTACTCTCCTGGCCTCGTCCAAACCGTCGCGTGCCGTTGCGGCCGCCTGGGCGGCGTGCTCACGTGCAGCTGCCGGCCTGTCGTCCCACTCGCGCTCAGCGGCCTGCAGCAACAGGTTGATGCTCGACAGCCCCTGCGCCACGCTGTCGTGGATCTCGCGGGACAGCCGCGCCCGCTCGGCCATGACGCCCGCCTGGTGCTGTGCGTCGGCCAGGTCGCCCTGTGCAGCGTGCAGCTCGTCCAGTAGCGCCTGTCTGGCCAGCGCATCCCGCTCCAGCGCCCGATAGGCGCTCACGGCAAGTACTGCGATGCACACCGGCCCCAGCACGATCGTCGGGTCCAGGCGGTCGGTCATCCGGCTCCACTGCACCACGGTGACCACCACCATGCCCGCAACGACCAGACAGGCCGGGCGGAACGACAAGATGCGCAGAGCAACGAACGACAGCGGCACCGCGCACCAGGCGAACGACGGCGCCAGGAACACCAGCGCACACCACTCCAGCACCAGCAACGCCAGCCAGAGCCGGCTGGGCAGCACCCGGTAGGCGGCGTACGTCGCCAGCAGCACCACCGCGCCGATCAGCACCCACGGACCGCGATCGCCGAACCCGTGACCGGTGAGATACCGGATCGCCGAGGCCAGCACGAGGACGACCAGTGCCGCGTGCAGTGCGGTCACCAGCCGGGTCGCGTGACTGAGGATCGACGGGGTGTGCGCAGTAGACATGTTCAGCCGATCGTAGGCCGCGCGGCGCCGGATCCGAATCATCCGATCGGCTATCTCTTGATGGCCGAACACCCGTCGTGCGGCACGTCCGGCCGGGCGCAAGCTGGAGGCAGTTCGCAAGCCACCGACCGTTGAGAGGTTCCGATGTCCGTCCGTTCGCTGTCCGCCACCCTCGCGCTGTCCGCCACGCTGCTCGGCGCCGGCGCCTCCGCAGCGCTCGCCTCCCCTGCCTTCGCGACCCGTCCGAGCACCTACGAGCTCCCGGGCGACGCCGGCGGCTCGAAGTTCGAGGGCATCGGGTACGACGCACGGACCAGCAACTTCTACGTCTCCGAGACCACCGGCGGCGAGATCCACCGCGGCCGGCTGCGCGCCGGCGACGCGATCGAGTGGCTGAAGGGCGACGGCACCGACGGGCGCTGGACCGCCCGCGGCGTGAACGTCGACTCCGAGGGCCGGGTGTACGTCGCCGGCGGCCCGAACGGGATCGACCACCAGGGCGCGCCGGACCTGTGGGTCTACGACCGCGACGGGGACCTGCTCGCGGCCCTCCGCACCGGCGTGCCGAACGCGTTCCTCAACGACGTGATCATCGGCCCGGACGGCGCCGCCTACTTCACGAACTCGAACGCCCCGCAGATCTTCCGCGTCGCCGAGCAGAACGGCGACTGGACCGTCACCACCTGGGCCGACGCCACCGGCACCATCGCGACGACGACCGGCTTCAACCTCGGCGGCATCGTGCTGTCGCCGGACCGCAGGGCGCTGATCGTGGCCCAGGGCAACGTCGGCAAGCTGTGGCGGTTCGACCTGCGCACGGCCGCGGCGACCGAGGTCAACACCGGCGGTGCCGACCTCGTGAACGCCGACGGGCTGGTGCAGCAGGGCGACAGCCTCTGGGTCGTGCGGAACTTCTCCAGGGTGCTGAGCACCCTCGAGCTGTCGGAGGACGGCCGGACCGCGCGGCTGGTCTCCGCGACGCCGACCGCCCAGGACCGGGTGCTGACGACCGCGAAGCTCGCCCAGGGCCGGCTGCTGCTGGTCGACAGCAAGTTCGACGAGCCGACCGCCGTCCCGCCGTACCAGGTCATCACCCTCGACCCGCGCCGATGACCCGCCGTCCGATCGCGGTGGCCGCCGTCCTGCTGATGGCGGCGACCACCGCGTGTTCCACTGAGACCAGCAGCCAGGAGCCGGCTGCGACGGCCTCACCGTCGCAGTCAGCAACACCGTCGCCGTCGCCGACGCCGTCTTCTTCGAGGAGCGCATCCATGCCGTCCGGTCTCGACCGCCAGTTGATCGCCGCCGCCTGGAAGAACGACCTGGCCGAGGCCGGCCGCCTGATCAAGGCAGGTGCGAACGTCAACGCCGTCGACGACACCGTGCAGAGCGCGTTCCTGATCGCCGCCAGCGAGGGCTACCTCGACCTGCTGAACCTGGCCCTCGCGAACGGCGCCGACGTCCGCAGCCTCGACAGCTACCACGGCACGGCGCTCATCCGGGCCGCCGAGCGCGGTCACGCCGCGGTGGTCGGCCGGCTGATCCAGGCCGGTGTGAAGGTCGACCACGTCAACAACCTCGGCTGGACCGCGCTGCACGAGGCAGTCCTGCTCGGCAAGGGCACACCGCAGTACGTCGACACCGTCCGGCTGCTCGTCGCGGCCGGAGCCGACCGGTCCAAGCCCGCGGTGAAGGACGGCGTCACGCCGATGCACGCGGCGAAGGACCGCGGGCAGACGGCAGTCAGCGCAGTGCTCGACACCAAGGCATCCGCAAGCGCGCTCCTCGGCGCTGCCTCCGCGGGTGACGCCAACAAGGTCGCCGCAGCGTTGGCGGCCGGTGCGCCGATCGAGTCCCGCGACGATCACCGCCGTACGCCGCTCCTGCTGGCCGCGCTCAACGACCGCGTCGACGTGGCTCGGCTGCTCGTCCAGCTCGGTGCCGACCCCGACGCCCAGGACGACCGGAAGGACTCCGCTTGGCTCGTCACCGGCGTCACCGGCAGCGTCGCAATGCTGGAGACGCTCCTCCCGGCGAACCCGGACCTGACGCTGCGCAACCGCTTCGGCGGCACCTCCGTCATCCCGGCCAGCGAACGCGGCCACGTCGCCTATGTCCGGCGGGTCGTGAAGACCAAGATCAACGTCAACCACGTCAACAACCTCGGCTGGACGGCCCTGCTGGAGGCGATCATCCTCGGCAAGGGCACGCAGCCCTGGCAGGACATCGTCCAGACCCTCGTCACCGCCGGCGCCAACCCCAACCTGCCCGACGCCGACGGCGTCACCCCACTCCGCCACGCAGAATCCCGCGGCTACACCGAAATCGCCAAAATCCTCCGCACCGCCGGAGCACGCTGAGCAGTCATCCCTCAGACGGGGCTCTGCTCACCGGCCTCGATCGCGAACGGGTAGCGATTGCCGGCGGGCGGTGTCGGACAGGTCGGGAAGAAGTCCCCGAACGCGCACGGGAGGTTCACGGCTCGATTGAAGTCGAGAGTCACCCGGCCGTCGGCCGCCGCGGCCGGGATGTCCAGCGCACGGCCGGCCGGGTAGGTGCGTGCCCCGCTGGTCGCATCCGCGAAAACCGCGACCTGCCGACCGTTCGACATCGTCACCCGCAGGTCGTACGGCGCACCGCCGTACTCGAAACGCACCGTCCCAGGGGATTCGTACGCCTGATCACGCGAGCCGACCGTCCCGAGGCTCAGCTCACGGGGCTCGGCCTGGAAATGACCGGTGATGACGAAAGCGGGATCGGGATCGAAGACAGCGACGCCGGCGAAGTTCTGCCGCGCCGGCGCGTTCGGATCGTAGGTGATGAGGTGGTATCCGCCGCTGTAGGTGATTCCGATCTCGAGTTCGCCTGCGGTGACCCGCTGGTCGTCCGGACCGTCGGCCAGGTTCAGGACACGAGTGCTGGTGAAGTCGACGCCGTCGAAGGTCATCCGTCCGCAGGCGGGATCGACCAGCAGCTCGGTGCCTTTCTGCCACCAGCGGCCCGGGATGCCGGGGTAGCGACGCGGTGTCTCGTCCAGCCAGTTGAGCGCTACTGCGGACAGCCAGCCGTGCGGTCGGGTCAGCCACTGTTCCCAGCCCGCTCGCCAGGCTTCCCACTCAGCGCGAAAGCTCTCGAAGTTCATGGCTCGAGCGTGCCGGGCGAGCTGCCGAAACAGCGAAGACCTTTGCCGAAGTGGCAATCAATCGCGGATCAGGCAGCGGGACGGGAGTTCGAACCAGCGGAGGTGGTCGAAATCGGTGTTGACGTGGCCCTCGGGGTCGGTGCGGTCCTGCCGGCACGTGGACAACAGCTCACGCGCCTCCGCGAGGTAGTCGTCGAGGGCGGACTCAGCGGCCGTGTGGTCATGGCGCGGGTACCTGAGCTTGCCGTCGGCGTCGTACCCGACCTGCGAGAGTCGCAGCGGGGGCTCGACCGGGCCGCGGTGGTGCCGCCACAGTCCGTTGGCCGGGTCGAAGCGGTAGTCGCCGAGGAGTCGCCAGCCGTCGTGGGCCACGAGCTTCACGGCCTCGACGACGTACGAGAAGACCGCCTCGGAGATGAAGTAGTTGAAGTTGACCCGCACCCAGCCCGGCTTGATCCCCTCGCAGCCGTGCAGGATCTCCTCCTCGAACTCGTGCGACCGGTCGAGATCGATTCCGAGCAGCGCGTGACCGTACGGGCCGGCGCACGAGCAACCGCCGCGAGACTGGATCCCGAACAGGTCGTTCAGCAACGCGACCACGAAGTTGTGGTGCAGGTACCGCCCGGACGGCGACTTGACCACGAACGACACGATCGACAACCGCTCAGCGTCCAGGTTGCCGAGGATCTGCAGGTTCGGCTCGCACTTCCAGGCCTCGACCGCCCGCCGCAGGTACGCGTCCTCGTGCGCCCGGATCACGTCGATCCCGACCGCCTGCTTCAACTGGAACGCCAGGCCGGCGCGGATCGACCCGATGATCGCCGGCGTCCCGCCCTCCTCACGGTGCACCGGATCGTCCAGGTACCGATGTTCCAGCGGGTTCACGTACGCGACGGTGCCCCCACCCGGTACGTCGGGCACGCGGTTGCGGAGCAGTTCACGCCGGGCGACCAGCACGCCGGGCGTCCCCGGGCCGCCGATCAGCTTGTGCGGGCTGAGGAAGATCGCGTCCTTGTACGCGAGCGGGTCCTCGTCGCGCCCGCCGTACATGTCGATCTCGACGTACGGCGCGGCCGCGGCGCAGTCCCAGAACGACAACGCCCCGTGCCGGTGCAGCAACGCCGACACCCGCTGCGTGTTGCTGACGATCCCGGTGACGTTGCTCGCCGCCGAGAACGACCCGATCTTCAGCGGGCGGCTGGCGTACTCCCGCAGTCGCGTCTCGAGTTGGTCGATGTCGATGTGGCCGTCCGCGTCCTGGCTGATCACCACCACGTCGGCGATCGACTCGCGCCAGGGCAGTTCGTTCGAGTGGTGCTCGTACGGCCCGATGAAGACGACCGGCCGCTGGTCGCGCGGGATCAGCGAGGTCAGGTGGTAGCTGTCGTCGAGCTCCGCCGGGATCCGCAGCCCGAGGATCCCGATCAGCTTGTCGATCGCGCCGGTCGCGCCGGAGCCGCAGAAGATCAGCGCGGTCTCGTCGTCGCCGCCGACGCTCTGGTGGATGATGCGGCGGGCGTCCTCCCGCAGCCGGGTCGTCTGCAGGCCGGTCCCGCTCGACTCGGTGTGCGTGTTCGCGTACCGCGGCAGGACCTCCTCGCGGATGAAGTCCTCCAGGAACGTGAGCGCCCGCCCGGAGGCGGTGTAGTCGGCGTAGGTCACCCGCCGCGGCCCGTAAGGCCCCGGCATCACCTGGTCGTCACCGATCACCGACGCCCGGATCCGCCGCAGCAGCGGCGTGTCCGGCGGCATTCCGGCAGGGTCCCCCTCGGTGCTCATGGGCCCAGGGTAGGTCGGCAACGTGATCTGCGTCTCGTGATCTGCGCGTGCCCGCTGGATAGGGTCGGAGCCAGTCGACGGCGAGGAGTGGGGATGACGTTTTCCAGCGAGCTGTGGGACCGCGGTGCCGCCTCCGTGTACGAGGAGATCGTCCGGCATCCGTTCATCACCGGCCTGACCGACGGGACCCTGGACCACGACGCGTTCCGGTACTTCATCGTCCAGGACAGCCACTACCTCCGCGCGTACTCGCGGGCCCTCAGCCTGGTCGCCGGCCGTGCGCTGGACGAGGACGCGGTCAGCATGTTCGCCCTGCACGCCGCCAACGCGATCGCGGTCGAGCGCGAGCTGCACACTTCTCTGCTGGAGACCCTGGGACTGACGACGGCCGACGTGGAGGCGGCAGGCTCGCGTCCGACCACAACGGCGTACATGTCCTATCTCACGGCGGTGTGCGCCACCGGGACGTACGCCGAAGCCGTGGCCGCGGTGCTGCCCTGCTACTGGATCTACCGGGACGTCGGGCGGGAGCTGCTCAAGCGGTCGTCGCCGGACCCGATGTACCGGAAGTGGATCGAGACGTACGGCTCCGAGGAGTTCGACGCCGTGGTCGAGTCGGTACTCGCCGTCACCGACGGGCTGGACGTGGGGGCCGCGGAGCGGGAGCGTTGTCACCAGCACTTCGCCACGACGTGCCGGTACGAGTGGATGTTCTGGGACGCCGCGTACCACCAGCTCGATTGGCCGGTGAAATGAAGGACTTCTACGACGTCGTCATCGTCGGCGGCGGGCACAACGGCCTCGTCGCCGCGGCGTACCTGGCCCAGTCCGGGCTCTCCACGCTCGTCCTCGAGCAGCAGGCGCACACCGGCGGCGCCGCGGTCAGCGAGCGCGTGTTCCCGGGCGTGGACGCGCGGCTGTCGCGCTACTCGTACCTGGTCAGCCTGCTGCCCGACAAAATCGTCGCGGACCTCGGCCTCGATCTGGAGCTCCGGTCCCGCGCGGTTGCCTCCTATACCCCGGTACGTCGTTCCGGCCGCGACGTCGGCCTGATGGTCGAGCGCCCGGAGGGCCCTGGCACGAGGGACTCGTTCCGGGCCCTCACGGGCAGCGATGCGGAGTACGCCGCCTGGACAGACTTCTACGGGGCTGTCGGCTCCCTGGCGGCCGCGGTGGCGCCCACCCTGCTCGAGCCGCTCCCGTCGGCCGCCGACCTCCGCTCACGCGTCGACAGCGCCCTGTGGGACGAGCTGGTCGAGCGTCCGCTCGGGGAGACCATCGAACGACGGTTCGCCGACGACACCGTCCGCGGCGTCGTCGCCACCGACTCCGTGATCGGGACGTTCGCCGGGCTGCACGACGAGTCCCTGATCCAGAACAGGTGCTTCCTGTACCACCTGATCGGCAACGGCACCGGTGAGTGGCGGGTACCCGTCGGCGGGATGGGCGCGGTCACGGACGCCCTTGCCGTGGCCGCCCGGCAGGCCGGGGCCGTGCTGGTCACCGATGCCGCAGTCACCTCGGTCGAGGTCGACGGGACGCGCGGCTCAGTCACATGGCTCGGTGGTGACGGTGAGCGATCCGTCGACTGTTCCTGGGTGCTGTCGAACGTCGCACCGTCGACCCTGGCCGAGCTGCGCGGTCAGACCGGCGTCGATAAGCCGGAGGGTTCGCAGCTGAAGATCAACCTGCTGCTGCGCCATCTGCCGGCGCTGAAGTCGGGCGACGATCCGGCGCGGGCGTTCGCCGGCACGTTCCACATCGACGAGGACTACAGCCAGCTCGAATCGGCGTACCGGAGCGCGGCCGCGGGCGAGCTGCCCGCCGTACCGCCGTCGGAGGTCTACTGCCATTCGCTGACCGACCCGTCGATCCTCTCCCCCGACCTGGTTGCGTCCGGCTACCACACCCTGACCGTCTTCGGTGTGCACTTCCCCGCCCGGTTGTTTGCCTCCGACAACGATGCGGCGCGGGCGGAGGCGACCCGGCGGGTGCTCGCCGGCCTGGAGTCGTACCTCGCCGAACCGCTCGAGGACTGCATCGCGCGCGACGCCGACGGCAACCTCTGCATCGAGGCGAAGACGCCGTACGACATCGAGGAATCCGTCGGCATGCCCGGCGGCCACATCTTCCACGGCGACCTCCAGTGGCCCTGGGCGACCGAGCCCGCCGACACCGGCCGCTGGGGCACCGAGACCGACGTCCGCAACCTCCTGATCTGCGGCTCCGGCGCCCGCCGAGGCGGCGCCGTCTCCGGCCTCGGCGGCCACAACGCCGCCATGACCATCCTGCACCGCTAACCGATTTCGCATCTCCCCGATCCCCCTGCTACGATCCTCATCGTTCGAAGGCAAGACAAGCGCCGCTAGCTCAATTGGCAGAGCAGCTGACTCTTAATCAGCGGGTTCGGGGTTCGAGTCCCTGGCGGCGCACAAAAGCCCAGGTCACGCAAGTGGTCTGGGCTTCGGCATGTCGGTAGGTCATCTCATCTCTTTGCGCTGATTGATCGCGCGGCATCCTCCGGCCACGCGGCACCGTCGGAGCCCCGATCTGCTCGTGACTGTGCGTCACATCACATCGGTTCGCAACGCTGCCGACTTTCCGATTCGGCAACGCGACCTGCGTCGAGGCTCCAACCGCCGAACGGCTTGGAGGCATGACATGTCGAGCCCACCGCTGCCCATCGGAACCTGGGGAAGCATCTCCACCAAGGTCATCAAGAGGGATAAGAACGGCAAGCCCGTCAGGCACCAGTCGCAGACCGAGTTCCGTGACCACGATGGTCGCGTCCGGCAAGTCAGCGCAGTGGGAGCGACCAAGGCAGGTGCCGAGACCGCCCTGAAGCAGAAACTCCAGGACCGTGCCCGCACCAACCAGTCCGGCACCCTCACCGCGATGCACAAGGTCTCCCACCTCATCGACCTCTGGGAGAAGAAGTTCGAAGAACGGGTCGCGAACGGGAAGCGATCCCCGACGTCCCTCGACACCTACCGCCGCGTCATCAAGAACCACATCCGACCCGCTTTCGCCGAACTCCGCATCGGCGAAGCCACGACCCAACGCATCGACACCGCCATCACGAAGATCAAGAGCCGAGCCGGCGTCCCCACCGCCAAGACCTGCCGCGCCGTCCTGTCAGGATGATGAGTCTCGCCGTCCACTACGGAGCTACCTCCGTCAACCCGGTCCGCGGGATCGAAACCATCGAAGCCGAGGCAAAGAACCCACCCCGCGCCCTCACCGGCGAGGAAGTCACGCTCCTCAGAAGACACCTCGCCGGGGACGGCTATGCCGTCCGCACCGACCTTCCCGACCTCGTCACCTTCATGCTCGGCACCGGCGTGCGCATCGGCGAATCCCTAGCCGTCCTTTGGTCCCAAGTAGACCTCGAAGCAGGCACAGCCGAGATCACTCACACCATCGCACGCATCAAAGGCGAAGGCCTGATCCGCAAACGCACGCCGCGGGCCGTGCCCGCGGCCGCGTCGGCGGCCGGCCCACCGTGGTGAACGCTGATCTCATCGCCGCCGCTCGCGACCTCCTGCCCAATCCCGCGCACAGCATCACCTCGATCGCGAAGCTGCTCGGCGTCAGCCCCGGCACCCTCTACAACCATATTCCGGACCTGCGCGAGCTCCGCTCTGGCCAACTCGCCGCCGACAAGGAGCCAGACACCGCCCAGAGCCTCGACCGCATGGATGCGGTTGCAACAACGCCTCTTGACACCGGAAGTGTTTTTCCGGAATAATCCTTCCACAGTGAGGGGAGTATCCCCGACGTTCCCGTCGTCATTACGGCCCGGCCGCCTGAGTGCCGGCCCGGCGGAACGGCCCCGGGCTTGGACAGCAAGCCGGGGCGGGAGAGACCTCCAGACCATCGAGGGTGTCTGGAGGTTGTGTGGTGTCTGTTCCGTTGTGGGGCTGGGCCGCGGTACTGGCCGCGATCCTTGTGATGCTGGCCGTCGATTTGTTCGCGCACCGCCGCGCGCACGTGGTGTCGGTGCGCGAGGCCGCGGTCTGGAGCGCGGTCTGGGTGAGCCTCGGCCTCGGGTTCGGGGTGATCGTCTGGGGGCTGTACGGGGCACAGGCCGGCGGCGAGTACTTCGCCGGGTATCTGATCGAGAAGAGTCTCGCGGTCGACAACGTGTTCGTGTTCGCGCTGATCTTCACCGCGTTCGCGGTGCCCCGTCAGTATCAGCACCGGGTGCTGTTCTTCGGCGTGCTCGGGGCGCTGGTGTTCCGGGCGATCTTCATCGCCGGCGGCGCCGCGCTGCAGGACCGGTTCCACTGGGTCCTGTACGTGTTCGGGGCGTTCCTGGTCGTCACCGGGTGGCGGATGTTCCGCCATCGCCACGACCAGACCGACCCGGCAGCCAACCCCGTCCTCAAGATCGTCCGGCGGGTCGTGCCGTCGACGAGCGAGTACCACGGCCAGAAGTTCTGGGTGCGGAAAGCCGGCCGCTGGGTCGCGACCCCGCTGTTCACGGTGCTGGTCCTGGTCGAGGTCACCGACATCGTGTTCGCGGTCGACTCGATCCCGGCGATCTTCGCGGTCACCCAGGAACCGTTCCTGGTGTTCACCAGCAACGCCTTCGCCATCCTCGGGCTGCGCGCGATGTACTTCCTCCTCGCCGACCTGATCCACCGCTTCATCTACCTCAAGGCCGGCCTGTCGGCGATCTTGGTGTTCGTCGGCATCAAAATGCTGCTGCTCGACCTCTACAAGATCCCGATCGCGATCTCCCTCGCCGTCATCGCGACCTGCCTCACCGTGGCCGTGGCCGCGAGCCTGCACGCCACCCGCGCAACCCCCGCCTCGCCGCGAAGGGATCCCGCTGCGGACGATGGCGACGTCGCCGCGGACCGCATGCCCAGCGACGAGGAGCGCGGGCAGGTGCGGCGATGACTCCGCGGACCGTCGTACACAACGGCCCAGTAGACCCCGGCGTGAGCGGCGCCGGCTGGGTGCAGCGGCAGGTATGGCTGCTCGTGGACGGCACCCTCCCGCTCGAGCAGGGGCTTGCCCAGGCCGCGATCCGGCTGGTGTGGACCGGGCACAGCGTCACCGTCGTGATCTCGGTCCCGCGGCCGGGGTGGACGTTGAACGCGCGGCTGGCCGAGCGCCTGCACCGCGAGCACACCGCGCAGCTGCGGCGACGCCACGACGAACTCGCCGCCGGGCTACGCGCCGGGCTCGGCGAAGGACCTTGCCCGGCCTTCGACGGCGGCGGCCGCATCCAGGTCTGCTGGACCACGCGGCCGCGGCCGCGACCGGCTCAATGGCTGCGCGGGCTGCTGCGGCGGCGAAAACCGGTCGCCGACACCCCGCTGCAGCACTTCACCGGACTGCCGCTGGCCGGCATGCCGCCCCGCGCCCCCACACCAGCCCCACCCCGCGCCAGAAACCACCACCCAGTCCACCCGGCCCACCAGCGCACGTCCACCACGACATCGAGGCACCGATCATGACTCATCACGCCACCTCACCAGCTCCAGCAGTCCAGGCCGCGACTGGCGAAGCGAAGCCGCGGCCCCAGGACGGGCAGTGGACCGGGCCAGCGGCTCGACTGCATGCAGCGACGGTCGCCGAACTTGTCGGCACCCAGGCGTACCCGTCGATCTCGATCCTGCTGCCGACCACGCCCGCGGTTCGGATGGCTCGCCGCGACGCGGCCCGCCTGGACCACCTGGTGCAGCAAGCCGCCAGCCAGTTGCGTGCCCAGCGGGTTCTGAATGCCCGCGAGTTCCTCGTCGCGCTGCACGCCCTGGCCGACTCGGCCGTCACCCAGCCCACCGACCATGCCCTGGCCCTGTTCGTCAACCGCGCGGTTCAGCGCACCCTGCACTTGCCCATCCCCGTCCGGGCACGCGCGGTCGTGGAAGCAACGTTCGCGACCCGCGACCTGGTCCACGCCCTGCACCGCACCCCGCCGCACCTGACCTTGGTTCTGCACCCCTTCTGCGCCCAGCTCTACCACGGCTCCGGCAGCACCCTCACCCCCATAACGGGGACCGGCGGCGACCCCGCTCCCTCAAGCCTCTCCAAGAATGGTGGAGCCGGGGCCGCTAACGGTTTCCCGATCCAGCGCGGCCTCGACCGTTCCGACAGCGAGGAGACGTTCCTGCGGCGCGTCGACGACGCCCTCGGCCGCTACCGGCAACGCCACCCCGCCCCGCTCATCGTGGCCGGCCACGACACCACTACCACCAGGTTCCTGGCGATCTCCCGCAACACTCAGCGTCTCGCCGCAACCATCACCGGCAGCGCCAGCGAAACCCCCGCCGCCCTGCACACAGCCACCCGCACCGCCACCCAGAACTACTTATTGGGCCGGCAAAGCGAGGCCATGCAGCAACTCGCCAACGCCCGCGCCACCACCACACACGCCATAACCACCACCGCCGGAACCGCGAGCCAACCACCCGTCCACCTCATGCACGGCGCCGTCGACTGCTGGCTGGCCGCCCACCACCACACCCCGGTCATGCTCGCCGTCGAGGAAACCTACGTCCAGCCCGCCCGCATCACACCACCCAGCCACCCCGGCGGCTGGCTTCCCGCGGCCGGGCGACCCGAACTCCTCGACGACCCACTCCGCACCACCACCACAGACCCAAAACCAGGCCCGGACGAGATCCCGAACGAGGACCCGGCCGATCCCACAACGATCCGCAGCGACCTGATCGACGACCTGATCGAAATCGTCATCAGCCGCGGCGGCTGGGTCGCCCTCGTCGACGACGGACGCCTCGAACACCTCGACCGCGTCGCCCTCATCACCCGCCCCCACCAGCCCCGGCCCGAACCCCGCGCGGCCAGCGGCGCCGCGTCGTAAAGGCCCGGCGATGACCGATCACCTGAGCTCGGCCCTCCACCTTCTCGCCGACACCGCGGTCCTACTCACCGTGCTGACCGGTATCGCGCTGCGACTGCACCCAGCCACCCGGGCCTGGGCTCCTCGGAGCAACCACCACCCATCGTGCGCAGCACCCCAGCTCGCTCCGCCGCCGGCTACTCGCGGGCGGCTTCATCGTCGTGTGCCACCACCAAGTCGGTCAGCTCACCGATCCGCACCTGATGCTCCAACGGATGCCGCAACCGGCCCGACCGCACCACCACGTACCGGTTGCGCCGCCCCACCCGCTCCTTCACCACGTAGCCGGCCTGCTCCAGATCCCGCACAATCTGCTGCGCCGCCCGCTCAGTGATGCCCACCCGTTCAGCGACATCCCGCAACCGCACCTCCGGATCACGCGCCAAACACACCAGCACATGCCCATGATTCGACAGAAACGTCCACCGCCGCACTTCTATCACCAGCACAACATTACCGGAAACAAGCTTCTGGTAAGGGCGCCAATCAGAGATGACACGGGCCGGGCACGAGTTGAGCAGCTTGGCAACGGTCTCGCTACCGCTCGGAACGTCCCCTCCTGCGTCCCGGCACCATCATCGCGGCGCGGCCACGAACGCGATCCCGGGAGACGGCCGGGGTGGCCCCTCGACCGACGACCGCGCAATCCACCAGTAACCCCGCAGCAGGGCCGGATACTCACCGCGCGCGATCCGCACAGCAAGTGTCCCCCGAGCCGGGCTCGTCGCTCGACTTGGCGCCTCAACTCGCCTAGCCACCGGACTGTGCAGACAAGTACGGACAACTGTGCAGACGACTCCGAACATCGACAGCCGCGCGCGGGCGACGTCGTCGTGCTGAGCGAGCTGGACCGGCTCGGCCGGTCGCAGACCGAGATGCTGCAGTTGTTCACCGAACTGACCGCTGCCGGCGTGCACGTCAACGTGACCGGCGGGCCGATCCCGTTCGACACCCGCAGCCCCGGGCGGACCTGGCAGGCGAGTTCGCCGACGGGACGCCGGTCGATGAGCTCGCCGCGAAGTACGGCGTCTCGCGCGCGACGACGTACCGGATCGCCCGCGAGCATCAGGTCAAGAACAACGCCCGGCGCACGTTCACGCCGGCTGGCCGCGACAAGTCCCTCACCCCTGGCCAGATCGGCATCTGCGGGTACGTGCCGAACGGCAAGGTCGCGGCCGCCGGCTGCGCGAAGAACTCCAGACCGACTGGTGGTCGACCGGCGGCACCGACGCTGGCAACGGCGCGGGCCGGATCGAGGTGACGCAGCACTGCGGTCGCTGCCAGCCCCACACCGTCTACGCCGTGGCCTGCCTGGCGTGCGGCGACGGCCCGCACCCCAGGCCACCACTCAGACCACGACCGCGGTCACCTCCGGCGGTGTGCGATGAGCTTGTTTCGGGCAGCGATCGAGCGCGCGCACGAGCGGTCGGCGACATGACCTACTACACCAAGGACGTGCCGACGCCGGTGTACATCCGGTGCTCCGAATGCGGCCAAGTCGGCGTGCTCGGCGGCATCCGGAACGAGTCCGCGGCCCGGGTGCCGGGGCGGCAGCAGATGTGGCGTCGGGGAGGGTGTCCCCCCTCGGCTTCAGACTGGTGCAATGACCGAATGACATGTTCTGTCCGATGACGCGGGCCGCGACGAGCACGATGCAGCCTCGGCCGCGGGCGCGGAAACGCTGAACGGCGAGTCGGTGCCCCGATGTTGAGGCACCGGGAGGTCACCAGGCAGCGATCGATCCGGCGAGTCTCGCGCGTCGTGGTCCTGCAGTGCCGGTGCACGTGCGTCAGTCGTCGACAGGAAGGGGCGCCCCGGGCCATTGTTCTTGACGTTGTTGACGGCCTTCGACGCCGCGTGCATTTCGAGGCTGCCGTCGGCCGGCGGGGCGATGCGGCCGCGGAGTTGGTCGACGTCGTGGTTACGAGGATCGAAGCGCTCGGCCCAGTGATCGGGTGTGATCGCCATCGGCATCCGGTCGTGGATCCGGCCGAGGCTGTCGGTCGCCGTAGTCGTGATCGTGTACCTCGGGACGACGCGGGCCGGGTCGTTCTCAGGAAGCGACCTGTCGTACCAGACCTCGTACAGTCCGGCCAACGCCAGCGTCGACCGTCGGCCGGCCGCGGGCAGCACCCTTGTCACTCGCCGAAGAGTTGCTCGTCCAGGCGGGTCATGTGGAAGTAGACGGGGTCGGTATAGGTGCTGGCTACCTCGCCGCGGCTCTGGATGACTGTTGCGAGTCCGTTCGCGTGGCCGACGGCGTACAAGTGGCCTTTGCCGGTGTGCTTGTCGATGCCGAGTAGCAGCGTGCCGTACAAGCCGCACTTGGCGGCGACCATCGTCTCGAAGTTCTGCCAGGTCGAACGGCGGACGAGCCTGACGACGGGCCTCATCGGTGAGGTCGTGGGGATATGGATCGTGTACAGCGCCCCGCCGCGGGTGTTGGCCAGGAACGTGTCATATGTACGGGTCTTGCTGATCAGAGCCATCGACTTGACCGCCGCGAACCCGGGCGCCGACGTCTTGTGCTGCCAGCCGCGGTTCCAGCGGAACAGCGTGCCGTCGCCGCGCAGCCCGTAGATATTGGTGCGCCGGAATCCGTCGGATGCTTGGTAGTACGACTTCTCGAGCGCCTTGAAGCTCGCCCAACCACCTCCGACGCGACTGAGGCCGCCCTCGAGAATCTCGCCGCCCGCCATTCTGTAGGCGCTGTCGTACGCGGCGTCCCCCATGACGACCTCGCTGGACACCTCGGCGATTCCGTAGTCCGGATCGACGTACTCGATCGTCGCGCTGCTGAGTCTGACTTGCCCGTCGGGAAATACGTCCTTTGTCATGAGGTGCGTCCCGCCGGTGGGAGGAACCGTCGCCGTGACTGCTCCATTAGCGTGGTCACCGCCTGGCGTCACCGACCCAAGCCCCACGCGACAGGTCTCCGACGCCGTACCCGGACTCGCGGCCGCTGACCCGGGCACCACACCTGCGGCCAAGACAGCAACTCCGAGTACGCCGATCAAGTGCGTGCATTTCGTCATGTCGAATCCCCCTGATTCCGCGGCCACCCCGGCAACGCACCCATCATGTGTCCCCGGTCCGGGCCCTGGCGGAGATGGTCACGCCAGGGCCCGAACCACGCGGTGCGCTGCACTGGCCCCTCAGACAGCACCCCCCTCGCACCGCCGGAAACCAAGACTCCCAGGGCACCCGCTCGCGTTCCATGGACCGAAGACCCAAAGGCAGCGGGACCTTGGTCCACCGTCGAGGGATCGCCTGGCGGTGCTGAGCACCCCGAGGTTGTTCCGCCGACACGCAGTCCCCGCGAGCGGCGTCAACCTGCGGCGTGCACCGTCTGTGCAGCGGCCCGACGCCGCATCCCCCGATGAACGGGGCCTCGACAGCGAGGACCTGCCTCGGCGTGTCGGTAGCTGCGTCGAACTGAACGAGTGCGGCCACCCAGGCGCGCCTGCCGACGGCGCAGATCAGTTCGGTCTGGAGAGGCTGCGCCAGGAACGGCCGAGGCGGGTCCGACGGAAGCCGCGCCAGACCGGCTGCCGGGCGAGGCAGCGGACCAGTCGGCTCTCGGCGGCCGCGCGGCGAGCACCCTGGGCCGCCGGGTGCAGGACCGGCGGCCCTGGTGCGGCCGCGCCTGGTGCCGCGACCGCGGGGGCGCGGGTGGCCACTGTCCGGGCGGCGTCGGTGAGATGACGGTTGATGTCGGTCAGGTGGTGCTCGAAGGACGCCTGCCACAGCGCCTGCTGGAGCGCGGCCTCGCCCGCGGCCGAGCAGTCACCGGCCACCGAGGCCGCCCAGAGCTTCTGGATCGTGTCCGGGTCGAATCCGTCCAGTTCCGAGCCGGTGATGATCTCCTCGATGACGTCGTGATCCGGCGCGTCGGCTAGGTGACGCACCCGGGCTGGGGCGCTTCTTCTTGTCGCTCCGGTCGGGGTCGGCTTGAAGAACGGAACGTGTGCCCACTCGGGAATCATCCGGCCGACCAGGTCGCGATGCAAGGCGTTCGCGAGGCGTTGGGAGGGATCGAGCGCGAACGCGCCACGAACGAAGGAGGGGATGAGCAGTGGTGACACCACACCGCTGCGCTCGCCTGTCGTACCCCAACGGCGAAGCCGCTCGACCAGGTAGAAGTAGTCGAGCATTGTCGCGTTCTCGATGCCACCGTGGACGGCCTCGCGCAGTACACGCTCGATCTGCTGGGCCACTTCGGCGCGGGCCAGCTCGGTCGCGCCCCGGGCGGACGCAAGCCTGGTCGTCAAGCGGTCGACGAACGCCTGCAGTTTGGCCTCAAGCGGCAGGGCGTCGACCTGGAGGACATCGGCGGGATAGAAGTGTCCGTGGGCGACCTCGCCACCGGCTCCACCGATCGCCAGATGCGTCACCGTCGAGAGGCTGCCTGGTGGGTGGTGGAACAGGTAGCTGGCCGGCCGGAGTCCTTCGGCATACCGGTGCCATCGGACCGCACGGCTCACCAGGGCCGGCGTCGCCGGAGGCGCCTGCTGTTGTTGTGCAGGTGGAGGTTGTGCAGGTGTGGCACGCCGGGTCACGGCATGCTCGACTTGGAAGGGCAGCAAGCCGACCAGGTTCTCGGCGACAGCAAGTTCGCCGGGCACCGCGTCGTAGCTGTTGAGCTTCAGATCGACGCCGGCGGACAGGAAAGCGGCGGCGACGACCCGGGAGTCGCGGCCGCCGCTGAGATCGACAGTCGGCCGCTCCGGCCAAAGATGGCCGACCGACCTCGCCACAGCGCGCAGCGCCTCAGCGGTCTCGCCCACAGTGTCCGCACCGCCGCCTGACCAGATGCCGCTGGTCTCGATGCGGCTGACGGACCGGCGGCGGCGTTTGCCTTCGGCAACGACGTGGCTGGCGCCGGGTACGGCCAGCACCCGGTCGTACGGGGTGGTGTCGTCCATGAACCAGCCACAGGCCGCCGCGAAGCGCCATCCGCGCTGCGCCGCCCTGGCCGCTACGTCGGCGAACAACAGCGCTGCGACCGGCCGGTTGCTCCAGACCCAGCCGTCGGCCAGCCGCAATTGGAACAGGCGGCCTACCCCGATCGAGTCGGTGAACAGCTCCAGTCGCTCGCCGGCAGGATCCAGGACAGCCATGGTGAACGGCGGAGCCAGATCGAGGAACCGGCTCGGTGCCTGGATCACTGCGCGCGCCAGCGGGCCAGGCGCGTCGTCCGGCGAGACGTCGCCGACGACGCGTTCGTACCCGAGGGGTGCGTGCAGACTCGCCACCCGCAGGTCACCGGATTCCCGCCAGGACGGCCACAGACACTCGCGTTCGGGACGGTCCCAGACGTGCAGACCGACAGTGCTGGCGTCATGTCCCTGGTGCGTGGCCGTTTCGTGCCAGAGCTTGTCGTAGTAGGCCTCGACACGGTCACGGCCGGCCGCGGCGCGTCGTGTGTCGTCTGGCCGGTCGAACAGGTAAGCAACCATCGTCTCCACAATGCCGCTTGATGCTAGCGGCTCAGCGGAAAACAGCAACCCTCCGGAGGGGGTTGCGGGCTATTCGCCGAAGAGCTGGTCGTCGCGGGTCGTCCAACGAAATAGACCGGGTCGCTGAAGGTGGCAGGGACTTGCCGCGGCCTGGATGACCGTGGCCGTGCCGTTGGCGTGGCCCACGGCGCACAGGTAGCCGGCCTCGGTGTCCTTGTCGATGCCGACCAGCAACGTGCCATACAGGCCACACTTCTGCGCGATCAGCGCCTCGAAGCCCTGCCAGGTCGAACGGCGCACCAGCTTCGCGACAGGCTTCATCGGCGACGTGGTCGGAATGTGGATGGTGTACAGCGCCCCGCCGCGGGTATTGGCCAGGAAGGTGTCGTAGGTTCGGGTCTTGCTGATCAGCGCCATCGACTTCACCGCGCCGAACCCCGCGTAGGACACCTTGTCCCGCCAGACGCCTGTGGCGTCAACGGTCCAACGGAACATCACACCGTCCCCGCGGAGCCCGTAGGTGTTCCTGCGGTAGAAGCTACCGACGGCCGGCGCATAGGACGACTCCTCGAACGCGACGAAGCCTCCCCAGCCGCCACCGATCCGCACCAGGCTGTTGCCCTCGATCTCGTCGTTCATGACCTTGTAGCCGCTGCTCGACGCCGACGGCGGCACCGTCGACATGAGGACCTGTGCCCGGTGATCACCGCCAACCGTCACCGAACCCACCCGCCGTGCACGTCACCGCCGCAGTTCCCACCCACGCCGGCGATGCGGCCGCCGCGCCAGGTCCGAGTCCGGCCGCGAGAAGAGCCGCGCCCACCACCCCGACCGCTCTAGCTCTCCTCGTCATCTCATCAACCCCCTGTGACTCTTCCTCATGAACCCGACCGATCGAAGGGCGGGCGAAAGCGATGCGCCTCAAGGTCGCGCAGTACTTACCGTCCGGACTGCCAGGGCCAGCTCCGAGGGGCAAAAGGTCACCAATCGCAAGGACCAACGACACCAGCAGCTCGCCAAGCCTCCGCCCGACCAGCCTGACGCGGGACACCTGTCCAGCGAGCAGCTCAAGCGAGCAGCTCGAGCGCGCAGCCGCGTCGCAGAACGACCCGGCGCGAAGAACCCGTGCTCCGGGCGAGGCCGCCGAAGCTCCTATGAACGTGGCGGCTGCGACACGCTTCTCACCGACACCCCAAGTGGCGCGCCACCATGACCCGCGTTCGACGAGCAGACCCACCTGGTCCGCGCCTCCCGCTGCGCCGTTGCCGCTTCGATGTCGCTGCTGGCCGCTCACCCGGTGGACTCGTCCGCCCGGAGGCCGGTGACTGAGCGCGGCGGGTCAGCTCTTGCCGGATCCGGGCGCGGCATATCTGGAGCCGGAGAAATGGCCAGAATGTGCAGGTAATGCTCGGCGCCGTCCACGGGGTGCCGAAGCGCCTCGCCGTACGCGCTGACTTCCTTGTACGACGGCGATTCCGCCGCCGCGGGCTGAGTCGCGAATCCGGCCGCGGCGAGCGACCGTCAGGGCCATGGCAACCTTCGCATGCGTTGAGCATCGTGCCCGGTACCAACCCCGGCTAGGGACGCTCTGCCCTCCCGGCAGGGTCCTTCGATCCTGGTCGCTCGGGCGGCCGACCGTGCTGGGCGGCCGAGGTGAGCTTCTCTGCCCGCGCCTTCACGCCGCGCAGCATGGCACGTGACATCACGAAATCGGCGGGGACGACGCCCAGCCAACCGCTGAGCGTGAACCACCAGGGCTGGGTGACCCACCGTGAGCGGAAGTGGAAGCGGGTACACCGGCCGCCTCCTGTCGGCGTCAGCACGAATGCCCAGGTCCAATCGAGCGTCGCCCGGTCCCGCCAGCTAAGGGGTAGGTGGCTGTTGGAGCGCAGCACGAGCACTCGCTCCGACTCGAACTCGACGACGTCGAGCCCACACTCGGTCTCGGGCGGGCCGTCCGGGATGAACGCCCCGACGTCGATGTCCTGCAACTCTTGCACGATCCGGTCGGCGCTCGGCCCGTTCGCCGGAAACAGAAGCCGGTCCACCCATCGCGCGGTGTACCAACCGCCCCGCCCCCAGCCCATCTGAACCAGCCACGGCCAGACCGCGGACGGAGGCGCGTCGACGGTGACTGCATGATCGGTCTGGACCTTGGGCTCGGCGACGATGTCGTCTCCCGGGAGCCGCATTCTCCGTTCCGCAGCTGTGGACCCATAGGCGCGGCCCAAGTAGATCAGGCCCAGCTCGATGCTCGCCATGGCCAGCGTGACGGCCGGCCCAAGGCGCAGCCTGGAGTGCATACGAACCTCCTCCGTCGTCGTCCAACGGTGCCTCGATCCTCGGCGCTCCCCCCGCACACGAGGTAGGGCCGAAGGTCCTGGTAGTCGAGTCCGGTTCCTAAGATGGGCCCTTGGCGGCAGAAACGAAAGCCTTTCCGCGGACCGCGGCGGCCAGTTGATCGTGGCCCTCATGGAAGACGTTCACGCAGACGTGGCCGCGGGCCTGGTCGGGCTGTGAGGAGTTCGCACGCTATGCCCGCTCGCGCCGTCGTCGCCGCCGTCAGACAGATATGCGGCTACCGTGCTCGGAGCCTGTAGCGAAGGATCTCCACGGCGGCCTCGACGTCTGCCCGGGAGCGGACCTCGACGACGACCGGCAGCATCGCTCCGGACATCGCCACCTCGGCGATCTGGGTCCGGAGGGTGTCTGGAAGCGGCAGCGCGGCGAGGTCCCTGCGGTGTCGCGCGGAGAAGTAGCACGTGACCGTGGCGAACCCCTCCCAAACCGCCAACCAGGCCACGTTCTTCTTGCCTCGGAGCGCCTTGCACAGCCAGCCGCCGTCGCGAAAGTGGTGCCAGAGCAACGTCAGGCCGAGCTCGGGTCCACGCAGCGTCACCTCGAGGTTCTGCCAGGCAGCGAAGGAAGCGCCGAGATGTTCGCGGATCTGCTCGTCGTCGGGCACGCGACCGGGATCGGTCAGGACGGCGACGCGGGTGGTCACCTGTCGAGAGTAGCGATCAGGAACGGGCGGGCAACAGGGTCCAACGGTCCACGCGGCCCGACGACGCTACCGCCCAGCGGCACCTGCTGACGACGAACTGAAGTCCGTGAAGGCAAACGCCCAACCGACCCAATTCAGGTGATCACACGCGTTCTACGGGCCGCCGACCGACCGTGCCTCAGTAACCGCGCGCTCATGTGGCAGTGCGGGGCAAGCGCCTACCTGGCGCCGGCCTCTATCAGGTCCGGCATCCCGTCGAGCCAGCCGGCGGCGAGGATCCATGTGACGCCGACGGCGGCATACGCCGCCTGCTCCCTCTCAGTCGGCAGCCCGGTCGTCGCGAGCGCCACGTCGAAGGGACCGGAGCGCGGCCCACGCAGCGCGGTGATCTCGTTGACCGCCGCCCGCGCCTCCGCGACGGTGACCCGTTCGATCGTCCCACCGGCGCCGACGGCGGCAAGGACCGCGCCGTCCCACTGCGCGGCCCGGGCCCGTGGCCGGGTGTACGGGAACGTGCAGGACACCCACACGGGGATCCGCGGCTGCTGCACCGGCGCCGGCAGGAACTGTGCCTCCTCGATGGTGAAGTGCTCGCCGCGGTGGCTGAACGGCTGACCGCTCCACAGCCCGGCAACCACCTCCAGACCCTCGTCCAGCCGGGCCGCGAGCGTTGGCCGGTCAGCGGCGCGCCCGTACGCCGTGTGCTCCGCGGGCGGCTCACCCAGGCCGACGCCGAGGACCAGCCGGCCGCCGGAGAGGTGGTCGACCGTCACCGTCTCGCGGGCCAGCTTCTCCGGCTGGCGCCTGGGCACCGAGGTGACGCCGGTCCCGATCGTGATGCGTTCGGTGCGCACAGCCAGCGCACCGAGCACCACCCAGGGATCGGCCGTGGGTACCGGGAACGCCGGACTGCCGTGCAGGTGGTCCCAGAGGAAGAGGCCGTCCCACCCGGCGACCTCGGCCCGGACGCCGAGGTCGACCAGCACCTGGGGCTCGGCAAAGTTCGGCAGGCTCAGGCCGAGCCGCGGCCGGCCTGGCTTGGCCGGCGCCCCGGCCGATGCGGCTGTCATCGCATCCTCCTCACTACGCGACCACACGGATCGTCCTCGCCGTTCCTCGGCCAACGTAACCGCCGCGCCGACGACCGTGCAGGCGCTGCTCCCCTCGACCAGCTCAGTGTCGCGCACCGCTCGTGCGGACGGCGGCCGGTTCCTGGCGGCGGAGCAGGTGCTCGGAGCGATGTTCCTCGCGCAGAGCGGGATCGGACATCACCAGGCACACCAGCGAGCAGTCTTGCGGGCCGGTTGCAGCGGGGACGCACAGCGAGCACGGGTCGCCGACGCGGACCGGGCACTTCGATGTGGGCGGCTTCGTTCCGGCGGTCGTCGGCAGGTTTCCTTGGCCGACGGCACAGCGGCGGCGGGCACATAGCACGTTTTGACGCGTGGCAATTCAGTGTCCGCCGTGATCGTGGTTATGTCCGGTGCCGCTGTGCCCGCCTGGCACATTCGCCGTCGTGGCCCCGCCGGCTGTCACAACCGGCGAGAAGGTCACGCCATTGGGCGCGTCTCCGACTGGGACCGTTGCCACCACCGCGAGCCGCTCGAGGTCGACCACCGAGACGTTGTCGCTGTAGAGGTTGGTCACGAAGGCACGTGTACTCGACGGGTCGACGACGACGCCGTGAGCACCCGATCCCGTCGCCACCGTGCCGACGACCGTGAAGGTGGCGGTGTCGATCACCGACAGGGTGGTGGCGGGCTCGGCTTCCGTGCCCTGGTTGGCGACCAGAAGCCGGCGCCCGTCGGGACTCGCATAGGCCTGGATCGGCCCGTCCCCGACCGCCACTTTGCCGACCACACGCCGCTGGGCCACGTCGACCTTCGCCACGGCGTCCTCGCCGCTGAGCGAAGCGTAGACGAAGCGGCCGTCGGGCGAGAACGCGACCTGCGCCGGACCGCGTCCTACCTCGATCTCGCTGACAGCCCGGTTCACTGCGGTGTCGATGACGCTCAGCGTGCCGGCTGTGGTGTTGGCGACGTACACCCAGCGGCCGTCCGGACTAGGTCTCAGGCCGTGCGGGCCTTCTCCGACACGAATAGTGGCGACCGTGGCCATCGTTACGGCGTCGACGGCCGACACGGTGCCGTCGGCACCGTTGGTGGTGTACGTCCTGCGCCCATCAGGAGTGATGACGATATGTGCGGGAGCCGCGCCCGTAGGGGTGACGCCGCGCACCTCCAGCCGTGCGGCATCGACGAGGACTGCCATCGAGCTGTGCCCGCTCACCGCCCAGACGTGGCGGCCGTCAGGCGACGCCTGGACGTTGTGGGCGCCGCTGACGCCCTCGACGGTGCCGACGACCTGGTTCGTCGCGGCGTCGATGGCCGTGAGGCTGTTGCCTGCCTCGTTGGCGACCCAGACGGTTCCGGTGAGCCTCCCAGGCTGATGATGGGCCGACGCCACATCACCGGTGTCATCGCCGATCCAAGCGAGTGCGGTGACGCCAGTACCCAACACAGCGAGCACACCAACCGCTGCGATCGTCGCGCGGTGTCGCACGAACCTGTTCATCGGGGCACCCCTGCTCCACCCCTGCACGGCGCACCGGGCTCGGGCGTCTGCGGGCCCTGCGCGTACGCGGCGACGAACTTGCCAAGCCGCTCGTCGTCGGCACCGCTCAGGCGCAGTTGCAGGCCCCAAGCGCTGGCGACCACGGGGCTTGGCAGGCCGTTGTACGGCGAGACGAGCACATGACTTCCCGATCCGGACCAAGTCTTCAGGATCTCCACCTGGCGAGCGGGCAGGTCAGTGGCATACGTGATCCAGACGGCGCCGTGCTCGAGCGAGTGGACGGCGTACTCGTTCTGCACCGGGGTCGAGTAGAAGCCGCAATTCTGCAGTACCGGGCCGTGCTGGCCGCCCACGGGTGGTACTGGCCTGTAGGCGACAGCGTTCTCGACGTGGTCGCGAGACAGGTCACCGAACTCCTGGACGCCTGCGATCGATCCCCGATCGACGGCCGGCCGCGCCGCCGCACTGGGCTCGTCGGCCGAGCAACCGCCGGCGGCGACGACGGCGGCCAAGGTAGCGGCGACCCCCAGCGTTGACCAGAGTCGACGGCAGCAGGCTGGTTTCTGGATGTTCCCGGTCAACGTTGCTCCCCCTGGATTGCGATGCGGGCGCTGTCCACGATCGATCGCGAAGGTCGTTCGTCCACCGCGATGTCCCCGACCTGTGGCTCAGTCGACTGTGACGGCGGCATCGTTGTGGGCGCGAAAGACGGTCTCCCAGCCCTCGGCGCCCAGCGTGACGACGGTGACCGGGAAGATGCCGAGGTTCTCGCGGTCGATGTGCAGCGACAGCTCAGCCAGCAGTTCCCTGACCTGCCGGTCGAAATCCGGGGCCGCGATGTCGAGTTCGGCGAGAGCTCTGTCGAAAGCAAGATGGTCGGCCTCGAGGGCCCGCACCTCGGCGGCGAAGTCACCCTGCTCCTTGAGTGCCGCGAACACCCCGCGTTCTTCCCGCCGTACGTGCGGAGCCAGGCGCCGGCCAAGCTCGGCAAGCTTCGTCTCCACACCCACCCGATCGCCGGCAGCCAGCAGGACCCGGATCTCATTGGACAGCCTGAGCAGCTCGACATGCTCGTCCATCAGATCGGCGATCGGCTCCACGCCGCGGCATCCACAGTGCTCACACATGTCGTCGAACCTAACTGGACAGGCCGCCGCGACCCATGGGTCTTTGGTCCCGGACCGGCAGTCCCGAGGTCCCGCGAAGGTGATGGACACGCCCCCACATCCCAGCGCCCGGGCGTCGGTGGGCCTTCATCGACACCGCAACAGGGTGCAGCGTCCGGGAACAACGGCTTTCCGCCCGCGTCCTCGCCTACCGCGGAGCAAGCGGGGTAACGGCCGCGTTGTCTGCGAGCACGGTGCCGTCCGACGAGCTGATGACAACCCGTTGCGGCTCGGGGCAATCGGTGGATGGGGCAACAATCACCTCGATGCCCGCGTCGGAGGAGCTCACCGCAACCACCGGTATGCCGCTGTCCTTGGTGGCCGCGTCGGCGCAGGCCTTGCCGATGCGTTGCGACAGATTCTTCCGGCCGTCGTCGGTGAGCGTGAGATGAGCCGCGACCATGCGCTGCGCTACGGCATCGGCCGGCTTCTCCGGCGGGTTGGCCGCCCAGGCGAACGCCACGAACGCCAAAGCGGCCAGAATCGACAGCGCTGTCACGTACCGCGGAGTCGTGCGATAGCGCTCACGGACCCGCAGATACTTGTCCAACTGAGCGACATATCCGAGGGCCTCCCGATATTCGTCCATGCGGCCTCCGACGACGTCGATCCGCGCGGCGAGCACCTTGAGTCTCGCCTCGGCAGCCGCCGTATCGCCGGCGCCGTCCACTGCCTCCTTCTCCGCCGCATACTCCTGCTTTCGCAAGTCGTGGAACTCGGTCCGGACCGCGTCGTACTCCCTCATCAACGACGACAAACTTCCCGTACCGCTGTGCAGGGAACTGTCGACCTCGACCCGGTGACGAACCTCGGCGTCCGTGCGAGACATACCAACCCCGGCAGCGAGCTCCAGGAGGCGGAGGAAGTCGGAGTTCGTCGGGGCCTGTACCCGATACAGCAGCGCGATCGACACGAGAATCAACGCGATGGCCACAGCGATACTGGTGACGGCAACCAGCAGCCGGGCGCGATCGTCATCCCAGGAAAGCTTCCCGATACTCGACAACTGGCTGCCCGCCACCATCGTCGCAGCTACCGCGGCGAGTGCGGCGATCAGCCACTTGATCGCCGTGCTCATCTGTTCCAGCGCGGCGGAGTAGATGTTCACGCCCCCTGAGGCCGGCGCTGCGGTCTTCTCCTCGTCCGGTGGCGCCGCATCGGATGCCGGTTTCGCGCCGGATTGCGTGATCGCCGCAGCGACCGCCGCCCGGAGGCGATTGATCCAGTTCACCGGTGCTTCTCTGTCGCCGTCGAGGACTTCACGATCTCCACGCGGAGGTTGTGCGCTTTGGCGATCTGCTCGACGTCCTGGCGTCGGAGGTTCGCGCGAATCGGCAGCTTGACCTCGATACTCTTCACCTGTTCGTTCTCGCGCAGGAACTTCCCGAGCGCCTCGTGGACATCGTCCACCGTGGCCCGCACGGTGAGCTCGCCCGTCGGCTTGCCGTCGTCGGTGAACCAGAAGATCGGCTTGTCCTTGTGCTCTCCCATGGCACTCCCCCCTCGTACTGCTCCCGATGGTCAGCCACCACTAGGAAGCCGAGTAGGGCCATTGGTCACAAGCGCCGGGTCCCCACGGCCCACGGTCCCGGCAGGATCGGACCCTGCGCCCTTGCCGGTACCAGGGCCGCGACGGATCGTCGTACCAGGACCTTCGGGCGAGGACCGGCAGCGTCGTCGGCCCGGCCGACGTGCCGCGCTGGCCGTGCACCTCATCACCAACACCGCGCTCACCGGAGCCACCTACGCCATCGACGGCGGCCAGCAGCTTGTGCCCGCCGGCAACGGCTGACCGTCAAGGATCGGCACGTGGGTCACAGGCGATCGGCGTCAACGACCGTCCGGGCGAAGGCGCGGCGCGGCTCCTGCCGGACCTTGTGGCCCACGTCGAGCAGCCGGTGCCGGTATCGGCCAGTGAGGTGGTCCCGGTAGGCGCTTCCGTTCCCAGCCAGCGTGAACGGGTCTTGATTGCCTCGATGGTGATAGTCGGACCGTGATGGCGGGTGCCTGCTGAACCTGGCGCCGCGAGCGGGCTCAGCCGGCCATCATCGCCACCGCGCCGGTGGCACGCGCGCCGGCCGGGTGAGGTGGGTCGCCGGCCGGTGATCGACACGATTTCTGCCTGTTCAGGGTGGTGGAGGACCGAGAATCGGACCCGTGGCACCCCCTGGCCACCATCGGCCAGGGAATTCCACAGGCGCGATCCGGGAGGCCCGGGGCCAGGCTCGTCGCAGAGAAATCCCGTACGAGCGAAGGAGGCGCGAGCCATGGACATGAAACTCGAAGTGATCGTGATCCCGGTGTCCGACGTCGACCGGTCCAAGGCCTTCTACACAGCATTGGGCTGGCGGCTCGACGCCGACATCGCCGCCGACGACAACTTCCGGGTGGTGCAGGTGACGCCGCCGGGCTCACCGGCGTCGGTCATCTTCGGCACATCGGTCACCGCCCAGGCCGCCGGCTCGGCCAAGGGTCTGCACCTGATCGTCAGCGACATCGACGCCGCGCACGACGAACTGAAGCGCCTCGGCGCCGACCCGAGCGAGGTCTTCCACGACGTCGGCGGCATCTTCCACCACTCCGGCACCGACGCCCGAGTCGCCGGCCCGGACCCGCAGCGCAACAGCTACGGCTCGTTTCTCTCGTTCGGTGATCCGGACGGCAACGAATGGATCCTGCAGGAAGTCACCACCCGGCTCCCCGGGCGGCTGGACCCGGCCGCCACCACATTCGCATCCACCGCGGACCTCGCCGCCGCCCTGCGCCGAGCCGCGGCCGCCCACGGCCGGCACGAGGCGCGGACCGGCGCGCAAGATCCGGAATGGCCCGGCTGGTACGCCGACTACATGGTTCGTGAACAGGCGGGACTCGAACTGCCGCAGTGACCGGCGATCAGGAACCCGGCGATGACCGTGCCGGTCACCGACGGTTCACCCTCGTCCAGAAGGGGATGGCCCGGACATGTCTGAAACCTCGCTGAGTGGAACCGCCGCGCTGGTCACGGGCGCCAGCAGCGGCATCGGCGCCGCAACCGCGCGTCGCCTGGCCCGCGATGGTGCGGCGGTGGCCCTGGTCGCGCGCCGGCGGGACCGCTTGGAACGGGTCGTCGACGACATCGGTCGCCTCGGCGGTTACGCCGTCGCAGTGCAAGCCGACCTGACCGATCCGGAGCAACCGGATCAGGCGGTCGACCAAACGCTCGACCGGTTCGGGCGCTTGGACATCCTGATCAACAACGCCGAAGTCGCGCTGCTAGGTACCGCTCTGCACGCCATGATCGACGAATGGGACCGCATGGTGTCCCTCAACGTCATGGGAATGCTGCGCGTCACGTACGCCGCCGTCCCGCACCTGATCGACGCGGCGTCCACCTCGCCGCGACAGGTGGCCGACATCGTGAATGTCAGCTCGACGTCCGGACGGGTCGCTCGCGCTGGCGCCAGCGTCTACCACCTCACCAAGTTCGGCCTGAACGGGTTCAGCGACTCACTCCGTCAGGAGTTGCTGGAAGAACGGGTGCGGGTCAGCGTCGTGGAACCCGGCACCATCGACAGCAAGCCGCAAAGCCACCCCAGTGGGAGCACCTGGGACCCGGCCGCCCGACGGGTGAGCGACATCGAGCCGCTGCGGCCCGAGGACGTCGCGGACGCGATCGGCTACATCGTCAGCCGGGACCGCCGAGTGGCCGTCAACGAAATGCTGATCCGAGCAGCCGAGCAAAGCTGGTAACAGTCGTCGCGACACAACGACACCCAACGACCACCGTCGTCGTCTTCCGCAGTGACAAGCCGGGCTATTTCATGGCCCACTGGGACTTGCTGTCGAACAGCGCGCGCGTGGCGGGAATGCCGCCTGGCCGCACCGGCCTGCATCCGTACCTGGACAACTTTGTGCGGCTGAGCCGGCTGCCGGTGGCCACGATCTCACTGATCCGCGGCCGCGCCCGCGGCGCCGGCAGCGAGTTCGTGCTCGCCACCGACATCCGTTTCGCGTCCGAGAACGCGGTCCTGGGCCAGTTCGAGGTCGGCGTCGGCGCGGTCCCCGGCGGCGGTCCCATGGCGCGCCTGGGCCGTACGGTCGGCCGCGGCCGCGCCCTGGAAATCCTGCTCGGCGGCGACGACATCCCCGCCGCCCAGGCCGCCGAATACGGCTACGTGAACCGGCTCCTGCCGGACGCTGACATCGAGGGCTTCACCGATGCGTTCGCCCGCCGGATCGCGACCTTCGAAAAGACGGCCGTCGCCGGCATCAAGAAGCTCGTCGACGTGGCCACCCTGCCCCCCGACCACGAGTTCCGGCAAGGCCTCGACGCGTACTTCGCCACCGCCAGCCGGCCAGAGAACCGCCCCTTCATTCAGTTGCTGCTCGACAAGGGCCTCCAGCAGCCCGGCGGCATCGAGACCAACCTCGGCACCGCGATCGGCGAGCTGCGACGAAACCTGTAGGTCCACATGGGGTAGCGCGTGCGCGCCGCCCGAACACCCCGCCCGCTGGCAAGTCCACATTGGAGGAGCCGTTTCTGCCAAGATCTACACAAAGGTGGGGTGGCTCGCGGACGGAACTTCGCGAGGCGCTGCCCCGTGAACCACGGGCGAGAGGCGGTGGGGCGTGAGTTCATGGCGTGACCAGGCACTGATCGGCCGGCAGGCGGAGTTGGCCCGCCTCGACGAGTTGATCGAGGCAGCCCGATCCGGCGAGAGCCGGGTCCTCGTACTCCAGGGTGAGGCGGGAATCGGCAAGTCCGCGCTGATCGAGTATGCCGTGACGTCGGCGACCGGGTTCCGGGTGCTGCGCGCGGTCGGCCTGGAGTCCGAGATGGAGCTCACGTTCGCCACGCTGCATCAGCTGTGCCTGCCGCTGTTGGACCGGCTCGCCGGCCTCCCCGACTCGCGCCGGCATGCCCTCGAGACGGCTTTCCGGATGCGTGTCGGCACCCCGCCGGACCCGTTCCTCATCGGCCTTGCCGTGCTCGACCTGTTCGCCGATGCCTCCGAGCGCACCCCACTGCTGTGCGTGGTCGACGACAGTCAGTGGCTGGATCAGGCGTCCGCGCAGGTGCTCGGGTTCGTCGCGCGACGGCTGCTCGCCGAGTCGATCGGCCTGATCTTCAGCACCCGGCCGCCGGGCGGGCCACACCTGCGTGGCCTCCCGGAGCTCGAGATCGGCGGGCTGCGTTCCGAGCACGCCAGGACGCTACTCACCCAGGTCACCCGCGCCGGCCTCGATCAGCACATCAGCGATCGGATCGTCGCCGAGACGCGCGGCAACCCCCTGGCGCTGATCGAGCTGACGCGCGGGCTGAGCAGTACCCAGATGGCCGGCGGGCTTGGGCTGCTGCACACCGAACCGTTGTCCGGCCGGATCGAGGAGAGTTTCCTCAACCGGGTCCGGGACCTGCCCGAACCGGCCAGGCGTCTGCTGCTGGTCGCCGCCGCCGAGCCGATCGGCGACCCCGACCTGGTCCGGAGCGCCGCCGGGCTGCTCGGCCTCCCGCTCGGCCAGCCCGCCACCGAGGAACTGCTGACCATCGGTGAGCGGGTGACGTTCCGGCATCCACTCGTACGCTCGGCCGCGTACCGGGCCGCCTCGCCCGAGGAGCGCCGTGCTGCGCACCAGGCACTTGCCGAGGTCACTGACCCGCAGGACGCGCCGGAACGGCGCGCCTGGCATCGCGCAGCCGCAGCCGTCGGCCCTGATGAGGACGTCGCCGCCGAGCTCGAACGCTCCGCCGCGCACGCCCAGTCGCGGGGCGGTGTCGCCGCCGCGGCCGCGTTCCTGCAGCGTGCCGTCGCGCTGACCGCCGATCCGGCGCACCGGTCCGAACGGATACTCGCCGCGGCCGAGACGACCCTGCAGGCCGGCGACTTCGAAGCCGTCTCCCGGCTGCTGCGCTCGCTGAACTCCCGGACACTTGACGACGTCCAGCGCGGCCGCGCCGGGCTGGTGGAGGGTCATCTCGCCTACGCACTCGGGCGCGGCGCCCCTGCCGCGAGCGCGATCCTGCTCAAGGCCGCCGCACAGTTCGCGGCCGTCGACCCCCGGGGTGCCCGGGAGACCGCCGTGCACGCGTGGCTGATCTCCAGCGGGATGGTCGACCGCGACGATCTGGTGGCGCTCTCCCGTTCGATCCGCGACATCCTGCCGCCTGGCGGTAACCAGCCGGTCGACATGGTCGCCGACAGTGCCGTCCTGATGGTCACCGAGGGGCGCGCCGCGGCCGCACCGATTCTCGCGAAGGTGACCGAGACCATGCTGCGGATGACGGACACCGACCTGCTGCGGTGGGGGCGACTCGCACCGATCGGCCCCTACGGCAGCTGGGACTTCGAGGCGCTGCGGACGCTGGCCACCCGGCAGGTCGAGCTGCTGCGGGAGGTCGGGGCCTTGCATCACATTCCAGAAAATCTGATCAGTCTCGGCATGGCCCAGCTCCGGTTCGGTGACTTCGCCGCAGCGGCGGCCACCGTCGAGGAGGGCGACCTGATCACCACGGTGACCGGGAACCAGCCCCTCCCACCTCACGTCGCACTGCAACTCCAGGCCCTGCGTGGCCGGGAGCAGGAGACCGTAAAACTGGTCACCGAAACCCTCCGGCAGGCCGCTGCAACCAACTGGGGCACCGCGTTGGTCGGCGCCCGCCTGTCCGCCGCGATCCTCTACAACGGCCTGGCCCGGTACCCCGAGGCGCTGCGCCATGCCCGTGAGGCCGAGGTGAGCTGGAATCCCTGGATCTCCGCCTGGGTCCTGCCCGAGACGATCGAGGCGGCCAGCCGCACCGGCGACGACGACGCGGCCCAGGATGCCCTGGACCGCTTCGTCGAGACGACCCAGCCGTTCGAGACCGACTTCCCGGCCGGTCTCGAGGCCCGCGCCCGCGCCCTGCTCGCCGAGGCCGCCGCCGCCGACGAGCTGTACCGGGAGGCGATCGAGCGGCTCGGCCGTACCCGGATGCGACCCGACCTGGCCCGCGCCCACCTGCTCTACGGCGAGTGGCTACGCCGCGAGGGTCGGCGGCTGGACGCGCGGGAGCAGCTGCGGTCCGCGTACGAACTCTTCGCCCAGCTGGGCATGGAGGCGTTCGCCGAACGAGCCCGCCGCGAGCTGCTGGCCACCGGCGAGACCATCCGTAAACGTGCCGCCGAAACCGGCCCCGGCGGCGCGCTGACCGCGCAGGAGCTGCAGATCGCCCAGCTCGTCCGCGACGGCCTGTCCAACCCAGAGGTCGGCGCCCGTCTGTTCATCAGCCCGCGCACCGTCGAATGGCACCTGCGCAAAATCTTCGGCAAACTCGGCATCGAATCACGGCGCGAGCTGCGCGACATGGAACTCAACGGGTGAGCCTCTGAGGCCCGGCGGAGACGGCATCCTGTCCGAGCCCTACCTGCGCAAGGCCTTCCTCAAGGGCTGCCGCTGAACGCCACACCCACGCTGCGGGTTCTCGCCCGCGTGGCCGTGCCGGCTATCGCCACCTTGGCGGCTTCGCTTGTTGTAGCGAACGGCTTGCAGCTTCTGCGTCCGGTTGCCCGGTCGGGTGCCGAGAAACCCTGGCGGACCCTGGGGAGCTCGACCAGGGCGTTTCACGGGTGTGTGCCGCATGACGGCGTTGCCATGCTGATAGGCGTCCAGAGAGCAGGGTTTCGGCTGGTCGCCGGCGAGGGACCTGCCCCTCCTCCCGTACCCGGATCTCTTCGTGCCGGAATTCGACTGAGAGGCTGTGCGTGAGATGACCGCGCTCGAACAGCAAGTGAGCCATGCGATCCGACCGTTCACCGTGTCCTTCCGCAAGCGGGCGCTCGACGACCTGCGCCACCGGCTGGCGGCGACGCGCTGGCCGAGCCGGGAGCTCGTCGGCGATCGCTCCCAAGGGGTGCAGTTGGCGACGATCCGGGCGCTGGGCCAGTACTGGGCCACCGGCTACGACCTCGGCCGAGTGCAGTCCCGGCTGAACGCGCTGCCACAGTTCACCACCGCGATCGACGGAGTGAGCATCCACTTCGTCCACGTGAAATCCAAGCACGCGGACGCGTTGCCGCTGATCATGACGCATGGCTGGCCGGGCTCGATCATCGAGATGCTCGACTCCATCGGCCCGCTGACCGATCCGACCGCGCACGGCGGCACTGCTGGAGACGCGTTCCATCTCGTGCTGCCGTCACTGCCCGGGTACGGCTTCTCGAGCGAGCCGGCCGAGGTCGGGTGGGATCTGGTGCGTACGGCCCGGGCGTGGGCGGAGCTGATGAACCGGCTCGGCTACGACCGGTACGTGGCGCAGGGAGGTGACGTCGGCGCGGGTGTGACCGATGCGATCGGACGGTTGGGCCCCGAGGGGCTCGTCGGCATCCACACGAATCTGCTTGTGCCGGCGCTCAACGACCCGTCGTCGCTACCGAACACCACGGAGGAGGAACGCGCCGCGCTCGCCGCGATCAAGGTCTTCCAGACTACCGGGAACGGCTACTTCGTGGAGATGGCCACCCGGCCGCAGACGATCGGGTACGCGTTGCTGGATTCGCCGGCCGCGCTCGCCGCGTGGATGATCGACCACGACACCGACGCCTACGACAAGATCACCAGCGCGTTCGTCGACGGCAAGCCGTCGGGGGGTCTGACGCGGGATCACATCCTCGACGACATCACGACCTACTGGCTGACCGGCATCGGAGCGTCCACGGCCCGGTCGTACTGGGAGGCGTACGGGCCGGATGCACCGGCTGCGGGCCGTCCGCTGTTGCCGGACCCGCGGGTTCCGGTGGGTTTCAGCACGTTCCCGGGGGAGATCTGGCGGACGCCGCGCAGCTGGGCCGAGAAGGCCTATCCGACGCTCAACTACTTCGGGGTCGCGGCCCGCGGCGGTCATTTCGCCGCCTGGGAAGAGCCGGAACTGTTCGCGGAAGAAGTGCGGGCGGCGTTCCGGCCACTGCGATAAGCCGCTGCACCGCTCGTACGTCCACGCCCACCGCGACATCGCCGTGGTGGTCTCCGGACAGACATCGAAGTTGACGAACCTGAAGGTGGAGAACCATGACCTCGTCCGCGTCCCAACCCACTCGACGGCACCTGCTCCAGGCCGGCATCGCCGCCGGCCTCACTGTCGCCGCATCCAGTGCGCTCGGGCGGGCGCCGGCGACCGCCGCGCCGGCCACCGACCCGAGCAGGATCCGCCCGTTCCGGGTCGCGATCCGGAACGAACAGCTGGCCGAGTTGCGCCGCCGCATCCGAGCAACCCGCTGGCCGACCCGCGAGCTCGTCCCCGATCGCTCGCAGGGCGTCCAGCTGGCGACCGCTCAGGCTCTCGCCCGGTTCTGGACGACCGGCTACGACTGGCGGCGGTTCGAGGCGAAACTCAACGCGCTACCACAGTTCAAGACCGAGATCGACGGTGTCGACATCCACTTCATCCACGTCCGCTCACGGCACCGCAACGCACTGCCACTCATCATGACCCACGGCTGGCCAGGCTCGATCGTCGAGCTGCTCGACACCGTCGGTCCGCTGACGAATCCGACCGCGCACGGCGGCACGGCCGCGGACGCCTTCCACCTCGTACTACCGTCGATCCCCGGCTACGGTTTCTCGGGCAAACCAGACGAACTCGGCTGGGACTACAACCGAACGGCGAGAGCCTGGACGGAACTCATGCACCGCCTCGGCTACACCCACTGGGTTGCCCAGGGCGGTGACGTCGGCGCCGCCGTCACCGACAGCATCGGCCGCCTGGCGCCGGCAGGTTTGCTCGGCATCCACCTGAACCTGTTGGTGCCGGCGTTGGGCAGCACCGACAACCTGCCGAAGTACACCGACGAAGAGAAGGCCGCGGCCGCCGCGCTCCAGGTCTTCTCGACGAGCGGCAGGGGCTACATCGTCGAGCAGTCGACGCGGCCGCAGACGATCGGCTACGCGCTACTGGACTCACCCGTCGCCTTGGCGGCGTGGATGCTCGATCACGACACGGACAGCTACCTCAAGATTTCCCGCGCCTTTCTCGGCGGACCGCCGTCGGGCAACCTCACCCGGGAGCACGTCCTCGACAACGTCTCGGTCTACTGGCTGACCGGGACCGGCGAGTCGACCGCCCGGGTGTACTGGGAGAGAGCGCAAACCGCCGGCGCCGGTCAGATCCCTCCGGCGGTGAGCGTGCCGGTCGCGTTCAGCGCCTTCCCCGGCGAAATCTTCCAATCGCCACGCAGCTGGGCCAGGACCATCTATCCGACCCTCGACTACTACCACCAGCCCGCGCGGGGAGGACACTTCGCGGCTTGGGAGGAGCCCGGACTGTTCACCCAAGAACTTCGTGCCGCCTTCCGGCCGTATCGCTGACCGGAGGCTGTACCGCCGATGAAGCGCGACAACCACGGCGCCGTCATCCGATGCTCCAGGTCATTTGGTCGAAGCGGCTTCAAAGGCACTGTCAGCGATCCCAGCGCGCAGATCGCTCACATCAACGCATCATCAGGAGGAAGTCATGTCAACCACCATCGCCACGAGCGGCCCAGCATTCAGACCGCGCTTCTCGGAGGAAGCGAGGCGCCGCCGGGAGAGCCCGACCATTCCGGTTCCGACAACCGCCAGAGGCCCGAACGTGCCAGCGGCAGGGTACGTGCTCGACGAGATCGCCGACGGCATCTTCTGGCTCAGTGACGGCAGCTACCGGTCCATTTTCGTGGTAACCGGCGACGGCGTCATCGCCGTCGACGCGCCACCGACGCTCGGGCACAACATCCTGCGGGCCATCGATCGCGTCACGCGCAAGCCGGTCACCGGCGTGGTCTACAGCCATCATCACTCCGACCACGTGGGTGCCATGTCGATCTTCCCCGAGCGGGCAGTTCGCTACGCCCAGCGCGCCACCGCTCAACGGCTGAGCCTGCTCAACGATCCGGAACGGCCGCTGCCGACCGAGGTGTTCGACGACACGCTGACCATCGAGGCCGGCGAACACACACTGCGGCTGGACTACCCCGGTCCCAACCACTCCGAGGGCAACAGCTTCATCTATGCGCCGAACCAGCGGGTGCTGATGCTCGTCGACGTCATCTTCCCCGGTTGGGTCCCGTTCTCCAACCTGTCGCTGTCCGCCTTCGTTCCGGGCGTCCTGCGGGCCCACGAGCAGGCCCTGGACTACACCTTCGACCACTTCGTCGGCGGGCACGTCACCCGTCCCGGAACGCCCGAGGACATCCGCATCCAACAGGAGTATCTGACCGACCTGCGGACTGTCGCTGAAGCCGCCTTGTCCAGCGTCGATCTGGCCGCCACCATGGCCCCTGTCGACACCGGCAACGCCTGGGCGGTCTTCCGCGCCTATCTCGACGCCGTTGCCGCCGCCGCCACCGCCGACGAGATCGTTCCCCGCTGGCAGGATCGCCTCGGCGGCGCCGACGTCTTCACGGTCCCCAACGCCTGGGCGATGGCCGAGTCGCTGCGACTGGACCTCAATTCGCTAGGCCCGTTCGCAACCGTCCCGTGACGACAGCTCGCGGGCGAGGGCCAGGTGACACGCCCTACGCTCGGACGATGGATCTCCGGGTGCGGCAGGAGTGCGCGGCGGTCGTTTTGGGGGGGCCGACCGTGGTGATCGATCTGGGCGGCCTGCGTGTCGTCGCCGATCCGACCTTCGACGATCCCGGGTCACACGGGTACCTGACCAAGACCTCCCCTCCGGTCGTGGACGAGGAGGGCCTGGGCGAGATCGACCTTGTGCTGGTCAGCCACGATGTCCACCCGGACAACCTCGACCAGCGGGGGCGTGCCTTCGCGCTGGACGCGCCGGTAGTCCTCACCGGTCAGCTGAGCGCGCAGCGGTTGGGGGCGCCAGCGGTCGGTCTGTCACCGTGGGCCAGCCGGACCGTGCCCCGTCCGGACGGTGACGGCGACCTGGAGGTACGCGCCGTGCCGGCCGTGCACGGCCCGGAGGACGCCGAGCGGGACGGCGCGGGCAACGTCAACTGCGAGGTCAGCGGGTTCGTGCTGTCCGGGCGCGACCTGCCCACCGTGTACGTCAGCGGCGACAACGCCTCGATCCACACGGTGGCGGAGATCGCCCGCCGCGTCCCGCGCATCGACGTCGCCGTGCTCAACGCCGGAGCGGCGCGGGTGCCGGCGAAGTTCGGCGGCCGTCCCCTGACGCTGGACAGCCGGCGGGCAGCCGCGGCGGCCGCCGTCCTCGGTGTGGCGGTCGTGGTACCGGCGCACTACGACGGTTGGGCCCACTTCACCGAGGGCCGCGCCGAGCTGGAGCGGGCATTCGAGGAGGCCGGCCTGTCGGCGCTGCTGCGCGCCGTCGACCACGGAACGTGGGTGCCGCTGCGCGCATGAGCCGGCGCCCACCCGGCTCGGCGACGAACGTGGCGCGGCGGACCTTCTCCCCGGTCGCCGTCACATCGGCCGCGCCGGGAGGCGGGCACACCGCCGAGAGGTCCGGTCACCCTGCTCGCAGGTGATCAGCCGCGCGGCGAAGACCGCGTGCTCGTTACGGATGTTCTTGAGCTGCCGCTTATCGGCCGCGTCGGCCTCGAGGGCGCGGTCGCGATCCACCGTAAGGACTTCGGCGTCACCTGGAACGCCGCCCTCGAAGGCGGCGGGGTCCTGAGCTCCGGCAAGGTCGTCGTAGGGATCGAAGTCTCGGCCGTCAGGACCGCCTGACGATTGCCCGACTAGCTGTCGGCGAAGCGGCCCGAGAGCCTGGCTTTGGCGAGGTTGACGACGGTGGGTGAGGCGGTGTCCAGGGAGCCGGCGGCGTACGGGGGTTCGGGGGCGTACTCGACGATCAACTGGATGGTTCGGGCCACGTCGTCGTCGGTGAGTTCGCCGGCGAGTTTCAGGGCCATGTCGATGCCGGAGGAGACGCCCGCCGCGGTGGCGTAGTGGCCGTCGATGACGACGCGTTCGTGGGCGGGCGTCACGCCGTACTGCGGGAGCTGTTCGAGCGCCAGCCAGTGTGAGGTGGCGCGGCGGCCTTTGAGGAGGCCTGCGCCGGCGAGGATCAGGGAACCGGTGCAGACCGATGTCGTCCACGCGCTGGTGGCATCGGCCGCGCGCAGCCATTCGTGCAGGCGGCCGTCGGCCATCTGGTGCACCTGACCGGGGCCGCCGCCGACGAGGACGACGTCGGGCGCCGGCACGTCCTCGAAGGTCGCCGGTACGTCGATCGAGAGCGCGCCGAGGTCGTTCGTCATCAGGCCCTTGGCGCCGCCGACCAGGACGACCTCGGTGCCGGGGAGGCGGCCGAGGATCTCGTACGGCCCGATGATGTCGAGCGAGGTGAAGCCCGGGTAGACGAGAATGGCGATCTGCATGGCGATCTCCTTGAAGTGCGGGTGGATGTGGATCAGCCCCGTCCCCGGAGCGGGCGGCCGGGAAGCAGGTGTTCTCGGAGTACTCCGTCGCTCACGACCGCCTCGCCGTTCACGATGACATGGACGAAGCCGGTCGAGGGACGGGTGGAGTACTGGTACGTCGCGGTGTCGGTGACCCGCTCCGCGTCGAAGACCACGAGGTCCGCGTCGCAACCGGCCTGGACACGGGCTTTGCGCCGGATCGCCGGAGCGACCCGTTCGAGGATCCGTGCGGGCCGGAGGGTGCACTTGGCGACCGCCTCCGCGAGCGTCAGCACGCCGGTCTCACGGATGATCCGCAACGTGCGCGCGAAGGTGCCGGCACTGCGTGGATGAGTACGCACAAATCCCGGCAGCGGCCACTGCGAAGGATCGAACGAATGAACGCCGTCGACCACGAGCGGTACGGCGTCCGACGCCACGGCCGCTTGCGGTAGTGCGAGGATGCTTGCGAGCCGATCCGACGCGCCGTCCTCGTCGAACGACCGGATGAACGCCAGCCCCGACGGATCGGCCGCCCGCAAGTAGCGCAGCCGCTCGGCGGTGGCGATCGTCTCGCCCGTCCGCGCGTAGATCACGTCGGGTGGTGTACCGGTCGCACCGAGGATGTGCAGCTTCTCCGGGTGGAAGTAGTCGGACCCGATCGAGGTCATGCCCGCGCCGTACGGGTACACCTCGGTGCTGACCTCGGCGCCTGCCGCCCGGGCCGACTCGACGAGGGATTGCGCCCGGTCGAGGTGGCGCGTGGAGGTGGAGTTGATGTGACAGTAGTGCAGGTGGACGCCGGTCTCGATCGCCAGCCTGGTCAGCTCCTCGGCGCCGTCGACGACGACATCGGGGACCTGCTCCACGAGCGGACGCGCATGGGTGAACATCGGGACATCGGCCGCCGCGGCCAGCCTCGCCACGGCCAGCGGTTCGGCGGGATCGATGGCCGGCGCGTACCCGAGCAGGACGCCGATCCCGAGCGCACCGTCGGCGAGTTCACGGTCGAGCGAACCGAGGATCGTCGCCAACTGCACTCGCGTGGCCGGCGCACGCCAGTCCTCGGAGCCGAGGTTGTCCAACGGCCCGTCGGAGGCCCCGGGCAACGGTTCGCCGGTGAGAACCCGCCGGCGCAGGACCGCCCACGAAGCCGAGAAGCCGTAGTTGATCGGCCGGCCCTCGGCGGCGGCGCGCGCGTAGGCGACGGATACCGGTGCGGCGCCGGCCTCGAGTTCGAGCGCGGTGGTGACACCGTCGAGGGCCTGCAGGCGACGCTCGCCGATGGTCTGACCGTGACTGTGCAGGTCGATGAATCCCGGGGCGACGACGAGTCCGCGCGCGTCCAGGATCCGGCGACCGGTCAGTCCGTCGACCGACACGGCTGCGATCCGGTCGCCGCTCAGTCCGACGTCCCGTACGTCGTTCAGCCCGCTCTCGGGGTCGATCACGCGGCCGCCGCGAATCACCACGTCGTACGGCGACGTATCGTTGCGGATCGCCATCAGCGCAGCGGGTCGACGGAGCGCAGGGCGTCCGGCATCCGACCGGTGGTCACGAACTCGGCGAGCAGCTTCCCCGTGACCGGCCCGAGCGTCATCCCCCACATGCCATGACCGCCCGACACGAACACCCGCGGATCGCTGGTGCGGCCAACGAGCGGCAGTCCGTCCACGGTGCACGGACGCGCACCGACCCACTCGTCCGCCCGCTCCCGCAGGTCGACCCCGGTGAGGTACGGCGCCGCGGCGTCGACGATCGCCGCGATCCGTCGCGGGTCCAGCGGTGCGTCGACGCCACGGAACTCCATCATTCCGGCCAACCGGAGCCGTCCGCCGACCGGCGTGCACGCGACCCGCTGGGCCGGAAGGTAGACCGGTCCACGTGGGAGGGAGTCGACCGCAACCGTGAAGCTGTAGCCGCGTCCGGCACGCACCGCCCGGGAGACACCGAACCGTCCTGCCAACTGGCCGAGTCGCGCCCCTGACGCGATCACGACCGCGTCGAAACGCTCCCCCACCACTCGGAGCCCGGGACCGTCCGGCGAAATCGCGGTGACCGAGACCCCGGTCCGGATCCGGCCGCCGCGACGCTGAAAGCCTTCGGACAACCCCCGCACGAAAGCGCCCGGATCGAGGTAGCGCTGGCCGGCGAGACGAAGCGCCGCACCCACCCGGTCCGACAACAACGGCGCCTCCGCCCGCGCCTCGTCCGCGCTCAGGAGCTCGTACTCGACCGGCCGCCCCACCTTCTCCAGGTGCCGGAACTCCTCGACCAGCACCTCCCGCGACGACTCGTCGCGATACGCGGCCACGAGCGGCGTCGCAGGTTGGGTACGGACCTCTACCTCAGGCACCTCGAGTTCGTCGTACGCCGCCAGCGCGCCCACACTGAGCTGGGCGAGCGCCGCCATCGAGCGCTCCCACCGTGTCGCGGTGCAGTTCCTCGCGAACTGGACCAGGAAGCGCCACAGCCCCAGGTCCAACGACGGCGGTACGTAGACCGGTGACGCCGGGCTGAGCAGCGCACGCAACCCGAACCGCAGCACAGAAGGCTCCGGAAGCGGCGTCGCGAGGCTGGGCGTCAGCCACCCGGCGTTCCCGCGGCTCGCCCCGGAACCGACGCCGGCCTGCTCGAAAACCGTGGTGTCGGTCCCGGCGGCCCGGAGGAACCAGGCGGCCGACAGACCGGTGATGCCGGCCCCGATGACGGCGACGCGCTCGGGACGGGTGGGGTACGGGCTGCTGCGCATGCCTTCATGCTCAGGGTCGCTCCGTCGGCACGGACTGTCATCTCCGCACAAGTTGAAGGCCAAAACCTGGATCAGACGTACACTCCTTGCCATGGCGAGCACGGTCGCGGTCCTGGCCGACCTGCACGAGCATCTGACCTTCGTGACGCCGGACCACGAGCCGTACGACGTCAGTCACGTGGCAGTTCTCGACGGATCAGGCACCCCACAACCAGGCGCCCTCGTCGCAGCGGTCGGCGTACGGTCCGACGACGCGCGGCTCACCCTGCTCCGGTCGCTCGCCGACGTACCCGTGGCCGGTGTCGTCTTCGCCGGACCGTGGACCTCGGCCATCTCGGACGCGGTCGCTCAGCTCAAGGTCACGGTGGGTGTCCTGCACGAAGGCGCGAGCTGGGCCGGATTCATCGCCGCCGCGCACTCGGCCTTGCACGGGCCGCCGTCCGGACCCGAGGATCCGGCAGACCAGACCCAACGCCTCTTCCAGTTGACCGACCAGGTGGCGGAGCTGCTCGAGGCCGCCTTGATCGTCGAGGACGACAAGCGGCAGGTCGTCGCCCACTCCAGCACGGGCGGGCCGCATGACGCCGCACGGACCCGAACCATCCTCGGACGGCAGATGCCGCCGGACTTCGTGTCGAGGCTGCGCGCGACGGGTGCCTTCCGGCGCCTGACCTCCAGCGACGAGCCGTTCGTCGTACCGGCGGTCGCGCCGGACTTCCTGCAACGCATCGTCATTCCGCTCCGGCTCGGTCCGGAAGCGGTCGGCTCGATCTGGGCGATCCGGGACCAGGAGCTCGACGACGAGCTGCGAGCTCGCCTCCTCCCCCTCACGCGCGAGCTGTCGGTGTGCCTGCTGCGGCTGCGTGCCCAGGAGGATCTGAGCACGCGCTACTCGGTCGAACGAGTCCGGGCCGCACTCAACGGTACGGAGCCCGACGCCGACCTGGTGCTGCCCGGCGACGCGACGCGGGTCGTTGCCCTGGGCCCCGGAGACGGGACGTCACCGCTCGACGAACTGTCGGTGTGGCGGGCGATGCTGCGCAGGCATTCGTGGGCGTACCCCATCCTGACCGAGATCGACGGTACGGTTTTCGCCCTCGTCACGGACGGTTCCGGTCCGGGGAGCTGGGAGTGGCTGCGCTCGATCGGCGGCGACACCGGCCTCGGTGCCGTCAGCGCGAGCCGACCCGCCCGCTCCCCCGCCGACCTGCCCGCACGGCGGGTCGAGGCCGCCGAGGTCGCGGAGGCCGCGATCGACGCCGGGCTGGCGGTCGCGTCGTACCAGGACGTCTGGTCCAGTGTCGTACTGCGGAAGGTGCATCGCGCCGTCCCGGCCGACGTCCACGACGAGGTGCGGGCGCTGCTCGGCATCGACGCCCGGGGCGATCTCGCGGGCACCCTCGGCGCGTGGCTGCTGGCCTGGGGCGACTATGCGCAGGCAGCGGTGGCGCTGGACGTCCACCCGAACACGGTCCGGCTGCGGATGCGACGAATCCTCGAACTGCTCCCGACCATCGATCTCGACGAACCGAGCCAGCGCCTCGCTCTCACCCTGGTCCTTACGGCTCGATCAGCTCGTTCACAGCGTCCGTGAGCCGGGTGAACGCCCGGTCGGCGGACGGCACGCGGCCCGCGAACTCGACCCAGGCGTGCACGAGTTCAGGGTCGAGCTGCACGGTGACCGGTACGCCGTCCGTGGCCAGCCGCAGGGCGTACTCCTCGTTGGACGATCTCAGCGGATCGTTCCCGGCGATCGCGACGATCGCCGGTGGCAGGCCGGCCAGCGACGTCGCCAGACCGGGAAGGGCGTACGGCGATGCCAGGCCCGCCTCGGTGCTCGCGTAGCCCTCGATGTAGAACCTCAGGTTCGCGCGCAGTTCGTCCTCCGCGTACCGGAGCATGCTCGGCGAGCCGTAGTTCTTGTCGACACCGGGATAAATGAGCACCTGCCCGTCGACGGCCGGCCCACCCTCGTCACGCGCCCGGAGCGCGACGCACGCGGCCAACGTGCCGCCCGCGCTGTCGCCGGCGACCAGGAACGGCTTCCCGGGCAGCAGATCGCGCGCCCAGACGGTGGCGTCCCAGGCGTCGTCGAAGGGCGCCGGGAACGGATGTTCGGGGAGCATCCGGTAGTCGACGGACACCACCAAGGCGCCCGTGTCGCGGCTGATCCGTCGCGTCACGAGGTCGTGGGTGTCGAGATCGCCGACGATCCATGCACCGCCGTGGTAATAGACCACCGCCGCGGTCGGGTCGTCCGGCCGGTAGATCCGTACCGGAATGTCGCCGTACTGTCCGCGCACCAGTTCGTCGGTGACCTTGCGGAGCTCGATCTGATCCACTCCACGGGTGAAGACCGCGTTGTTGGCGCGCATGGTCCGGCGGAGCTGCTCGGCGGTCTGCTCGGCTGCCGGTACGCCGGGCGGCGGGTCGAGCTCGGCCAGCAGCGCCAGAACAGCAGGGTCGATCGGTACGTCGTTCATGTCGCCTCTCGTGGTGCGTGGTCGGTCAGCAGCTCTGAACAGCCGCTGGAGGTGGCCGGCTGCTATCGCTTGCGGTAGATGCGCCCGCGCCGCAGGTAGTCGATGGCGACGGCGCAGACGAGAATCGCGCCGACGACGATGGTGTTGTACTGCGGTGGAATCCTCGACAGCACAAGCGCGTTGTCGATCAGCGAGAGCAGCACGGCGCCGACCGCGATGCCCTGGATGTTGCCCATCCCGCCCTGCAGGCTAACGCCGCCGATCAGGACGGCGGTGATCGCGATGAGCGTCGTCGACGTACCGCCCGCGGTCACCTGGCCGGCACCGACCCGGGCGGAGTAGATCATGCCGGCGAGCGCCGCCGATGCGGCGGCGATCGCGTAGAGCGCCAGATCCAGCCGAACGACGCGCAGCCCGTTGCCGACCGCGGCCTGCCGGTTGCCGCCGAGGGCGCGGACGTTGACTCCGAATCTGGTGCGCTCGAGGACGAACCAGAACACGATGCCGACCGCGATCGCGATGAGTACGACATTCGGCACGCCGGCGATGTTGCCCTGACCGAGCCGCTGGAAGCTGTCCGGCAGCGGCAGCACGTCGAGTCCGCCCGTGATCAGGGTGTCGACACCGGTGAGCATGTACGACGTGCCGAGCGTCGCGATGATCGGCGGAACATGGAGATACGTGATGATCGCGAAGTTCACCGAACCCACGACACAGCAGATCGCCAAACCGGCCAGCACCGCCACCGGCCACGGGACCCCGCCGACGAGCATCTTTGCTGTGAGCAACGAACTGAGGGTGAACACGGCACCCGCGGAGAAGTCCAGGCCGCCGCCGATGATCAGCAGTGCGGCACCGCAGGCCATCACGAAGTAGATGACGCTGCTGCGGAAGACCTCGGTCAGGTTGGAGTTGGACAGGAACAGATCGGATCTGCTGGAGGCGATGACGCCGATCACCAGCATCACCAGCACCAGCGTCGTTTCCTGCCGCATCAAGAGCTTGGTGAGGACGTTCTCGCGCTCCACACCCGATGGAGAGTCGTTGCCCGGCGTGGTCCGGGCGCTCGTCGTGGTCACCGTCATCACGCCACCTCGCTGTCCTGGTCGTCGACGGGCCGGTCGGACGGGATCGCGCCGGTGATCATGCCGACGACCTCCTCGCGTGGTACCTCGCTGATCCGCCGGGTGCCGACCGTGCGCCCGAGCCGGAGCACGGTCACGCGGTCGGCGTGGGAGAAGACGAAGTCCAGGTCGTGGCTGACGATGATGACGGCCTTGCCGGCGTCCCGCAGCTCGTTGATGATCTCGCCGACGTGCGCTGTCTCCTGGACACCGAGCGCGGCCGTCGGCTCGTCGAGCAGCATGATCGGCCGGTCCATCCGGACCGCGCGGGCGATCGCGACCACCTGGCGCTGCCCGCCGGACAGCAGCCCGACCGGCGTCCGGACGTTCCCGACGCGGACCTTGAGGTCCTGCAGGACGGCCGCGGCCTCGCGTTCCATCCGCCGCCGGTCGAGGACGACGCCGAACCTGCGGGGCAGGTTGCCGAGCGCCAGGTTGTGCGCGATGTCGAGACACTCGACCAGCGCGAGGTCCTGGTACACGACGGCAATACCGTGCTGCTGCGCCTCGGCGGCGGACCGGACACCGCCGAGGTTCTCGCCGTTCACCAGGACCTCACCCTGGTCGGCGCGATGGACGCCGGTGATGATCTTGATCGCCGTGGACTTCCCGGCGCCGTTGTCGCCGACAACAGCGTGCACCTCACCGGCGTACGCGTCGAGCCGGACGTCCTCGAGCGCCGAGACGGAGCCGAAGTACTTACGGACCCCGCGCAGTTGCAGGACCGGGCTGCTCATGGTCACACCCAGCCCTTGTCGAGGTAGCCCTGGACCTCGTCCTTACCGACGACGGCGACCTTCACCGGGACGTCGGCCGGCTTCTTGCCCTCGTGGACGTCGACGACGCCGTCGACCAGTTGCTTGCCCAGTGTGCAAACGTCCTGCAGGAGCATCAGGTTGGCCGCGCCGTTCGCCATCGCCTCGGTCCCGCCGTTGTCGTGCCCGACCGCGACCAGGAAGGCCTTGCCGAGCAGACCGTGTGACTTGATCGCGGACGTGGCGCCGGGCGTCGTCGTCCCCATGTGCGTGACGATCTCGGTGATCCCCGGGTGCGCGGTGAGCAGCGCGTCGACCTGCGGAAGGGCCTTGGCCGAGTCGTCGCCGGTGTAGACCTCACCGGCGATCTTCACGTTCGAGGTCTTCGCCGCGGCGGCCTTCACGCCTTCCAGCCACAGCTTGCCGAGTCCGGTGTTGGCAGCCGCCACCAGACCGAGGACGTGGTCACCCGGCCGCTTGGCGATGGCGTTGACGACCGACTCTCCGATGTAGGTCCAGTCCGGTCCGATGTTGTAGTCCGCGCCGCTGCCCGGCCCACCCGGACCGTAGATCGTCCCGGTGACGACTCCGGCACTCTGCGCCTGCTTGAGCACCTCGGTGAACCCGTCGCTGGCCGGGAACGTCATCACGGCGTCGCTCTTGTTGGCGACGGCCTGCTGGATCTGCTGGATCATCGCGCCGGCGTCGAGCGACTGGCCGGTCGGGCCGCTCTGGATCAGGTCGGCCCCGCGCTTGTCGGCCTGCTGCTTCATGCAGTCACCGATCTGCTTCCAGGTCGGGTAGCTCGGCAGCGGATTGACGAAGCGGAGCGTCATGGCGCCCGAGTCGTCGGACGCCGCCCCCGCACCGTCGGCCGCGGGCGCGTCGGAAGCGCAACCGGACAGGGCCGCGGTGAGCACGAGAGCGGGGGCCGAGAGCGCCGCGACGATGCGGCGCCGACGGGTCCGGACAGCGGTGGTGATCATCTGGATTGCCTCCTGAACGGCGACGCCGAAGCCCTTCGGCGCTGTGCGATGCCGAAATTGTGGCGCTCCAGTTCAGCGGGCGGATTGTCGAATCCGAACATCTTGCGACGCCGGATCTGGACAGATCTCACACCTCCAGCGGCAGCCCCGCCTGCTCGCCGGTCAGCGGCGTAGACGGTCGTCTCGGGCGGCCGGACAGGAACGGATGCAGACACAGGTCGTCACTTCAAGATCCGGCGGTACCGGCGTGGTTCGGGTCAGATTCTTCCGTCGCGATAGGCCTGGTAGGCGGTAGGCACCTTCGGTCGGAAGCCGAGGCTTCGGGCGCGGGAGATATCCATGTGGCCTTGCCAGGGGTTGGACAGGGGCTCGCCGGAGGACTCGTAGGTCGAGCCAACGAGTTGGGCCATTTCGTAGGCAGTGAGGGGTGAATCGTCGGCGATGTTGACTGTCTGTCCGTCCAGTTCGCCGGTCAGGGCGAGGTTGATCGCGGTTGCGATGTCCTCGTGGTGGACGACGCTGAGTTTGCGCGCGGGATGCCATCCCATTTCGGCCAGTTGGCGCGGGGCCGCTTCGAGATGACCGTCCTGGTCTCCGTACACGAAGGGAAAGCGCAGGATGACCGAGTTCAGCCCGCTGGCGCGGACTTCCGCCTCGGCCTGGATCTTGCTGGCCGGGTAGGCGTGCGTTGCTGTCGTCGCGTCGGTCTCGCGACCAGGATGGGTGAGTTCTGGACCGTAGACGTTGGAGGTGCTGGCCAGCAGGAATCGGGCCTGGGGACTGATCGCTTGCGTTGCGGCGATCAGGTTGCGGGTTCCGTCCAAGTTGACCGCCCAGATGCGGCCTTCGTCCGTGGTGCGGAACACGGCGGCCAGGTGAACGACGGCTGTGACACCGACCAGGGCTTGAGACAGGGTCTCCGGATGCAGGACGTCTCCCTCAACTGGCTGAATTCCTTCCGGAACGCTCTTGCCGGGACGCACGAGCGCTCTGCAGTCGGCACCGTTCGCGGCGAATCGCTTCAGCAGACGTGAGCCGACCAGGCCGGTGCCGCCGGTGACGAGGATCGTCATGGTTACTTGTTCTCCGTTCGGTGATTGACAAGACGTTGGGTGGCTTCGCTGAGTACGCGCTGGGCGGTCGCCAGGTCGGTCGGATCGACACCGGCAAAGGCGACGGCGGTGATCAGCTCGATCGGATCCGGGATCGTGTTCCACAGCTCGGTGCCGGCCGCCGTGATGCGCAGGACCTTCTGGCGCTGGTCGGCATCGTCGGCAAGCTGCTCGATCAGCCCCTTACGGACCAGAACGCCGGTGATCGTGCTGAGGGTCGCTCGCTCCACCTCGAGCAGGCGGGTGACCTCACGCTGGTTCAACGGGCCGTTGACGGCGAGCAACTGGAGCACGTACCACTGGGTGTGCCCGAGATCGTAGGGACGCAGCACTGAATCCATCAGCGCCCGACTGGCCAGGAAATAGCGCTTGGCCCAGGCCCCGGCACCGTCCAGGTCAGGAGTCCGCATTTTGTTAGCCACCTGACAATCTTGTCAGGTGGCTAACAAACAATCAAGGGAGCCGGTGAGCGATCTGCAGTGATCATCCCGGACCTGGCGGTGGCAGGCATCGATGTGGCGCTCAGCAGCATGGTCGGCGCGCAGCGCCGAGAGACCGGCACCATCTCGGCAAGACTCGCCGCTCCCGATCCGGCTTCGCTACTTGCGTCAGACTTGCGTCACCTCGATCAGCAGAGGCCGTGATCGCCTGGGCAGGTGCGGGTCGGCGACGTCAGAGCTGGCGCAGATCTCGGCCGGGGGCCGGCATCCCGGGGTGCTCGCGTTCGACCTGGTGCGCGATCCGGCGACCGATGTCGCGCAGCCCGGCTACCTGATCGGGCGTGAGTGCGTCGAACACATACCGCCGGACCGCCGCCACGTGACCGGGCGCGACCTTCTCCACCACCGCCAGACCCTCGTCGGTCAGCGTCGCCTCGACGTACCGGGCGTTGTCCGCCTTGGGTGCCCGCGTCAGCCAGCCGCGCTGCTCGAGGCGTTTGGCCACATTGGAGAGCCGGGTCACCGAACCGTTGACATGCTGAGCGAGGTCGCTCATCCCAAGGCGGCGGCCCGGAGACATGGACAGCGCAGAGAGCACGAGGTACTCGAAGAACGAGATACCACCGTCGCGCTGCAACTGGGCGTCGATCTCGCCGGGGAGCTTGATCATCAGCCAGGACAGAGAAATCCAAGCGTCGAGTTCGTCCGGCGACAGCCACCGGAAATCGCCCTGACTCTCCATGGGGCGATCCTACCCGTCAGCAAAGGCCGGCATCCCCGCACTCATCCCGCTGCCACCAGAGAGCGGAGTTCCTCGAGCATCTCGATCTGCGCCGGGATCTCATCGGTGGGCGGAAAGGCGAACAGGACGCCGTCGAAGCCACGGTCTCGCAGTTGTTCGATGTCCTCGGCGAGCTGCTGCGGGGAACCGGCGAGAAAGGGGCGGTCGCCGCCGATCGGCTTCGGCTGCATGGCATGGTTGGTCTGTGCCGTGACGGTGAGCGCGGCCGGGTCGCGCCCGAGACGTTCCGCAGCGCTCCGGAACCGCTCGGCCTGTGCGGTCACGGTATCCAGTTCCCAGGTCAGCGGTGTGATGCCGTCGGCGATCCGGGCTGCTCGGTCGATGCCGCCGTCACTGTTGGCGCCGATGACGATCGGAATATCACCCCGAATCGGCTTTGGATTGATCTCGGACGCCTCGATCGAGTAGAAGCGGCCTGTGTATTCCACGGGATCGGGTCCCCAGGATGCCCGGATCGCCGCGATGACCTCGTCGAAGCCCGCGCCGCGTCGCTTCATGGGCACACCCGCGGTCGCGAACTCCGGGAGCATCCAGCCTTGCCCGAACCCGGCGATCACACGGCCCCCGCTGAAGTGGTCGACCGTTGCGTACCTGCGAGCCAGGACGACCGGCGCATGGAACAGCGGGTTGACGATATTGGTTCCCAGCGCGATGCGACTGGTGTGCGCGGCTACGTAACTCAGCGTCTCCAGCGGCTCGAACGTGGTGCGGTAGATCTCGGGAATGCGCTCCAGACGGCCGTCCGGACCGGGAAGCAGCGGCGCCATCGGGCGCAACAACCGCTCATAGGTCCACACCGAGTCATAGCCGAGTCTTTCGGCGGCCTGCGCAATGGTCACGATGGTTGCCGGCGACGCGTGCGGGCCGGACACGGGCAACATGATGCCGAGCTTCACGGACACTCCTTCAGTACGACGGGACTGCCATCAGCATAGGCTTATTTCAAACTTGAAATCAATCTTGGAGTAAGCCATCATCAGGGCATGACCACGATTGGATTCATTGGCAGCGGCAGTATCGGCAGCACAGTGGCGCGGCTGGCCGTCATGGCCGACCACCACGTCGTACTGAGCAACTCGCGGGGCCCGGAGACTCTCCAGCACCTGGTCGCCGAGCTCGGGCCGACAGCGCGTGCCGCCACCCCGACAGAGGCCGCGGCTGCCGGAGACATCGTGGTGGTGACCGTGCCCCTGCATGCCTACCTGGACGTCCCGGCGGAGCCATTGGCCGCCAAGGTTGTCATTGACACCAACAACTACTACCCGGAACGCGACGGCATCTTCGAGGACCTGGAAAACGGCGCCACCACAACCGGCGAGCTACTCCAGCAGCACCTGTCGAAAGCTCACGTGGTCAAGGGGTTCAACAACATCTGGGTCGAGCACCTGAGATCCATGGCCCAGCCGGCCGGCAGCCCGAACCGCTCGGCCCTTCCGATCTTCGGTGACGACGCGGGCGCGAAACAAGCCGTCGCCGAGTTCTTCGACAGCATCGGCTTCGACACCGTCGACGGCGGCCCGCTGGCCGAGAACTGGCGCACCCAGCGAGACACCCCTGCCTATGTCGCTCCCTATGGCGCCTACCAGGAATCCGGCCCTCTGCCCGGGACGCCGGCGAGCATGCAGGCCGTGCGCGACGCACTCGCCGCAGCAGTGCGGGCCTGAGCACGGAACAACTGGACGGAAAGTTCACTGCGGTCGCCGGAGGATCGACCGGGATCGGCCTGGCTAGCGCACGCCGGTTCGTTGCCGAGGGCATTGAGGTGTTCCCGGCCTGCCGTCGGCAGTAACCTTTGGCCGCCGCGGTGGCGGAGCTCGGATCGGCCGCCACCGGCGTGCCCGGCGATGTCAGCAGTGCTAGCACCCGACCGCCTGCTTGCGGCGGTCGCCGGACACGGAAAGGCCTGGATGTGGTGTTCGCCGAGGTGGCGGAGACGGCTTCGCACAGCTCGGCGACGTGACACCGGAGCATCAGATCCCTCGTCCGGTACCCGCCCATGTGATCCCGTCATCAGCTGTCCCGCCCGGTCTCGAGCGACCCAATGTCGTGCGTCGTAACCGGCTTCCAAAAGTGACCCTGCGGAACCCAGGCTGAGCTTCACCCGGCGCTGCGATCTCGCGTTGCGGCGTAGATCTTCCGCACCTCTTTACGCACCTCAATCAGCGCGAGAGGATGGTTGCCGATGAGAACTTATGCGCATCGAGCACCCGCAGAATTCGTTATTTGTAGGGGATAGCGAGCATCACCGACAGACGTCGATCATCCTCAAGTGGAATTCAGCGGGTTCGGGGGTAGACCAAGCATGGGACACCGCCCGGAACGCGGGAGCCGGCGAACTGGGCACGCTGCGCATCGGATACAGCCTCAGCACAGGAGCCGAGACGGCACCGGCCCTGGTGGACAGACTCATTCGCAGCAGCCCGGGACTCGAGGTCAGCGCGGTCCCGATGGCGACACCGGAGATCACCCCCGCGGTCGCCGACGGCCGCATCGACGCGGGGATCACCCGCGGCGAACAGCCGGGCCGTGGCGTACGGCGCTTCCTGCTGCGGCGCGAGCGCATCGGGGTCCAATTGGCACAACATCATCCGCTGGCCGAACACCCGGAGATCGAGATCGCCGACGCGGCGGCCTACCCGCTGCGACTCCCCGACCGTACAGCCAACCCCGTGATCCACGACCAGCTGTCCGCACTGTTCCGCGACGCCCCGAACCCCCGATTCCACACACCCGCAGTCTCTTTCGACATGTCTCAGCGCGACCTACACGACGGGCTCACCCTCGCCCCGGCCAGCGAAGCCGCGGTCACGGCACTAACGACTGGCCTCACGTGGCGACCGCTGCAGGGCGCACCCACCCTGACGATGCACCTGGTCCTCCCGCGCGTGCAATCACCACTACACCGCCGCATCCGTACCGTCGCCAAAACCCTGGCACACGAACTGCACTGGCTGCCGGACTAACCCGGAGCAGGTCACACGAGACGGACTTCGGTCGGACCCTAAGGTGGGTCTCCTTGACTGGAGGTCCGCACCAGACCGGATTCGTAGGCGGCGATCACCAGTTGGGCGCGGTCGCGGGCATCCAGCTTGGTCAGCAACCGGCTCACGTAGGTCTTCGCGGTCAGCGGACTGATCACCAGTTGTTCGGCGAGTTCGCCGTTGCTCAGCCCGCGGCCGATCAGCGTCAGCACCTCGCGTTCCCGCCTGGTCAGCGCGGCCAGTGCGCCGGGTGCCGGGCCGGCCGGATCGGGTTGCCTCAGCACTCTCTCGATCAGTGCCTGGGTCGCTCCGGGCGACAACAGTGCCTCGCCGGCGGCCACGGTGCGGATGGCGGCCAGCAGGTGCGCGGGTTTGGTGTCCTTGACAAGGAATCCGCTGGCTCCGGCACGCAACGCGGCCACCACGTTGTGGTCGCTCTCGAACGTGGTCAGGATCAGCACCCGTACGCCGCTCAGGTCCTCGTCGGCCGCTATCGTGCCGGTGGCAGTGATCCCGTCGGTCCCCGGCATCCGGATGTCCATCACGACGACGTCGGCCCGGGTCGACCGGACCAGCTCGACCGCCTCGTCGCCGTCGGCGGCTTCACCGACGACGTCCATGTCCGGCGCGGAGCGGACGAGCATCGCGAAGGCGCTCCGGACCAACTCCTGGTCGTCGGCCAGCACCACCCTGATCATCGCGCTCCCGGAGTAGGTACGGTCGCCGCGACCCGGAATCCGCCGTACCGGCCGTCGCCAGTGACCAGCCGGCCACCGACGGATTGCGCCCGCTCGTTCATCCCCGCGATGCCATAGCCGGCTGTGCTGCCGCCGTCGGACCTGCCCCGGCCGTCGTCGGTGACCTCGAGCCGAACCTCGTCGGCGTCGTACTCGAGCTGCACCAGTGCCTGTCGAGCGTGCGCGTGCTTCACCACGTTGGTCAGGGCCTCCTGCGCGATCCGGTAGAGGGTGATCTCGACGGCTGCCGGCAGCGGCCGGCTGGTGCCGCTGATTCGCAGCTCGACCTGTACTCCGACTGCTGTGGTGACCGCCACGAGCCGGGCCAGGCCGGCGAGGTCCGGCGTCGGGTACCGATCCACGTCGACCTCGTTGCCGCGGAGGACGTCGAGGGTGGTTCTCAGCTCGGCCAGTACTCCGCTGCTCGCGTCCGCGACCGTGTGCAGCGACTGCGAGATCGGCAAGAGGGTCGGATCGTCGGTGCGCTCGTCGAGCAGATGAGCGGCCACGCCGGCATGGGAGTTGATCACGACGATGTGGTGGGCCAGGACGTCGTGCAGGTCGCGCGCGATCCGCAGCCGCTCCTCGGCGACCCGGCGCTCGCTCGTCTCCGTGATCAAGGCGCGGTGCAGGCGCATTGCCTGGCCACCGACCGCGGCGACCGCGAACCAGCCGAGGGGGCTGATCACCTCCGCGCCGATCGATTCGTCTTGAGGGACGCTCGCGCTCACCAGGACTCCGGCGACGCTGATTCCGACCATCGCCAGCGTGGAGGCGCGGGAGGTGGTCAGGGAGACCGTGTAGATGAGGACCACCGCGACCGGGAGCATGACTTCATGCGTGTAGTTCAAGGCGTGGTAGATCATCTGGACGGCCAAACAGAAGAGCAGCCCCTGGATCGGGTAGCGGCGTCTGACGAGAACCGGAACGGTCGCGAGGACGAGCAGGGTGATCCCGAGAGCGTCGAGTCGCCTGTCGTCGAGCCAGTGCCGCGGCAGGGCGAGGACGGCGGCCACCGGCAGGACCAGCAGCGCCGCGGTCAGCAGCAGATCGCCCCTGCCGATCCCCCACCGCCTCGCTCCCACCAGGACCACCGTCCCCATCCCTCAGCTCCGTTCCTCGCCGACCAGCACCGACTCGTCCGGGACCGCCGCCGGTTGTGGGTTGTCCGCGGAGCGGCTCGGCCACCAGATCCATCTGCGCAGGCCCACCATCATCGGCGCCAGCATCGCAGGCGCTACCAGCAGAGTCTGCAGCAGGACGCCGACGGCGACCACCACTCCCATCTCCACCATCGGCACGAACGGCAACGACGCCAGCACCGCGAAGGTTGCTGCCAGCACCAATCCGGCCGACGCGATCACCGGCGCGGTGGCCCGCACCGCCCGCCGGGTGGCGACCGTGGTACCGAGTTCCTTGCGGTCCTCGGCGATCCGGGCGACCAGGAAGATCGCGTAGTCGACGCCGAACGCCACCAGGAACACGAACACCAGCACCGGCAGCGTCGGCTCCACGCCGCCGAACCCGAGCACATGCTCGAACACCAGAGAGCCAAGTCCGAGTGCCGCGAGATACGAGAGCACGACCGCGGCCACGACGAGCAGTGAGGCGACCAAGGATCGGAGCAGCAGGAACAGAACCAGCAACACCACGGCGAGAACGAGGGGAATCACCAGTTTGGTGTCGGCTGCGCTCGCTTCCTGGACGTCGACGCGCTCCGCCCCTTCGCCGCCGACCAGCGCCGCGGGCGGCAGGTCGGCTCGCAGGCGCTTGATCACGGCCGCTTCGTCATCGCTGTCCGGCTGAGCCGCCGGTACGACGTCGACCAGCGACCAGCCGTTGCCCTCCCGCTCGGTTTCCGCCGACACCACCTTGTCCGTCGCACGCGCCACGGCGAGCACCTGTGCCACCTGATCAGTAGGAGTCGCGACGGTGAAGGGTCGGCCACCCTCGCCCGGGTAGGCCCGATCAAGCGTCGCGAACCCCGTCACCGACTCCGGAGTGTTGGTGAACGAGTCGGCCTGCCGCAGGTCCGTCGAGAGCCCGAAGACCCCGAGTCCCAGCAAGCCGAGCGCCAGCGCCGAAGCTCCGGCCGACCGCAGCGGCCGGGCGAAGACCCACCGCCACCAATCGCGGCCGGCGGGCGCGGTACTGACCAGGGCAGGTACACGCGGCCAGAAGACCTTGCGGCCCAGCGCCGTCAGTACTGCGGGGAACAGCGTCAGCATGATGACCAGAGTCGCCAGGATGCCCAGCGCGCCGATGATCCCGATCCCGGAGATGTCGTTCATGTCGGCCACGAACAGACAGCCCAGGCCCAGGGCGACCGTCGATCCCGACGCCAGGATCGCCGGCCCCACACTCTTCAGCGCGGCGCGCATGGCGGCATGGACGTCGCGGTGGTGGCGCAGTTGCTCGCGGTACCGCGCGACGATCAGCAGCGCGTAATCGGTACCGGCGCCGAACACCATCACGATCATGATCGAGGAACTCTGCGTACTCACCGTCATGTCCAGCGCACCGGCGACGACCCGGACCAGCGCCATCGACAGGTACGCGGCAGCCCCGACGGTCAGCAGCGGCACCAGCCAGAGGAACGGGCTGCGGTAGGTGATGATCAGCAAGAACGCGACGACGATGACGGTGACGAGCATCAGGGTCGTGTCGATCCCCTCGAACACCGCGTCGACGTCCGCGTCGATCGCGGCCGGGCCGGTCACCTCGGCCCGCAGACCACTCGGCCGGTCAGCGGTGACCGCCCGGACCCGCTCGACGAACTTGGCGACCCCGGCGTCGTTCCCGCTCGCCGGCTGACCGACGGCGTACATGAGTGCCGTGCCGTCCTCGGAGCGGACGGGCGGCATGTCGACCTGGAACTCCTGAGCGAGGGTCGCGTGCTGCCGCACCACCGCTTGCTCGTCTCCGTCGGCGAGACCTCCGTCCCGGTGATAGACGACGATCAGTTCGTCGTCCTCAGAGCCGGGGATGCGGTCCTCGACCTGATGGACAAGGGTCGACTCCGCACCGCCCGGCAACTGATCGGTGACGTCGTCGCTCTGCACGTCACCCAGCCCCGCAGCCAACGGAAACACCGCCACCAGCAACAGCACCCAGACCCCTACCACACCCCACTTACCCCGCCGCCCGGCCTGCAACGTGAACATGAAACCTCCCCTGTCTGTGGACTTCAAACACTGGCCCAGCAGGGTGAGGTGAATCGTCCGCCCACGGTGGACAGACCGCACTACTCCCGTGGTTGACAGCTACTGCGCCCTGCGGCTCCACGTCGCAGTCGGACCGGACTCGTCACCGGTGACCGGCACGCCAGGCCTGCGTAGCCGACCTCGGCGGGGGGTGCGCTGAGGGGTGGTCTGCCGTCTACTCGCCGTTGAGTGGCGGCGTCAGGCCTGGGCGGCCGGTCATCCGGAAGTAGACCGGGTCGGGGAACTCGGCGTCTACCCAGTGGAGCTCGTTGATGACGGTCGCCGTGCCGTTGACGTGGCCGATCGCGAACATCTCGGCGTTCTCGCCGTTGCGGTCGATGCCGACCAGCAAGGTGCCGTACTGACCGCAGCGCTCCGCGACCAGGTTGATGGGCTTCTCCCACCCGCTCCCAGCCGGTCGCACCAGCTTCACCACCGGCTTGAACGCGCCGGTCGTCGGCACGCGGACGGAGTACAGGGCACCACCGCGCGTCGTGGCCAGGAACGTGTCGTACGTCGAGGTCTGGCTGATCAGGGCCATCGCCCGGACCGACGAGAAGCCGGGAGCACTGGCCTTCGCAGCCCACGTGCTGCCGCTCATCGTCCACCGCAACAGCGTCCCGTCCGAGCGGAGTGCGTACTGATTCGTCCGCGTGGTGGTGCGAGAAGTCTCGAAATAGCTGTACCCGTCCCAGCCGCCACCGACCCGGGCCGTCTTGAACGTACCCGCGATCGGCTTGTCCTGCGCGTCGGCCTCGTAGCTCACGGCCCACATGACGCTGCCGAAGATCATCCAGCCGGAGTACCGCGAACCGCCGGCCACCGGCTCCTTCACCATCGAACCAGCCAGCCGGGCGTCCAGGAACATCGCCAGCAGACCGGGGGTCTCACCCGTCATCGACGGCGGAGTGGTTGCCGTGTACTCGCGGACGTAGTGATCGCCCGCGTCAGTCACCGAACCGACCGCCACGGTGCACGCGGCGGCCACCTGCTGAACCCCGGTCGGCGCGACCGCCGCGGACGCGCTCGCCGGTCCGGCCGCAAGGCCTGCCGCCAGCAGCGCGCTCACTGGCAGCACCCCGGCCCACCACAACCTCGAGCCCCTCATATTCATCACCCTCCAGATCGCGTCGAAGTATCCACACGATGTGATGCGAGAAGAGCCTGCGAAGTTATCGCGACCACGACCGAACCCTGGGCTCCTTCATGTCTGGTGCGTACCACGTTTTCGGGTGGCCGCGCCGAGCTAGATGACGTCGGGGTCAAAGAGCCTTGCCATGACCGGCAGTACGACGCTCGGCATCGGACAGGCCGCCCCACACACCGGCGTCCTGTCCGGTGCGCAGTGCCCATTCCAGGCAGGCGTCGGTCACCTCGCAGCGGTGGCAGATCTGCTTGGCGGCTTCGATCTGTTGGAGGGCCGGGCCTGTGGTCCCGATGGGGAAGAACAGGTCGGGGTCCTCGTCGCGGCACGCGGCTCTGGGGAGCCAGCTCACGGGGTTCACGGCTGTCGTCGAGTCCAGCGTGGCGCGATCTGTTCCCATTCGCGTTCCCAGGCCTGGGTACGGCGGCGGTCCAGCGGGCGGCGGCACAGCCGGTACGACGCGAACAGGAACAGCCAGGCGAGCGTGCTCGCGGTGACTCCGGCGACGCCGCCGAGAGCGGCGCTGCCTGCGGGTGTTCGTGGCGCGCGGGCGAGTTGGCCGGTGCGGTCGAGCCAGATCTGCAGTTCGGTGCCGACCGCAGTACCGATCGGGACATCGTGCCGCCCTTCGCGGGCTGTTCCGGCAGCGTCGAACCATTGCACCCGGACCGGCGTCGTACTCTGGCCGAGCTGCGCGTCCGCCGTACCGTCGAGGGTTCGTGCCTGCGCCGGCCGCAGTACTGCCCGCTGCCGGGCTGCCGCGGACGCGGAGTTGTCCCGCACCGTTGTCGCGAGGACCGCGGCGGCGGGGATCACCAGTAGCGCCGCTACCAGAGCGCCGAGAAGTAGCGCAGCCTCGAGCCGGTCCTCCTTTCGGCGCAGTGGGTTCGGCGCGAAGCTGATCCGCCTGAGCTGCATCCGGATCACCAGCTCGGCCCGGCGTTGTCGATGGGTACTCATCACCGCCTCCTCGTGACGTGTCCTGTACATGAGGACCACCCGGGCAGCCGATTTGTGACGTCCCCACGCATCCCCTCGACCACGTGGTCGGCCGGACCACGTGCCGACCACGAACCGCACAGGGCGCGGCCCCACGGTCGGCGGCCGGACCGTGAGGGCAGGCCCTGCGACAACGCCGGGCTCTGCACGGGAAGGAGGCCGTGGGGTGGACGCTGAGGAGCAGGGATGGGACGAGGAGGCGGTCGCGATCTTCGTGAGCGCACGCCCACGGCTGATGGCGATCGCGTACCGGATCCTCGCGAGTACGAGCGAGGCCGAGGACGTCGTACAAGAGGTCTGGCTGCGCTGGCAGCGGACGGACCGCTCGGTCGTCCTCGAACCGCAGGCGCTGCTGGTGACGATGGCCGTACGACTGGCAGTCAACGTCAGCCAGTCCGCCAGGCGGCGGCACGAGACCTACCTGGCGCCCGCAGTGCCGGCGGCGACCGACGCGAGCGACGACCCCGCGTCGGTGGCGGAACGCAGCGAGGCGGTCGAACATGCGGTGCGGATCATCATGGAGCGCCTCACGCCGAGAGAACGCGCGGCCCTGGTGCTCCGGGAGGCGTTCGACTACCCGTACGGACAGCTCGCGGAGTTCCTGCACCTCGGCGCGGCCAACACCCGGCAACTCGTCAGCCGCGCGCGCCGACGTACCAGCACCGGCAAGAGCACCGGCAAGAGCACCGGCGTGAGTGCGGCGTCGTCCCAGCGCTTCCTGGAAGCATTCCTGCACGCCGCCCGCGCCGGCGACGTCACGGACCTCGAAGAACTCCTGGCCGCCGACCTCGCCGGCGCCTGACCTGTCACAGGGGCGCCGCGCGTGCGGACTTAGTGGGTGAGCCCCACGATTGCCCTCCCCCCGTCGGAGACGACATGACGAACACGATCAGCAGCCAGCTCCACCTCGTGCGTTCAGTTCCGCATCCGCCCACCTGGTTGCTGTACCACGGCCGAAGTCGGTTGCGGGCGCTCGTCCAGCGGCGGTGCGACGTCACGCTGCACGGGACGGTGCGGGTGCCCGCCGAGGGTCCCGTCCTCTTCGCGGCCAACCATCTCGGCGTACTCGACGGGCCGGTTCTCGCCGCGTTCGCGCCGCGGCCGGTGCACATCGTGACCAAGGCCGAGATGTTCGTCGGGCCGCTGGGGCCGCTGCTCCGGGCCGCGGGACAAATTCCCTTGGACCGTTTCCACTACGACCCCGGAGCGATCAAGTCGTGTCTGCGGGTACTGAGTGAGGGACATGCCGTCGGGATCTTCCCCGAAGGTGTCCGTGGCGACGGCGAACTGCGTACGGTCCGGCCCGGCGCCGCCTATCTGGCGTTGGCCACCGGCGCACCGGTTGTTCCGGTCCTGTTCTTCGGCACCCGCGCCCCGGGCCGTGGCCGCAGTACCGTGCCTGCCGCGGGCGCGGCCGTCGACGTCGTGTACGGCGAGCCGCTGGTCGTGAGCCGCGCGCCCTGGCCGCGCACGAGAACCCAGGTCGAGAACGCCCGAGCCGTCCTGCACGCACACCTGCTGCGGCAACTCGCCGACGCGAAGCGGCTCACCGGCCGGTCGCTTCCCGGGCCGCCGCGTTCCCGGCACGGGTCGTCAGAGGAGCAGGCGCGATGACCGAGCTGGACGCCCGGGGTGCGATCCCCCGGCGCGTGTCGCCGGCCGGACTGCGACGCTTCGTCGAGAACTTCGCCGCCGAGCACCCGCCGTTGCGGCTCGACGCCGCCGACCTGACGATCAAGGACCCCGAGCGCGTACGGCGGCGGTACGGCGGGGTGTTCAACTACCTGACCCGCGTCGAGCTCGAGGTCGAGCGGAACGTCCTCGAACTCCGGGCGCTGATGCCCGACGCCACCGAGACCGACCGGCTGTTCTACGAGGACGTCTGGTCACCGCAGGAACTCCAGCACGGCGTCCTGCTCGACGCCGTCCAGCAGGGGATCGGGATGGTGTCCGCGGCAACCGATCTCGAGGTGAACGCCCGGATCCGGCTGGTCGGCGTACTGTCCCGGCTGCCCGGCATGCTCGGCGTGATCCGGTTGCTCTACTACCTCACCGGCGCCGCCACCGAGCGGTCGGCGGTGATCGCGTACTCGCGGCTGGTCGACGGGCTCCGTGGGATGGGCGAGCACGCGATCGCCGAGACGGTCGTCGCCCCGATCCGCCGCCAGGAGCCGGGGCACTTCGCGTTCTACCGCCTGTCGGCGCAGGTGCTGGTGGACGACGAAGGACTGAGCGACTGGCAGCTGTACCTCGCGCGCGTCCTGCGGCGGCGGTCGTTCGACCTCGTCGGTGTGAACAATCAGCGGCAACGAGCGGACTTCGGCGACGTCGCCCGCGCGCTCGACCTCGACCGGGACCTGCTGCCGCTGGCCCGGCAGATCAGCCTGGTGGAACGCGAGCTCCTCTGGGCCGGCGAGCAGGGCCTGCAGGTCCCCAGCTACATCCTCGCCGCCCTGCGCGAGGCGATCGCCCTCAGTGTCACCCGGGAGCACGCCGACGTGCGCTAGCTTGGATGGATGAGCCGGATCTTTGGGATCAGTTTCGCGTCGGTGTACCCGCACTACGTGACCAAGGTCGAGAAGAAGGGCCGCACGCAGGCCGAGCTCGACCAGGTGATCGAGTGGCTGACTGGTTTCGACGCGCCGACCCTGAAGAAGCACCTCGCCGCCGAGACCACCTTCGAGGACTTCTTCGCCGCCGCCGACCTCAACCCGAAGGCGTCGTCGATCACCGGCGTCATCTGCGGCATCCGCGTCGAGAACATCGAAGACCCGCTCATGCAGCAGATCCGCTACCTCGACAAACTCGTCGACGAACTCGCCAAGGGCAAACCGATGGACAAGGTCCTCCGCACCTAGTTCGTCGCGCTTGGCGGGTTCGAGGCGGGGTACCGGTGGGTGCTCCGGGCCGGTGACGGCGATCGAACTCGTTTGCGGGGAGACTGTGGATGACCGAACTGCCGCACGACCTGAAACGTCCTGACGACGTCGACGGACCGACCGTGGAGGCTGTCGGGGCCTTCACACTGGCGATGGAGACCGTGATCAGGGCGCGTGGGGCGCTGTACGAGTTCCATCAGCTGACCGGCAAGGCGGACAACGAACTGATCCGGGCGGTCGGGCTGTTGCGCGACGCCGGTCACGGGCGCGTCGCGGACGAGCTGGAACGGGAGATCGTCGGGCGCAACGTCAACGATCGGCGGTGGACGTTCCAGATCGTCGAGGACTACGAGCAGACGTACTACGAACCGTGGGTCGAACGGCACCGCCGGGTTCGGGACGAACTGCTCGACGGGCGCGGGCATCAGCGCGAGGCCGAGATGAAACGACGGCGCTCGACACCCGGCGAACCCGGTCACGGGTTCGACCGGTCGGAGTGACGCCGATGGAGACCGTCGTTCGCCCCCGGCCGCTCCAGGCGCTGGCTGTCTTCGCCGCGGCGGTGGTCGCCGCGGCGTTGATCGGTGTGCTCGGTGTGACTGGTACGTCGTCGGAGTACCAGACGCTCGACCGACCGGGCTGGGCGCCGCCGAGCGCGGTCTTCGGCCCGGTGTGGACGGCCCTGTACGTCGCGATCGCGGCAAGTGGCTGGATCGTGTGGCGGCGAGTCGGCTGGTCGCGCGAGTTGCTGCCGTACGCCGTACAACTGGTACTCAACGCACTGTGGACGCCGCTGTTCTTCGGCGCCGGCGCACGCGGCCTGGCCCTGGCCGACATCCTCGCCCTGTGGATCGCGATCGTCTGGACTGTGCTGACCTTTCGCCGGGTCAGCACGTGGGCGACTGTCCTGCTGCTCCCCTACCTGGCATGGACGACGTACGCCGTAGCCCTCAACGCGGCAGTCTGGCAACTGAACCGCTGAGACCCCTGCTCGATCACGGTCCAGAACTGGTACTCCCTGCCGGTTCTGGATTGGACCTTCGCACCGGCGCCCGATGTGGTCGATGCTCGTCAGGACCTCGGAGGAAGGGCCTGGATTCATGAGCAAGTTGATCGTTGATATCAGTCAGTCAGCGGACGGGTACGTCGCCGGCCCCGGCGTCGCCCTCGACGCGCCGTTCGGGTCGGCCGGGCTCAGGCTGCATCGGTGGCACGGGCTCGACGGCGCCGCGCCCACCGAAGGCGACAAGGCCGCGTCGGCCGCCATGTTCGACAACACCGGGGCGATCGTGCTCGGCCGCCGGATGTTCGACGTCGGCGAAGAACCAGGGGGCGCGGACGGAGCGTTCGGACTGCCCTGCTTTGTCGTCACCAGTCGCCCGCGGCCGGTGCTGGTCAAGGGCCCGACCACCTTCACGTTCGTCACCGACGGACTGCTGTCCGCCATCGCCCTGGCACACGCGGCCGCCGGCGACCGCGACATCGTCGTACCCGGCGGCGCAGCCGTAGTACAGCAGTGTCTGGCTGCCGGCGTAGTTGACGAGCTGCGCGTCCACGTCGTACCCGTGCTACTCGGCGGCGGCACCCCACTCTTCGGCGCCGTGCCCGCACACCGCGAACTAGAACCCACCCAGGTAGTCGCCACCCACCTGGCCACCCACATCACCTACCGACTCTCGCGCTAGCCACAGATCGGAGGTTGCGGATCGCGGGTACGGCGAGCAAGGTGATCGCCACGGCCAGCGCCATCACGGCGTTGAACCCCAGCACCCCGCGCACCCCGAACAACTCAGCCGCAGGCCCGGCGAGCGCCTGTCCCGCCGACGTCGTCGCCACCGTCCCGGCGACATCGAAGGCGTGTACCCGGCTTCGCACAGCGTTCGGTATCTGCGTCAGGATGCTCGTCGTCCACATCACGCCCCAGAAGGCGTTGGCCGCACCAACGGCCGCGAGGGCGACGGCGATCATCGGTACCGGAAGGCCGAGCGCGACCGACGCCGGCCCCAGCCAGTACACGAGCAACGCGACCGACCCGGCCCGCAGCGGCCGGACCGGCCGCACACCCGCAGCGCGACCAGCGCGCCGATCACCATGCCGGTGCCCATCGCCGAGTTGACCAGACCGAGCGTCCCGGCGCCGTGGCCGGCGACGATCTCGGTCGCGATCAGCGGGATCGTCGGCCCCCACGACGAGATCATCAGGACCATCCAGATCACGACGACGTTCCACACCCAGGCCCGCGACCGGACCGCCTGCCACCCCTGCACCAGCTCCGCCCCGAACGGGCCCGTGACACGACCCGACGCAGCCGGCAACCGCAGCAACCCCAGGCAGACGACGCTCGCCAAGTACGCGACGCCGTACGCGACAAACACCCACCCCGGCTCGGTGAACCCGACCAGCGCACCCGCCATCGCCGGCCCCGCCATCGTCACCGAGGACTCGACGGTGCGAATCACACTGTTAGCGCCTTGCACATCGGCAGCGATCCGCGGAATCAGTGTGGGCAACGCAGGTTGGAAGAGCGCCGCACAGACACCGTTCACAGCGGACAAGACGCACAGCTGCCAGACCACGATGTCGCCGCCGAAGAAGAACAGAGCGATGACGACTTGTACGACGACGCGCACCAGATCGGCCCCGATCATCAGGACCCGGTTGTTCACCCGGTCCGCGATCACGCCACCGAAGATGACGAACCCGGCGAAGCAGGCCGTCGTACTCGCGAGCACCGCGCCGACCTCGGCGGCGCCGTAACCGTTCAGCACGAGCCCCGCGGCCAGCGCCACCGGCGCCATCATGTCGCCGAGCCGGGCGATGCCCCGGGCGGTGAGGAACAGCGAGAAGTTCCGCGACCACAACCGGTCGGCCATGGACGGCGACGGCTCAGGCAACGAGCAGGCGGAGCCCGAGTTCAGCCGCGTCGAGTGCGAGCAGCTCGCTGTTGCGCTCGGCCCATCGCCCGGAGGACAAGTCGTCGCGCAGGCTGTTCACCGCGCGCCGCTCGGCGTCCGGTCCGACCCGCGTCCACACCGAGACCGCACGACGTACGGGCTCGTCCAGATACGCCTCGGGCCGCCGCCAGTACGCCTCGAAGAAGCCGTCGGCGCAGTCCCACGGGATCAGCACCGGCTCCATCCGCGCGCCGATCGCCTGCGCCAACTGGTCCACCGACGGCCGACCGGCAACGAGACCGGCCACCTCGGGCAGATAGTCGCGCGTGAGCCAGAACCGCTGCCGCCACCCGGGATCACTGGCGTCGTGCGTGAACACCACCACGCGGCGCGCGACCCGCCGCAGCTCACGCAGCCCGGCGATCGGGTCGTGCCAGTGATGCACGGTGCTGAAGGCCATCGCGGCGTCGAAGGACTGGTCCTCGAACGGCAGGTTCTCCGCGCTCGCGGCCACGCAGGGCGCGGCGCCCGCAGGACGCTGCGCGCGCATGACCGCCGATGGCTCGACCGCGGTCACGTCCCGGTCGGTCGGCTCGTAGGAGCCGGAGCCCGCACCGACGTTGAGTACAGTCCGCGCGTCCCCGAGCGCCTCCCAGACCTTCGCGGCGATCCGCGGCTCGGTACGCCGGGTCGCCGGGTACGCGGACCCGATGGCGTCGTACAACTGTGCACCGACTGCCTTGAGTTGTGCCTCCGGCGTCGTCCTGTTCCCCATCGCCCGCTCCTCGAGTTCCCCGGCTATGGCCGCGACCAGTGCGGCGGCGCGGTCGCGCTGTTCCACCAGCAGCGCGTGCTGCCGGCGCAGGTGCGCGTCGGCGTCGATCGTCGGGTCGTCGACCAGCTCAGCGATCTCGCGCAACCCGAACCCGAGGCGCCGGTAGACGAGCACCTCCCGCAACCGCTCCACGTCGGCCGCCGAGTAGGCGCGGTAACCGGCCGCGGTCCGCGCAGACGGCTGCACGAGGCCGATCTCGTCGTAGTGATGCAGCGTGCGCACACTCACCCCGGCCAACTCGGCCACCCGGCCCACCGTCAACAGCCCGTCCATGCCGAGGACTATGCGGCATCACGTCACGTGAGGGTCAAGCGAGACTGCGCTAGGATCCGCAGCCATGTTCGGTGTGCGAGGCAGGACCGGTGAGCTGGCGTGGTACCGGACCGGCGAGGATGCGGCCGAGGTCGTGTTCCTGCACGGGTTCTCGGACTCGGCGCACTGCTGGGGGCCACTGATCAACGCGATGCCCGGACTGCGCGCGCTCGCGATCGACGCGCGCGGGCACGGTGAGTCCGGGCTGCCGCAGGAGCCGATCCGGTACGACGGCCACCGCGACGACGCCGCCCTCGTGCTGTCGAGCCAGCCCCGGGAGGGCGGTGTCGTCGTGGTCGGGCACTCGATGGGCGCGATGGCGGCCGCCCACCTTGCCGCGTCAAGGCCGGACCTGGTGCGTGCAGTCGTACTGGAGGACCCGCCGACCGGTGCGCCGCCGGCGGACCCGCGCTCCTGGTCCGAACCGCAGTGGCTCGCCGAGCTCCGAGCCCTCGACCTGCCGCAGCGGATCGCGCGCGGCCGAGCCGACAACCCCGCCTGGCCCGACGACGAACTCGAGCCCTGGGCCGTTTCGAAGGCACAAGTCGACCCGCGCTTGTTCGACCTCCCCTTCCAGGAAGCTCCTCCACTGACTGACCTCCTGGCGGCGATCACCTGCCCGGTCCTCCTCATCCACGGCGACACCGACCGCGGCTCCCTGATCGCCACCACCTACGCCGCCCACTGCACCCAGGCAGCAGCCGGCGACTTCCAAGCAGAACACATCACCAACGCCGGCCACTCGGTACGCCGCGACAACCGGCCTCAGTACGTGGCCGCACTCACCGCCTTCCTCGACCGCAACGGCTAGGCGCAGGGTTCTCCGTACGGGATGCCGAAGCCGTTGGTGGACAGGTAGACGCGGCCGTAGATGCGCGGGTCGCCTGTGATTGCCTCGCCGGTGGAGGCGTACTGGTGGTGGTCGTCGTTCACCCGGATCCACGAGGCGCCGCTGTCGTCGGAACGGTAGATGCCGCGGACCCCGGCGACCTTGCCGGACGTGTACGCGGACATCTCCTGTCTCCCCGGCGCGGCCTTGCCGAAGCCGATCACGTACGACTCCTGGATCGTTGTCACGGGCACATATGTCAGCCCGCGATCGGTCGAGCGGAACAGCCCACCGGCCCCGGCCGCCAGCCAGCAGTGGCCGGCGCGGTCCAGCACGGTCTCCAGCTTCCCGGCTCCGGACGGAAGCCCGCCGGCGGTCGCGGTGAAGGTCGCGCCGCCGTTCGAGCTGACGTACGCCTGCCCGGTCGCGGCATCGAAGGCGTAGAACAGGGCCGCATCGACCCGATCGCCCACGACCACTGCGTTGACCGGTAGCCCGGCGACCGCGGTCCAGGTCGCGCCGCGGTCACGGGAGTAGTGCGCGACCGCGTCGCCCGGCGACCACACGATCGTCCGCGCGTCCGTACTCACCGCCACCTTCCCGCTCTGGGTCATCCCGGCCGGCTCGCCGGTGAACGGCCGCCAACTCGCTCCGGCGTCGGTCGAGTACGCGCCCCGCTGGCCCGCGTCCGCATTCGCCAGCCGTACGACGAAACCCGGTGCGAGCGCCGCGTAGTCGAGACTCGGCGAGGTCCCACTGACCGGATTCGCCGCCTGCCCGTCCGGTGGTACGACGTCCAACCGGTCGTGCCGGTACACACCGATGTCGCCGAGCGCGCTGATCAGCGGCGGACCCCACGGCGGACTGATCAGGTCGAGGACGGCGGTCTCCTCGAGCCCCTGCGCCCGGACGGACCAGTGGGTACTGCGCCCCGCCTCCGCCTCGGTCACGTCGTCGGTGCCGAAGATCGTCGCTCCGGTGACGTACAGCACTTTGTCCGAGTCGAACGGATCGATCGAGATGTCCCCGATCATCCAGCCCAGCTTGGGTGTGCCGTGGAAGTCCAGGTACGGCGCTCCGGACGTGTCGAGCACGATCCGCTCGCCGATCGAGTGCCACGTCCGGCCGCCGTCGACCGTGCGGAACACGTCGTCGACCGGACCCCAGCGGCTCATCGTCGACACCATCACGGTCCCGGGCCGCCGGGGGTCCGTCGCGAGCCCGCCGTACCCGAATCCGGCCTCGCCGCCGGTGTTGGGCCGTAGTGGGGTGATGTCGGTCCACTCGCCGGTCGCGGTGTTCAGTGCGTGGACGGCGCCGTCGTACATCTCGTACGGCCCGGGCAGGTCGCCGTACGTGACGTAGATGTTGCCGTCGGCCCCCAGCTCGCCGTGGTGCGGAAGCAGTCCGGTCGGCTGGCCGGCGAGCGGGGACCAGGTCGCACCACCGTCCGTACTGCGATACAGCGGGGCGGCGGGGTCGGATACGCCCGCGTAGATGACGCCGTTGCGCGGGTCGACGAAGACGAAACCGATTCCGATCCCGGGCCTGCCGGTGACCGGGAAGCTGTCCACCCGCGCCCAGGTGACGCCGCGATCGGCGCTGCGCCAGAGGCCGTGGTTGCGGGTGCCGAGCAGGAGCACCCGGCCGTCGCGGGGATCGACCACCAGGCGCTCCCCCATCGACCGGCCAGGCTCGTTGCCGCCGAGCTTGAACGGCAGGTCGGTCCGCTCGAACGTCCGGCCCTGATCGGCCGAGCGCAGAATCGCGCCGTTGATCGGCGACCACTCGTTCGTATAGGTGCCGACGGCGAGATACAGCCGCTGCGGATCGGCCGGGTCGAGCGCGAGGCTCTCGACACCGGTCCAGTTCCACTCGTCCCAGCCGATCCAGTGCAGCAGCTGGACCCAGCGCCGGGTCCGGCCGTCGAACCGCGCCGCACCTCCGATGTCGGTCCGCGCGTAGACCAGGCCGCGCTTCGCCGGGTGATGGATGATGCCGGTCACGAAGCCGCCGCCCACGATCTCGACGTTCCGCCAGCGATACCGTCCGGCTGGCCGCGCGGGGACAGCCGCGGCCGGCGCGCTGCCGGCCGCGACCATCGCCGTACCGGTGCTCAAGGCAAGGAACTGCCGTCGTCCGAGACTCATGTCGTCACCCCTTGACCGCGCCGATGATGACGCCCTTGGTGAAGTGCCGCTGGATGAACGGGTAGACCAGCAGGACCGGAACGATCGCGATCACGACGATCGCCATCTTGATCGCCAGCCCGGGTGCGGGTGCCAGGCCGAAGCCGACGCTCGCGACGCCGCCGGCGCCGGTCGGCAACGGCTGCTGCTGGACGATGTAGGTGCGAAGCACCATCTGCAACGGCCACTTGTTGTTGTCGTTGATGTAGAGCAGCGCGTTGAAGAACGCGTTCCAGTAGCCGACCGCGTAGAACAGGCCGACGACCGCGACGACCGCCTTCGACAACGGCAGCACGATGCGCCGGAGAATGGCGAACTCCCCCGCGCCGTCGATCCGCGCGCTGTCGATCAGTTCACCCGGGATGCCCATGAAGAACGACCGCATCACGATCAGGTTGAACGCCGAGATCGCCGCGGGCAGGATCAACGACGCGTACTGATCGATCAGTCCGAGCGAGTTGACCACGAGGTAGCTCGGGATGATGCCCGGCCCGAACAGGAACGTCAGCAGTACGACGAACAACAGCGGCCGATGGAACAACGACCCCGGCCGGGACAGCCCGTACGCCGCGAGCACGGTGAGCCCGAGGCTGAACGCCGTACCGATCACGGTGATCACCACACTGATCAGCAGCGCGCGGGTGACCACCCCGCCGGAGAGCAACTGCGCGTACGCCGCCAGCGTCAGCTCCCGCGGTACGACGACCAGACCGCCGGCCCGGGTCACCGCCTCGGTGGTGGACAGGCTGGTCACGATCACGACGTACAACGGGAACGCCACCGCGAGCGCGATCAGCGTCAGCACGACCGGTCTGCCCAGCCGGTCGACGATCGTCGGTTCTTCCTCCCACACAGCTCTGGTCGTCATGAGCGCGAATACACCCCCTGCTCACCCACCATGTGGGCGAATCGATTGGCCACCAGCACGAGCACCAGGCCCACGACTCCCTTGAAGAGACCCGCCGCGGCGCCGTAGCCGAAGTCACCGACGAGCAGGCCCTGGTAGTACACGTACGTGTCGAGCACCTCCGCGGCGCTGCCGCCGACGGCGCTGCGCTGCAGGATGAACTGCTCGAACCCGACGGTCAGCGCGTCGCCGAGCCGCAGGATCAGCAGCAGGATGATCACCGGACGCAGCCCCGGCAGCGTGATGTGCCAGAGCCGTCGCCAGCGGCTCGCACCGTCGGCCGCGGCCGCTTCGTAGAGTGCCGTGTTGATGGTCGACAGCGCGGCGAGGAACACGATCATCCCCCAGCCGGCGTCCTTCCAGACGGCCTGCGCGGTGACGAGCAGGATGAACGAGTCGGGTCTGGTCATCAGGTCGACCGCCTGGTGCCCGTTCTCGCGCAGCGTCTGCGCCAGCAGCCCGGCGCCGCCGATCATCTGCTGGAACAGTGACACGACCAGCACCCAGGAGAAGAAGTGCGGTAGGTACACGATGCCCTGGATGACGTTGCGGAGCTTGGCCGACAGCACGCTGTTGAGGATCAGGGCCAGCCCGATCGGGACCGGGAAGAAGAACACGAGCTGCACGGCGGTGATCGAGAGGGTGTTCGCGACCGCCTGCCAGAAGGCCGGCTCTTCGAACATCCGCTGGAAGTTCGCGAAGCCGATGAACTCGCTGCCCCGGATCCCGGCGTACGGCGAGTAGTCCTGGAAGGCGATCACGTTGCCGAGCGTCGGGAAGTAGTGGAACACGCCCAGCAGCACCACGACCGGCAGGACCATCAGCAGCAACGGCCAGTCGCGCCGCAGCCGGTGCCGGAACGCCATCCCTCCCGACCGCGCCGCCCGGACCTCGGCCCGCCGCCGGACCCCGACCCTACCGACCGTTGTCACTGAGAACCTTGGCGTAGAAGTCGCGGCCTTCGTTGCCGCCGTTGTCCTGCCACTGCTTGACGGCGGTCTTCAGCTCGCTGACCGGCCGGCGGCCGCGGAGGATGTCCTGCAGCGCGTCGTCGAACGGCTGGTGCAGCGCCGCCATCTTGGCCGGCTGCTCGACCCGGATCCCGTCGAAGAGATTCTTCTCCCGGACCTTCGCCGCCGCGTTCTGCCACTGGCTCATCGCCTCGACGTACCCGGGGTACTCGCTCTGGGTGATCGCGGTCGGCCGTCCGCCCAGGAAGACGTACGTCTGCGAGACCTCCTTCTGCCCCAGCGCGGTGAGCTTCGGCGCACCGGACGGCTGCTTCGTGTAGTGCTTGCCCTCGGCCCCGTAGGTGTAGGTCTGGTACTCCTCGGTCCCGAACGGCGCCGCCGTGTAGTTCAGCACTCCGAGCAGTTCCTTCACCCGCTCCTCGCCGACGCCCTTCTTCACGAACGTGAAGATGCCGGCCGGCTCACCGCCCCAGGTGATCGGCGCACCGCCGTCGTGAGCGAACGGCGCCACCGGCTGCGGGTTGAACTTCGGGTTGCTCGTCAGCTGCCGCTGGAGCGACTCGTTCCAGCCGCCCAGGCCGTCCTGCCGGATCAGTACCTTTCCGCCCTCGAACAGTGCCTTCTCGTCCGCCGAGTTGCCGACCACGTCCGGATGCACGTAGCCCGACTGGAACAGCCTGCGGACGAACGCCACCGATTCCTCGTACTCCGGCGTCTCGATCTTGTTCACCAGTTTGCCGCTGGAGTCCTTCCGCCAGCCCCCCGGTGCCCCGAACATCCGCGCCATCTCGTCGGCGACCGAGCCGAACGCCCATCGCCCCGCCTTCGCGTCGGTCAGTTGCTTGCCCAGCGCGAGCACGTCCTCGGCGTTCTTCGGCGGCTCCGCGCCGACCTGGTCGAGAAGGTCCTTGCGGTAGAACAGCGCCCACGGGAACCCGTCCGAGGGGAACGGCACCGCCTTGAGCTGCGAGTTCCAGACGCCGTACGCCCAGGCGCGGGTCGGCAGGTTCGCCAGCATCGGGTACGCCGACGCCTTGTCGCCGGCCAGGTGCGGCGTGAGGTCCTCGAACAGCTTGTCCACGGCCTGGCCGAAGCGGGTCAGGCCGGAGATGTTCCAGCCCGGGATGCAGAGCAGCTCCGGAACGTTGCCGGCCGCAAGGATCGGCCCGAGCTTGTCGCCGTAGTCGTTGCCGCTCAGGATGTTGAACTTGACCGGCGCCCCGATCCGCTCGTTGTTCGCCTCGAAGTACGAGTTGCCGACCAGCGGCGGGATCGGGCTCCACAGCGGCGTCATCGCGGTCACTTCGCGGCCGCTCGGCACCATCTTCTCCGGTACGGCGCGCTTCAACTCGCTCGGGTAGCGCGAGAACCCGGGCGAGGCGCCGTTCTCACCGGGCAGGTCCGGCTTCACCGACTCGTACGGGATGTACTTCGGCAGCAGTCCGGACAGCTTGTCCTCCGCCTCGGCGCGGCCGGCCGTGGACGAACCGGACTTGCCGTCCGAGCAACCGGTCAGCGTGACGCCGCCGGCGGTGGCCGCGGCCCCGGCGCCGAGCAGGGAGATGAACGTACGGCGGCTGGTCTGGCCGCCCAGTGGTCCGGTCACGGTGCGCTCCTGGAATCTCGGTGGCCCAGAACTTTCCCGGGCGCTAGAATTAGTTGGGCTGGTAGCCAAACAAATTAACGCAGGCATCCGGGGTCGGCAAGGTGTAGAACTGAAGCCGGAGCCAGCAACGGGGCTGATCGCGACGAGTCGACAGGACGGACCTTGAGCACACAGACCGCGGATCACACCGATATCCGCGCCACCAACCTGGCGGCGGTGCTCGGTCACCTGCGCCGCGAGGCGCCCTGTTCGCGCGCGGCGATCGCCGCGGCAACAGGGCTGAACAAGGCGACCGTGACGAGCATCGTCGGGGACCTGCTCGACCGCCGGCTGGTCCGCGAGACGCAGCAGACGCAGAACCATGTCGGCCGTCCGGCGACGCTGCTCGTGCTCGACGGCTCGGCGTACGCGACGATCGGTCTCGAGGTGAGCGCCCGTGGACTGACCGCCCTCGGCTGCGACACCGCCGGCGAGCAGGTACTGCGGTGGCACCGGGCCGGGCCGGGCATCGACGCGGGCCCGGGGAAGACCATCGCCGCCCTGGCCGCGCTGGCCCGGCGGGCGATCGCGACGGTGCAGTCGTCCGGTCGCCGGGTGCTGGGGATCACGGTCGGTGCGCCGGGCCTGGTGAACCGCGAAGGCACCGTCGTGCTCGCCGCCGGACTCGGATGGCGGGACGTGCCGCTGCAGGCGGAGCTGACGGCCGCGCTGGGCCGGCCGGACATCCCCGTGACGGTCGACAACGACGCCTCGCTGGGCGTGCTGGCCGAGCACCTCTACGGACCCCTGGCCGGTACGCCGAATCTGATCCAGGTCACCGGCGACACCGGGGTCGGCGCGGGCATCATCGCCGACGGCCGGCCGCTGGCCGGGCATCTCGGGTACGTCGGCGAGATCGGTCATCTGCGCCTGCTGCCGGACGGGCCGTTGTGCGGCTGCGGCCGGCGCGGCTGCCTGGAGGCGCTGGCGAGCCTGCCGGCGATCCTGGCCCGGATCGACGATCTGGGCGACGGCGATCCGCAGCTCCAGCTGGAGCAGCTCGTCCGGCGCGCGAACTCCGAGGATCCCGACGTCACCGCGGTGCTGGCCGAAGCCGGCACGCACCTCGGCCACGGGATCGCGGCGTTGGTGAACATCCTCAACCCCGAGGTCGTCCTCCTCGGCGGCGGCTACGCGCTCCTCGCCGACCACCTCGTGCCCGCCGTCGACAAGGCGCTCCGCGACGCCACCATCGCCCCGGACGCCGGGGGCTGCACCGTCGCAGCTTCGGCCTTTCCGCACACCGCTACCCCCCTCGGCGCGACCGCCCACGCCCTGATCCCACTCACCAGGGGCCAGCTACCCGCCTACTGAGGCGGTCCGGGCTCTTGACCTCGCTACGCCCGAGTGCAACCCTCTGTTCACGCCCAGTCGTCGAAGCGCTTCGACGTTCAGCCGATGGAGTCGACCGCCGATGAGTACTCCAGCCACTCCCCCGTTCCGGGACCCGGCCCGCCCGCTCGCCGAGCGGATCACCGACCTGCTCACCCGGCTGACCCCGGACGAGAAGCTCGCCCTGCTGCACCAGTACCAGGCACCGGTCGACCGGCTCGGCCTGGACGCGTTCCGCACCGGTACCGAGGCCCTGCACGGGGTCGCCTGGCTCGGTCCGGCGACCGTGTTCCCGCAGGCGATCGGACTGGCCACCAGCTGGAACCCAGACCTCGTCCGCGCCGTCGGTGACGCGGTCGGCGACGAGGTGCGCGTCTTCCACCGGAAGGATCCGGCCGGTGTCGGCCTGAACGTCTGGGCGCCGGTGGTCAACCCGCTCCGCGACCCGCGCTGGGGCCGCAACGAAGAGGGGTACGCCGAGGACCCCTGGCTGACCGGTGTCGTCGCCACCGCGTACGGACGCGGCCTGGCCGGTGCGCATCCGACGTACCTGAAGACCGCGCCGACGCTCAAGCACTTCCTTGCCTACAACAACGAAACCGACCGGTGCAGGACCTCCAGCAACCTGCCGCCGCGGGTCGTGCACGACTACGAACTGCCGGCGTTCCGCGCCCCGATCGAGTCCGGCGCGGCCGTCGGAGTGATGCCCTCGTACAACCTGGTCAACGGGCGGCCCGCGCATCTCAGCCCGCTCGTCAACGACGCGCTCCGCACCTGGACGACCGACGACCTGCTGGTGGTCAGCGACGCGTACGCGCCGGGCAACCTGTTCGGCCTGCAGCAGTACCACGCCGACGGCCCGACCGCGTACGCCGCCGCGCTCAAGGCCGGTGTCGACAGCTTCACGCAGGACAACACGGACTCCGGCCCGACGATCGGACGGCTCACCGAGGCGCTCGACCGGGGCCTGATCAGCACCGACGACATCGACACCGCGGTACGGCGGGTGCTCGCGATCCGGTTCCGGCTAGGGGAGTTCGATCCGCCGGAGCTCGACCCGTACCGCTCGCTCGCACCGGATCTGGTCAACTGCACCGCGCACCGCCGGCTCGCGCACGACGCGGCCCGGCAGGCGATCGTGCTGCTCAAGCACGAGTCCCAGGTGCTCCCGCTGAACGCGTCGGCCATCAAGCGGATCGCCGTCGTCGGCCCGCTCGCGGGCGTGCTCTCGGCGGACTGGTACGCCGGGACGCTTCCCTACCAGGTCACCGCGCTGGACGGCATCGTCGAGCGGCTCGGCGCGGACCGCGTCGAGTACTGCGAGGGCGTCGACCGGATCGCGCTCCGCGTCGCCGGGTCGCGGTCGTACCTGACGATCGGGCCGGATGCCGTACTGCGCTCCGAGTCGTCGACGGCGGGCGCGGCGCCGGAGGGCTGCGAGTTCGATCTGTTCGACTGGGGTGGTGCCGCCTGGGCCCTGCGGTCGGCGCGGAACGGGCAGCACCTGACCGTCACCGACGACGGCGAGCTCGTCGCCGACCAGCCCGGCCCGAACGGCTGGGAGGTCAAGCAGACCTTCCGGCTGCAGCGGATCGACGGCCAGCTGGTCGTTAACCATCTGCACAGTGGCCGCTACCTGTCCGTCGACGCCGCCGGAGTCGTCAGCCTGGCCGACGAGGGGACGCCGCTCGAGCTCGACGTCCTGGTCGACGGTGCGGCGCGGGCCGCGGAACTGGCCGGGCGCGCGGACGTCGCGATCGTGGTCGTCGGCAACCATCCGCTCGTGAACGGCCGGGAGACCGAGGACCGCGCAAGCCTCGAGCTGCCGGCCGGCCAGGACCGGCTGCTGCGCGAGGTGCGCGAAGCGAACGCGCAGACGGTGCTCGTGCTGAGCAGCAGTTATCCCTTCGCGATCACCTGGGCCCAGGAGCGGTTGCCGGCGATCCTCTGGTCGGCCCACGGCGGCCAGGAGTACGGGCGGGCGCTGGCCGACGTACTGTTCGGCGACACCGATCCCACCGGGCGGCTGACCCAGACCTGGTACCAGTCCGCGGCGGACCTGCCGAGCCTGCTCGACTACGACATCATCGCGACGGACGCGACGTACCTGTACTTCAGAGGGACACCGCTGTACCCGTTCGGCCACGGCCTCAGCTACACGACCTTCGCCTACAGCGACCTGCGGCTCAGCGCCCGGTCGATCGACGCGGACGGCGAGGTCCGGGTCACCTGCACGGTCACGAACACGGGTGATCGGCCCGGCGGGGAAGTCGTCCAGCTGTACACGCACCAGCAACGCTCACGCGTCAAACAACCGCTGCGGCAACTCCGCGGCTTCCGGCGCGTGTCGCTGCTCCCTGGTGAGAGCACCGACGTCGAGCTGACGATCGCCGCGGCCGACCTCGGCTTCTGGGACGTGACCCGGGACCGGCGCTGCGTGGAAACCGCCCGGCACAGCATCCTGGTCGGCCGCTCCTGCAGCGACCTCCGCCTGACCGCAACCCTCGACGTCGTCGGCGAACAGATCCCACCCCGCCACTTCGGCCACCTGGCCGCCACCAGCTTCGACGAGTACTGCGCGATGACCCTGACGACCGCGTCCCGCGACCACGGCGACGCCGTCATCTCGCTGGAACCGCAGTCCTGGCTGGCGTTCCACGACGTCACGATGACCGCCCAGGACAACTGCACGATCACCGCCGGGAACCGCGGCACGACACCGGCGACGATCGAGCTCCGGCTCGACGATCCGCTGCACGGAGAGCTGCTCGGCACGGTGCGAGTCCCACCGGCCGAGCAGCTCACCACGATCACCGGCCCGCTCGTCCCGGTGGCCGGCGTACATACGCTCTATGCGGTCTTCTCCGCAGCCGACGTCGTACTGGAGAGCTTGACCGCTGTCAGGCGGTAGCCATCTCCAGGGCGATGCAGTTCGCGACGTCGACCGGACGTGTGTCGGGCAGCCGGACCACCACGATGCCGTGGGCTTGTTCGAACTCGACCGGGCCGTGGCCGAGCAGCCGGGCGGCGGCCACGGACTCGTGTCCGGCGAGGCTGCGGATCACGGCTCGCCCGTCGTCCGGCCACGCCATCTGGAATGCGTACACGGTGTTGCCGCGGCGGGTGAAGCGGAAGTCGGAACTCGACCAGTTCACGCGGTCCTCGGTGAAGCCGTCGATGACGACGCTCCCCGGCCCTTCCCCGAACACGCGGAACGGCCTCGTGCCGTAGATGCCTTCGCCGCAGGTCTTGGTCCAGGCACCGAGGTCGTCGAGCAGTTGCGAGCACTCGAGGTCGAGCGTGCCGTCCGGTCGTTGCGGCACGTTGAGCAGCAGGTTGCCGTTCTTCGAGACGATGTCGACCAGCATCTCGACGACATGTCCGGCCGACTTGTACACGTCGCGGACGTTGTAGAACCAGTCGCCGACCGAGGTGTCGGTCTGCCACGGCGCCGGCGAGATCGACGGCGTCTGACTGCGCTCGATGTCCAGCACGCCCACCGAACTCACCTCCGGCCGGCGGTCCTTCTGCTGGTACACGGCGCGGTTCGTGCCGTGGATCCGTGCGCTGGTGTTGTACAGCCGCGCCACCGTGTCCAGTCCCGGCGTGTAGTCGACGTCACCGAACGGCAGCGCGCCGTCGGAGTACAGGAGGTCGGGCTGGTACCGGTCGATGATCTCGGTGATCGCGTCGAGCCAGTAGCGGTGGAAGCGGGCATCGTCGCAATACCACGGGTCGGGGACCACGACGTCCTCTGCGGGCAGGTACCCGGCGTTGTCGAGGTACAGGTCGCGATACGCGGGGTCCGAACCGTCGTACGGCACGCCGGCGAACCGGCCGCGCTTGTCGCTGCCCTTGCTGACGGCCAGCCAGCTGAACGCGGCGCCGAGATGCTCGGTGACGCCGAACGGCAGGCCGCGCTCGTCGGCGGCAGCCTTCCACAGCGCCAGGATGTCCTTGCCGGGCCCGACCTTCGTGGAGTTCCAGGGGTTCACGGCCGAGTCGTAGTTGAAGAAGTTGTCGTGGTGCGTCGCCTGCGCCACGAAGTACCGGGCCCCGGCCGCGGCGAACCGATCCATCAACCCCTCCGGGTCGAACCGCTCCGCCTTCCACTGCCGTACGACGTCCTTGTAGCCGACCTCGGACGGGTGCCCGTAGGTGCGCAGGTGGTACCGGTACTGGTCGCTGTCCTCGCGGTACATGTTCCGGGCGTACCAGTCGCCGTACCGCGGGACCGACTGCGGCCCCCAGTGCGACCAGATGCCGAACTTCGCGTCCCGGAACCACTCAGGACACTCGAAGCCGCCCAGCGACTCGAACGTCGCCTCGAAGGGGCCGTCGGTAGCAGCTGCGGGCACGATGGACTCCTGTCGTCGGGGGTGGACCGGTCGGGAGCCTGGCTCAGTCGTTGCGAGCCGGGCGATGCCGATCGGCGAGATACGGAATGGTCTGCGGTCCTTCCGGGAGCACGCAGAGCGTCGCTCCCGGACCGGCGGCCTCGAGCGCCTCCGCGACGGTCGCGGAGATGTCCCGGGTCTGCTCGAGGTGCACCGCCGCCAGCTCGGCGTCGGTCAGGAAGCCGGTGTGCATGACGACCCGGTTCTCCGCCTGGATCCTGGCCTGGATCTGGATCTGCCACTGGTCGGGAACGGTGCCGGGCCGCGCCGCGATGTCCCGCAGCAACGCCTCCGGCGAGTCTGCCGCTTCCAGCGTCGAGCGGTACAGGCCGTGGTCGGGGAAGCCGTCCCGGCATTCGGCGGCACAGACGATCGTCCCGCCGGGGCGGACGACCTGGTACGCGGCCGACATTCCCTTCACGGCCTGGTACAGGTTCTGGTCGAGCGGGAAGCCGGAGTTCGTGGTCACCACGACGTCGAACCGGTCGGGCACCGGCCGCATCGCGATGCGGCGCGCGAAGGCCGCGGCGGCGGCGTGCATGGGCAGCAGGTCGCCGCCGAACGCCGCGACGACGTCCTTGTCCCGATTCAGTACGACGTCCAGCGCGAACGTGACACCGGTCGCGGCCGCGATCGCCCGGACGTCGTCGTGCACCGGGTTCCCCTCGGTGACGCCCCAGGTCGCCGCCGGATCACCGATCCTGGAGGCGTCGTGCAGGACCAGGACGGTGTCCAGGCCCGCCAGTCCGGGAGCCACCAGCTTCGGTCCGCCCGAGAAGCCCGCGAAGAAGTGCGGTTCGACGAATCCGGTCGTGATCCGGACGTCGGCTTGTATCCACTCCCGGTTCAGCCAGACCGGTACGCCGTCACCGTGGGTCCCGCACCAGGCCAGCTGGGCGGAGTCCCGCGCATCGTGGTTCACGATCCGGACGGAGCCCGCGACCTCGGCACCGAACATCTGCCGGAGTTCGGCCTCGGTGTTGCCCCGATGGGTGCCGGTGGCGACCAGGATGACGACGTCCTCCGGGGCGACGATCCCGTCGAGTTCTTCGAGCACGGCCGGAATCATCAGGTGCCGAGGTTGCGGCCGGGTGCCGTCGCAGGCCGAGATCGCCACCGTCTGCCCGGGGCGGACCCGCTCGCGCAGCGGCGGCCCGGCAACCGGGTGGCGCACGGCGGCGCGCAGTACCTCCAGCTGGTCCGCGGCTGCGGCGGTGCGCTCGGGTTCGACCACTGTCGTCCGGGCGGGATCGACCTTGAGCGGCAGCCCGGTCTCGCCGTACGCCAGCAGGATCTCGCTGCTCAACCGCGCACCTCGCTCCCTGGATATTGATCCTATGAATCCTCGGAAGCGTACCGCTCATTGAGGATGCGGCGCCAGGCTCAGGCGGCTATAGATCCTATCTATCCACATGGTGTTAGGGTGACCGCGCCGTGGTGTTCGGGAAGCCGGTGTGATGCCGGCGCGGCCCTCGCCACTGTGATCGGGAGGTTCACCTGCCGTCCCTGCGAAGGGGACCACTGGGCGCATGCGCCTGGGAAGGTCAGGCCGGTGGACGCGGTACCCGTCAGCCAGGAGACCGGCCACGGCGTTGACCCGTCCACGAGGTGCTGGAGGAGCGGTCCGCCCATGGCCGTCGTACGCGTGTTCGCCGCTGTCCTGTCGTTGTCGCTGCTGGCCGGCTGCGGCCCGGCCGCCGAAGCCAGGTCCGGGCCCGGCGCGACCACCGTGAAGAACTGCGGGATCGACGTCACCGTCGACGGTCCGCCGCAGCGCGTGTTCGCGGCGTACCAACCGGCCATCGAGATGGCGCACGCGCTCGGGATCTCCGACCGGCTGGTCGGTACGGCGTACCTCGACGCCGAGGTGCTCCCGGAGTACGCCGGCGCGCAGGCGAAGGCGAAGTACTTCAAGAACCTGCCGAGCCGCGAGGAACTGCTCAGCCTCGAGCCCGACTTCGTGCTGTCCGGGTTCAACGACGTGTTCAGCGCGGCCGGCAGCGACGCGAGTTTCGGCAGCCGGAAGAGCCTCGCCGACCTCGGCGTCCGGACCTGGATCTTCAGCCCGCTGTGCCCGACCGCGGACGGCAAGGGCGACGAGGCGATCGATCCGTCGACGGTCTCGATGGACAACGTGTACGCCGACCTGCGCGAGCTCGGCCGGCTGTTCGGCGTGGAGAAGCGGGCCGAGGAGGTGATCGCGGACCAGCAGCGCCGGATCGCGGCGGTCGAGGCCGCGGTACGGGACGCGCCGCGGCCGACGGTCGCGATCGTCCGGCCCGGGCTCGAGGGCGGCGGCATGACGGTGTCGGGCGGCCCGGACTTCGGCACGGTGCTGATCCGGCAGGCGGGCGGGGTGAATGCGTTCGCCGACCTGACGACGAAGCGGAACGTACAGATCAGCGTCGAGGAGTTCATCAAGCGGGACCCCGACTACGTGCTGATCAGCGGGTGCTGTGACGCGTCGCTGACACCCGCGGCGGCGAAACCCGACGTGGATGAGCTGCTCGCGAATCCGGCGTTCGCGAACCTTACTGCGGTGCGCGAGAAACACGTGATCCCGTGGCTGTTCGCCAATCACTCCGCCGGAGTCCGTGGCGCCCACACCACGGAGAACCTCGGCCGCATCCTGCACCCTGACCTGGTCAGGTGAAGCGTCTCGCGGCCTGCGGAGTCGCGGTGGTCGCCCTGCTTGCCCTGTGCGTGCTGTCGTTGTGCGTCGGCAACGAATGGATCGGACCCGGCGCGGTGTACCGCGCGCTGACGGACTTCGGCGGGAGCGACGTCGATCGGGTGGTCAGGTACCTACGCCTGCCGCGGACCGTCGCCGGGCTGGTCGTCGGCGCCGCGCTCGGCCTGGCCGGCGGGTTGATGCAGGGCGTCACCCGGAACCCGCTCGCGGATCCCGGGATCCTCGGGGTGACCGCGGGCGCGGCGGCCGCTGTCGTCGGCGCCATCGGGCTGCTGGGCGTGCACAGCCTGACCGGGTACGTGTGGTTCGCGATGGGCGGGGCGCTCGTCACGACCGTCGTCGTCTATCTGATCGGTGGTGCGGCGCCGGTCAGGCTCGCCCTGACCGGTGCGGCGATCTCGGCGATGCTCGGCTCGCTGACGTCCGCCGTCACGCTGCTGGATCTCTCGACGCTGAACGAGTACCGGTTCTGGGTGGTCGGGTCGCTGTCGCTCGCGACCGGGCCGATCGTCGCCCAGGCGCTGCCGTTCGTTGCTGTCGGCACCATTCTCGCACTCGTGCTCGGGCAGTCCCTGAATCAACTCGCGCTGGGTGACGAGCTGGCGCAGTCGCTGGGGACGCGGATGATCCTGGTTCGGGTCCTCGCCGGTGCCGCGGTCGTGGTGCTGGCCGGTACGGCGACCGCGATCGCCGGGCCCATCGGCTTCGTCGGCCTCGCCGTACCGCACGTCGCCCGGCGGATCGTCGGGCCGGACTACCGCCGCCTGCTGCCGTGGTCGATGGTGGTCGCGCCGATGGTCCTGCTGCTGGCCGACGTCCTCGGGCGGATCGCCGTACGGCCTGCCGAGCTCCAGGTCGGGATCGTCACCGCGCTGATCGGCGCGCCGGTGTTCATCGCGCTCGTCCGGCGCCAGCGGGTGGCGGAACTGTGAGGGGCCTCGTCGTCGCGACGGTCGCATGGGCGTTGACCTTGACGATCGGCGCGCTCGCGTTGACGCGGGGCGACTACGCCGTGCCGCCGGCCGACGTACTGCGAACCTTGTCCGGCCACGGCACGCTCATCATGTACGACGTCGTGGTGAACAACCGGCTGCCGCGGGTCCTGGTCGGCGCCGGTGTCGGGGCGGCGTTCGCGGTGTCCGGCGCGATCTTCCAGCGGCTCGCGCGCAACCCGTTGGTGAGTCCGGACCTGATCGGTGTCAACGCCGGCGCGGCGTTGGCCGCCGTACTGATGATCACTGTGCTCGGGAGCGGGTGGATCCCGTTCGGTGCGCTGCTCGGGTCGTTGCTTGCGGCAACCAGTGTGTATCTGCTCGCGTATCGCAACGGGCTCTCCGGGCATCGCTTGGTGCTGGTCGGGATCGGCGTGACGGCCGTCATCGGCTCGCTCACGGCGTACCTGCTCACGCTGGCCGACATCTACACCGCGAAGAGTGCGTCGATGTGGCTGGCCGGGAGTCTCGCCGGGCGGACGTGGGTGCACGTCGTACTTGTCGGTGGGACCTTGGCGGTGCTGTTGCCGGCGGCGATCGCGTCGACCCGACAGCTGCGGTTGCTGGAGCTCGGCGACGATCTGGCCCGCGCGCTGGGCGGACGGGTCGAGGTAGCCCGTGCCGTGTTGATCGCGCTGGGTGTCGGCCTCGCGGCGTTCGCTACCGCAGCCGCGGGGCCTGTCGCCTTCGTCGCCCTGATCGCTCCGCAACTGGCCAGACGGCTGGTCGCCGGACAACCAGGGCTGCTCGTCCCGGCCGCCGTCGGAGCGCTGCTCGTGGTCGCCTCGGACCTGGTCGCCCGAACGGTGGTAGCTCCGACCGCGCTCCCCGTCGGCCTGATCACCGCCTTCCTCGGAGCTCCGTATCTATTGGTCCTCCTGATGACCGATCGTGCTGGTCTGTGATCGAACGCGTTCGGATTCTTGTCGCCGCCACTGCCTCCCGACGAGCCTTTCCCTTGTCTCGTCCGCCCGGACGAGCAGCTCGGGACACCTCGCACGGAGGCAGCAGCATGCTTGGGAACATCCGGTGGCGCCGGGCGGCGTCGGTCGCCGTGATCGCCACATCGCTCTGGACAGGCGTGACGTCCGTCGCCGCCTCCGCCCCCGCCTCGGCCGACGAGACCCGTGACTCGGCTCCCGGGCTGACCTTCGGCGACGACGCGAGTCCGTGGAAGGACATCGTCGTCGACGGCGACGACGTGGAGCGCGACGCCGCAGGCAAGGCGTACAACGTCTTCGGCGGCTTCGGGTCGGTCTCCTGCAACAACACGTCGCGGCTGCTGCTCGACTACCGCGAGGAGAACCCGGCGGCGTACTGGCGGATCCTCAACCTGCTGTTCAACCCGCGGACCGGCGCCGGGCTGAACCACCTCAAGGTCGAGCTGGGCTCGGACACCGACACGTCCTCGGGCGCCGAGCCCGCGACGAAGCGCAGTGCGGACGAGCCCGCCAACGTGCTGCGCGGCGCGGGCTTCCGGCTGATCGCGGACGCGAAGACGATCAACCCGCACGTCAAGGTCGAGGCGCTGCGCTGGGGCGAGCCGTCCTGGACCGGCAACCGCCCGGCCGACCGGTACCGCTGGTACAAGGAGACGATCGACGCCGCCTACGACACGTACGGCGTCAAGTTCGACTATGTCAGCCCGGCGCAGAACGAGGTGAACATGAACCACCTCGCCTCCGAGCTCCGCTGGGTCGTCGACTTCGCGCAACGCCTCGAGGCCGACGCCCGGGCCGCCGACGCCCGCTACGACTACTCCAAGATCAAGGTCGTCGCGATGGACTCCTACCGCAACGGCGAGACGGTGTCCGCGGCGATCCTGAACAGTCCCGCGGCGCTCGAGCAGGTCGATGCCATCGGCATCCATTACACGATCGGCGGCGGGGCCAACCTGACCAGGCTCAACAAGGAGCACGGCAAGGAGATCCTGTACTCCGAGGGCGTCGCGCCGATGATCGATCCGGAGTACCGCGTCACCGCCCAGCCGGAACGGGGCGGGATCGGTGGAACCGTCGGCGCTGTCGACATCGCGGACCGGTTCATCAACGCCTACCGGTGGTCCGGGTCCGGGAACAACCCGGCGCACATGACGTCGTTCCTCTTCCAGCCGGCGGTGAGCGCGCTGTACGAGGGCTCGTCGTACTCGCCGAAGCATCTGATCCGTGCCTCCGACCCGTGGTCGGGGTACTACGAGGGCGGTGTCGGGATCACGCTGGTACGGCACTTCATGCAGTTCATCGACGAGGGGTGGGAGTACATCGAGGGCGCCAGCTACGGCGACGGCACGTTCGCCGACGGCGGTACGGCGGTCGACTCGAGTACCCGGACCTACCTGACGCTGCGGGAGCCGGCCAGGACGGCCGACGCGCGACCGGGGACCGACTTCACCCAGGTGCACGCCAACAACACCGGCACGGCGCGATACTTCGAGGTCAAGGTGACCGACCTCGGCACCACCTCGACGACGCCGCTGCATCTGTGGCAGACCAGAGGACCCGACGACACCGCCACCCAGCCGGCCGACGTGAACCACTTCCAGCACCTCGGCTACGTGACGCCGGTGCGTTCGGAGAGCGGCGGCTTCGTGTATCGCATCAAGGTCGAGCCGTACTCGATCCTCACGCTGTCGACGCAGGCCCGCGGCATTCATCGCTCCGCTGTGGAACACACGCCCGGTCAGTACGCGGCGAAGACCGGGAACTCGCCGCTCGGGCTGCCGTACTCCGACGACTTCGAGTACGCCGGCTACCCGACCGAGAACGTCAACGGCGTCGAGATGAGTTACCTGGAGCGGCGCGGCGGAACTCCGCGCTACACCGCGGACCAGAACGGCGCGTTCGAGGTGGTCGGTTCCGGCGACGGTACGCACGGCAACGTCCTCCGGCAACGCATTCACGCGGACAACCGCGGCTACACCTGGAACGTCTGGGGCGACGGTTCGCAGAACCGGCTGTCGACCGCGACGCCGGCGACGATCCTCGGCGACCACACGTGGGCCGACTATCGTGCGGAGGTCGACGTCCGCTTCGACCGTACGGTCCGTGATCCGGCGCTGCCGAACTTCGCCGGGCTGGGCGTCCGCCAGGTCGTCAGCCAGGGATCCGATCTCGCCGCCTACGCGCTGCGGGTGTCCCCCGGCGGCGGCTGGCAACTGCGCAAGCTCGACGCGGTCGTTGCTTCCGGCGCCATTGCCGGCTTCGACCCGGACGCCTGGCACCGGATCTCCCTGCAGGCGAAGCAGAACCAGCTCACCGCGACGGTCGACGGCGCCGAGCTGACGACCTGGACCGACACTGCCCCGAACACCGTGATGGCAGGCCGCATCGCGCTGACGTCGGGCTACTACGAGAACAGCTGGGACAACCTGTCCGTCGTACCTGTCGAAGGCCACGCGTGGCGCTCGGACAAACTGGACGACACGGCCCGCGACCTCGTCTACACCGGCGCAGCCCAGTTCCAGCAATCAGGCTTCGCCAACTACAACCGAACCCTGCACGCCCTCACCACCGGCGCGACCGTCACGGTCCCCTTCCAAGGCACCGGCCTCAACATCTTCGGCGCCACAGCCCGAGCCACGATCGAGCTGTCCATCGACGGCGCCCCCGCCCAACCGATCACCGTAGGCTCCACCGGCCCCCGCCAAACCTCCCACTGGCTCCGCAACCTCCCCCCAGGCCCCCACACCCTGAAGCTCACCGTCCTGTCCGGCACCTACACCATCGACGGCATCGACGTCCTGAAGGAACCCGCCTAGCCCCGGGGTGGGTGACATGATCGGCGTACGTCGAGGTCGTCCGGAGGTGGGGTTGCGTGGCTGAGTTGGGGTCGCTTGCCGAGGTGCGGCGTCGGATCGACGAGGTGGATGAGCAGTTGACCGAGTTGTTGGCGCGGCGGCAGGAGTTGGTGCGGGCTGCTGCGGGGTTCAAGAAGGACGAGGACGCCGTGCGCGCACCGGACCGCGTCGAAACCGTGGTCCAGGCCGCACGAACGCGAGCGTCCGCCGCGGGCCTCTCCCCCGAGGTCGCCGAAGCCGTCTGGCGCGCAATGATCCAAGCCTTCATCGAATACGAACTCGACCGTCTTCGCGCGGACTCGTCAGAAGATCCAGCGTGTCATGGTGTCGAGTAGGCCGCCGTCCCAGGCGATCACCTTGGTGGGTTCGATGCACCAGTACGGCGATCCGGTGCCGGTCCGGTACTTCGTCTGAAACCTGCCGTCGAGCTCGGCCCACTCCTGGCCGGTGAGCTCGTCGTCCTGGATGACCCGGGCCCGGCCTTCGAGCATCACCACCTGCTCGGGCTCGGGCGGGTGGGCCGTCACCCGCGGATCGCGCAGCAGGTTCCGCGCCCAGGCCGCCTGCGGCCGGCCCTCGAAGTGCAGCCGGTTGCCGTACCACAGCCCCCACACCGGTACGGAGTGCGGCCGGCCGTCAGTCGCGATCGTGGTCAGCCAGTAGTGCGTGGCGTTCTCCAGCTGCGCCGAGACGAAGCTCCAGTCCAGCAGCGCGGCTTCGGTCTCGGGCATCGCATATCCGGGCACCTTGCGTGCCGTCGCCGGCGGGGGTGGATCGATTCGCGCGAGCACACCCGTGAGGCTAGGGGAATTCCTGCCGGATCGCCTCCTGCATGCCATTGTGGTTATATAGCTGTGCGGGTATGTTGAGTGCCATGGGCGCACCGTTCGAAGTGTTGGCTGAGCCGCGGCGGCGGGCGATCTTGGATTTGTTGCGGCGGCGGCCGCATCTGGTGGGGGAGCTGACGGATGAGCTCGGGATCAGTCAGCCGGGGGTTTCGAAGCATCTGCGGGTGCTTCGGGAGGCCGGCCTGGTGGGTGTGCGGGTGGATGCGCAGCGGCGGTGGTACGAGCTCGAGGTCGGGCCATTGCGGGAGCTGGACGCCTGGCTGCATCCGTACCGGCAATTGTGGGATCGCGCCCTGGACGACCTCGAAGAACACCTGGACACGATGCCGGACGACGATCCGGCCGACACGGAAGGCTGACGATGGCGAACGAGACCCTGCGTACCGTCGAGGGCCGCTCGGTCCTGCGGATGGAGCGCCGGCTGCGGCACCCGGCCGAGAAGGTGTGGCGTGCGCTCACCGACCCGGAGCAACTGGTCCACTGGTTCCCGGCCTCGGTGCGGCTGCAGCCGCGCATCGGCGGCACGATCGAGTACTGGATGGACGGCGAACCGGGCGGCGACGGCGAGGTGCTCGAGTTCGACCCGCCGCACGTGTTCGCGATCACCTGGAGCGGCGAAGTACTGCGCTGGGAGCTCCTCCCGGCCGACGACGGCTGCCTGCTGGTCCTCAGTCACACCTTCGACGACCGGTACGGCGCCGCGAGCTTCGGGTCCGGCTGGTCGCTGTGCGTGGACGCGATGGAGCTGCTCCTGGACGGCAAGCCGATCGACATCGCGCCGGACACCGGCGAACTGCACGATCGCTTCGTCGAACTCCTCGGGCTGAACGACGGCTCGGCCGAGCAGACACCGGACGGCTGGGTCGTCCGGTTCGAGCGACAGCTCACGCGCCCCGCCGAAACGGTCTGGCCACACCTGACCGCCGAAGGCACCGTCACCGAACGCTCCGAGCCCAAGGCGCTGGAGTACGAGCAGTCCGACGGCAGGGTCCGATGGGAGCTGACCGAAGGCACCGGTCACGGCGCTCGGCTGATCCTCACCCAGACCGGCCTGAGCAGCCCGGACGATGCCCTCGAAACCTGGCGCGGCCGCCTCGACACCCTGGCGGCCGAGCTCCTCAACGCGCCACGTTGAACCACGACCGCAGGCCCGCGACCCGGCGCAGCACGAGCTGATCGAGCAGCAGTACGGCGAGCAACGAGATCCCGAACAGCGGCAGGAAGACCGCAAGCGCGACAACAAGCACGGCCAGGGCAGGGGTTGCCCGGAGCGGCAGCCGGCCACGCGGCGCACCGAGCGCCCTGCCCTTCGGGCGCCGCCGCCACCACATCAACGGCCCGCTCACACACATGAACAGCACGCCGGCGCAGAAGGCCGCGGTCAACCAGAGGTTCACCGTCCCGAACCGCCGGCCCTCGTGCAGAGCGATCCCCTGCGAGACGACCTTCGCCAGCGCCGGGTAGTCCTGATAGCCGTACGTCGACACGACGCGGCCGCCGTACTGGTCGACGTGCAACGACCGTTCCTTGCCGGGATCCTCGAAGGCGTAGCCGATCGCCGAGAACACGCCTTCGTCGCCGGCCGGCAGCGCGATCGTCATCGGCCGCCGCAACCCGTTGCGGGCCCCGACCTCGATCGCGGTGTCGACGGTGGCGACCGAACGGTGCCCGTCGGCCGGGTTCGAGCGCGGTACGCCGGTCTTGCCGAGACCCCACGGCACCGTGTGGCTGTGCGGCAGCGACTCGTCGAGCGTCGAGGTCGGGTTCGACAGCGCACCCGGATCCTCGCTCCAGAACGACGTACCGCGGCTGGTCGCGAACTCCTGGGTCTTCGCGCCCCAGAACCCCGTCCACGGCAGGCCCGAGACGACGAGGAAGAGCAGCCCGATACCAAGCACGGCGCCCGTGCGGCCGTGCCGCGAGCGCAGTACCGCTCCCGCCGCACCCGCGGCCCGGCGGCGGGCGCGTGCCACCCGGCCGCGGAGGAACAGGTAGTACCCGGTCAGCGCCATCACGATCGCCCAGCAGGCGGCGAGCTCGATCACGTACTCGCCCCAGCGACCGGCCATCAGCTCGCCGTGCAGCAGGATCGCGGCACCGGACAGCGTGCGGTCCGGGTTCAGCGAGCCGAGCACCTTGCCTTCGTACGGGTCCACGAACACGTCGCGCGGTCCGGCCGCGGTGTCCACGGAGAACACCGTCGAGCGGTCCGGTCCGGACGGCTCGGTCATCGACACCACGGTCGACCCCGGGAACGCGGCACGCACCTCGTCGAGCTGCGTCTGGTACGGCTGCGCCACCAGACCGGCGGGCTGCACCACCTTCATCAGATCGGCGTGCAGCACCGGCTCGAGCTGGAACCGGAACAGGTAGATCAGCCCGGTCGCGGCGAGGATCAGCACGACGGGGATGACCAGGAAGCTCGCGTAGAAATGCCACCGCCAGAACGCGCGGAACAGCCCGGTCCCGCGGCGACGCGCCTTGCTGTCCGGCGCATCGGTCCGAGCCTCCACGACAGCCGTCCCGCCCTGTACTCCGCTCACGTCCACTCCTCGTCCGCACGGTCCGCAACACAAGTCGGTCCGGGGCACTGATCAGTTCCCGGTTGTGGTGTGACCCACAGAAGCCGGGGGTGGTCGGCGACGGCCGTCACCGGCGGAATGCGACGATGGTTCGGCCATGGAGCAGACCTGGGGATTCCGAGTCGCGCGGGCCGCGCTGTACGCGGCCACGTCCGTGCTGCTCGCCGCCCTGGGGCACGTGCTGATGTCGGAGGCGGCGCTCCCGTGGTGGGCGCTGCCGATGGCCTTCGGGTGGATCGGCGCGGTCGCGTGGATCGTGGCCGACCGGGAACGCGGCGTACTTTTCGTCGTCGGCGGCACGCTGGTGACCCAGGCAGGACTGCACACGGTGTTCACGCTCGCCCAGTCGATGGGCCCGGCACCGACCCACGGCGGCCACGACGGCCATCAGCTGACCGGTACGTCGTCAGTCGGCATGCTCGCCGCCCACACGCTGGCCGCGCTGCTGTGCGGCCTGTGGCTGGCGTACGGCGAGCGGGCCGCGTTCGCCGTCCTGCGTGCGGTCGTGGTCCGGATCCTGCTGCCGCTACGCCTGATCTCGATGCCGCTGCTGACGGCACATCGGCCTGCCGCGCGTCCGACGTACTCCCCCAGGCTCCTTCGTGACCCGCTGCTGGTCCACAGCATCGTCTCCAGAGGTCCACCCCGCGGAATCGCTGTCGCCTGACAGCACGAACCACCATGCCCTCGCGGCATGGCCCTTCCGCTCGCCGGCGGCGCTTCCGCGCCCGCCGGACTTTGGACTTTCCGAAGGACTCATTGTCATGGCATCTGCCCAGCTCTACGACCCGGACGAAACCTCGACACAGTTGGCCCTGGCCGCCCGCGCCGGCGACCTCGACGCGCTCGATCGCTTCGTCCGTGCCCTGCATCTCGACGTACGGCGGTACGTCGCGCATCTGAGTGGTGACGCGCACTCGGTCGACGACCTCACGCAGGAAACGTTCCTGCGGGCCCTGAAAAGCCTGCCCCGCTTCGAGGGGCGGTCGTCGGCACGGACGTGGCTGCTGTCGATCGCCCGGCGGACCGTCGCCGACGACCTGCGGTACAAGGCATCCCGTCCGCGCATCTCGCGGTACGACTGGCAACTCGCCGCCGAGCAGTCCCAGCCGCGGAACCTTCCGGGCTTCGACGACGGCATCGCACTCGCCGAACTGCTCGACACGTTGCCCGGCGACCGCCGCGAGGTGTTCGTCCTCACCCAACTGGCCGGCGTCCCGTACGCCCAGACCGCAGCGCACCTAGGCTGCCCGATCGGCACCATCCGCTCCCGCGTAGCCCGGGCGCGCACCGCACTGGCGGACCTGCTCGCCGCCTGACCCCGCGCCGGCCGCCTCCCGATCCGGAAGGCGGCCGGCCGGCTGAAGATTGGTGAGCGATCTACGGGGCACCGGGTGGCGAGTGCGTGCCGATCGCGGGACCTTGTCAGCGGCTCCGGGGCAGCAGGTCGGGTCGTTCCTGCGGCTCGTCGTGCCCGGCGCCGCGCTCATCGCGGTCACCTTCGGGCTGGCGCGGTACGGGTACGGGCTCCTGCTGCCGGAGATGCAGTCGGAAGTCGGCATCAGCTCCCACACCGCGGGCCTGATCGCGTCGGGCGCGTACGCGTCGTACCTGGTCACGAACCTCGCGGTCATCTGGCTGACCGTGCGGCTCGGGCCGCGGTGGCCGATCGCGCTCGCCGCGGGGCTCGCCGCGGCCGGGATGACGATGGTCGCCTCGGCGCGCGGTCCCGCGGAGGCGGCCGTCGGCGTCGTCGTGGCCGGCGCGGCCGCCGGCTTCGCGCTCCCGCCGTACGCCGACATCGTCGACCAGGAGGCGCCGCCGTCGCGGCGGCCGCTGGCGTGGTCGATCATCAGCTCGGGCACCGGCCGGGGCGTCGCGGTGGCCGGGCCGGTGGCGGTCGGACTCGGCGACGAGTGGCGCCTCGCGTGGCTGACGTTCGTCGTCCTCGCCGTCGCCGCGGGAATCGTCGCGACAGCGCTCGCGCCGGCGAAGGTACGGCACGAAGGACGCGCCCGGTTGCCGCAGCTGAGCTGGACGTGGTTCGTCTGCCCGAAGTCGCGGCCGCTGCTGTTGTCGTCGGTGCTGATCGGCGCCGGAAGCGCGGTGTGGTGGACGTTCAGCGTCGAGGCGCTCCGCGCCGCGGGACTGTCCGCCGGGCAGGCCCGGTTCGCGTACGCCGTCTGCGGTGTCGCGGCGATCGTTGCCTCGTGGAGCGGTTCGGTGGTCAACCGGATCGGCCTGCGGAACAGCTACCTGGCGTCGTGCGCGCTGCTCGCGGCTGCCCTCGCGCTCGTTGCCCTCGGCACCAGTCAGCTGGTGCTCGTACTGCTGGCCGCACTGCTGTTCGGCGTTGCCTACAACGCCGTCGTCGCGAGCCAAGGCATCTGGAGCGCGCAGGTCTTCGCCCGACGGCCCTCGGCCGGGCTCGCGGCCGTCAGCACTGCGCTGACCCTCGGCACCATCACCGGACCGGCCCTCGCCGGATCAGCCATCCACACGCTCGGCTATACCCGGACGTTACTGGCGGCCGCAGTCGTCGGAGGCGTCGCCGCGTTCTTCTGCCCACCGTCGGCCCGGCGCCGGGAGATCCTCGCGAAGCACCAGTGCCACGCAGCTCCGGTCCGCGACTAACTGCGACCGGTCGTGCTCTCGCGGATCTCGAGGGTGTAGTCCGCGGGGAGCTCCGCGGGCGCGGAGCGGTCGCCGTCCAGGCGGTTCAGCAGCAGTTGTACGGCGTTCTTCGCAATCTGGGTCTTGTCGGGGCTGATCGTGGTGAGGCTCGGAGTGCTGTAGCGGCCGTCCTCGATGTCGTCGAAGCCGACCAGCGCGATGTCCTCGGGCACCCGCAGGCCCCGGCTGAGGATGGTGCGCAGCGCGCCGAGCGCGAGCAGGTCGTTGTAGCAGAAGACCGCGTCGGGCGGCTCCGGAAGGGCGAGCAGGTCCGCCATCGCGGCCGCGCCGTCGGAGCGGTGGAAGAACTCGGTCGGGCGGACGAGCTCCGGGACCACCTCGCGACCGGCCGCCCGCAGCGCGGCCCGGAAGCCCTGCGTCCGGAGCTGACCGGTCTGCCGGGTCTCGTCGAACTGGTCGCCGATCGCCGCGACCCGCTGCCGGCCGAGCTCGACCAGGTGCCGGGTGGCGAGCTCGGCGGCGCCGACGTTGTCGATCATGATGTGGTCGAGCCCGCCCTCGACGACGCGCTCACCGAGCAACACCACCGGCGTCGAGGACGACCGGTTCCGCAGGTCGGCACCACCCAGCGCCAGCGGGTTGAAGATCAGCCCGTCGAACATGGCGGCCCGGTTGCCGCGCATCACCAGCTCGCGCTCGCGGACCGGGTCGCCGTCGGTCTGGTCGACCACGACCGTGTACCCGGCGGCCGCCGCCTGCTCGATGACCGCCCTGGTCAGCTCGGCGAAGTACGGCACGTCGAGCTCGGGCAGCACCAGCGCGATCAGCCCCGACCGGCCGTTGCGCAGGGTCCGGGCGACCGCGTTCGGCTGGTAGCCGAGCTCGTCGAGCGCGCGCTGCACGCGGGCCCGGGTCTCGGGCGCGACCTGCGGGAAGTCGTTCACGACGTTGGACACCGTCCGGACCGAGACGCCGGCCCGCTGAGCGACTTCGCGCAGGGTGGCGGCCACTGTGCACCTCGTTTCGGGGAAGCCTGAAGTCTTGACACTTGCAACGTTGCAAGTCTAGCGTCTCGTCCACAACTTGCAACGTTGCAAGCTCAGCAAAGTCATGAAGGACCGCGACATGACCACACCGCTTTCTCATCCGCTCTCGCGCCGCACCCTGTTCCGGGGTGCGGGCGCCGCCCTGGTGGCCGGCGGCCTCGGCGCCTGCGCCCCCGGCAACACCACCGGCGCCGATCCGCTGCCGAGCAGCAGCGCGACCAAGCCACCGTCCGGCGAGCTCACCATCTGGGACCGCACCGGCGACCTGTACAAGGTCTTCGACAAGGCCATCGCGTCGTTCACCGCGAAGTACCCGCAGGTAAAGGTGAACCACGTGGCCGTCGACATCAACGCGAAGCTCCCGGCGACCCTGATCAGCGGCGCCGGCGTGCCCGACGGCGCGTTCTACGACGACGCGCTGCTGACCGGCGTCGCGCCGCACCTGCACGACCTCAGCCAGCTGATCGAGCAGTACAAGCCCGACATCGCGCCGTACAAGCTCGGCGTGGTGACCGTCGACGGCAAGGTCGTCGCGGTGCCGTGGGACCTCGACCCGGGCCTGCTCTTCTACCGCGAGGACATCGTCACCCAGGCGGGCGTCGATCCCACGAAGCTGGCGACGTACGACGACCTGCTCGGCGCCGCGCGGACCGTGCGGGACAAGTTCCCCGCCGCGAAGCCGATCCACCTCGAGAACGACCAGTTCCTCGCGCAACTGTGGATCGACATGTTCGCGAACCAGCAGGGCGGCGCGATGGTCGGCGCCGACGGCAAGCTCGCGCTCGACTCCGACCCGTACCGCAAGACGCTGACCTGGCTGGACACGGTCCGCGCGCAGGGGCTCGGCACGCTGGCGAAGTACACCCAGCCGACCGATCTGCAGACCCAGGACAACGGCACCCAGGTGTTCGTGCCGTGGGCGCAGTGGTTCGTGTTCGCGCCGCAGCAGTTGCTGAAGGCAAGCAAGGGGAAGTGGCGGGCGACCGCGCTGCCCGCCTGGGAGGCCGGCGGTGCGCGGGCCGGTGTGATGGGCGGGTCGTCGTTTGTCATCCCGGCGAAGGCGAAGAACCCCGAGCTGGCCTGGCGGCTGTACGAGCACCTCGTGTTCAGCAAGGAGGGGTACACCGCGGTCTACGGGAAGAACGACGTGTACCCGCGCGGGCTGAACACCTCGATCCCGTCGTACCTGCCGGCGCTCGACCCGGCCGCCCCGCTGTTCGAGACGATCGACGCGCTCGGCGGTCAGGACCTGTGGAAGGTCGCGGTCGAGGCGGGCAAGCAGGTGCCGGGCGGCTACACGATTCCCACCTGGTGGGGGAAGGCCGTCGACTACTTCGGCGTGAACGTGCAGAAGATGCTGGCCGGCCGGATGAGCCCCGACGAGGTGCTGAAGACGTCCGCGTCCCAGATCCAGAAGAACCTGATGGGACCCAACTGAATGGCGACCCTCACCGAGGCAGCCACGACCCGGCGGTCCGCCCAGCGGACCCGGCGGCCGCGGGTCAAGGCTGCGCCGTACCTGTTCGTCGCGCCGTTCGTGCTGGTGTTCGCGGCGTTCAATGCGTACCCGATCTTCTTCGCGCTGCAGCTGAGCTTCACCAACTGGCACGGCGCCGGCGCGCTGGAGATCATCGGGTTCGCGAACTACCGGTACCTGTTGACCAGCCCGGACTTCTGGCAGTCGATGGCGACCTCGGGTGTGCTGTGGCTGCTGGTCGTCCCGGCGCAGGTGCTGGTCGCCTTGACGATCGCGGTGGCGTTGCGGAAGGCAAGGTTCCGCGGGCTGTTCAGTGCCGCGCTGATCGCGCCGTTCGTGACGCCGCTGGTGGCGATGGCACAGGTGTGGATCATCCTGTTCGACCAGGACTTCGGCGCGGTCAACCACGGCTTGTCGTCGATCGGATTGCCGACAATCGGCTGGCTGACCACCGCCGCCGGGGCGAAGGTGGCCGTCGCGCTGCTCGTGCTGTGGCGAACGACGGGGTACGCCGTGATCTTGTTGATGGCCGGATTGTCGACAATCCCCACGGAGGTGTACGAGGCGGCGCGGATCGACGGCGCGAGCGCCTGGCACCAGTTCTGGTCGATCACCGTGCCGCTGGTGACGCGGACGCTGAGCTTCGTCGTCGTGATCGGCACGCTCACCGTGTTCCAGCTGTTCGCGGAGCCGTACGTCGTGACCGGCGGCGGACCGTTCAACGCGACCCGGACGGCCGGGCTGTACCTCTACAAGCACATCACCAACTCCGACCTCGGGCTCGGCGCGGCGAACTCGATGCTGCTCGTGCTGATGGTGCTGGCGTTGTCGCTGGCGTCGATCCGGCTGCTGCGGTCGAGGGAGGACTCATGAAGCTCGGAGCCGCCGCACGCTACGGCCTGCTCACGGTGGCCGGCGTCGTCAGCCTGGCGCCGCTGCTCTGGATGATGGTCTCGTCGCTCAAACCCGGCGGCGCGATCATCGCGAGCCCGTTCAGCTTCGACCCCGGCCAGCTGACGCTGACCAACTTCCGCTCGATGCTCGAGACGATCCCGATCGGCACCGGCTTCCGGAACACCGCGATCGTCGTGCTGGTCAAGGGCGCGCTGACGATGGTGTTCTGCCCGATGGCGGGGTTCGCGTTCGCGAAGTACGCCTTCCCGGGCAAGCGGCTGCTGTTCGCGACCGTGCTGACCACACTGATGCTGCCGACGCTCGTACTGCTGATCCCGCTGCTGCTGGAGATGAGCCAGCTCGGCTGGGTGAGCACGTTCCAGGCGCTGATCCTGCCGGGGGCGATCGACGCGTTCGGGGTGTTCTGGATGCGCCAGGTGATCATGGCGATCCCGGACGAACTGCTGGACGCCGCGCGCGTCGACGGCGCCGGCGAGCTGCGGATCTTCACGAGCATCGTGGTCCCGGTGATCCGGCCGGGGCTGGCGGCGCTCGGCGTACTGACCTTCATCAACATCTACAACGACTTCGTCTGGCCGGTGGTGGCGGTGAACGACGAGCAGCACCAGACCCTGCAGGTGATGCTCGCGGCACTCGCGCAGAACATCCGCTCGGGTCAGCTCGGCGCCGACTGGACCAGCGTCTGGGGTCAGTTGCTCGCGGCAAGCACCGTGGCCGCGATCCCGGTGCTGATCGTCTTCGTCGTCCTCCAACGGCACCTGATCAAGGGCGTCATGGCCGGCAGCCTGAAGGGCTGAAAGGGAACAACTGTGAACACACCAAGACCCGAATACCCACGTCCGCACTTCGATCGCTCGGAGCGCTGGGTCAACCTCAACGGCGAGTGGGAGTTCGCCCGGAAAGCCGATCGCTTCACCGAGACCATCGTCGTCCCGTTCCCCTGGGAGCACCCCGACTCAGGTGTCAGCGCTCACTGGCTGCCGACCGCCTGGTACCGGCGGCAGCTCCAGCGACCGGAGGATTGGGCCGGCGAGCGGACGATCCTGCACTTCGGTGCCGTCCACCACCACGCGACCGTCTGGGTGAACGGCGACCTCGCGGTCGAGCACGACGGCGGCTACCTGCCGTTCGAGGCGGACATCACCGACCTCCTCGACGCAACCGGCAGCGGCGAGCTCGTCGTACGGGTGGACGCCCCGACCGACAAGCGGTTCATCCCGCACGGGAAGCAGCGCAGCCTGCCGGCCGACGACTACGACGGCTGCGCGTTCACCCCGTCGAGCGGCATCTGGCAGACGGTGTGGCTCGAGCCGCGACCGGCGGCGTACATCTCGCGGCTCGACCTGCGACCGACCGACGCGCTGGACGGCATCGAGGTCACCCTCACCGGGCCGTCGCCGGTGCGGATCGAGATCCCGGGCGTCGCGGTCCAGGAGTACGACGACTGGCCAGGGACGGCGACGGTGCCGATTCCCCAGCCGCGCTTGTGGAGCGTCGACGATCCGCATGTCTACGACGTCGTCGTGACAGCAGGCGAGGACACGGTCCGCGGCTACACCGGCCTGCGCAAGGTCGAGTGGCACGGCGGCACGCTCGCGGTGAACGGCGTACCGACGTACGTGCGGGGTGTGCTCGACCAGGGGTTCTGGCCGACGGGCGGGCACACGGCGCCGAGCGACGAGGCACTGCGGCGGGACCTGGAGCTGGCGCGGGCCGCGGGGTTCAACCTGGTACGGAAACACATCAAGCTGGAGGATCCGCGCTGGCTGTACTGGGCCGACCGGCTCGGGATGCTGGTCTGGGCCGAGCCGCCGTCGACGGGACGTTTCACGCCGGAGGCCGTCGCCGCGTTCGAGGACGTCACGGCCGGGATGGTCGCGCGCGACGGCAGCCATCCGAGCATCGTGATCTGGGGCGGCTACAACGAGGAGTGGGGCCTGGACTGGGACGTCCCGGGCGATCCCGCGAAGCAGGACGCCGTACGGCGTGCCTACCGGATCATCCGGGACGCGGATCCGACGCGGCCGGTCGTCGACAACTCGGGCTGGGCGCACGTCGAGACCGACCTGGTCGACTGGCACTACTACGACGAGAACGTCGGGTCGTGGGCCGCCATCGTCGACCGGCTGATCAACACCGCCGACGGACGCTTCCCGGTGCGGCTCGGGCCGGAGTTCGTGGCCGAGAAAGCGATCGCCGCGCCCGGGTTCGACGGCACCGACAAGGTGCAGCTGAACGGAGAGTACGGCGGCGGGTCGACGAGCGTGGAGCGTGGCTGGCACCTGCGGTGGCAGACCCAGGAGCTGCGTCGGCACCCGCGGAACGCCGGCTACATCTACACGGAGCTGTACGACATCGAGCACGAGACGGTCGGCGTCTACACGTACGACCGGCGTACCAAGGACCTCGGCGGTGTGGTGCCGTCCGACGTCCACGCCGAGACCGTGCTGATCGTCGACGTGACGCCGGACCGACCAGGTCGCGATCTGGTGGTGCCGACCGGCCGATCGATCGTCGTACCGGTCCGCGTCTCCCACCACGGACGGGATCCACTGCTCGGGACCCTGCACTGGTCGCTCGGTGACGCGTCCGGTACCGCGCCGGTCGACGCCAAGCCGTTCGCGGTCACGGACGCGATCGAACTGACCTTGCCGGCCACTGCCGGTCGCCTGCTGCTCTGGGCCACCGACGCGGCCGGCGCCGTGGTCGCCCGCACCGCCGTCGACCTCGCCGACTGAACTCGACCGGCAACTCGACCGGCAACTCGACCGGCACCGACTGAACTCGCCGGGGCTCCGGCCCCGGCGCTCGGGGAAGAACCTTCGCTCGACTCAACCGCCCTATGTCAGAGGAGGATCATGTCCACCGTCACCCGACTGCTGGCTGCTGCGGGCCTGCTCGCAGCAGCCCTGGTGTCGACGCCGGCCACCGCACCAGCGATGGCGGCCCCACCGGGCAACGTGCTCTACAGCCCGAACCTGTCCACCTTCCCGACCGCCGACGCCAGCTACCCGCGGGCGATCCGGCTCGACCACGACGGCAACGGCGGCCGGACCGTGCTCGCGACCTTTGCCCGGCGCAACGAATCCGGGCCGAGCAACTTCCCGGTGTTCCGCAGTACCGACGGCGGAGCCACGTTCGGCGCGAGCCCGATCAGCACGATCACCTCGAACACACCGGGCTGGGATCTCGGCGCGCCGGTGATCTACGAGGTCCCCCGGACCGCTAACGGCCTGAACGCCGGCGACCTGCTCGCCTCCGGGACGGCCTGGGACGAGGGCAACTTCACCGCGCAGAAGGTCGAGGTCTTCAAGAGCACCGACCGCGGCGCCAGCTGGAAGTACGTCTCCACCTGCACCCAGACCAGCGGGCAGCCGAACACCATCGGTCACGGGATCTGGGAGCCGTGGTTCCTGCTCGCGCCGAACAACACGCTCGCCTGCTTCATCTCCGACGAGCGGCCGGCCGGCTCGCCGACCAACAACCAGATCATCGGCCACTACACCTCGACCAACGGCGGCGTGACCTGGAGCTCGAGCATCACGACCGACATCGCGTTCCCCGCCGACAACCTCGCCCGCCCGGGGATGTCGATCATCACGCCGTTGCCGAACGGCCAGTTCCTGATGACGTACGAGCTGTGCCGCGACGCGACCAACGCCGACCACGCCTGCGAGGTGTACGTCAAGACCAGCCCGGACGGACTCAACTGGGCGCCGACGAACAGCCCCGGCACCCTCGCCCAGACGAACGACGGCCGGCACCTGCTGCACACGCCGTACGTCGCCTGGATCCCCGGCGGCGGTCCGAACGGCACCCTGCTGCTCTCCGGCCAGCGCGTGGTCACCGGGCCGACCGGCAACAAGGCTGTGATGGCCGAGTCCGGATCGGTGCTGTTGGCAAACACCTCGCTCGGTGCCGGGACCTGGACCGAGCTGGAGGCGCCCGTCAACGTCAACCCCACAGGCGGGTACGGCGCCGGCGTGCCGAGCTGCCCCGGCTACAGCTCGCCGATCGTCCCGTCGAGCAACGGTACGTCGTTCCTCTACCTGGCGGCGACCTGGCTCGGGACCGGGAACCAGTGCCAGGTGCGCTTCGGGATCGGAGTCGTCGGCGGCCCGACCGGCGCGATCACCGGACCGGCCGCGGCGGGCAAGTGCCTCGACGTCGACCACAACACCGCGGTCAGCGGCAACGCCGTACAACTCTGGACCTGCGGTGCCGTCCCCGGCCAGCAGTGGACGATGATGGCCGACGGCACCATCCGCGCGTTCGGCAAGTGCCTGGACATCGTCGGCAACGGCACGGCGAACTTCACCAAGGTCCAGCTCTGGGACTGCGGACCCGCCGGCGGACAACAATGGCGCCCCCAGGCGAACGGCTCGCTCCGCAACCCCCAGTCCGGCCGCTGCCTCGACAGCCCCGGCGGCGCGACGGCGGATGGCACCGACCTGCAGATCTACGATTGCAACGGTCTCGACCCGCAGAAGTGGAACCTGCCCGGGTTCCCGACCGGCCCGATCACCGGACCGGCCGCGGCCGGCAAGTGTGTCGACGTCGACACCAACACCCCGACGTCCGGGAACCTCGTCCAGCTGTGGACCTGCAACGGCGTCCCCGGCCAGCAGTGGACGGTCTCCCCCGACGGCCGGATCCGCGCCTTCGGCAAGTGCCTGGACATCGTCGGCAACGGTACGGCGAACTTCACCAAGGTCCAGCTCTGGGACTGCGGGACCGCCGGCGGGCAGCTCTGGCAACCACAACCCAACGGAGCGTTGCTGAACCCGCAGTCCGGTCGCTGCCTGGACAGCCCCGGCGGCGCGACCGCCGACGGGACCGACCTGCAGATCTACGACTGCAACGGCCTCGACCCGCAGAAGTGGAGGGTCCCGGTCTAGGCACCTCTTGACAGTCCGGACGCGCGGCACTTAATTTGTCTCTAAATTTAGTGCCGAAGTAAGTCCGGAGGCGGTTGTGAGCGGTCAGAGCTCGCGGGGTGACGTGGTGCCGTCGAGCATCGTGGCGTTGCTCGGCACCGGGGGGCCGACGGCGCGGACGGCGATCGCGCGGCGGCTCGGCCTGAGCCCGGCGACGGTCACGCAGGTCACGAAGGACCTGATCGCCCGCGGCATCGTCGAAGAACTCGAATCCGTCCCGTCGAACGGCGGCCGGCCCGCGCGCCTGCTCGGGCTGGTCAGCCGGGCCGGCGTCGCGCTCGGCGCGAAGGTCACCGCGGACCACGTCGCCGTCGTCACGGCCGAACTGGACGGCACCGTGCGCGCGTCCGTCTCGCACCCGTTCGACCCGGGTGCGGCGGACGCGCTCGACCGCCTGGGCCGGATCCTGACCGCGGAAGTCGCGGGCCTCGACGACAACCTGCTCGGCGTCGGTGTCGGCGTACCCGGTGCGGTCGACTCGCAGGCGTCCGGGATCGTCGACGCGCCGACTCTCGGCTGGCGCGCCGCCAAGGTCGGCCCGATCCTGCGCCAGGCCGTCGGTACGCCGGTGCTCGTCGACAACGACGTGAACACGCTGGCCGCCGCCGAGCGGCTGTACGGCATCGGCCGCGAGCACTCGTCGTACCTGGTGGTCACCATCGGTCGCGGCATCGGCTGCGGGATCGTCGTCGACGGCGGCATCTACCGCGGCGCGAACGGCGGCGCCGGCGAGATCGGCCACATCCCCGTCTGGGCCGCGGGCACCGACCAGCCGCCGTGCACGTGCGGCTCCACCGGTTGCCTGGAGGCCTACATCGGCGCCGACGGCCTGGTCCGTACGGCGCGCAGTCGTGGCGCGCTCGGCGCCCGCGGCACCGCCACCGCTCTGTTGCGCGCTGCAACCAACGGCGACGAGGCGGCCCGCGCCGTCTACGCGGACGCGGGCGACCTGCTCGGCCGGGCGCTGGCCGGGATCATCCACACGGTCGACCCGGAGGTCGTCGTACTGCTGGGTGAAGGAGTCGACGGCTGGGAGTTCTGGCAGCCCGGGTTCGAGCCGTCGTTCCGGCGGTCGTTGCTGCCGGCCCGCAAGGACGTGCCCGTGGTGGTCGAGCCGTGGACGGAGGACCAGTGGGCGCGCGGAGCCGCGTCGCTGGTGCTGGCGGCGCCGTTCGACGCGGGGAACGGCGGCGAGCAGAGCCGGATGGTCCGCGCCAAGCTGGGGGCGTCGTGAGTACGTCGACGCTCGCCCGGCCGAAGCCCCGGCAGTCGCAGCAGCCGGCCGCGAAACGCCGTACGACGAGCTGGAAGAAGCTCGGGTGGGTGCTGTTCTTCCTGCTGCCGAGCGCGATCCCGTTGACGCTGTTCACGCTCGTGCCGATGGTGTCGTCGCTGTGGGTCAGCCTGCACAAGTGGAACCTGATCTCCCCGATGGAGTGGGTCGGGCTGGACAACTACGCCAACCTGCTCACCGACCCGATGACGCGCCGCGTCTTCCTGCACACGCTGATCTACGTCGCCGGCTACCTGCCGCTGGTGTACGCCGGTGGTCTCGGCCTGGCGCTCGTGCTCAACCAGAAGCTGAAGGGCCGCGCGTTCCTGCGGGCGACGTACTTCCTGCCGGTCGTGACCAGCTGGGTCGTCGTCGCGCTGGTCTGGAAGTGGCTGCTCAACCCCGCGAACGGCCTGGTCAACCAGGTCCTCGGCGCGGTCGGGCTGCCGACGCCCGGCTGGTGGACCGATCCGCAGTGGGCGCTGCCGGCGGTGATCCTGTCCTCGGCCTGGAAGGACCTCGGGTTCGTGATGGTAATCCTGCTCGCCGGGCTGCAGGCGATCCCGTCGGACGTCTACGAGGCCGCGCTGGTGGACGGCGCGAGCGCCTGGCAGCGGTTCTGGCGGATCACGCTGCCGCTGCTGTCGCCGTCGACGTTCTTCGTCGTGGTGATCTCGCTGATCAACGGCTTCCAGGTCTTCGACCAGGTGTACGTGATGACCGGAGGCGGCCCGTCCGGAGCCAGCCAGGTCGTCGTCGGGCAGATCTACGACCTGACCTTCCGGTACGGCCGGGCCGGTGAGGCGTCGGCGCTGTCCTGGATCCTGTTCGCGGTCATCCTCGTGATCACGGTGGTGCAGATCCGCGGCCAGCGGAAGTGGGTGCACTATGCGTAGGTTCGCGCTGTACGCCGCCGTTCTGGTGGGCGCGGCGATCATGCTGTTCCCGTTCCTCTGGACGGTGATCACGTCGATCACACCCGAAGGATCGCTGGCCGACGGCCCGACACTGATCGTCGACAACCCGACGCTCGACGCCTACCGCACGCTGCTGGACGCGATGCCGATCTGGCGGATCCTGGTCAACTCGCTGCTGATCGCGCTCGCCTCGACCGTCTTCCAGCTGATCACCGGCGCGATGGCGGCGTACGGCTTCGCGCGGCTGCAGTTCCCGTTGAAGAACGTGATCTTCGGCTGCTACCTGGCGACGCTGATGGTGCCGCTGCAGGTGCTCGTCGTACCGCTGTTCATCGAGATGAAGACGCTGAACCTGCAGGACACGTACTTCGCCCTGCTGGCGCCGACGATCGCGTCCGCGTTCGGGGTGTTCCTGCTCCGGCAGGCCGTGACCGCCGTACCGACCGAGCTCGACGAGGCGGCCACCATCGACGGCGCCGGGCACCTGCGGATCTTCACCACGATCGTGCTGCCGCTGATCCGGCCCGCGCTGGCGACCGTCGCGGTGTTCGCGTTCATGGGCAGCTGGAACAGCTTCCTCTGGCCGCTGGTGGTGATCCGGTCGCCGGAGTTCATGACGCTGCCGCTCGGGCTGTCCACGCTGCAGGGCCAGTTCACCACCCAGTGGGACGTCGTGATGGCCGGCTCGGTCGTCTCGATCGTCCCGATCGCCATCGTCTACCTGCTCGCGCAGCGCCACATCATCGCCGGTGTCGCACACACCGGCATCAAGTAGGAGGGGACTTCCACCATGCGTCTACCCACGCGTCTATTCAGGTACGCCGCCGCCGGTCTGGCCGGGGCGCTCGCGCTGACCGCCTGCGGGCAGGGCTCCGCGACCAAGGAGGCCGCCGCGCCGGACGGTAAGGCGGTCGTGCGGTACATGAACTTCTCGGCCAACGACGGCCACGAGAAGGACCTGACCGCGATCGTGAACGCGTTCCAGGCGGCCAACCCGGACATCACCGTCCAGGTCGAGACCGTGCCGTACGCCGACTACTTCACCAAGCTGCAGACCGCGGTCGCGGGCGGTACGGCGGCTGACGCGTTCGAGCTCAACTACGAGAACTTCGTGACGTACGCGAAGAACGGCTCGCTGGCCGAGCTGCAGAACGTCGACCCCTCGGTCTACAAGAAGACGCTGTACGACGCGTTCAACGCCGACGGCAAGCAGTTCGGCGTACCGGAGTCGTTCTCGAACGTCGTGCTGTTCTACAACAAGACGCTGTTCAAGCAGGCCGGCGTGGCCGAGCCGACGGCGGATTGGACTTGGAAGGACGAGCAGGCCGCGGCCGCCAAGCTGACCAACAAGGCGACGAAGACCTGGGGCGACTACCAGCCGGTGTCGTACAACGAGTTCTACAAGGTGCTCGCGCAGAACGGCGGCGAGTTCCTGAACGCGGACCGGACCGAGGCGACGTTCAATTCGCCGCAGGGTGTCGAGGCCGCGAACTTCCTGATCGGCAAGGTCGGCAAGACGATGCCGACCGAGGCCGACGGCGCCGGGACGCCGGACTTCGACTCGAAGCTGTTCAAGTCCGGGAAGCTCGCGATGTGGCACACCGGGATCTGGATGTTCTCGGCGCTGGCCGACGCGAAGTTCGAGTGGGACGTGGTGGTCGAGCCGGGGAACACGGCGAAGGCGTCGGCGATGTTCGCGAACGGGCTCGTGGTGAACGCAGCGTCGAAGAACGTCGCGGCCGCGCAGAAGTGGATCACGTTCCTGGCGTCGTCGGACGAGACGACCAAGATCCGGCTCGCGTCCTCGTGGGAGCTGCCGCCGGTCGCCGACGAGTCCAAGCTCAAGCCGTACCTCGACCAGCCGAAGCCGGCGAACCGCGAGGCCGTGTTCACCGCGCTGGAGCAGCCGGTGCTGCCGCCGGTCATCGAACGGCAGCAGGAGATGCAGGACGCGGTCACCCAGGAGCTGACGTCCGCCGCGGCCGGCCGCAAGACCGTCGAGAAGGCGCTCGCCGACGCACAATCCAAGGTGAACGGGCTGCTGAAGAAGTGAAGAAAAGAACAGAAGAACCCGCCCCCTCGCTTCGCTCGGGGGCGGGGGGAAAGGTCGGTCGACTGCGTGCGCTGGCGGAGTACAGCCACGCGGTCATCACCCGGCATCAGGATCCTGGCGGCGCGTACCCGGCCGCGCCGACGTTCTCGGCGTACAAGGGGTATGCCTGGCTGCGCGACGGATCCTTCACCGCGGAAGGCATCTCGCGGTACGGCGACGTCGCGTCGGCCGACCGGTTCCACGACTGGGCCGACCGGATCCTGCAGAAGCGACGGGCTCAGGTAGACGAGCTGTGCGCGGCCGTCGCCCGGGGTGAGCGGCCGCCGGACGCCGCGATGTTGCCGACCCGGTTCACGTTCGACGGCGCGGACGGTTCCGATCCGTGGTGGGACTTCCAGACCGACGGCTACGGCATGTGGCTGTGGTCGGTCGTCACGCACGCGGACCGGCACGGCCTCGACGTCGAGCGGTGGCGGGGCGGGATCGACGTCGCGGTCGACTACCTGGTCGCGTTCTGGGACCGGCCCTGCTACGACTGGTGGGAGGAGCATGTCGAGGAACGGCACGTGTCCACCCTCGGCGCGATATACGGCGGGCTGGTCGCGATCGCGCCGTACACGTCGGTCGACGTACTGGAAGTTGCCGCTGGCATCCGTTCGCTCGTTTCGTCCGAAGGCATGCTGGACGGGCATCTGACCAAGTGGCTCGGGTCGACGGCGGTGGACGGCTCGTTGCCGGCCTGCGTCGTACCGTTCGGGCTGGTGTCGGGCGAGGTCGGTACGGCGACGCTCGCCGCCGTGCAACGGGACCTGGACGTCGACGGCGGCGTCCACCGGTTCACTGCCGACGTGTTCTACGGCGGCGGGCAGTGGATCCTGCTGTCCGCGTTGCTCGGCTGGAACCTGGCCGCCGCCGGGGACACCGACGGCGCCTGGCGGTACCTGCGCTGGATCGCCGAGCAGGCGACACCGGACGGCGACCTGCCCGAGCAGGTACCCCACCACCTGCTGCACCCCGGATCGCGCGACGAGTGGATCGAGCGCTGGGGCACCGTCGCCACTCCCCTGCTGTGGTCCCACGGCATGTACCTGATCCTGGCCGACGAGCTCGGCATCCTCGAGAAGAAGGTCTGATGATCACGCATCGCCCGCATGGCATCGAGCACCCGTACGCCAACTCCCCCGACCAGCGTGTCCCGGTCCTGCCGCTGGTCGGCGAACCGGTCCGGCTGGGCGTCATCGCCCCGCCCGGTGCCACGTCGGTCGTGTGTGAATGGGGTACGAAGACCCTCGAGTTGGCGCCCGCGACGACGGCCGCGGCCGATGCGGCGGCGCTGGCCGGCGGCGAAGGGCACCTCAGCGAGGCGCAGGCGAAGTCGCTGGGCTCCGACGACGGGTGGACGGTGGTGACCCCGCCGATCACAGAGCCGGTGCGCTACCGCTTCCGCGCGGGCCACGAGACCACCGAGTGGTTCGAGGTCGCGCCGGCGGCGTGGGTCGCCGAGGGCGGCGAGGTCCGGGGCGGCGAAGGCCGGGTGCGGGACGTCGAGTGGCTGGTGTCGGCGGCGGGCGTGCACCGGGCGCGGTTCCGGTTGCCGCTGAGCGCGGGCGATCATCTGGTCGGGTTCGGGGAGCGGTACGACGCGCTGGACCAGCGCGGGAAGCACCTCGACGCCGTGGTGTTCGAGCAGTACAAGGCGCAGGGTGTCCACGGGCGGACGTACCTCCCGATGCCGTTCGCGCACGTGGTCGGCGCGAACGGCAGCTGGGGGTTCCACGTCCGGACGTCCCGGCGTACCTGGTTCTCCTCGGACGAGCAGGCGCTGACGGTCGAAGTTGCCTTGGGCGACGAACCGGTGGTCGACCTGGGTGTCTACGAGGGCTCGCCGACCGAGGTGCTGACCGCGTTCCTCGACGAGGTCGGACGGGCGGAGGAGCTGCCGGACTGGGTGTTCCGGTTGTGGGCCTCGGGCAACGAATGGAACACCCAGGAGCTGGTGATGGCGCGGATGGACGCGCATCGCGACCTGGACATCCCCGTCGGCACGGTCGTGATCGAGGCCTGGAGCGACGAGGAGGGCATCACGATCTGGCGCGACGCGCAGTACGACGTCACGCCCGACGGCAGTGCCCACAAGGCGTCCGACTTCACGTACCCGGCCGACGGCGCCTGGCCGGCGCCGCGGGCGATGATCGACGAGCTGCACGCCCGCGGGATCAAGGTGATCCTGTGGCAGATCCCGTTGCAGAAGAGCGAGTTCAGCGCCGGGCAGGTCGCCGCGGACGCCGACGCGATGGTGCGCGAGGGGCACGCGGTGCTCGAGGCGGACGGTACGGCGTACCACAACCGCGGCTGGTGGTTCCCGCAGGCGCTGATGCCGGACCTGTCCGTGCAGCGCACCCGCGACTGGTGGACCGAGAAGCGGCGGTACCTGGTCGAGGACTTCGACGTCGACGGATTCAAGACCGACGGCGGCGAGCACGCGTGGGGTCACGACCTCCGGTACGCCGACGGCCGCCGGGGCGACGAGGGCAACAATCTGTTCCCGGTGCACTACGCGCGAGCCTTCGGTGATCTGCTGCGGTCCGCGGGGAAGGCGCCGGTGACGTTCTCGCGCGCGGGCTTCACCGGCTCGCAGGCGCACGGGATCTTCTGGGCGGGTGACGAGGACTCGACCTGGGAGGCCTTCCGGTCGTCGATCACGGCCGGGCTGACCGCGGCCTCGTGCGGCATCGTGTACTGGGGCTGGGACCTGGCCGGCTTCTCGGGTCCGGTGCCGGACGCGGAGCTGTACCTACGGGCCACCGCGGCGTCGACGTTCCTGCCGATCATGCAGTACCACTCGGAGTTCAACCACCATCAGCTCCCGCTCCGCGACCGCACCCCGTGGCACGTCGCGGAGACCACCGGCGACGAGCGCGTCGTACCGGTCTTCCGTGCGTACGCCGTACTGCGGGAGAAGCTCGTGCCCTACCTGGCCGCGGAGGCCGCGAAGGCGATCGCCACCGACCGCCCGCTGCTGCGGCCGCTGTTCTTCGACCACGCGGACGATCCGGAGATCTGGAACCACCCGCACCAGTACTTCCTCGGCGACGACCTCCTCGTCAACCCGGTGCTGGAGCCGGGCGCGAGCACGTGGACGACGTACCTGCCCGAAGGCACCTGGTACGACGCCTGGACCGGCGCTTCTGTCCCGAACGGCCTGGTCACCCGGGACGTGCCGATCGACGTCATCCCTGTCTACACGCGGATCCCGCGGTGGACCCTCACCGAAGGAGCACCACACCGGTAACGTGCCGTTCATTGCTCGCTCCGGTCCCGTTCGGGTGGCCTTTCTACGGTCGGTCGTCATGAACCTGACGACACGCCGTCCCCGTGCTGTCCTCGCCACGCTCGTGACAGGGGCCACCATGACCGCACTGATCGCCCCTGCCGGTGCGGAGGCCGCCGACCGTTCCGTCCTCGATGGCACCACCGTCGCCGCCGCTGCCGCGCCGACCGTCGACGAGACCTTCGACGGCTCGGCGCTGCCGGCCGGCTGGACCCCGGTGGAAGGGACCTGGAAGGTGCAGGGCGGCCGCCTGGTCGGCAGCTCCACCTCCTCCGGCCAGCAGAGCCGCATCACGTTCGGCTCGCCCCTGACCGACTTCCGGATCGAGAGCCGGCTGCGCTTCGACTCGGCCCTCGACGCCGGCCGCTGGGTGGCCTTCGGGCTCGACCTCGCGCCGAGCGGTGCGGTGCCGTGGTCGATCGCGACGCTGCGGAACGGGTCGACCGCGGCCAACGGGCTCGAGTTCGCCCAGCGCACCGTGGCGAACACCTGGAACGTCACCGACACCGCTGCGGCACCCGTTGCGGTGGGCGTCGGCAAGGACGTCGACCTCGCCGTCGAGGTCCGCGGCACCCGCGCCACCTGGTACGTCGAGGGCCGCGAGGCGCTCCGCACCACGATGGTCAGCCGCAGTACGGCGGGTGTGCAGGGGCTGGTCGTGAACGGCTCCACCGTGTCGTTCGACAACCTCAAGGTGACGCCGCTCGGTAAGGAGTCGTTCATCCGCGGCCGCGGTGCGCCGCTGCGCGTCTGGGCGCACCGCGGTGGGTCCGCCGCCGCGCCCGAGAACACCGCGGCGTCCGACGAGGTGGCGCGCCGGGCCAGGGCCGAGTGGATCGAGAACGACGTCCAGCCGACGAAGGACGGCGTACCGGTGATCCTGCACGACACCACCGTGGACCGGACCACCGACGGCACCGGCGCGATCCGCGACCTCACGCTCGCCCAGGTCTCCGCGCTGGATGCCGGGTCGTGGTTCGCGCCCGCGTTCACCGGGCAGCGGGTGCCGACGCTCGGGCAGCAGCTCGACGGGCTCCGGACCCGCGGCGGGAACCTGCTGCTGGAGGTCAAGGGCGCGCACACCCGGGACTCGGTCGCGCGGATCGTCGCCGAGATCCGCGACCGCGGAATGGCGAGCCGGGTCTTCGTGCAGAGCTTCGAGCCGCAGCACCTGCGCTGGGTCGCCGAGCTGGCTCCGGAGCTGCCGCTGGGCCTGCTCCGCAGCACGCTCGACCCGGACCCGGTCGCGATCGCCAAGGACCTCGGGCTGTCCGCGTACAACCCGTCGGACGCGGCCTTCCAGACCCGGCCGGGCATCGTGAGCGCGCTGCACGACGCCGGGGTGGCGGTCAACGTGTGGACCGTCGACGACGCGAACCGCTGGAACAGCCTGGAGAAGGCCGGCGTCGACGGCATCATCACCAACCGGCCCGCTGAGCTCTACGGCTGGAACGCGGCGTACCTGCAACGGACCGCGCCGCGGGCCACCGTCCTCAGCCCGGCCGCGGGCCAGCGGATCGACCGGGCCCAGCGGGCGAAGGTGGCCGTCGGCAACAACTCGGCGGAGCCGGTGACGATCATGCTGGACGGTACGCCGATCGCGAACGGCGCGACGCTGGACGCGACCACGCTGACCGCCGGCGAGCACGTCCTCCGGGCCGAGGTAGCCGGCGCGGTCACCGAGTCACGGTTCGAGATCGTGGCCACGCCGACCGGGCTGGCCGACCTGATCCTCACCTCGGGCGCCCGCCCGTCGACCGTGTCCACCCTCACCACGCTGCTCGGCCGGCGCGAGTACCGGGCGCTTGCCACCTACGCGAACACCTCGGCCGCTCAAGGTCTCACGGCCGACCGGCGCCGGCAGATCGTCGCCGAAGCCAACGCCCTCACCTCGCAGTAACTCACATCGCCTCGGTCTCCCGCGCCGCGATCGTGCGGTACGAAGCCCGGATGAGTTCGACGACGGTGTCGGTGGTGCGGTCGAGGTGGGTGCGGCCGTCGGGTAACACCGCCGTCGGGCTGATGTAGCTCCGGGGGCCGACGTGAGTGGCCGGATCGAGCAACCGGACCGTGACCTTCCCCGCGCGCACCGCGCGGTTCCAGCCGCTGCGCCGGAACAGCCGCCAGCGCTGCGGGAAGATCCAGGTCCCGAACCGCTCGATCCGGTCACTCGTGCTCGTCAGCTGATAGACATGCTCGACCCGCGCCAGGTCGTTGGCGCCGTTGTGAAATCCGCCGAGCATGATCAGCAGCACCGGCGCCCGCAACTGCCGCTCGAGCTCGTCGACCGCGCCGGTCGAGACCTGCGCTCCCCCGCTGTAGCTCAGCAGCACGACCGGGATCCCGCTGCCCGCCCGGTACCCGGCCAGCCGGAGCTGTACGACGATCTGGTTGCCGACGGCACGGTTGTACAGCGGCCGGTACCGCCGATCGGCCGCGACGAACGTCTGCATGACGTTGTGCAGGAACAACAACAGCCCCGCCCGGCGCCGCAGCCACGCCCACACCGGCCGATCGGCGAGCGGATCGGCCAGCGGCGAGTACGGCTGGACCTGCCCCAGCACCCGCAGCTCCGGCGCCTTCGCGAGCACCGCCTGGACGAGCTGCCCGCCGTCCCGGGTGTCCCGGAACTGCCGCTTCCCGATGCCGTCGAGGTACACCAGGTACGCCGTCGGCGGCCGATCGGGCGCGGCACCGCGCGCGTACGGCAGGCCGTCCGGCAGCTCGGTGTTCGGCACCCGCCAGCCGACGCTGTACGCGAGGACCTCGTACCGGGCGAGCAGCCCTTCGACGATCAGGGCGACACCGAGCCCACCGAGCCAGAACAGCAGACTGTTCACGCGCCCGCCTCCACTACCCCGATCGCCAGCAGCCGTGCGACGAGACGCCGTACGACGTCCACGGCACAGGCGAGACCGAGCGCGGCCACGGTCACGCAGCCCGCCGCCACTGCCCAGCCGAGCCCGCTCGCCGTCGCCAGCGGTCCGGTGAGGCCGGCGCCGACCGCGACCAGGAGCACCAGGTGCAGCAACGGCCCGAGCCACGGGAACGACAAGACGCCCGCAAGGACCAGTGGTGCGACCAACGCCGGTGTCCACGCCGGCCCCGTGGCATCGGGTGTCGGACCGGACGCCACCAGCTCGGCCACGGCCCACGCGACCCGCGGCCAGAACGCGATGACCGCGGCCTCGACGAGAGTTCCGCTGAGCAGTAGCCCGACGACGACCGGCCGCGACATCCCTGGACGACGGGACACGAGCGGCAGCACCCGTCCTGTTGCCTCGGACAACCCGGCGATCAGGACCAGCACCATGACGGCCGACATCAGCCCGGCCTCAGCTGGGTCTGCGATCCGGTCTGCAAGTACTGCTCGAGCTCGTCGGCGGCCCGCTCGTAGCCGCCTGCTTCGCGTTGGGCGGTTCGCAGTACGGCCGCGGCGTCGGCGAACCTGGACTCGTCGAGGAGCCTTTGCGCGAGCGTGCGTACAGCCGTCTCGGTGACCTCTTCGGTGCGGATCGACAAACCGGCGCCGAGCTCGACGATCCGGGAGGCCACCAGCGGCTGGTCGGCGCCTTGCGGTACGACGAGCAGCGGCACGCCGGCGTACATCGCCTCGTTGACGCTGTTCATGCCGCCGTGAGTGACGAACAGCGAGGCTCGCGCGAGCACCTCGGGTTGTGGGACCGAGCTGCACAGGAGGACGTTGCGGGGCAGCGGCGCGAGCGCGGCCGGATCGGTCTGGCCGGTGGCGACGACCACGGTGCCGCCCAGCGGGGCGAGCGCGGTCGCGAAGCGGTGCAGGAGCTGCGGATCGGCCTTGAACACGGTGCCCAGTGACACGTACAGCACCGGGTTCCGGAGGCTGCCGAGCGGGAACGACGGATCCGGCGGGCGGGCGCCGATGCTGGGACCGACGAAACGGTACGCCGGGGTGAGCTCGTTGGCGCCGGGCTGGAACCGCCGGGAGGTGTAGACGAGATTGAGCGGCTGCCGAAGGTTGCCGAGGTCAACCAACGGCAGGCCCTTGGTGTCGTAGCGCCGACGGAGTTCGCGGCGCGCCTGGAGGTATCCCGCGACGATTCCGGGACTTCTCGCGGCGGACTGCAGGAGGCTTGTCGAGACCGCGGTCGGGCTGGGGACGTACCTGTTGAAGGCGAACGTGGTGAACGACGACGCAGCCGGCACGCCGAGTTCCCGGGCGGCGATCGCGCCCCACAAGCAGGCCGAGTCGTGGACGATCAGGTCCGGCTTCAGTCCCCGCAGCTCGTCGAGCGCGGCCGGAAGCACCTGTACGGCGGTGCGGGCTAGTCCAGCCAGCAACGCGACGGGCGTCGGTGGATCGGGCAACGGCTGGTCGCCGCCGGCGTACAGCCGTACCGTGGCGCCCGCACGCTCGACCTCGGCGGCGAAGGCGGGCGAGGTGTGATAGCTGACCCGGTGGCCGCGGCGGACCAGCTCGGCGACGATCGGGAGCGTCGGATTGACCCGGCCGTGCATGGCGATGTTGAGGAAGGCGATCGTGCTCATGGGCTGGTTCCTGTCTGGACACGGGCAGGCGAGGTCTCGGCGTCGGGGTTGACTCGGTACAGGCCGGGGCCGTCGACGTACAGGTCGTCGAGGAAGCGCTCGGCCGCGACGGTCGCGCTGGAGATCAGCCGCCGCGAGTGCCCGAAGTCCCAAGGGGGCAGGCCATTTGTCGACACCGGTCGGGAGTACGACGGTCGGGAGGTACTGGGCAACGGCGTGCAGGTCGCACTCGACCTGGTGGTGCACCTGCAGGACGGCGGCCCTTGAGGCGATCGCGCCGGCGCGCTGGCGTGGGGTGACCGGGGGCAACGGCCAACTCGCGGGCCCGGTGGAGAGTACGAGGACGCTGGCCGCGCCTGCCGCTTGAGCTGCGCGGATGGGTACGTAGGCGATCAGGCCGCCGTCGACGAGGGTCCGCTCGTCCCTGACGACCGGCGGCAGGGCGCCCGGGATGGCGGAGCTCGCCAGCAGTGCGGATTCGAGATCCCCGTGGTCGAGGCGCACCTCCGCGCCGCTCGCGAGGTCCATCGCGACCGCGGTGAACGGGACCGCCAGCTCCTCGATCCGGCTGGGCAGCTCGGCGCGCGCGATCAGCCGGGGCAGGCCGCGATCCGAGAACAGGCTGGCGCGCGACGACAGGTACCCGAGCGGGAAGACCTCCCGGCGCCGCAGGTGGACCCACACGTCGTCCAGCCACTCCGCGGCCGACTCCGGGTGCGCGGCGGCGATGGCTCCGGTCAGCGCGCCGACCGACGTACCGACAATCAGATCCGGCACGAACCCGCGCCGCTCCAGCGCATGCCCAACACCCACATGGGCCGCACCAAGCACCCCGCCGCCACCCAGCACCGCAGCCACCGGCCGCGGCAACCCCGCCAAACCTTCCACCACTCACCTCCCTGCTGCCCTCTCACCTGAAAGGACCGGGCACTCCGCAGATTTGTGACGGCGTTTGGTGCCGGGGTACCGGAGAGTCTTGGCGAGGGACGGAGGACCTGATGTCGATCTGGGAGCGGTTCCAGCGGTGGCGGCTGTCGCACAAGGTGAACGAGTCCGACGCCCCCGCCGACACCAGCACCGCGATGACAAGAGCAACCGGCGGCGACCCGGACAACGGCACGCCAACCACCACCGGCACCGGCACCAGCGGCGAGTTCGTAGGCCGAGTAGCCGGCGACGACACCACAACCGAAGAATCCGGCGCCGAACGCCGAGCCCGATTCCACCCCCACGGCAAACACCGCGCCGACAGCTGAGCGCGGGATGGGTGTTCAGCGGGGCAGGGCACTGCGCGCGGGGCTCAGACGCGTTTGCGCGTTTCCTGGTCGACGGGCGTCCCTCGCCCCTCATGACCCGAGCCGGTCCCGGAGGCGCGGTCACGGGTCGCGCCACCCCGGGGTAGCTGCTGGGGTCAGGCGGCGGTGAGATGGCGCGGATGCCGTGGGTCGCGACCTGTGACCGCCGCCGTGGGTGGCGGCGGTCGGATAGGTCAGGCGCGGTCGCGGACTTCTTCAGTGCCTGCTTGGCGGGCGCAGTTGGCGCAGCAGTAGATGGTGTCGTCTGCTTGGACGCCGTGGCCCAGGATTCGGCAGTTGCAGTGGGCGCAGGTGGGTGCGATCGCCTGGGCGGCGCACTCGATGCTGTCGAAGGTGTGTTCCTTCCGGTCGGGTGTGGTCACCGTGAAGGCACCGTCGTACTCGTTCCCACACACCTCACAGGCCGCCATGACCATCTCCCGTCAGCTCTTCGACGCGGCCTTGCCGCCCTTGCGGCCGGCCTTCTTCTTCTGGGCGGTGGTACCGCCCTGACTGCTGTCGCCGCCCTTCCCGCTCTGCTTGCCGCCGTGTTCGCTCGACTTCGACGCGTTCGAGATCCGCGCGGCACGCTGCTTGGACATGCCCTTGTCTTTCAGGGCCTCGTACTGCTTCTCGTTCTTCACGTTCGCGGACTTGCTGGGCATCAGAACCTCCACTAGCTCGTACGCCGCCGGTACCCAGCCGCCGCCCTCCTACCCAAGAAAACAACGGGACTAGTGCGGAACAGCCCCGAAGTGGCATCCTGAACCCACGGCGCGTTGAACAGTCAGCAGCCGGAGCACCCCGCGGGCTGACTGGAGGACCCCATGACCGTTGGTGGCGTCGACACGTACTACGACTACGACGAGAAGCAGTGGAAGAGCCGACGCCTAGGCGGCGGCCCCATCCACCGCACCCCCGTATGCCCCACCCCACCCAAACCACACCCCGACCCCACCACCATCCGCACCGTCGAGGCAGACCGCACGGAGGGGGCAGAACCGCACCGCCGGACAGCGGCGGGGTAGGCCGCACTGGGTGGCTACGACGGGGTAGGCCGCACGGCCGGGACCGGCGGGTAGCCGGGGTAGCCGGCACCGGCGGGTAGCCGGTTCGTCGGGTAGGCAGCACCGACGGGTAGTCGGGTAGGCGGCAACGCCGGGACGAGCCAGACCGGAGCCTCCTGCACCCCGACACCGCCCGCACCGCCGGAACCGGCTGAACCGCCAACGTCGGCCGTACCGCTGGCGTCGGTCACACCCGCCCGGACGTGCCGACCTGAGCTCTTGGCTGTCCCGGCACCACACCCACCGTCTGCATCGGGCGCCTACGGAGCGTCGGTCTCAGTGGTGCGGAAACCAACAGCAGCGGGGGATTCGGGGCGTTTCGGCCCTTTGGCGCGGTGTCGGCGGCTGGGCGGGCGGGTACCGGAGGGGTGCTTCGCGCCGGGCTGCCCTCGGCCAGGCCGAGTGCAGCCAAGCTCGAAGGCCGGGTCTCGTCCTGGCAATCGGCTAGGCGCCCGGCGTGAGGCCTGGGGACCTGCCGTCAGCGTGCCGTACCTGCCCGCCGTACTTCCCCGCCGTACCTGCCCGCCGTACCTGCCCGCCGTACCTGCCCGCCGTACCTGCCCGCCGTACCTGCCCGCCGTACCTGCCCGCCCTGCCTGGATCTGTCGGACTGAGCTGGGAGTCTGTTTGGTTGCTTGTGTGGGGTGGGGAGGGGAACCGGGCGGGTATGGCTACCGAGAAGCAGAAGTCGGCTGCGCGGAAGAATGTTCGTAAGGCGGCTAAGGCGGCTAGTTCGCAGAAGTCGATTGCGAGTATGCCGAAGGAGACGCGTACGGCGTTGGGCAAGCAGGGTGCTGCGGTCGCGCAGCGCAAGCGGTCCGGTGGGTCTGAGCCGAAGACTCGTCAGGAGCTGTACCGGGAAGCTCAGAAACGTGGCATTCCCGGGCGCTCCAAGATGGGGCGCGACGAACTCGAACGCGCCCTCCGCGGCTGAACCCGGGCGAGCTCGGTCCCCTCCGGGGATGAATCCGGCGGCGCTCAGTCGCCTCCGCGGCTGGACTCGACGTTTACCCCCGCGGCCGGAGCCGGCGTTGCTGAGCCGGCTCGGCGGCTGAGACCGGCGTTGCTGAGTCGCGTCCGCGGCTGGAGTCGGCGGTGGTGAGTCGGCTTCGCGGGGTGAGTCGGCGATAGTGGGCCGGCTTTGGGGGCGAAGCGTCGGTGTGCGGTGTTCAGTCGGCTTCCAGTTTGTCGGGCAGGATTACGTTTATCAGCCAGCTGACTACTGTGATGATCAGGGCGCCTAGGAGGGCTGTGCCGAAGCCTTCTACCTGGAAGGGGATGTCCAGGCCGTCGCTGATCCAGGAGGTCAGTAGGAGCATCAGTGCGTTGATGACGAAGATCAGTAGGCCCAGTGTCAGCACTATGAATGGGAGCGACAGGATTGTCGCCAGGGGTTTGACCAGTGCGTTGACCAGGCCGAAGATTGCCGCCACCACCAACAGGGTGATCACCCGGCGGGTGGTACTTGTGCCGCTCACGGTGATGTCGTTCAGCAGCCACGCTGCCGCGGCTAGTGCGATCGCGTTGACGATCAGTCTCATCAGCAGTTTCATGATCAGCCTCCGAACACGCCGGCCAGGCGCTTGCGGGCCTTTCGCCCGGCCTTCTTGCTTCGCTTGACCGGCTTCATCCGCTTCACCGACTTCAGCTGCTTGGCCGGTTTCGGGCGCGGAATCATCAGCTGTACGCCGTACCCGTACAGCCGCAGGCCGAGCGCCATCAGTGGGATGCCCAACGGCAGCAGGACCACGGTGATGCACAGCACCGCGGCGACGAGCATCACCACCGTGGCGAGCACCCACACCAACGCCGCACCGATCCCTCGGAAAACCTTCATCTCGATCACCTACTCGGACAACAGCGAACCCAACGGACCGAGGTCGATGTTGAGGTCCGACGTACTCAGACCGAACTGCTCGCGCAGCGCCGTCATGGCTTCCTCGAGCCGCATCAGCCCGAGCCCGAGCTCCTCGACCTGCGCCGTACTCAGGTCGCCCTGGTCCATCCGGCGGATGGCCTGGCGTTCCATCAGCTGGCGGACGAGTTCCACGATCGTCAGCACCAGCTTGAAGAGCTCGCGTTCGACCGTGTCCGCGTTCGCGTCGATCCGCTCGGTGAGCGGTACCAGCGGCTCAACCATCGGAGGTCATCTCCTCACGCACCGAGGCGATCACCGCTGACAGCTGGATCCGCACCAGGTCGACCTCGGCCAGCGAGATCACGACGTCGCCGGTGATGACGACGCCTTTGCCCAGCAGCCGGTCGAGCAGGTCGACGAGGCTGGGCTCGGTGGCGACGGTGGTCGCGGTCTGCACGGTCATGGCTTGTCCAGTACGGCGAACGAGTACGGCGGCCAGGGCCCGTCCAGCTCGACGTCGAACGACGGGTACCGGGACCGCAACTCGTTGACCAGCTCGAAGAACTCGGTACTGCGGTCGTCGTCGACGAGGAACGCCGCGTTCAGCGCCATGCTCTCCGCGCGCCCGGTCAGCCGCTGGTCCTGCGGCGCGAGCCGCCGGGTCGCGGCCGTCGCCGGTACCAGGTCCCGCAGCAGCTGCTCGGCGAGCATCTCCTGGTCCGCGGCGACCTCCTGCCGGCTGCGGAGCTCGGCGCGGCGGCGCTGCAGGTACGCGACGCCGGACGACGGCGCCTCCGCCTCGACCGCGGCCGGCGTCGGGGTCCGCATCCGGTTGAAGGCCTTCACGCTCCACTCGCTGCGCCGGTCGATCCGGTCGAGCGCCGGCGTGAGGTCGTCGTACAACTCTTCGATCCGGGCCCGCGCGGCGTCGTCCGACCGGTAGATCGTGACGAGCCGGAACGGCGCCAGGGCGGTGGTGAGCGCGGCCGCGCGCCGGACGATCTCGTCGTGCCGCCGGGCGGTCTTCTCCACCCAGGGCAGGCTTTCCAGGTTGGTCCGTAGCGCCGTCTCGCCGAACTCGTCCAGGTCGACGGTGCTGACCACGATGTCCAGGTCGCGGTGGCTGATCATCCGGACCGGCGCGTCGCCGACCCCGACGAGCCGGGTCAGCAGCTCCTCGTCGAGGTGCCGGCCGACCGCGTAGACGTAGGTACCGGTCTCACTCATCGCCGCGCTCCAGTTGCTCGACCCGCTCGCGGAGCTTGCGGTTCTCGTCCGCGAGCTCCTTGGCGTCGGCCGACAGCATCGGGTCGTGTCGCCACCAGTCGATGCCCATCTCCATCGCCTTGTCGACCGAGACCACGAGCAGCCGGATCTTCACGGTCAGCAGCTCGATGTCGAGCAGGTTCACCCGGATGTCGCCGGCGATGATGATGCCCTTGTCGAGTACCCGCTCGAGGATGTCCGCGAGGCCTTCCGGGCGTGGCGCGGCGCCGGCCAGACCGTAGCGGTCCAGGCCCGTGCGGCGCTGCGCGATCGTCGGTTCGGTCATCGCGACTCCCTCAGTCCTGGATCCGTCCGCGGACGTAGCGGTCCGCCCGCCGGTAGCTGATCACGTCGCCGTCGTGGTCGACGTCGACCTCGTACACGGCGAGGATGTCGGTCGTCTCCGGGATCCGGTGCGACTCGACGACCTCGACCTGTACACGCCAGCCGTCGTCCTGCTGCTCGACGCCGATGATCCCCTCGGGGACCTGCCCGATCAGCTGCGCGAGTTCCCGCGCGGCCGTGACGGCGACGGCCCGCAACGACTTCGCCGGAGCGTGCTGCCCGTTCGGCGACCTCGTCCTGGTAGCGGTCGCCTTCTTGACAGGCGCACTCTTCTTCGCTGTGGTCTTTCTCGGTGTGGCCATGTCAGGCCTCCCAACGCTGCCGCTCGTTCGCGGCCAGCAGCCGGGCGAGCAGTTCCTCCTCGGCCGCGGCCGCCTCGTCCGGGTCGAGCTCGCCGGACTCCCGCAAGGCCTCGACCTGTTCGAGCTGCCGGCGGATCCGGGCGGGGTCGTAGTACTCGCTCTCGGCCTGGCGCCGGATCTGCTCGGCCAGCGCGACCGTCATCCGCACCGGCGCGAGCGGCAGCGTCAGCAGGTTCGTCATCAGGCCCATCGCTCCTCCGCGTCCACGAAGTCGTACGGCGCCGTCGGTCCGATCAGCTTCAACCGCGCCCGCCCGGCGAATTCCGCCGCCAGCGCCTCCACCGCGTCCTCGAACGCGGTACGGCGCTTGTCCTCGACGAGCAGCGCCACGTCGAGCAGCCGGTCCAGCCCGGCGCTCTCCCGGACGTTCACCGCCGTCGCGTACCGCTCGAGCTCGGTGAGCAGGCGGCGCCCGTCCTCGACGCTCTTCGCCTCGAGCGCGCGAGCCACCAGCTCGCCCAGCAGTACCCGCTCGCCGTACGACGACGCGTCGGGCCGTTCGCGGGTCACGGCCCGCAGCTGCGCGATGTCGGCGTTCTCCGCGACGACCTCGGTCAGGATCTGCTGCTCGTCGTACCGCGCCCGGACCGTGAACTGCGCATGGCCCGCGAGCTCGCCCAGCATCGCCCGGAACTCGTCGTGCCGCGGCTCCAGCAGCTCGTGCGCGACCGCGTCGACACTCTGCAGCACGGAGCCGAACCGCACGGGAACAACAGGTCCCGCCGTCGCGATCGCGTCGAGCACGTGGCTGTGCGCCATCAGCTCGGCACGGCCCGCCAGCGTGCTCTCCGCGGGCAACGGGCTGGTGACGGCGGCGATGTCGCCGTGCGGGATCAGCACCACCGGCTGCTCGTCGACGCCGACGAGCTCAGCCGGTACGACGACGTCGGCGGCTGCGATGCCGTACAGGTAGCAGCCGAGGCCGACGTCGCGTGGCGTGGTGACGCTCACCCTTCACTCCTCCGGCGACGAGCCGCGGCCTTCTTGGCCGGCCGGCGGCGCGGCCGGGCCTCCTCGTACTCGGCCTCGTCCTCTTCGTCCTCGTCCCGGCGCCGCCGGTCCTCGTCGCGGTCCTCGTCCGAGCCGAGCAGGGCCTCCTTCGCGCCGCTCAGCAGCCCCTTGGACTTGCCCGCCGCGCCGCCCTCGGTGATCTCCGAGACCACGTCCGGGAGGTCCTTGCCCTTCTCGTACAGGTCCAGCCGGTTGGTCGCCTCCGCGAAGCGCAGATAGGTGTCGACGCTCGCGACGACGATCCGGGCGTCGATGGTCAGCAGTTCGATGCCGACCAGCGAGACCCGGACGTAGGCGTCGATCACCAGGCCCTTGTCCAGGATGCTGTCGATGACGTCCGCGAGACTGCTCGGTGCCGGCCGCTCCAGATAGCCTCCGGAGCGACGTGGGCCAGTGGCCGCGATGGTCATGGGTTCACCTTCCAGTCGACTGCTCAGCTCGCGCGGCGACGCGGCCGCTCCTCGGGTTCTTCCTCGTCCTCGTACTCTTCGTCCTCGTACTCGTCGCCGTACTCGTCCTCGTCGCCCTCGGGCTCTTCTTCCTCGTCGGCGTACTCGTCCTCGGGTTCTTCTTCCTCGTCGTACTCGTCCTCGGACTCCGGCTCCTCGTCTTCCTCGTACTCGTCCTCAGGCTCTACTTCCTCGTCGCCCTCGTCCTCGTACTCCTCGTCGCCGTACTCGTCTTCGTCCTCGTACTCGTCCTCGGGCTCTTCGTCCTCGGGCTCTTCTTCCTCGTCGTACTCGTCCTCGGACTCCGGCTCTTCCTCTTCCTCGTACTCGTCCTCAGGCTCCGCTTCCTCGTCACCCTCGTCCTCGTACTCCTCGTCGCCGTACTCGTCCTCGTCCTCGTACTCGTCCTCGGGCTCTTCGTCCTCGGCTTCTTCGTCCTCGTCGTACTCGTCCTCGGACTCCTCGGACTCTTCGGCCTCGCCGCCGTGGATCTCGCCGCGCCAGCCCTCGACCTCGTCCGGGTGCAGCACGACCCGCGTCATCACATGCCGCTGGAAGTGCTTCAGCTCGACCCGGGTCCGCCGCCCCTGTGCGCGCCAGATGTTCCCGACCCGCTCGAACAGCCCCTGCGGGTAGTACTCGAGGACCACGATGATCCGGGTCAGGTTGGCGGCCAGCTCGTGGAACGTCACGGTCCCGTCGACGTGGCCCTTCTCGCCCTTCGAGCGCCAGACGATCTTGTCCTCCGGCACCTGCTCGAGGATGGTCGCCTCCCAGGTCCGGTGCGACCAGAGGATCTTCGCCTTGAACTCGAGCTTCTCGTCGGTCTCCTGCTCGACCCGCTCGACCTTCTTCATGAACCCGGAGAAGTCCTGGAACTGGGTCCACTGGTTGTACGCGACCTCGATCGGCACGCCGACGTCGATCGACTCGATGATCGTGGTCGCCTTGAGCGGATTCTTCTGGCCCCCACTGCCGGATCCCCCGCCCAGCGCCTCGACAGCCTTGTCCTTCGCACCCATCACTCCGCCCTTCAACGCACCCAGCAACGGGGACCCGCCGGTGGCCGCCGCCTTGCCCCCTTCGGCCAGGGCCTTACCGGTGACCCCGCCGTTGGCCGCCATGTCGGTCAGCCGCTCGGCCAGGCCGGAGATCTTGTCCGACGCGACCTCCGCCGTCCGCTCCGCCGCGGCCGAGAGCGCGTCCTGGAGCTCGCTCTTCAACCGGTCGACGGGCAGCTCGTCGAGGATCGACCGGCCCCCGTTCTGCTCCTCGCTGCGCGATCGTTCGGCCATCGCCGGTCACCCGCGCTTCCGCGCCGAGGACCCGCCCTGAGACCCGCTGGTGCTCTTCTTGGCCGCGGTCTTCTTCGCAGTGGTCTTCTTGGCGGCGCTCTTCTTCGCCGCGGTCTTCTTGGCGGCCGTCTTCCGCGGCGGCGCGCTCTTCTTCGCCGCGCTCTTCTTCGCGGGAGCCTTCTTCGCGGTCGACTTCGCGGTCCGCTTCGAGGTCGCCGCCTTCTTGGCGGGCGCCTTCCGCGTACCGGTGCTCGTACCACCGCTGCTCGCGGCCTTCGCCGCCGTCTTCTTCGCCGTACGACGCGAACCACCGCGTCCCGGCCCGTCACCGGAGGACGACCCGCGCCGCGAGCCCCGCCGGCGCTCGTCCCGCTCGGCCTCGTCCCGCTGGGACTCGTCCTGCTCAGCCTCGTCCTGCTCGGCCTCGTCCTGGTCGCTGTCGTCGCGCCCGGAGCTATCCGCGCTCGAGCGGCGTCCTTCGCGACGAGCAGTGACGGTACGGCGTCCCGGCCGACGGCGCCGCCGCGGCCGCTCTTCCTCGGCCTCGTCCGCTCCGCCGCCGGACTCCTCCGACTCGCTGCCCGACGACAGCAACCGGTCGGTCCGGTCCCGGATCGAGTCACTCACCCGGTTCAGCCGGTTGCTCGCGGCGGCCACCGCCGCCTCCCGGCCGGCCGTGACCAGTTTGCCCCGGACCTGGTCGGACAGCTTGGCGAGCTCGGGATTCTTCTCCGCCAGGGTCGCGAGTTGCTGCGCGATCGCGCGTGGATCGGTCGCAATCCGCTTACCGGCCAGCAATCCCCCGACGGTGATTGCCAGCCGCAATTTCTTGGTGCGGCCGAGCAGATATCCGCTCGCGACGGCGGCCGCCACCTTTGCGGTGGTGTTCATAATTCTCCCTCACACTGGTACGGCCCCCGGAGTTCGGTCCGGGTGGCCTGTGGCAACGACCGGTCGGTGCGGCCGGATCACTCGGCGAGTGCGGCGATCCGGCGCAGGACGGGCAGGCTGGGGTACTTCTCGCGGCGTACCTTGCGCAGCAGCAGCCGGACGTAGATCTGCACCTCGTCGGGCCGCAGCAGCGACTCGATCAGGTCCAGCATCGAGATCGACGGGAAGCGGTCTTCCGCCACCTTGTCGAGCAGGGCGTCGAGCAACAGCTCGCGGGCCTGGGGTTTCCGCGCTTCGGCCATCTTCACTCCCGGCGCGTCAGTCGTGGATGTCGCGACGTTCGTGGACGGCCGTGTGCGTCGTCCGGCGCTGGTTGGCGAACATCAGCGCGACCGCGAGACCGATCGCCCCGGCGCCCATCAGCACGTACCCGACGACGGTCAGGTCGACGCCGCTGAGCCGGTCCGACACACCGAAGGCCAGAATTCCGCCCACGGCGAGCAGGAAAACAGACATTCCGATTCCCATGGGTTCCTCCTCGTGACCCGCCCCGTTCCGTAAATGACAACAATCACGCGGTACCCGCGCCGGATGCGGTAAAACGATCAGCCCCGGCCCTACTTTGCGCGAAGAATTGACCGCGATACGCAGCGGTTCAACCAAACGATCATTTCAAATGGGCGGCGCGGTACTGCGTCGGACGCAGCGCCTTCAGCTCGCGGAAGCGCCGGTTGAAGTTCGCGAGGTTGCGGTAGCCGCTGCGCGCGGCGATCTCGGTGACCGGCAGCGAGGTGGTGGTGAGCAGCAGGCAGGCCGTCTCGATCCGGAGCTGATTGACGTAGTCGGTGAGCGTGCACCCGATGGCACGGCGGAAGAACCGGCTGAACGACGTCGGCGTCATGTGCACGAGCCCGGCGACATCGTCAAGCAGCACCGGCTCGGTGTGCGCCTGCTGGAGATACCGGCACACGACATCGACCCGATCCCGTACGGCGGTACTCGGCGCGGCGGCGTACCCGGGACCGGTCACCGGCGTCGAGGCGGTGTCGGCAAGACGATGCAGTACGTCGAGCAGCCGCAGCGTCTGGGTCGCCGGCTCGAGAGCGGGAAGCCGGGCGATGTCCGCGTGCAGCTCCGGCGCGGCGTCCGCGAAGTACAGCCCGCGGGCCGAACGGCTCAGCAGACTCTGGACTGCGCGGAACTGCGGGAGCTCGAAGAAGCCCTCGCCGAGGAAGTCGTGCCGGAACTGCGTGACCGCGGCCTCGGACTGCTCGTCGGACGCGTACGTGTGCGGCAGCTCCGGGCCGAGCAGGACCAGGTCGCCCGGGATGTACCGCTCGACGGTGGTACCCACATACCTCGTACCGGATCCGCCGGTGATCAACGTGAGTTCGTACTCGCGGTGGAAATGCCAGGCGAAGGCAAACCCTGCTTCCCGGCGCGTGAAGCACGTGAACGTCGTACCGCCGGGAACTCCCGGCCGTTCGTAGCGCGGCTTCATACCCCGCGATGCTACGCGGACAACTGAGTACCGGAACCGGTCATCAGCGGCGTAGCGTCGTACGCGTCCCGGTTGGGATCGTGGTCGGCATGACGATCACGACCACCGCCGCCGACGAGCTCGCCACGCCGTACGACGGACTGCCGCCGACCGCGACCGCCGACTTCAACCGCGACGGGTTCGTGCACCTCACCGGGGTGCTGAGCCCGGAAACGATCGCGGAGTACGAGCCGACGATCACCTCCGAGGTGATCCGGCTGAACACCCAGCACCTGCCGCTGGCCGAACGCGACACGTACGGCAAGGCGTTCCTGCAGGTGACGAACCTGTGGCAGCAGAACGCGAAGGTCAAGGAGCTCGTGTTCTCCCGCCGGCTGGCCGGGATCGCCGCCGCGCTGCTCGGCGTGCACGCCGTCCGGCTCTACCACGACCAGGCGTTGTACAAGGAGCCGAGCGGCGGCATCACCCCGTGGCACGCCGACCAGTACTACTGGCCGCTGTCGTCCGACCGGTGCGTGACGATCTGGCTGCCGTTGCAGGAGACGCCGCTGGAGATGGGCCCGCTCGCGTTCGCGCGCGGCAGCCACAACTTCGCGTTCGGCCGCGACCTCCCGATCTCCGACGAGTCCGAGGAACGGTTGCAGGCCGCCGTCGCGGAGCAGCACTTCGACGACGTCGTCGAACCGTTCGCGCTCGGCGACGCCAGCTTCCACCGCGGCTGGACCTTCCACCACGCCGGCCCCAACCGCGGCACGCAACCGCGCCGCGTCATGACCGTCATCTATCTGGACGCCGACATCCGCGCGACCACCCCGACCAACGACAACCAGATCGCCGACCTCGCCAACTGGATGCCCGGCACCGAACCGGGCCAGGTCCCCCGGTCACCGCTGAACCCCGTCCTCAACTGATCGTCAGGTCGGTCGGAACGACCTGCTGAGTTGGTCCTTCGGCGTCTCTCCGTGCAGTGCCTGGTAGAACGGGTGCCCGGGTGTCAGGTCGGCGCGGTCGACCGGCTTGCCGGTGATCGCCGAGGCGTAGAGCGCCGTCACGAACTCCATCGTCGGCCGGGTGGCCGCGAGGGTGGTCTCGTGCGGACGTCCACTCAGCAGGTCGTCGACCAGGTGGCCGAGCTGGGCCTCGTGGTTGCTCGGCAGGTCGTCGCCGGCCGAGGCGCTCCACGGATCCGCGGCGGCAGGTTCCTTGCTCTCGGCACCGTTTGCCTTCCGGACACCCGGATCGAGGCCGAGGGCCGCCGCCGTCGCGGCGTCCGGCGCCGGGTGGAACGTCCAGTCCTGGTCGGAGTACCCGTAGACGTGGTTCACCTCGAGCGTGCCGCCGGTGGTGTCGATCCGGATCCGGCTCAGCTCCCGCGGCGACAGCAGGCTGTTGATCACGGTCGCCACCGCACCGCTCTCGAAGGTCACCGACGCCAGCGACACGTCTTCGAACTCGACCGGACGATCCAGCCGTACGGCGGTCGCGGTGATCGTCCGCCACGGTCCGAGCAGGTGCAGCAGCAGGTCGATCTGGTGGATGCCATGCCCGAGCGTCGGACCGCCGCCCTCGCCGATCCAGGTACCGCGCCACTCCGGGTCGAAGTAGCTCCGCGGCCGGAACCACAACGTCTCGCACACGGCGACCAGCGGACGGCCGAGCGCCCCGCGGCCGAGCAGGTCGGCGGCGCGCAGCCCTCCCGACCCGTGCCGGTGCTGGAACACCACGTAGACAGAGCCCGCGCTGTCCTGCTCGGCCTTCGCGACCGTGTCCAGCTCCGCCAGGCTCAGCACCGGCGGCTTCTCCAGCAGCACCGACTTCCCGGCGGCCAGGATCTCGATCGCGATCCCGGCATGACTGCCGGGCGGCGTCGTCACCGAGACGAGGTCCGGGTCCTCCGCCGCCAGCAGTTCCGTCACGTTCGCGTACGGCGTCGCGCCGTACCCGTCGGCCAGCTTCCGTGCCTTGCCGTCGACCGGGTCCGCCGTCGCGACGAGCTCGGTGCGGCCGGTGCTCGCGTACGCCTCCGCGTGCCGGCGGCTGATGTTGCCGCAGCCAACGATCGCGACCTTGAGCAGGCCGTCGGTCATTCGGCGGCCCCGCGGACGGCGGCGTCGCGCTGGGCGGTCAGCGCCAGCCGCATCGTCTCGATCGTGTGCTCCTGCGGCGCGGCCGTCGTCGTCCGGTCCCGCACGTCGCGGACCAGATCCGCGTAGTACGTCACCCCGACCTCCGAGCAGTCGATGTAGTGCGTGCCCTCGTGGTCCACCAGGAACAGGTGGTTCCCGCCGTCCCGCCCTTCGAGGTCGACGTACTTGCGCATCTCGATGTACCCGTCCGTGCCCAGCACCGTCAGCCGCCCGTCACCCCAGGTCGGCAGGCCGTCCGGCGTGTACCAGTCGACCCGCACGTACCCCTGGGCGTTGTCGCTGCGCAGCAGCACCTCGCCGAAGTCCTGCAGCCCCGGCTTGTCCGGGTTGGCGAAGTTGCCGACCGTGCTGCTCACCACCTCCGCGGTCCGGGACCCGGTGAACCACAGGAACTGATCGATCTGGTGCGAGGCGATGTCGGTGATGATGCCGCCGTACCGCGCCTTGTCGTAGAACCAGTCCGGACGGGCGTTCGCGCCGCCGAGGTGCCCGCGGTCCCCGATCCGGTGCGGGCCGACGCCGAGCGTCTGTACGACGGTGCCGATCCGGCCCTCGCGGACCAGTTCGCCGGCCTTGATCACACACGGCACCTCGAACCGCTCCGAGAACGTCACCGACCAGAACCGCCCGGTCTCGGCGATCGCCTTCTCGATGTCCTCGAGCTGCGCGAGCGTGACGCAGCCGGGCTTGTCGGCGACGACGTCCTTGCCCGCGCGCAGCGCCGCGACCGCGATCGGTCCGCGCCGGTCCGGCACCGCCGCGGTCACGATCACGTCGATCTCGTCCCGGGCGATCAGCTCGTCGGGGTCCTCGACGACCGGTACGTCGGGGTAGCGCTCGCGCAGCTGCACCGCGACCGCGGCCGACGGGTCGTCGGTGGCCATCCCGGCGAACTCGGCGCCGGCCTTCAGCAGACCGGCGACCTGGCCGAAGATGTGGGCGTGATCGAGACCGACAGCGGCGAACCGGATGGGTCGACTGGACTTCAAGGGTGTTCCTTCCGACGGCGGCGTGAGATTCCCTTGCACAGTGAAAAAGTGATCGATCACATCTCGCGTAGTAGCCAACCCCAGGCGTCATAGGCTGTCAAGCGTCGGTTCCGCATCCGGCCAGCGGGATCAACCACCTGCTGTCGACGGCACCGGCACAAGCGCACTGAGTCGCTGCCAGAGTTCCGGCGGGATCGGCACCGCGAAGTGCGCCAGGTTCTGCTGGACCTGCTCGGGAGCGGCCGCACCCGCGACGACGGAGACGACCCGCGGATCAAGCAACGGGTACTGCAGAGCGGCCGCCGGCAGCGCGACGCCGTACTCGGCGCAGATCCGGTCGAGCTCGACCGCCCGGGCGAAGACCTCCTCCGGCACGTCCTGATAGTCGTACTTCGCATCGCGCCGGGGCGTGGACGCGAGCAGCCCGCTGTTGAACACGGCCGCCGCGACGATGCGCACGTCGTACGCATCGCAGGCGTCCAGCAACTCCTGTACGACGCTCTGGTCCAGCAGCGTGTAGCGATTGGCGACCATCAGGACGTCGGCCAATCCGGTCCGGACCGTGGCCAGCAAGGCGTCGACTCCGAGCGAACCGGTGCCGATCGCGCCGGCCACGCCCTCCGCCCGGAGCTCCGCGAGCGCGGTCAGCGCCGACTCCGTCGCGCCCTCGACACCGGACAGCTCCGGGTCGTGCACGTAGAGGATGTCGATCCGATCAAGGCCGAGCCGCTGCAGCGAATCCTCGACCGACGCCCGGACGCCGGACGCCGAGTAGTCGAGCTGCCGCCGCAGCCGCGCAGGTACGACGAATCCGGTCGCGTCCAGCGCGGTGCCGTCCCACGCCGGGTCCTCCCGCAGCAGCCGACCGACCTTCGTCGAGACGACGTACTCGTCGCGCGGCTTGGTCGCCAGGAACCGGCCGAGGCGTTCCTCGGACAGGCCGAGTCCGTAGTGCGGCGCGGTGTCGAAGTACCGGACGCCCGCGCTCCACGCCGCCTCGAGGATCGCCTCGGCCTCCGGCTCGGAGAACCGCCGGAACAGGTTGCCGAGCGGCGCACACCCGAGTCCGAAGCGCGGTACGTCGATCACGTCTGCTCCCAGCGGTCTGAACTGTGGACAGCACGCTAGACATCATATGTTTCGCCTGTCAATGTGGATCCCGGCCGCGATCTGACCGCAGCGATGCGGCTAAAGATACGATCTGGAGGTAGTGCGATGAAGTTCGCCCGCTTGGGTCCGCTCGGTGCCGAGGTGCCGGTCGTCGTCACGGACGACGGCGTCCACAGTCTCGCCGGGCTCACCACCGAACTCGACGGCGCGTTCTGGGAGTCCGACGGTCCGGCACGCGCCGCCGCCGCGCTCGCCGCGGGTGAGCTGCCGGTCGTCGAGGACGCCGGCAGCCTGCGCATCGGAGCGCCGATCGGCCGGCCGGGCGCGATCGTCTGCATCGGGATGAACTACGCCGCGCACGCCGCCGAGTCCGGCGCCGAGCCGCCGTCGACCCCGGTGATCTTCTTCAAGGCGCCGAACACGCTGGCCGGCCCGAACGACCCGGTGACGATCCCGCGCGGCAGCACGAAGACCGACTGGGAGGTCGAGCTCGGCGTGGTGATCGGCAAGCGGGCGTCGTACCTCGACTCGCCGGCGCAGAGCCTGGAGCACGTGGCCGGTTTCGTGGTGGCCAACGACCTGTCCGAGCGGGCGTTCCAGCTCGAGCAGTCCGGCGGTCAGTGGAGCAAGGGGAAGATCGCCGCCGGGTTCAGCCCGGTCGGCCCGTGGCTCGTGACGCCCGACGAGGTCGAGCACCAGAAGCTCGGGCTGCGCAGCTTCGTGAACGGCGAGCCGCGGCAGGACTCCAGCACCGCCGACCAGATCTTCGACGTGGCGACCGTGATCCACCACCTGAGCCAGTACATGGTGCTCGACCCGGGCGACCTGATCATGACGGGGACGCCGGAGGGCGTGGCGCTGTCCGGGCGGTTCTCGTACCTGCGGCCGGGTGACGTCGTCGAGGTCGAGATCGACGGCCTGGGCCGCCAGCGCCAGGAGTACGTCGCCTTCGAGGCCGCGCGATGAGCGTCCAGGAGTTCGATGGCTTGGTCGCGATCGTCACCGGCGGCGGGTCGGGCATCGGTGCGGCGACCGCGCGGGAGCTGGCAGCTCGCGGTGCGCGGGTCGCGGCGTTCGATCTCGAGCCGGGCGGGGCACCACAGGGTGTGCTCGGGCTGAAGGCGGACGTGACCGACGACGGCAGCGTGCGTACGGCGGTGCAGCAGACCGTCGAGGCGTACGGCCGGATCGACGTGGTGGTGAACAATGCGGGCATCGGCGCCCAGGGCACGGTCGAGGACAACCCGGACGACCAGTGGCACCGGGTCTTCGACGTGAACGTGATGGGTGCGGTCCGGGTCAGCAGGGCCGCCCTGCCGTACCTGCGCGAGTCGCCGGCCGCGGCGATCGTCAACGTGGCCTCGGTCGCGGCGACCACCGGGATCCCGCAGCGCGCGCTCTACTCGACCACGAAGGGCGCGGTGCAGTCGCTGACGCTGGCGATGGCTGCTGATCACCTCCGCGAAGGTGTTCGGGTCAACTGCGTGAACCCGGGTACGGCGGCGACGCCGTGGGTGCAGCGGCTGCTCGACGCCGCGCCCGATCCGGTGGCCGAGCGGGCCGCGCTGGACGCCCGCCAGCCGCACGGACGCCTGGTCTCCGCCGAGGAGGTCGCCCTCGCGATCGTCTACCTGGCCGGCCCGACCTCCGGCTCGACCACGGGCACAGCCCTCGCAGTGGACGGCGGAATGGCTAGCCTGCGCTTGCGGCCGAAGGAGTAGGAAAGGACCGGCATGGCGTTGACCGATGTGGCGATCGAGAAGATCAAGGCGATGATTCTCGACGGCCGGTTGAAGCCCGGGGACAAGCTGCCGCGGGAGGCGGATCTCGCCGAGCAGCTCGGGATCTCGCGCAGTCCGCTGCGCGAGGCGGTCAGCGTGTTGTCGATGCTGCGCATTCTCGACGTCCGCCGCGGTGACGGCACCTACGTCACCAGCCTGACGCCCGACCTGCTGCTGGAGACGATGAGCTTCATCATCGACTTCCACCAGGACTCCAGCATCCTCGACCTGTTCGAGGTACGCCGGGCACTCGAGCCGATGGCCGCGGAGAAGGCCGCCCTGCTGATGAGCGACGCGGAAGCGGCGGAGCTGCTCGCGCTGACCGAGGCTGTCGACGCCGACAGCCCGGTCGGCGACGTGGTGGCGAACGACCTGGAGTTCCACCACCGGATCGCGGCGGCCGCGGGCAACCCGGTGCTGTGCTCGTTCGTGGACAGCGTCGCGGGCCGCACCCAGCAGGCGCGCATCTGGCGCGGGGTCACGCAGGAGGACTCCTTCGAGCAGACCCAGCGCGAGCACCGCGCCATCGCCCTGGCCATCGCGGAGCGGCAGCCCAGCATCGCGGCCGCGCTGTCGCTGTCCCACGTCGCCGGCATCGAGAACTGGATCCGGCGCAACTTGCAACCTTAGCGCCCCCGCGCCAAGGAACCGCGGACAGGAATCTGGGACTGCCGACAGTCATCAGGAGTTCGTCGGCGGGCGGCGGCAGGGTGGGGCTCCGGTGGCGACGGCGGGCGCGCAGGTCGCGCAGATGCCTGCCAGTTCGAGGGTGTGTTCGACGTCGGTGAAGCCGGAGTCGTCGGCGATTCGGACCGCCCAGCGCTCGACGACGTCGGCGTCGACGGGCCGGCTCAGCCCGCAACAGCGGCAGATCAGGTAGTGCTGGTGCTGGGCGGTCGGACGCTGCCGGTAGAAGCGTCCGCCGGACTCGTCCCGTACGACGTCGACCAGCTCGGCGCGCTCCAGGTCGTGCAGGGCCCGGTAGACGGTGGTCAGACCGATCAGCTCCCCCGCCGACCGCAGCAACTGGTGCAGCTCCCGCGCCGACACGAAGTCCGCGCAGCCGTTCAGCGCGCCGAGGATCGCGGCCCGCTGGCGCGTCCGGCGTACTCCGATGTCATCGGCGGTCAGCCGCCGCGGCCCTTTCGACGCCACACCGCCAAGCCTAAATGAACATGGTTTCCATGTCCATCAAATCGAGGACAGCCAGCTCTCCACCAGCCGGGCGAAGGACTCAGGACGGTCGTGATGGAGGAAGTGACTCGCGCCGCCCCAGACGACGACACGGGAGCCGGGCGGCAGCGCGCACGTCAGGTCCCACTCGGCCATCGACGGCGTCGGCCGGAGGCAGAGCACCGGCCGGGTCAACCCCGCGAGCACCTTCGCGGCGGCCGACCGCGCACCGAACGCACCGGGATCCGTGTACATCCCCGCATAGCTGTCCGCCAGCACATGTCCCGGTGTACGCAACAACTGCTCGCGTACGTCGTCCGCGAGGCGCCCCAGCTGCCGTACGGCGGCCGGGGCGCCGTCGCGCCGGAGCGCCGCCAGCCGCGGCTCGAACGTCGCCGCCTCGGCCTCGTCCGCGCCGTACGCCGGATCGACGACAACCACCGCCCGAACCAGCTCGGGATGATCCAGCGCGAGCCGCACCACGACCTGTCCGCCCATCGAGTGGCCCACGGCAACGACCGGCGCGATGCCAGTCACCAGCGGGACGAGATCAGCCGCGTAGTCCGCCGGACGGTAGCCCTCACGAGGGACCGGCGAGCGCCCGTGGCCGCGGAGGTCGACCGTGACGACCCGCCGCTCGCCGAACCGGACAGGATCCCAGGACCGCGAGTCCCCGCCCCAGCCGTGCACGAGCAGCAGCGCGGCACCGGAGCCGGCACCCACGTCGGTGCGGTAGAGGGTTTCGACATCGGGCGCCATGAATGGCAGCATAGTTAACGTTTTCTATCCGCTGCCACGACGGAAAGTTTCGATACCGGGGAGGTGTCCGCAGAGGTGGCCAGAACGACTCCCGGCCGACGGCCGACCGTCAAGGACGTCGCCGCGTCCGCCGGCGTGAGCGCCACCACCGTCTCCCGGGTCCTCGGCGGCAGCTATCCGGTGAGCGCCTCCACCCGGACCCGGGTACTGCGCGCCGTCCAGGACCTCGACTACGTCATCAACGCCCAGGCCCGGGCGCTGGTCGGCGGATCGACGCGCACGGTCGCGTTCATCGTCCGCGACCTCGTCGGCCCGCTGTTCGCCTACATCGGCCAAGGTGTGGAGCTGCAGGCGACCGCCGAGGGCCGGGTGTGCCTGGTCTGCACGCATCACGGCGACCCCGAGCGCGAGCTCGAGCTGATCGAGCTGATGCGCCAGCAGGGCGCCGAGGCGGTGGTGCTGGTCGGCGGCGGGCTGCGGACCGCGGAGCACACCCGCCGGATGGCCGAGATCGCGCACTCGCTCGACCGGGCCGGTTCCCGGCTGGTGCTGTGCGGGCGTCCGCCGATCGGCGCGGACGTACCGGCGACCGTGGTCGAGTACGACAACGAGGGTGGCGCGTTCGCCGTCACCGACTACCTGATCTCGTTGGGCCACGAGCGGATCGCGTTCGTCGGCGCCGGCGAACGCGAGCACACGACGACCGGCGCACGTCTCAGCGGGTTCCTGAACGCCCACGCAGGCAGAGGCCTGGCGGTCGACGACGAGTTGATTGTCAACGGCAACTACGACCGCAAGTCCGGGTACCGGCAGACGCGGCTGCTGCTGGACCGCAAGGCGGGGATGACGGCCGTCGTCGCCGTGACCGACGTGGTCGCGATCGGCGTCCTCGCCGCCCTCCGGGACGCCGGCGTGCGGGTGCCGGAGGATGTCTCCGTGGTGGGGTACGACGACATCCCGCTCAGCGCCGACCTGAACCCGCCGCTGACGACGGTGCACCTTCCGTACGAGGAGCTCGGGCGGTCCGCCGTACGGCTGGCGCTGCATCGCGACGAGTACGCGCTCGACCAGCACCTGTTGCTCGGCACCCACGTGGTCATCAGGTCGTCCACTGCGCAGTGCAGTCGAACGGGGGGAGATCATGACTGAGCCGACGCCGGGACGCCGTCGATCGTCCACCGGCCCGACGCTGGCCGACGTCGCCGCGCACGCCGGCCTCTCCCCCGCGACCGTCTCGCGGGTCCTGGCGGACAACTACCCGGTGTCCCGTTCGGCTCGGCAGCGGGTGCTGAACGCGGTCCGCGAGCTGAACTACTCCGCGAACACCCACGCCCGCGCGCTGGCGGCCGGCGCCCGGTCGAAGACGATCGCGTTCATCCTCGCCGACGTCCGCGGGCAGTCCTTCGCCGACGCCGCGCACGGCGTCGAGCAGGAGGCCGCACGGCGGGGCTGGCTGAGCCTGATCGGCACCACCCAAGGCGATCCGGACCGCGAGCTCGCCCTCGTCCAGCTGATGCGGGAGCAGCGCGCCGGTGCGGTCGTGCTGATCGGCGGTGTCGTCGAAGGGGCAGCCGAGTACCGGCAGAAGATGACCGAGCTGGCCCGGTCGCTGCACGCCGCCGGATCCCTGCTCGTGCTGTGCGGCCGCCCGGCCCTCGGTGACGGCGTACCGGCCGCTGTGATCGAGTACGACAACGAGGACGGCGCCTACGCGCTGACGAGCCACCTGTTGTCGCAGGGCCACCGGCGCATCCTGTTCCTCGCCGGGCCGGAGGGCCAGAGCACCAGCAACGAGCGGCTCGCCGGGCATCGCCGGGCGCTGTCCGATTTCGGCGTACCGGACGAGCCGGCGCTGATCGAGCACGGCGTCTTCACGCGTGCGTCGGGTTATCAACTGACTCGTCGCCGGCTGACCGCGGGCCAGGACTTCACCGCCGTCTTCGCCGCCACCGACGTCGTGGCAGCGGGGGTGTACGCCGCGGCCGCCGAGCGGGGCCTGACCATCCCCGATGACCTGTCGGTCGTCGGGTACGACGACGTCGAGCTGGCGCAGGACCTACGCCCCCGGCTGACCACTGTGCACGTCCCGTACGAGGACCTCGGCCGCACGGCCGCCCAGATCGCCGTCGACGATCAGCACCTGCAGGAAGGCTGGACCGGCGACCACCGGCTCTTCACGACCCACGTGGTGATCCGCAACTCGGTCAAGCGATCCGTGTCAGCCGGCTAGGTACCGCGGGGCGGACCCGTCCAGGACCGCCGCGAGTGCCTGTGCCACCCCGTCCTCGACGTCAGGTCCGACCAGCACGCACGGGATCTCGTGGGCCGCGAGGTAGGCCCGCTGTACGTCGGTGAACTCGGCGCCGAGCCCGATCACGCCCCGGGTGCCGCGCGCGAACAACTGCTCCAGCCAGACCCGCGGCACCGGAGTACCCGGGCTGACCGTCGTGACGACGACGGCCAGCCCCGGCTGCCGGACGCGCTCGGCCAGGCCGGCGAGCACCTCGCCGGCCCAGCTCCGCCCCGCGCCGGCTACTACGACGTCGACCAGCGCGGATTCGTCACGCCGTACCCCGGCCGCCGGGTTCTCCAGGGGATACCCGAACCGCCGCAGCACCTCGCGCACCCGCGCGCGGGTCGTGGGCGCGACGTCCGGGTAGGCCCGCAGTACCTTCGACACCGTCGACACCGACACGCCGGCCTCGCGGGCGACGACGGCGAGCTTCCTCCGCGGGGCGGTCATCGGCGGTCACTCACCCTTGAGGTACGCGTTCGCCTGCTTCTCGAGCTCCGCGTGCAGGTCGGCCAGTCCGGCCTTGTCGACGGCCTTCTTCAGCGCGTCGAGCCCCTTGTCGACGTCGACCGCGCCGATCCACAGCGGGTTGCCGTACTGCGTCATCGCCGCGCTGACCTGGCTGTCCTGGCGTTTCACCGGCGTCACGTCCGGGACGAACGACGCGTACGGGTCGACGGTGAAGTTGCCGTAGTCCTGCGCCCAGTCGAACCACGCCTCCTCGGTCGGCGTGATGTCCTTGATCTTCAGCTCGAGCTTCTGCCGCCAGCACAGCGCGTACCCCGGGAACCCGTACTGCGAGAGCTGCTCGAACTTGTCGGCGCCGACCGGCTTCCAGTCCTTGCCCTCGACGCCGTAGCTGAGCAGGTCGTGGTTCTCCTTGATCGAGACCCAGTCCTCGAGCTGCATGGCGCGCTCGTTGCTCTGCCCCTTGGCGTTCAGGACGACGAAGTTGTCGGCCTGGAAGGTCTGGTTCGGCTTCGCGTTCTTCCCGCCCCGGATCGGCAGCACGTTCGCGATCCGCGCTGCCGGGACGGCCTTGCGCAACGGTGCGAGCGACTGCGACGAGAGCCCGTCGGTCATCGCCCACCGGGACGCGATCCGGCCGGACTCGAACTGGGTGCCGATCGTCGACGAGTCGACGTTCAGCGCGTCCTTGTTGATGATGCCGTCGAGGTAGTACTTGCGGACCCGGCGGAGCGCGTCGACGACGCCGGGCGCCTCCCAGAACGGGATCGGCTTCGCGGACCCGGTGGTCTTCCCGTCCTGCGCCAGGTAGAACGGGAACGAGCCGCCGCTGAAGCTCTGCACGCTGACGTGCGGGTTCTCCCAGTCGTGCTGGTTCAGCCAGCCGACCGGCGCGAACGCGACCAGCAGCTTCGGCATGTTCGAGGAGATCCCGACCGGCGTGAGCTTCTCCTTCTGCTTCACGTCGTACCAGAACTTCTCCAGCTGGTCGAACGAGGTGATCTCGCCGATGCCGAGCTTGTCGGCCAGGTCCTGCCGGACGGTGAAGTGGTGGAACCGGGCGGCCGAGTTCACCTGCGGGATGCCGTACAGGGTTCCCGACCACTTGTTCTGCTCGAGCAGCTGCGGGTCGAGGGACTTGCTGAGGTTCGGGTACTTGCCGATCAGGTCGCCGACCGGGACCAGCGACTTGCTCGCGACCAGCTGGATCATGTTCAGCCAGCGCGCCTGGAGCGCGGTGTCGAACCTGTCGCCGGCGGTGAACTTGAGCAACGACTGCTGCTGGTAGTTCGACCAGGCGATGAACTGCGGCGCGATGGTGAACCCGAGGTCCTGCCGCAGTTTCTCGTTCACCTTCGCGAGCACGGCGTCCCAGCCGGTCGGCGCGTCGCCGGGCAGCAGCAGGGTGAGGGTGTCGCCGGACGCCTTGGTCCCGGACGACGGGTCGCCGCAGCCGTTCAGGCCGAGAAGGGCCGCGACGGACAGGCCGCCGCTCGCGGCCAGAAAGCCGCGCCTGCTGAGACCGGCTGGAGAAGTGGCGGGCACGATGCCTCCTGAGAGTGGTGGAGGGAGCCGTCAGCCTTTGGTGGCTCCGAGAGTGATGCCTTTGACGAAGTAGCGCTGCGCGAAGGGATAGGCGAGCAGGATCGGGCCGATGGTCACGACCGTCAGGGCGAGCCGGAGCTGGTAGACCGGCGTCGACTGCTCCGCGGCTGTCGGCAGCATCTGCGAGAACGACACGTTCGAGATCAGGTTCTGCAGCAGCAGCGGGAGCGGGAACTTGTGCACCTCGGACATGAACAGCAGCGCGGTGAACCATTCGTTCCAGTAGTGCACCGCGTAGAACAGGCCGACCACCGCGAGGATCGGCTTCGACAGCGGCAGCCCGATCCGGAAGAAGATCTGCATCTCCCCGGCACCGTCGACCCGCGCCGAGTCCAGGATCTCCTCCGGCAGCTGCCGGAACGCCGACACCTGGATGAACACCAGGAAAGGTGCCACCAGCAACGGCAGGATGACCGCGAAGTAGCTGTTCTGCAGTTTCAGGTACTGCGTGACGAGCAGGTAGAGCGGGACGAGTCCGCCGGTGAACAGCATCGGGATGTACGCGAACACCGACAGCGGCCGGCTGACGTACGGCAGCCGGCGGGCGATCACCCAGCTCAGTCCGGACGTGAACGCGAGCGCGAGCGCCGTACCGACGAGCGTGATGAACACGCTGGCGGTGTATGCGCTGAGCAGCGTGGGCCCGGTGAAGATCAGCTTGTACGCCGACAACGAGAACGGCCGCGGGATCAGGCTGTAGCCGGTGGTCGCCAGCGTCTGCTCGTCGGTGAACGACCCGGACACGATCATCCAGAACGGCACCAGGCAGATCAGCATGAACGCCGTGACGCCGATGATGCTGATCACCGTGAACGCTTCCGGCCGCCGGCGCCGGCGGGTCGCCGTCCGCGCGGCCGACGTGGCGAGGCTGGAGGTAAGGGCAGTGGTCACAGCAGGCTCGTTTCCTTCGAGTACCGGCGCTGGATCAGCACCGCCGTCGCCACCAGGACGAACCCGACGACCGACTGGAACAGCCCGATCGCGGCGGTGGTGCCGAAGTCGCCGATCTGGCGCAGCGAGCGGAAGACGTAGGTGTCGATGACGTCGGTGGTCGGGAACAGGGTGCCGTTGTCGCCGACGATCGCGTAGATCGTGCCGAAGTCGCCGTAGAAGATCCGGCCGACGCCGAGCACGAGCAGTACCGCGGCCGTCGGCTTGAGCAGCGGCAGCGTGATCCGGAACGCCATCTGCGCCCGGCTCGCGCCGTCGATCTGCCCGGCCTCGTAGACGTCCTCGGGGATCGAGGTGATCGCGGCCAGGAAGATCACGCTCATGTACCCGCCGAGCTGCCAGACCTTCACCACGGTGAGGATCCACGGCCACGGGCCGGGCTCGGTGTACCAGCTGACGGTCGGCAGTCCGAAGCCCGCGAGCGCGTCGTTCACCGCGCCGCCCGAACCGGCCGGCCCGGACAGCAGCACCTGCAGCATGATCGCGATCACGACCGGCGAGACGAAGTACGGGAAGAAGATCGTCGACTGCGCGACGCGCTTGAAGTACCGGCCGCGGAGCTCGTTCAGCATGATCGCGAGCGTCACGCCCGCCGCCAGCGTCGCGGCCAGGAACAGCACGTTCAGCAGCAGCGTGTTCAGCAGGATCCGGCCGGCGTCGCCCGAGCTGAAGAAGTACCGGAAGTTGTCCAGGCCGTTCCAGGGGCTGCCGAAGATGCCCTTGCTGATGTCGAACTCCTTGAAGGCCACCACCAGGCCGGCCATCGGCGCGTAGCTGAACACCAGGAAGAACGCCACGGCGGGCAGCGCCAGCAGACCCAGCCACAGGCTGCCGCGCAGCGCGCCACGGCGGCGCGCTGCGGGCCCGGTCGAGTGGTCAGTCACGGCGATCTCCTTTCTGCGAATAGAAAGCGCTTTCCATCTGGCCGTGAACGTAACGGCGCGAATGGGAGGGTGTCAAGTGTTGAGAGCCGTAGCAATCGTTGTCCTGCCCGGTCAGGCGCTGCGCTCGAGGTCGGCGAGCGTGACCGGGTGCCGCAGCGGATCGCCGGCCAGGAACCGCCCCAGCTCGTCCGCGACGCAGGCGCCGAGTCGCGCGAGTTCATTGCCGTGCGAGCCCGCGATGTGCGGCGTCAGGAAGGCGTTCGGCAGGTCGTACAGCGGCGAGCCGGACGGCAGCGGTTCGGGTTCGGTGACGTCGATGACGGCCGCGAGCCGCCCCGACCGCAGCTCGTCGGCGAGCGCCTCGGTGTCGACGAGCTGGCCGCGCGCGGTGTTGACCAGCGTGGCGCCGTCCGGCATCAGCGCCAGCTCCGCGCGGCCGAGCATCCGGTAGGTCTCCGCGGTGGCGGGTGCGTGCACGCTGACGACGTCGCTGGTCGCGAGCAGCGTCGGCAGGTCGACGACGGGTACGTCGAGATCGGCGGCGTACGGGTCGTACACCTGCACGTGGAAGTCGAACTGCCGCAGCAGCGCGATCACCTGGCGGCCGATCCGCGACGCGCCGATGATGCCCACCGTCCGGCCGTAGTTCCCGACGCCCGCGTGGATGAGTCCCAGCTCGAAGAAGCGCTCCCGGCGGTACCGCTCACGGAACCCGAACGCGCCTTTGCCCGCCAGCAGGATCGCCCCCAGGGCGTACTCCGCCACCGGTACGGCGTTGGCGTCCGCGGCCGAGGACACCGCGATGCCGCGCTCCCACACCTCGGGGCTCAGATGCGCTTTCACACTCCCGGCCGCGTGCAGGACGGCACGGAGCTTCGGCATCGCGTCGAGCGCCGGTCCGTCGATGACCGGACTGCCCCAGCCGGTGATCAGCAGCTCGGCGTCCGCGAGCCGGCCGCCCAGCCGCGGGTCGTCGAGGCGCTCGACGATGACCGCCGGGTCGTACGCGACCAACTCACCGAGCCGGCGGCGGATCGGGTCCGGGAACAGCGACGGCCAGTGCACGGCGGACATCGCGACGACGGCCGACGGTCGATCGGACACGGTACCTCCAGGGGCTTCGGCGCCAGACAGCGCTTTCTCAGGCAACGGTGGTTCTGCGCCTCAGAGTCGCATAGCAAACGTTGTCTTTGCGGGTCGGAAAATTTCGGACCGCGCTGTGTTCTTGGCCGCGCCTCGGCCCGATGCCAGGCTCCCGATCGCCAGGAGACCGACGAACTGGGAGTGCAGCGATGGCCGATCCGGACCGAGTTCCCCCGCCCCGAACCGCTCGACGGCGCCTCGCCCGACTGGTCGCCGCCGCCGCGACAGCGGTCACCGTCGTCTGCGCGGCCCTGAGCTCGGTACCCGCAATCGCCCGCGCCGGATCGTCCGCCTCGTATCCGCTGCCGGTCATCGAGCGGGTGACGTCCGCGGCCGGGTTCGTCCATCCGGGCCTCGCGGTCAGCGCGTCCTCGCTCGAGCGGGCCCGTACCCAGGTCAAGCAGGGCGCCGAGCCGTGGGCGTCGTACTACGCCGCGATGAACGTCACGTCGTACGCATCGGCGACCTTCAGCTCGCGGAACGCCGGCCCCGTGCCCGGCCGGCCCGCGAACGCCGCGTTCAACTCCCAGGGCGTGCAGTCGTTGTTCATCGACGACGCGTTCCGCGCCTACACGCAGGCGATCCAGTACGTCGTCACCGGCGATCCGGCGTACCGCGAGAACGGCCTGCGGCTGCTCCGGATCTGGAGCCACATGGACCCGGCGAAGTACGCGTACTACCCGGACGCGCACATCCACAGCGGTCCACCGCTGATGCGGATGCTCGCCGCCGCGGAGCTCCTCCGCTACACCAGCGTGAACCCCGGCAGCAGCGGCTACGACCTGCGGTGGACCGCGGACGACACCGCGAACCTGACGGCCAACCTGATCGTGCCGATGACGCAGACGTTCCTGTACCGGAACCGCAACTTCATGAACCAGCACAGCTACTCGCTCGTCGGGGCGATGGCCGGCTACATCTTCACCGACAACCTGCCGCGCTACCGGGAGGCGGTGGAGTGGTTCTCGGTCAACGCGACCAACCCGGACGACCACACGAACGGCGCCCTCACCAAGGTGATGCCGGTGATAGCCAGGAACGATCCGCGCAACCCGTACGGGCGGACGTTCGTCCAGCTCCAGGAGATGGGCCGCGACCAGGCGCACGCCTGGGACGACGTCACGATGCTGACCCAGCTGGCCCGCGTCATCGACGTCCAGGGAACCAGGCTCGACCCGGTGCGCGGCACGGTGTCGACGCGCCGCGACGCCGTCTCGCCGTACGTCTTCGGTGACTTCCGGCTGCTGCGCGGTTCCGAGCCGTTCTTCGCGTTCATGACGGGCAAGGACGTCCCCTGGATCGACACCACCCAGCGCGGCGGGGTGCTCTCGCAGGCCTATCGCGGACGGCTCTTCGACCCGACCAACGAGCTCTACCACGTCTACAAGGAGCTGCTGGGGCCGGCGCTGGCCGCGCTCGCGCCGAGGATCACCGAGGTCGCGACGAAGCAGGACGGCGGCCCGCGGTTCTTCTGGGGCACGTCGGCGTACAACTACTGGAACAGCAACCCGGACTTCAACCCGGACGCCTGGCTCTCGTTCCCCGCGTCGGCCGCGTCCCCGCCCACGCAGCAGGACGCGCTGGTGCAGGCGGAGACCCGGACGGTGCCGATCACCGCGGGAGCTTCGGTACGCCGGGAGGACGGCCGCGGGTTCGTCCGCCTGAACGCACGCCCGGCGGGTACTACGATCGCGGTCCGCACCTTGCTGTACGCCGACCGCGGCAGCTACAGCCCTGTCGGCGTGCTGATTCGGACGAACGGTACGGCGACCCTGCAACTGCGCAAGGAGCGGACGCTCGCGCCCTACCACTCGTTGACGCTGCCGGACACCCACGGCCGGTGGCGCTACATCACCTACGACATGAACACCAGCAAGCTGCGTGGCAGCGCGGGCGGGGACAACCTCGCCTACTACACGATCGTCGGATCTCCGGGAGTCTCGGTCGACGTCGACGCCGTCAACCTGCAGGCGAAGACCCAGCTCACGCCGCCGCAGTTCCCGCAAGGGAGCGACGTACGCCTGCTCGCCGTCGCCGGTGAACCGCTCGCGGCCGCGTTGCCGGCCACGGATCAGGAGCCGCTGGCCTACACCGCCGGTACGACGTTGCCCGCCGGGGCGCGCGTCGACGCCGGCACCGGAACCCTGTCCTGGACACCGACAGCGGCGCAGCGCGGCGAATACCGCACGTTCGTGGTGGCTTCCGATCCGGCGACGGACGCCGTACTGCGGGTCCGGCTGACGGTCAGCACCGATCGACGGGCCGCCATCGCCGCCGCGCTCGAGGGCTACGACGCCGCCGCCGAGTACGTGAGCGCGACGAAGGCCGAGGTCGAGCGGACGGTGGCGGACGCCGAAGCGCACGCCGGGAGCGCGGACTCGGCGACGTTCGCCGCCGACCTCGCCGCTGTCCAGGCCGCGGTCGCGAACCTGGAGAAGCTGACGCCGGCCATGGCCGACGACGGATCGTTCGACTACTGGGGACGTGCCACCTCGGCGACGATCACCCCGGTTGCCCTGGGCAACATGCTCGACGGTGACTTCAACACCTTCTCCGGTGACCTGCGGGCGCCGGCGGTCATCGACTACGGCGCCGGCTTCCGGATCCGCGCCGACGCGTTCGGCCTGCAGGCGCGGTACAACTTCGCGAACCGGTCCCAGGGCGCCAACGTGTACGGCTCGAACGACGGCCGGACGTGGACGCTGCTGACGTCCCGCGAGACCACCGACACCTCCGCCCGTGGCTTCGCCCTCGAGCGGATCCCGGTCCGCGACGAAGCCGAGAGCCAGAGCTTCCGCTTCCTCAAGCTGCAGGTCGATCACCCCGGAGTACCGACGGATCCGGCATACCCCGGCATCTCCAGCTTCAGCGAGTTCCGGATCTACGGCCAGCGCGTGGAAATGAGTACGGCGCTGAACGGGTCGCTCCGCATCTACGACGGCCACGGCGGGTTCACCAATCTCGCCGAGGTTCAGTTCCTCCACGTCCCCTGATTCGCAGGAGAACCTGATGGTGAATCCACGCCCCAGTCGCCGCACCGTTCTGCTTGCCACCGGTGGAACACTCGTCGCCACCCAGCTCCACTTCCAGCCCGCCGCGGCCGTCGAACCGCCGACGACGGCCGGGTTCGCACACCCCGGACTTCTGCACAGCGCCGACGACCTGGACCGCATGCGCGCCGCGGCCGCCCACCAGCGGGCGCCGCAGTACGACGGGTTCCGGGCGCTCGCGGCGCATCCGAGGTCGTCGTACGACTACGTGGTCCGCAACGCCGGGCACATCACGTCCTGGGGTCGCGGTCCGGCGAACTTCATGGCGGAAGCGGTCAGCGACTCGTGTGCGGCGTACCAGAACGCGCTGATGTGGGCGGTCACCGGCGACGTCCGGCACGCCGACAAGGCGCGGGACATCCTGAATGCCTGGTCCGGCAGCCTCGAGACGATCACCGGCGCGGACGGGCAGCTCGGCTCCGGCCTGCAGGGCTTCAAGTTCGTCAACGCCGCCGAGCTGCTCCGGCACACCGGCTACACCGGCTGGGCGCAGGCCGACGTCGAGCGGTGCGCCGAGTCGTTCCGCAAGGTCTGGTACCGCTCGTTCGCCGGCACCGCGTTGTTTGCCAACGGCAACTGGGATCTCGCCGCGCTGCAGTCGGTGATCGCGATCGCGGTGTTCTGCGACGACCGGGTGATGTTCGAGAACGCGGTCCGGTACGCCGTGGCCGGTGCGGGCAACGGCCGGATCGAGCACATCGTGGTCGAGGCGACCGGGCAGGGCCAGGAGAGCGGACGCAGCCAGGCGTACGCGCAACTCGCGCTCGGGCTGCTCGCCGACACCGCGGCGGTCGCCTGGAACCAGGGCGTCGACCTCTTCGGCCACGGCGACGACCGGATCCTGAAGGGCTTCGAGTACACCGCCCGCTACAACCTCGTCAACGACGTCCCGTTCACCGCCGACCTCGATCGCACCGGCAAGTACCTCAAGACCGCCGTCGCCACCGGCAACCGCGGCCAGTTCCAGCCGATCTACGAGCTGGCCTACGGCCACTACGTGGGTCGTCGCGGGCTGCGGGCGCCGTACCTCGAACAGGTCGTCTTCCGCGGCGGCAGCCGCTTCGTGGAAGGCACCAACGACGACCACCCGGGCTGGGGCACACTCACCCAGGCCAGAGACCACGTCCCGCCTTCCACACCAGAGGTCCCGCCAGGTACGCCGTACGGCCTGACCGCGCGCCACGACTCGAACGGCGTCGTGCTGGCGTGGGCGCGCTCCGTCGAGCCGCGCAGCCGCACGGACGCGGTGAGCTACACCGTCAAGCGTGCGACCGACGGTGCATTCACCACGATCGCCGGCGGTCTCACCGCGACGTCCTTCGTGGACAGTACGACGAAGCCGGGGCGGACGTACTACTACACGGTGGAGGCGACGAATGCCGCCGGGATCAGCGCGGTGTCGCTGCCCGTCGCGATCGAGCGGCTGCCGTGGGCGAGCACGGACATCGGCACCGTACGGCGCGCCGGACGGACGGACTTCGACGGCCGCGCGTTCGTGATCGAGGCCGGCGGCGCGGACCTCGGCGGGACGCAGGACAGCTTCCGCTTCAGCTACGTTCCGATGGTCGGTGACGGCACCCTCACCGCGCGGGTCGTGCACCCGGTCAGCTCGCAGTACGCGAGCGTCGGCGTGATGATGCGGCAGTCGCTCGACCCCGGCGCCGCGCACGCGTCCATGCTCGTCAAGGGCCTGCCGCTGCACACCTGGAGCGGGGTGTGGACCGTCCGGCCGGAGACCGGTGCGCCGACGACAGGCACCGGCAGCACCGCCGTCCCGCCCACCCAGCAGCAGGCGATCACGATCAACGCAGGCTTCCCGATCTCGGACCTCGGCTCGCTGCCGCAATCGGCAACCCCGCTCGGGGCGCCGTACGTCGAAGCGGCCGGCGACGGCTACCGGTTGCGCAAGCCGTACTGGGTGCGGATCGTGCGCGAAGGCAACCGCTTCACCGGCTACCTCTCCCCCGACGGCACGACGTGGACCGAGGCCGGCTCGTCACGGCTCCGGCTCGGTCAGCAGTTGTACGTCGGACTGGCCGTCTGCTCGACCCTCGACGCGACGCACGCCGAGACGACGACCGCGGCCTTCGACAACGTCACCGCCCCGGGCTGGTCGGTACGCCGCCCGGACGCGGTCACCGGCGCACTGTCCGCGAAGGCCACCCCGAGTGCCGTCGAGCTGACCTGGACCGACCTCGACGTCTCCGCCCGCTCCTCGGTCCACCGCAGCACGACGCCCGGCGGGCCGTACAAGGTGATCGCCCGGGACGTGGCCGGGTACGGCGTGGAGTCGCGCTATCGGGACGCGACCGGCGTACCGGGAACGACGTACTACTACGCGGTCGCGAAGACCAACGTGGCGGGCGCGGGGCCGTGCTCGGCGGAGGCGACCGCGACGATGCCGGCGCCGCCCGCGCCCGAGATCACGAGCGCGGCGACCGCCTACGCCAACGTCGGCAAGCCGTTCCACTACCGGATCGCGGCCACCAACGACCCCACCAGCTACTCCACACGCGGTCTCCCCGGCGGTCTCGCCACCGATCCGCGCACCGGGATCATCTCGGGAACGCCTTCTGCACAAGGTGTCTTCACCGTCACCGTCACTGCCACCAACGCAACCGCCGCGAGCGACAAACAGCTCGTTCTCACGGTCGCCGCGCCGCCGCCCGCACCGTGGGCCTACCGCGACCTCGGCGACTACGTGCTCGACGAACGCCGGCTCGACACGTTCGGCGCGGTCGCGGTCCGCACGCCCGGCATCACCAGCTACGCGGACGGCAGGTTCGTCGTCCGCGGCGCCGGCTCCGACCTGAATATCATCAACCAGGGCATGACGGCGCAGTACGCCTCCGTGCTGCTCACCGGCGACCGGACGATCACCGCGCGCGTCGTGAGCAGCGACCCGGGCGGGCGGATCGGGCTGCTCATGGCCAAGTCGCTGTCCCCGTTCGACCAGGTGGCCGGCGTGATCCTGACCGGTGACAAGTCGCAGTTCGTCCGCCGGCTGCGCGTCGCGACCACGCTCGTCACCACCGAGACGACCGGCGCCGCGACATGGCTGCGGCTCCGTCGTACCGGCGACACCTTCGCCGCCGAGACCTCCGCCGACGGCGCCAGTTGGACGCCGCTCGCGGCACCGGCTGCGATCGCCGGATTCGGCGACGCGCCGTACCACGCCGGCCTCGCCGTCGTGTCCCGCAACCCCTTCGCCCTCAACACCACCGTCTTCGACCACGTATCGATCAGCTGAACCAGGAGCCGCTGATGAGCATGTCAGTCACCCGCCGCACGACCCTCAAGGCGGCCGGCGCCGCCCTCGTGGGCGCCGCCTCCGGTGTCCTCGGCGCCGGCCGCGCCGCCGCTGGAGAGCAGACCGCCGCCGGGAGCACGGTCGTCAGCTATCCGATCCCGTTCGGTGTACCTACCAACGCCGGCTTCACCGTGAAGGTTCGTCCGGCCGGCCGCGCGTGGGTAACGCTCGGCGTCTACCTGGCCAAGCTCGCCCTGATCGATCCGGCGACCGGCCGCAACACCGCCCAGAACTCCTCGATGGCGTCCTTCGACTTCTCCGGCACCGTCGAGGTCGAGGTCACCTATACCAAGGGGTCCTTCGAGAAGGCCCGCATCCGGCCCGACTCCTACGGCATCACGCCGGAGGTGCAGGGCAGCACCCTGCGCTTCACGCTCGACCGGCCCCGCAACCTGGTCGTCCAGGTCGACGACAAGATCTTCGACTGCCTGCACCTGTTCGCGAACCCGATCGAGACGGAGCGGCCCGATGAGAACGACAAGAACGTCATCTACTTCGGCCCCGGCGTCCACACGCATCCCGACCGTACGCTGAAGGTCGCCAGCGGCCAAACCGTCTATCTCGCCGGCGGCGCGGTCCTCACCTCGAACGTCGTCTTCGAGGGCGTCGAGAACGCCCGGCTGATCGGCCGCGGCATGATCTACAACGCCACCGGCGGCGCGATCCTCGTCCACGACTCCCAGAACGTCCAGGTCGAGGACATCACCGTGCTCAACCCCCGGTACAACACGATCACGGTCGCCGAGTCGGAGAACGTCAGGATCACCGGCCTGCGCTCCTTCAGTCACCTGGGCTGGGGCGACGGCATCGACATCTTCTGCTCCGAGAACGTCACCATCGACGGAGTCTTCCTGCGCAACTCCGACGACTGCATCGCGCTCTACACCCACCGCTGGGACTACTACGGCGACACCCGGAACATCACCGTCCGGAACTCCACCCTGTGGGCCGACGTCGCGCACCCGATCAACATCGGCACCCACGGCAACCCCGACCCGGCCGCTCCCGAGGTCCTGGAGAACCTACGCTTCGAGAACATCGACATCCTCGACCACCGCGAGCCGCAGCTGCTCTACCAGGGCTGCATCGCCATCAATCCCGGCGACGGCAATCTCGTACGGGACGTGAAGGTCGACGGGATGCGCGTGGAGGACATCCGCTGGGGCCAGCTCATCCACCTGCGGGTCACCTTCAACCCGAAGTGGAACACGGCGCCCGGCCGGGGCATCGAGTCCGTGTACATCAAGGACCTCTCCTACGCCGGCACCCATGCCGGCATGTCGGTCATGCTCGGTCTCGACGCCGAGCACCTCGTCAAGGACGTCACCTTCGAGAACCTCGTCGTCAACGGCCGCGTCATCCGCGACAGCGGCGGCAAGCCCAGCTGGTACCTGGCCTCCGACGGCGTGCCGCTGTTCGTCAACGACCACGTCCGCAACCTGCGCTTCCTTACGACGGAGGAGGCCGCCGCGGCCCGATAACCCTTGCCCACCGCTCCATCGCCCCGAGGAGAAGGACACATGAAGGAGATCGACCGACGCACCCTGCTCAAAGCCGCCGGAGGTGTGGCCGCGGCCGGACTGACGGCCACCGCCGGCGTCACCGCACTCGACCGGCCGGCCGACGCCGCGCCGGCCACGTTCACCCACCCCGGCGGGCTGCACAACTGGGGTGACCTCAACCGCGCGAAGGTCCGGGTGGCCGCGGGCGACGACCCGTGGCTGTCCGGCTGGAACCGGCTGGTCGCCAACGGGCACGCGCAGTCCACCTGGCAGCCGAACCCGCAGGCCACGATCGTCCGCGGCGGCACCGGCGAGAACTACGGCATCCTCTACAACGACATCCACGCCGCCTACCAGAACGCGCTGCGCTGGCGCGTCCAGGGCACGACCGCGCACGGCGACTGCGCCCGGAACATCCTCAACGCCTGGTCCGCCAGGCTCACCACCGTGACGGGTAACGCGGACCGGTTCCTGGCGGCCGGCATCTACGGCTACCAGTTCGCGAACGTGGCCGAGCTGATGCGCGACTACCCGGGCTTCGACCTGGCCCGGTTCAAGACGATGATGCTGAACGTCTTCTACCCGCTGAACAACTCGTTCCTGGTCAACCACAACGACGCCTGCATCACGAACTACTGGGCCAACTGGGACCTCTGCACGATGAACTCGATCCTTGCCATCGGCATCCTCTGCGACGACGCGGCGAAGTACGACCAGGCCGTGAACTACTTCAAGAACGGCGCCGGCAACGGCTCGATCCGGCACGCGATCCCGTTCGTGTACGACGACCAGGGCCTCGCGCAGTGGCAGGAGGCCGGCCGGGACCAGGGCCACACGCTGATGGGTATCGGGCAGCTGGGTGCCTTCTGCGAGATGGCCTGGAACCAGGGCGAGGACTTGTACGGCTACGACGACAACCGGTTCCTCAAGGCCGCGCAGTACGTCGCGAAGTACAACCTCGGCCAGGACGTCCCGTTCACGAAGTACACCTGGGGCACCGGGCAGGACTGTGCCTACCGGGAGCACACGGTGATCTCCAGTGCCAGTCGCGGCCAGGTCCGGCCGGTCTGGGAGATCCTGCACTTCCACTACACCAGGCGCAAGTACCTCTCCGTTCCCTACATCTCCGCGATGGCCGCGCAGGTGCGGCCCGAAGGCGGGGGCGGCGACTACGGCTCCACCAGCGGCGGCTTCGACCAGACCGGCTTCGGGACCCTGGCCTACGCCAAGTAAACGCACCGTCGATCGGCCCGGGCCGAGCTAGATGCTCGGGTCGGGCCGTTCGCTGTTTACGCTAACGCCGAATGCTGCACCCGGGACCACAGTCGCGTCAAGAGGACAGCGCGGTCAGTCCGTCCGGTCGGCCAACGCTCGCCGGATCGCTCGTAAAACAAGGCAGATTCCCACCGGAAGATTGGTGAGCCCCGAGGTCTTGACGCGACCCCGCCGGATCGCTCTAATCATGGCACTCGTTCTGTTCACGTAAACATTTCCGGAGGCATGAGATGACCCCGCCTGCCAATCTCTCCCGTCGTGCTGTGCTCAGTGGCGCTCTCGGACTGGCCGCCGCAGGAGCGCTGGGTGCCTGTGGCTCGAACAAGGGAACCGGAGCCGCCACCGGTGGTGGCGGGGCCAAGGTCTCGCTCAGTCAGTGGTACCACCAGTACGGCGAGAAGGGGACGCAGGAGGCCGCGAAGCGGTACGCCGCCGAGTACACCGCGGCCGGCGTGCAGATCCAGTGGATCCCGGGCGACTACCCCGCCAAGCTGTCCAGCGGGCTCTCGTCCGGCAACGGGCCGGACGCCTTCGAGGGGCACCTCGAGCGGTCGCTGGTCAGCTCGGGGCAGGTCGTGCCGCTCGACGACCTGATCGCCGACGTCAAGGACGACTACGCCGAGGGTGACCTGGCCGCGAACTCGATCGACGGGAAGCTGTACTCGATCCCGATGATCAACGACCCGCAGATGATCTACTACCGCAAGAGCCTGTTCGAGGCCAAGGGCATCAAGCCGCCGCAGACCGTCGACGACCTGATCGCGGCCGCCAAGGAGCTGTCGGACAAGTCGGTCAAGGGCCTGTTCGCCGGCAACGACGCGAACAACACCGGCGGCGGCCTGTTCCCGGCCGCGGTCTACGCCACCGGCGGGCGGCTGCTCACGCCCGAGAACAAGATCGGTTTCGACCCGGCGAAGGTCGCCGAGGTCCTGGTCAAGCTCCGCAAGCTGTCGGCCGACAAGAGCCTGCTGCTCGGCGCGCCGACCGACTGGTGGGACCCGTCGGCGATCAACCAGAACCTGTGCGCGATGCAGTGGATCGGCATGTGGGCGGTGCCGGGGATGACGACCGCGCTCGGCGCCGACGAAATCGGCGTCTTCCCGTTCCCAGGCGCGACCGGCGGCAAGCCGGCCGTGATCTCCGGTGGTTGGTCCGCGTTCGTCAGCGCGAAGTCCAAGAACGTCGACGCCGCGAAGGCGTTCACGAAGTGGTTGTGGGTGGAGAAGACCGACCTCCAGGAGGACTGGTCACTCAGCTACGGCTTCCACATTCCGCCGCGGAAGAGCCTCGCCGCGAAGGCCTCGAAGCTGCAGAGCGGTCCGGCCGCCGAGTCGGTGAAGCTGAACACGGAGTACGGCGTCCAGGGCAACCCGAACTGGACCCCGGCGATGAACACCGCGCTCACCGACGCCGTGACGCGGGTGATCGGCAAGGGCGCCGACCCGGAGACCGAGCTGGCCGGCGCGGTGAAGAAGATCGGCACCGAGCTCGACAAGATCTTCGGGTGATGGCGCAGCAGACCACCGCGGCGCCCGCGCAGGCAGCAGCCAAATCCGCACCGGCCGCGCGGCGGACCCGGGCGATCCACGGGCAGCGGCGCGCGTTCTGGCTGTTCGTCGGGCCGTTCCTGATCGGGCTGGCGGTCTTCGTCTACTTCCCGATCATCTGGAGCGCGTTCCTCAGCTTCTTCGACGCGCAGGGCACGGTGACCCCGACCAAGTTCGTTGGCCTGGGCAACTACGTGACAATGCTCAGCGACCAGGCGTTCGTCTCGTCACTGGTCACCTTCACCGCGTTCGCCGTGCTGATCGTGCCGACCACGTTCGCGCTGTCGCTGTTCCTGGCGGTCCTGGTGAACCGCGTCCGGGTGGCGCGGGCGTTCTTCCGCTCGGTGTTCTTCCTGCCGACCGCGTGCTCGTACGTCGTCGCGTCGCTCATCTGGAAGCTGTCGATCTTCAACGGCGTCCGGTTCGGGATGGCGAACACGCTGCTCGGCTGGATCGGTGTGGAGCCGATCAGCTGGCTGTCCTCGCTGGATCCGCCGTGGTACTGGCTGGTGATCGTGACGGCGCGGCTGTGGCTGCAGGCCGGGTTCTACATGATCCTGTTCCTGGCCGCCCTGCAGAACATCAATCCCGAGCTGTACGAGGCGGCGTTCGTCGACGGGGCGAAGCCGGGCTGGCCGGTGTTCCGGCACATCACGTTGCCGCTGCTCCGGCCGACCTCGATCTCGGTGCTGCTGCTCTGCCTGATCGCGGCGTACCAGGCCTTCGACGAGTTCTACAACCTGCTCGGCGCGGTCGAGTACGCGCGCCCGCCGCTCGTCTACCTGTACCAGCTCGCGCTCGGCAGCCAGCAGAACTTCGGCCTCGGCAGCGCCGGGTCGCTGATCCTGGCCGCGATCATCGCCGTCGTCACCGTGCTGCAGGGCAAGCTGCTCGGCTTCGGCCGGCCCAGCGACTAGGAGGTCGTCATGGACGCTCAACAACCCGTTGGCTACCAACGGACCGTCGCCGGACGGATCGCGAACGGCGCCGGCATGACCGTGCTGATCGTGATGACGCTGCTGTTCCTGATCCCGTTCTACCTGCTGATCCGCAACGGTCTGGCCAGCACGAAGGACATCACCGCACCCGGCTGGACGCTGTTCCCCACCGACGTGCAGTGGAACAACCTCGTCGACCTGTTCAACGACCCCGAGATCCCGATGCTCAGCTCGCTGCGGAACTCGGCGATCGTCGCGGTCCTCACCACCGCCGGCACCCTGCTGGTCAGCGCGCTGGCCGGCTACGCGCTGGCCCGGATCCAGCACCCGCACAGCAACAAGGTCTTCTACGCCGTCCTCGCCACACTGATGATCCCGGGCGCGGTGACGTTCGTGCCGAGCTTCGTCATCGTCTCCTGGCTCGGCTGGGTCTCGGACTACCGCGGCCTGATCATCCCGTCGCTGTTCAGCGGGTTCACCGTGTTCCTGTTCCGGCAGTACTTCCTCTCGTTCCCCAAGGAGCTCGAGGAGGCGGCCCGGATCGACGGCCTCGGGTACGGCGGGACGTTCTGGCGGATCGTCGTACCGAACTCCGGGAACTTCATCGCCGCGATCGCCGTGATCACGTTCATCGCCAGCTGGAACTCGTTCCTCTGGCCGCTCGTGGTGGCGCAGGACCAGAGCGCGTGGACCGTCCAGGTCACGCTCTCGACGTTCGTCACCGCGCAGACCATCAACATCCCGCAACTGTTCATGGCGGCAGCCGTCTCGATCCTGCCGCTGGTGCTGGTGTTCGTGTTCCTCCAGCGCTACCTCGTCCAAGGCGTGGCCCAGACCGGCCTCAAGGGCTGACCCGCTCCGACCACCTGAGGGACTGATCATGAGATTCCGAAGAACCTGGACAGGCGTCCTGCTCGCCGCCCTGGGCGCGAGCCTCCTCGCCGGCCCCGCCCGGGCAGAGGCGCCCGAGGAGTACAACTCCTTCCGCCCCGGACAGCCCTGGCTGGACACCGGCGGCAAGGTCGTCCAGGCGCACGGCGGTCAGGTCGTACCGGCCACCGACGCCGAAGGGCGCCGTATCTACTACTGGTACGGCGAGGACCGCAGCAAGGGGTACTTCAACAGCCCGGGCGTGCACGTCTACTCGTCGTACGACCTCTACAACTGGCGGGACCAGGGCCTCGCGCTGCGGGCGATGAGCTCGCCCGACCAGTTCGAGAACGACCAGTACTTCGCCAAGCTCTACAAGGACTACTCGGCCGCGCAGAAGGAGGTCGTCTGGCGGGACCTGTCGACCAACGACGTCCGTACCGACGGCTGGGCGCGGCCGTCGATCCTCGAGCGCCCGAAGGTGATGTACAACCGGTTCACCAAGAAGTGGGTCATGTGGGTGCACTCCGACGGCCCGTCGTCGCCGACCAGTACGTCGACCTACGCCCGGGCCGAGGCCGGCGTCGCGATCGCCGACTCGCCGAAGGGCCCGTTCCGGTGGATCGACTCGTACCGGCTGAACCGGGTGCCGAGCGACTCGGTGCCGTGGTGCGGTACGTCGTCGGCGTTCGACCCCGCGGGCGGGATGGCGCGGGACATGAACGTGTTCGTGGACGACGACGGAACGGCGTACATCATCTACTCCTCCGAGGAGAACCGGACGATGTACGTCTCCAAGCTGAACAGGTCGTACACGTACCTGTCCGCGGCACCGGAGAACGCCGTGCAGGGCAAGGACTTCGTCCGGACGCTGGCGTGCAACCAGCGCGAGGCGCCGGCGATGTTCAAGTCCGAGGGCACCTACTACCTGGTGACGTCCGGCGCGACGGGCTGGGACCCGAACCCCGCGCGGTACGCGACCTCGCAGCACATCCTCGGCCAGTTCACCGACCGCGGGAACCCGATCACCGGCGCCGGCGCGGCGAACACCTACCGCTCGCAGAGCACGAACGTGGTCCCGGTCGACCAGAAGCGCAACAAGTTCCTGTTCATGGGCGACCGGTGGACGCCGAGCGACCTCGCGAACTCGCCGTACGTCTGGATGCCGATGAAGTTCGGTGAGGGCGGCAGCCTGACGATCGGCCCGGACACCGAGTGGACGCTGAAGGACCTCACGCCGTACACACGGTGGACCGTCACCAGCGCGATCCCGGAAACGGTCTGGCTCAATGACCCGAGCAGCCTGCCGAGCACGGTCAAGGTGACGACAGCCGATGGCTCGTCGCAGGTGCCGGTCACCTGGGACGCGTCGACCATCGCGCAGCCGGGACCCGCGAGCCTGCGCGGCACCCTGTCCGACGGCAGGACGTTCACCCGCGCGGTCGTCGTCGTACCCCACGGTCTCCGGTACGCCGTCAACGCCGGCGGAACCGCCACACCGGACTGGACGCGCCTGACCCAGGCGGCGACCACCGAGCAGCCCCTGCTCAACTCGGCACCCGAACAACCGCTCGGCACCGATCCCGGCACGGGAACCACCTGGGGTTACACGGGTTCCAGTGCACCGGCCGGCACCGGCGACCTCTACACCACCCTGCGGTACGCCAAGAACCACGAGCCGCTGGTCTACACCTTCGGCAACCTGGAGCCCGGCACGTACACGGTCCACGCCGGGTACTACGACCCGTGGCCGTGGGCGAACCGCGCGGCAGAGGTGAGCGTGAACGGCACTGTCGTCGACCAGCAACGCCTGTTCACCGCAACCGGCGTCGCGGCGTCGTACGGCGGAGTCCAGGTCGGAGCGGACGGCAAGATCACCGTGTCGATCGCGCCGACCAGGTCACCCGACATCCAGGTCAGCTGGCTGCTGATCGCCCGTACGGCGTAGTCGCCGCACTTATGCTGATGCCATGTCGAACGAGGTCAGGCGGCCGCGCCGCGGCGTGAAGGGTCACCCGAAATCGGGGCCCTCCATCGGTGACGTGGCCCGCCTGGCGGGCGTGTCGGCGCAGACCGTGTCGCGGGTGTCGACCGGGTCGGAGCCGGTCCGGCCGGAGACCCGGGAGCGGGTCCTCGAAGCCATGCGGCAGCTCGGCTACGCGCCGAACCACGCCGCCCGGGCGCTGCGCCGCGGGAACTTCCGCTCGATCGGCCTGATCGCCCACCGGGTGATCCGCACCGGTGAGTCGAAGACCATCGAAGCGGTCATCGAGGCGGCGCGGCGCGAGGGCTACTCGGTCAGTCTCGTCGACGTCCAGACACCGTCGTCCAGCGACGTCAGCGAGGCCGTGCAGCAACTCAGCCACCAGGCGATCGACGGACTCGTCATCATCCGCGCGGAGACCGCGACCCCGACGGCTCTGGCGCTGCCGCCGACGATGCCGGTCGTGGTGTCCGACTCGCGGTTCGTCGGGCACCATCCGGCGGTCGGCGCGGACCAGACCGGCGGCAGCCGCGCGGCGGTCGAGCACCTGCTGGAGCTCGGCCACCGCACCGTCCACCACATCGCGGGCCCGGACGACTCCGGGCCGGCCGCCCTCCGCGCGACGGCCTGGGAACAGACCCTGCGCAACGCCGGCCGCGACGTACCACCGCTGGTGCGGGGCGACTGGTCGGCCGGCTCGGGATACCAACTAGGGAAGGAGCTCGCCCAGCGCGACGACATCACCGCTGTCTTCGCCGCGAACGACGAGATGGCCTGCGGCCTGGTCCACGCGCTGCACGAGGCCGGTCGCCGGGTGCCCGCGGACGTCAGCGTCGTCGGCTTCGACGACATCGACCTGGCGGAGCACCTGTGGCCGCCGCTGACGACCGTGCGGCAGGAGTTCCAGCAGATCGGCAACGAGCTCGTCGAGATCCTCATGCGGCAGCTGAAGGACCGCCGCGAGCTGGTCGACCTGCACCGCACGGTCGCGGCACCGCTGGTTGTCCGCGCCAGCACTGCCCCACCACCCCGGTAGCGAAGCTGGGGTATGTTTACGTAAACAACCCCGAACAGGAGCTTCCATGCCAGACCTCGCGATCGGCACGTCCGACTTCCTGCTCGACGGCCGGCCGTTCCGGATCCTGTCCGGCGCCCTGCACTACTTCCGGGTGCACCCGGACGCCTGGTCGGACCGGATCGAGAAGGCCCGGCTGATGGGACTCAACACCATCGAGACCTACGTGCCGTGGAACGCGCACAGCCCGCGGCCGGGCGTCTTCGACACCTCGGGGATGCTCGACCTCGACCGGTTCCTGCGCGAGGTGGCCGCGGCCGGCCTGTACGCGATCGTCCGTCCCGGCCCGTACATCTGCGCGGAGTGGGACAACGGCGGCCTGCCGGCCTGGCTGTTCCAGGAGGCGGGCGCCGAGGTACGCCGGTACGAGCCGAAGTTCATGGCCGCCGTCACCGAGTATCTGCGGAACGTGCTGGACATCGTGCGGCCGTTGCAGCTCGACCGCGGCGGCCCGGTGCTGCTGGTCCAGGTCGAGAACGAGTACGGTGCCTTCGGCAACGACAGCACCTACCTGAAGGCGATCGCGGAGACGATCCGCGGCGCCGGGATCACGGTCCCGCTGTGCACCGTCGACCAGCCGATCGACGCGATGCTCGAGGCCGGCGGCCTGGACGGCGTCCTGCGCACCGGGTCGTTCGGGTCGCGCGTCGGTGAACGGCTCGCGGCGCTGCGGCGGCACCAGCCCGAGGGACCGCTGATGTGCATGGAGTTCTGGGACGGCTGGTTCGACAACTGGGGCGGGCCGCACCACACGACCGGCGTCGCCGAGACCGCGGCCGAACTGGACGCGCTGCTGGCGGCGGGCGCTTCGGTGAACATCTACATGTTCCACGGCGGCACGAACTTCGGGCTGACGAGCGGCGCCAACGACAAGGGCATCTACCAGCCGACGGTCACGTCGTACGACTACGACGCCCCGCTCGACGAGGCGGGTAACCCGACCGCGAAGTTCCACGCGTTCCGCGAGGTGATCTCGCGGTACGCCGACGTACCGGACGCCGTGCCGCCGCAACCTGTGGCCGCGGCGCCGGAGCTGACCGCGCGGCTGGCGGATCCGATCGGGCTGCTCACCGCGGCACCGGGCACCTGGTCGGACCACGAGGCGGTGCCGACGCTCGACGATCTCGACGCCCGGATCGCGATCTTCCGGACCGAGCTGACGGGCGGCGGTCCCGCCCTGCTGTCGTTCGGCGAGGTGCGCGACCGGGTGCAGGTGTTCCTCGACGGTGCGCCGGTCGGGATCCTGGAGCGCGAACGCCGCGAGCGGGCGATCATGCTGCCGCACAGCCGCGGCCGGCTCGAGCTCGTGGTCGAGGACCAGGGCCGGGTGAACTACGGCCCGCGGATCGGCGAGCCGAAGGGCCTGATCGGACCGGTCCGGCTCGGCGCCGACGAGCTGACGGGCTGGTCGGCGTGCGCGATCGACCTCGAACGGCTCCCGCAGCTGTGGGATTCCGCCGGTTGCACTCCGGCGGCGCTCGTCCCGGGGCCGACGGTCTGGCGCGCGACGTTCGAGCTCGACGACCCGGCCGACCTGTTCCTGAGGACGGATGCCTGGGGCAAGGGCATCGCCTGGCTGAACGGCTTCAACCTCGGCCGCTACTGGTCCCGCGGCCCGCAGGCGACGCTCTACGTGCCGTCGCCCGTGGTGCGCTCCGGCACCAACACCCTCGTCGTCCTCGAGCTCGACACTCTGCCGACCACGACAGCCACCTTCACCGGCGCCGCCGACCTCGGCCCTACCGAGCTCTGACCACCCGGGCGAGCTGGAACTTGCTGTTGGTCAGCACGACCCACAGCGCGCACGCGGGCGCCGTCGCCAGGCCGGCCAGGGGGACCTGGCTGACGATGACGGCGGCGGCCGCGAGCACGACGAGCGAGAGTACGGCGAGCGGCCAGCCGCGGACCGTCGCATAGACGGCGGCGCGGAGTACGGCGGCGTACCGCAGGTCGTCGGTCGTTGCCAGAAGCACCAAGCTGGTCAGCGTCGCGGCACCGGCCAGGAGTGCGAGCAGCGCCAGCATCGGGATGAGCAACGCACCGGGCATGGCGGTGCCCAGGACCCTGATGTCGGTGACGAGTACGCCGACCAGACCGAGCGCCAGCGCCGACGTGCACAACGCCCGGCGCCAGGTCCTCCGCAGCACGCGGAGCAGGATCCTCGACGGCGGCCGCGGATCGTCGTACGCCAGGTAACCGAACGCCGCGGTCGCCGCCGGGCCGAGCGGGAGTGCGAGGACGGCGAAGAACACCGGGTAGTGCCACGGGTCCGCGACCGTCGCGAGCGCCAGCATCAGGGGCGATCCGGCGAGCGCGAGCACCGCGTTCACCAGCAGCGCGCGGTGCACAAAGGACCAGATCAGGTCCCAGGCGTCCGCGCGGACGTTGACCCGCGCCAGTGGCGAGCTCATCACTTCATCCCGCTGGTCGCGATGCCCTGCACGAAGTACTTCTGGCCGAGCAGGAAGATCACCAGGATCGGCAGCACGGACAGCACCGAGCCGGTCATGATCATCGCGTACTCCGCGTCGTACAGCCCGACGAACGACCGCAGCCCGAGCTGGACGGTCCACAGGTTGTTGTCGGTCAGGTAGATGAACGGACCCATGTAGTCGTTCCAGGTGTTGACGAAGGTCAGCAGCGCCAGGCTCGCCAGGGCGGGCTTCGACAGCGGCAGGATGATCCGCGCCCAGATGCCGTACTCACTCAGCCCGTCGAGTCGCGCCGCCTCGCTCAGCTCGTCGGGGATCGTCAGGTAGTACTGCCGCATCAGGAACACGCCGAACGCGCCGAACGCCTGCAGCAGGATCAGCGACAGGTGCGTGTTCACCAGCCCGGCCTTCTGCATGATGACGTACTGCGGCACCATGTACGCCTGCCACGGCACCGCGATCGTCGCGATGTAGGCGAGGAACAATGCGTCCCGCCCGGGGAACCGCACCTTGGCGAAGCCGTACGCCGCGAAGCTCCCGGTCAGCACCTGCAGGAACGTGATCACGAGGCTGAGGAACGCCGAGTTGCGCAGGTAGGTGAGCAGCGGGATCCGGTCCCAGATCCGGGTGAAGTTGTCCCAGTGGAACTCCTGCGGGATCCACCGGATCGGCACGCTGAACACCTCGTTGTCGAGCTTCAGCGACGCGGACAGCATCCACGCGAACGGCACCAGCACGGCCAGCGACAGACAGGTCAACAGCACGTACGCCGCGCCACGACGGATGGTCGCGGTCATCGCTCACTCCTTCGCTGCAGGCGGAACTGGACCAGCGTGACCGTCAGCACGATGACGAACAGCACCATCGAGATCGCCGACGAGTAGCCGAACCGGCCCTGGGTGATGCCCTCCCGGAAGATCACCTGGGACAGCACCAGCGTCGCCCGTCCCGGCCCGCCCTCGGTCATCACCTGCACCAGGTCGAACACCTTGAAACTCGAGATCGTCAGCATGATCAGCACGAAGAACGTCGTCGGCCGCAGCGACGGCACCGTGATGTGCCAGAACCGCTGCCAGCCGCTCGCCCCGTCGACCTGCGCCGCCTCGTACAGCTCCGCCGGGATCGTCTGCAGCCCGGCCAGGTAGAGGATCATGTAGTACCCGAGGTCGCGCCAGACGCTGGCCATGATCACGGCCGGCATCGCCCACGTGGTCGACGTGGTCCAGCCGGGCGGGTTGTCGACGCCGATCGCCCGCAGCAACTGGTTGACCGGGCCGAGGTCCGGGCTGAGCAGCATGTTCCACACCACGGCCACCGCGACCAGCGAGGTGATGTACGGGAAGAACAGCGCGGTCCGGAAGAACCGCACTGCCCGCAGCTTCTGGTTGAGGAGGACGGCGAACCCGAGCGCCGCGACCAGCGTGAGCGGGACGTGCCCGACCGCGTAGTACGCCGTGTTCCGCAGCGCGGTCCAGAACGTCTCGTTGTGGATCATCCGCTCGAAGTTCGCGAGCCCGACCCAGCGCGGCGTGCTGTAGGAGTCCCAGTCCAGGAACGACAACGCGAGCGACGCGAGCACCGGCACCAGGGTCAGCGTCGCGAAGCCGAGGAAGTTCGGCAGGATGAAGCTCCAGCCGACCCAGGTGCTGCTGCGCCGCCGGCGCGGGCGGGCCCGCGCCGGCGTGGAAACTCTCGCGGCTACTTGCTCAGCCATTCGCTCAGCCGACCTCGTTCTTGACGCGCTTGGACATCTCGCTCAGGCCCGCGTCGAGGGACTTCTGCCCCGTCATGATCAGCTCGTGCTCCTCGGTGAGGATCTGGTCGATGTCCGCGGACTTGTCACTGACCGGCATCTCCAGCACGACCTCGCCGGGCTTGAACGCCTTCTTCGCGACCTCGTCCTGCGGGACGCCGGGCAGGCCGAAGTACGTATCGAGGATCTTCTGGCTCTGCAACGACGGCGTGACGCCGACCTTCGCGACCGCGGTCGCGCCGGCCTCACTGGCGGCGTACTCGACGAACTTCTTCGCGGCGTCGGTGTGCTTGGAGTTCTTGTTCACCGCGAACGCCGTCGGGGACCCGAACGTGGTCGCCTTGCCGCTCTCGCGCTGCGGCAGCGGCGCGACGCCCCACTCGACCTTGGTCTTGCCGGCCTTGACGTCGGCGAGCAGCGTCGCGGCGTACCAGGTGCCCATCGGCATCAGCGCGGCCTTGCCGGTGGAGAACATCGTGTTGTACGTGATCTTCTGGCTCCTGGCCGTTGCCCACGGCATCAGTACGCCGTCCTTCTGCAGGTCGAGCGTCAGCTGGTACTGGTCCTTGAAGAACCCGTAGTCGCCGCCCAGCAGGTTGCCGCCGGTCTGCGCGGCCGCGGTCGCCTCGACCACCGAACGCCAGGTGTGCTGGTAGGCGCCGTACACCTTCGACGCGCCGTCGCCCTTGGTCAGGCTCTTGGCCAGCGTGGCGTAGTCGGTCCAGGTCAGGTTCTGCAGCTTCGACTCCGGTACGCCGGCCTGCTTCAGCAGCGTCTTGTTGTAGTAGAGGACCCAGAAGTCCTGGCGGTACGGCAGCGCGAAGTACTTGCCCTCGAGGTCGTAGGCGTTCAGGCCGGAGTACTGCGCGGGGTCGAGCTTCTTCGCCTCGTCGGTCAGCGGGAGCAGCTGGCCGCGGGTCGCGAACCGCGAGTAGTCGATGACGTTCTTCATCGTCAGTACGTCGGTGGTGTCGCCGCCGGCGAGCATCGTGGTGACCTTCTGCGGGTAGTCGTCGGCGAGGATGTCGACCGGCTCCACCTTGATGTCCGGGTTCGCCGACTGGAAGCCGTCGATCAGCGCCTTGAACTCCGGGGTGGTCGCGTAGTTCCAGAGCGCGACCTTGATGGTCTGCGGACCGTCGGCCGCCTGGCCGGCGTCGCCGCCGCCACCGCAGGCGGTCAGCAACGCCAGCGCCGCCGTGGCGGCGAGGGTGGAAATGAGGTGTCGCTTCACGACGATCTCCTTCGTACTGCGGGGTGGTGGGTGGTTCAGGCGGTGAGCGGGAAGGTCTCCGCCGTGATGCGGGCCCGGAGCGGGTCGCCGGCCAGCCAGCGGGTCAGCTCGTCCAGGGCGTGGTCGGTCAGCCGGTGCACCTCGGTGCCGAGGGAGCCGGCGATGTGCGGCGTGATCATCAGGTTCGGTGCCGTGCGCAACGGTGAGTCGGCCGGCAGCGGCTCCGGGTCGGTGACGTCGAGGATCGCGTACAGCCGCCCGGTCCGGCATTCGGCGGCGAGCGCGGCCGAGTCGACCAGGCTGCCGCGCGCGGTGTTCACCACGGTCGCGTGGTCCGGCAGTTGGGCCAGCTCGGCGGCGCCGATCAGGTGATGCGTCGACGGCAGCTCGGGGGCGTGCAGGGACAGCACGTCGACGCGCGGCAGCAGGTCCGCGAGGTCGACGAGTTCGGCACCGGCGGCGGCCACCTCGGCCGGGTCGGCGTACGGGTCGGAGACCAGGACGGTCGGCTCGTCGAGCGTCCGGAGCAGTTCCACCACCCGGCGGCCGATCCGGGAGAACCCGACGATGCCGATCGTGCGGCGGAAGTTCGACAGGTCCCCGAACCCGCCGAGGTGACTCCAGCCGCGGTACGCCGTACTCGCGTCCGCCGCCAGGAACGGGGCCTTTTTGCCCGCGAAGATGATCGCCGCGAGCGTGTACTCCGCGACCGGTACGGCGTTCGCGTCCGCGCCGCTGGTGATCACGATGTCGCGCGCCCAGAGCGCCTCGTCGGCGAACGGGCGGACGCTGCCGGCCGCGTGGAAGACCGCCCGCAGGTGCGGCGCCACCGCGAGCCGGTCGGCGGTGAGCCGCGGTACGCCCCAGGACGTGACCAGGACCTCCGCGGACGCCAGCTCCGCGCGGGACCGCGGCGAGTCGAGCTCGTCGGTCCAGGTGCGGTCCGGAAGGTCGACCAGGGTGCGGACCCGCTCGAGGCGCGCGGCGTCGAAGTGCGCGGCGAAGGCGTCCTGGTTCATCACGATCAGTCCCCGTGGCCTGCTCACCGGCGGAGCCCCGGGACTGGCCGAGCGCTCTGGAGAGCGGTTACCGTTGCGGTCATGTGAACATGAGATGACGGGCCCGTTCAGATCATCTACGGGTCGTCCGCGAATGATCGGAAACGTTCAGAGTCGAACATCGGAGGTGGTGGCGGTGCCCGACGACCGGCTGTTCGGTCTGCAGCGTCACGAGCGGGTGCTGGACGAGCTCCGCCGGCACGGCGCCGTGCGGGTCAAGGAGCTCGCCGAACTGCTCGGCGTCAGCGAGCTGACCATCCGCCGGGACATCGCCGCCCTGGCCGCGCAGAACCTGCTCACCAAGGTGCACGGCGGCGCCACGCTACCGACCGAGCTGGCGCCCAGCGCACCGGCCCGGCGGCGTACGGCGACTGCGCCGCGGTTCTCGATCGGCATGGTGGTGCCCTCGCTGGACTACTACTGGCCGCCGATCGTCGGCGGTGCGCGCTCGGCGGCAGCGGCCCACGGCGTCGCGATCCAGCTGCGCGGGTCGACGTACGACTGGGCCGAGGACCAGCGGCAGATCTCGCGGCTGATCGAGGCCCAGCAGGTCCAGGGGCTGTTGCTCGCGCCGAACCTGGAGGGTGCCGACGTCGGCGAGATGATCCAGTGGATCGGCGAACTCCCGGTCCCGGTGATCCTCGTCGAGCGGCAGCCGCCGCGCTGGACACCGACCAGCCACCAGCTCGAGTGGGTGCGCAGCGATCACGCGCTCGGGGTCGAGCTCGCGGTGCGGCACCTGTACGACCAGGGCCATCGCCGGATGGGGCTGGTGCTGTCGAAGGGCAGCCCGACGTCCGCGCACCTCGCCCAGGGCTGGGACCTGGTCTGCGCGGACCTCGGAATTCCCGCCGACATGGTCGTCCGCGAGTCGGTCCGGATGGACGAGCCGGGGCACCGCGAGATCATCGGCCAGCTGCTCGAGCGGTGTGCGGCGACCGCGACGACCGCGCTCGTCGTGCACTCCGACCCCGACGCGATGTCCGTGGCGCAGTACTGCATCGAGGCCGGGATGCGGATCCCGGAGGACATGGCGATCGTTGCCTATGACGACGAAGTCGCGCAGCTCGCGGAGCCGTCGATGACCGCGATCCGCCCGCCGAAGCCGATGGTCGGCCGGACCGCGGTCGAGATGATGGTGGCCCGGCTGCTCGAGGGGCGCCGGCGACCGACGCAGCGGGTGCTGATCACGCCGGAGCTGATCATCCGCGACTCCTCGATGCCGTTCGCCCGCTCCTAGAGTGCCTTTAGACTTCGAGGTACTCCGCGGTGCCGTCGGTCCAGGTGACCTCGATGCGGGTGCCATCGACACGGACCGTCGGCGCCGGCTCCGGCGCGGCGCCGGCGAGCGTGACCACGGCGACGTACAGCTTGCCGGGCTCGAGGGATCCGCGGACGAACGGTACGACCGTGCCGGGCGTGAGCTCGCGCAGCTCGGCGTGCTCGAGGCCGACGACGTCCGAGACCGTCGAGGTGAGGTCACCGGTGGCGGGCCAGCCGCTGACCTCGATCAGCCAGTCCGGTTGCACGTCGCTTGCCACGCGTACCGCTCGGACTTCATGGCTGCCCCGCAGCAAAGAGCCGGTGGTCAGGCGCGGGCCGTCGATCACGGTCCCGCCGCGGCCCGAGCCGTGCTCCGGGCTGTGGTCCTCGGCGGTCAGCACCCAGTGCGCGTCGACGACCGAGACGTTGGGTGCGGCAACGGTCATGCCGTTGCGATGCGACAACCCGTAGTGCGGATGCACGGCGGCGATGCTGTTGTCCAGCGGCTGCGCCCACGACGGCGCCTCGAACTGCGGCAGGGTGTGCGTCGAATAGGCGAGCCGCGCGTACAACGGTGAGTCCGCGCGACGGTCGCCGGCGGTCGAGTGATCCGTGCCGTGGTTGACGATCCGGACGATGCCGTCGGCTCGGGTGCCGCTGACGAGCCAGCCCGGTTCGGGCAGCCGCAGGGTGAAGTCGCCGGTCTCGACGGGCAGCGGCTCCTCGTCCGCGGTCCACACCGGGTGGTCCGCGGGGAGCATCAGGCCGAGCATGCCTTTCACCGCCCAGTACGGCGATCCCGGTCCCGAGTACGACTGCGCGATCGCCGGGTTCTCGCCGTACCAGCCGAGGTTCAGCAGGCCGCGCTCGTCGGGGACACCGCGGTCGAGGAAGTGCTTGAGCATGGCGGACGCCGCGCGCCGGAGCTGTCCCGGCGGGAGGTCGGTCGCGCCGGTGATCGCACCAACCCAGAACGGCGCGGCCGCGGCGAACCGGTACGTCAGACTGCGGCCCTGCGCGAGCGGCGCGCCGTGCCCACCGACCAGGTGTACGGCGGTGTTCAGGAAGTCGCGCAGCCGCTGCCGCCACTGCGTGACGAGCTCCGGGTCGGCGAGCGTCTCGTCCATGCTTGCCCAGAGCAACGGGTAGACGTGCAGCGCCCAGCCGTTGTAGTGGTCGAACGCGCGCTCGGGTCCGTCGGCATACCAGCCGTTGCCGCGGTACAGGCTCTCGTGCACCGCGAGGCCGCTGTCGAGGTCGGCGCGCGACCACGGCCCGCCGACCTCCTTCAGGAACGTCTCCACGACGATCTGGAACCAGACCCAGTTGATCGGCGGATACTGCTCGCCGACCACGGTGCCCAGCCAGTCGACGACGCGTTCCTGGTCGGTGGACGACAGTTTGTCCCACAGCCACGGCCTGGACAGGTGCAGGCCGAGGGCGATCGAGCAGGCCTCGACCTTCGCCTGACCGAGTCGGTCGGGGCGCGGCCACGCAGTCGGCGACCCTGGGTCGGTGCCGGCCTTCAGCCCGGCCGCGTACCACTCCGCGAAGTGCTGCGGGTCGTTGCCTTCGGCACCACGCAGGCGCGCGGCCGCCAGCAGGAACGAGCGCGCGAACGCCTCGAGCGAGTCGCTGTCCGGGCCGTACGCACTCGGTTTCCCGGGCAGGTCGATGCGCGCGTGGTCCATTGAGGCCCACGGCCGCAGCGCGAGCAGCAGGTCGTCCGCGGTGCGCTCCCAGGTCGCGCGGGTGTAGCCGGTGTACGGCGCGTTCGTCACAGCGTCTCCTCGAACCTGCTGACAGTGAGCTCGAAACTCGTCGGGCCGGCCGCGTCGATCGCCAGCCGGTGGACTTCCGGTCCCCAGACGGCTTCGAGCAACTCGTCGTCGACTGCACGGCGTTCCAGGTCCCCAGGCCCGAGTTCGGCGTCCCACGACAACTTGACCAAGGCCCCGGACAGGCTGCGTACGACGAGTTCGCCCGCGCGATGGTGATGCGGCGTACCGGCGATGACGAAGTGCTCGACGATCGCGTGGCCGTCCTGCCACGTGTCCGTCACCCGAATCGCTGCAGTATCCCGGTCCAGTGCGGCGGTTCGCCGTACCACTCCACCAGGGAGCGTCAGCGTGAGCTGGTCTTCCTCCGGTTGCAGGTCTTCGGCACGGTGCTCGGCGCCGGGTGCCTGCTCCGCGCCGTCGACCAGCGGGACGTTGTGCCAGGCGCTCTGCACCACCCACTGCTCGTAGCGCCGGGGTGAGAACGAGATAGCGGTGTAGGTCGGCTGCCCGAGATCCACGAGCACCGGCACTGAATCGACCGCGGCGACGAACGAGCCGACGTCGTTGTGGTTGTGGTTCTCGTCGTTGTGCCCGCCTTTGACGGCGAGCGTCAGTCCGGCCTCGCGTGCGACCAGGAGCTCGGTGTCGGGCAGCCAGGTCGAGCGCGGAAGCTCCAGTGGCTGCGCGGCGGCTGACCACCACTCGCGGTCGAACAGGCCGATGAGCACGCGGCCGAGCCCCAGCGCGGGTGACAGCGGCTCGTCGCGATGCGCCGCAGCGAAGGCTGTCACGTCCGGGTTGCCGAGACGGCGGCCCCAGCGGTGCAGCACGTGCCACGGTTGCCGCGGGTTCGGGCGGGCGGGGCCGTCGCCGACGTTGACGTACCAGCCGTCGCCGAGCGCCATGCGTTGCGGGTACTGCGCCAGCTCGGCCAGCGGCTCGCACTGCCACGGGTCCAGCGCGCCGTCGGTGATCCGGTCGAGCAGCTCCAGTGCCTCCACCAGGCGCGCCGGGCCGTTCCACCAGTACGCGTAACCCTCGTCGCACCCGCCGTCGGCCGGCATCGCGTCGAGGTACCGGCTGAGACCGTCGACGGCCGCGTCGACCAGCTGGAGTTGGGTCTCGGGGTCAGGCTCGAGCAGCAGGGCCGCGCTCAGGATGTGGCCCTGGATCCACGGGCTCCAGTTGTGCAGGCGTCCGTCCAAACCGAGCCAGTGCCAGTCGCGGTTGGTGAGGAACGGCTGGAACACCCGGATGCGAGCTTCGCGGCGGAGCCTGCGTCGCAGTCCGGGCACGCGTTCGTCGAGTGCGGGTCCGAGCACCAGGTCCGCCCACGCGAGGAGCTGGACGGTCTCGGCCGCGCCCAGGTCGACGTACGGATCGTCCGGATCGGCCACGACCTCGCCACGGGCGGTCGCGAACGACTCGTGCGCGGCCCAGCACCACGTGGTCTGCTCACACAGCATCAGCAGGCCGTCCGCGGCCTCGTCCAGGTGTTCACCTGACATCGCCGCGGCGAGTACCGCCGTACTCGTCCGCCGCCGAAGCTCGCCCGCGGGCCCTTCGTAGGCAACGCGTACGCCGTCCCGCCAGTACCGGGCATAGTCCGACAACACGGTCCGCGGCCAAGGCAACGCCCGATCAGCCGCAGCCTCCGCCAGCACCCCGTCGACCGTGCCGGCGTCTACGGACTCCCACGCACCCCGATCTCCGACATCCGGTACGCCGAGCAGCGAAGCAGCTCCACCGACCCCGCGCCGCCGTACCTCCGGCGGAACCGACGCCCATCGCCCAGCAACCGACACCCGCCCACCGTAGGCCACCCACCCCACACCCGAAACCCACCGTTCACACTCGAACAGATCCGATCCGGCTCGGTTCTACAGCGCGAACGCTCCCTTCAGCCCGGTGACGACGCCGCCACCGATGGCCAGGGACAGCACCAGGAGGCGCGCCGTCCGGTCGGGGATGCGGCCCGCCAGCAACGCACCGACGCCCGCACCGCCGAGCAGCCCGAGGCCGACCACGACCCACTCCCGGTCGGCGAGCGGCGGGACGCCCCGGGTGACGAGCGAGAAGACGTTGACGACGGCGCCGTAGAACAGTGCGTTCGGTACGAATTCGCGGATCGTCCAGTTCGCGTTGACGGCGTACAGCGAAACCGGTGGACCACCCAGTCCGGCCGCCGTGTTCATGAAACCGCCGGTCGCCCCTGCCGTCAGAGCACCGGCGAGGCCTTTGAGCGCCGGCACCCGCAGGCCGCTGAGCAGCAGTGCCGCCGTCACCGTCACCAGACTGCCCATCACCACGAGCAGCACCGGCCCGGGCAGAGCCCGGGAGAACCAGGCGCCGACCGGTGCCGTGATTGCAGCCGCGACCAGCAGCGGAACCATCGCCCGCAACCGCACGTGCCGCCAACCTCGCGCCAGTCCTGCGACACACACCAGACCCGCCCCGCAGTTCGCCAGCGAGACCCCGTCCACGGGCCCCAGCACCATCACCAGTGCGGGCACCGCGACGAGCGCGAACCCCATCCCTGTCAGCCACTGCACCAGCGCTCCGAGCAGTACCACTCCACCGAGCAGCAGAACCTCCGGCGACACCCGTCGTCTCCTCCGTTCGACCCTCATCAGTGTCGGCGACGAACTCCTGGGCCGACCCGGTGGGGTGGTGGGAGGGATTCGCGCGAGAGAGTGTGCGCATGGAGTCGCTTCTGCTCGTGCTCGATCTGGCGGGGATCCTGGTGTTCGCGATCTCGGGTGCGTTGCTCGCGGTCCGGCGGAACCTGGACATCGTCGGGCTGCTGGCGCTGGCGGCGCTGACCGGGCTGGGCGGCGGCTGGATCCGCGACATCCTGATCGGCGCCGTGCCGCCCGCCTCGCTCGCCGACTGGCGTTATCTGCTGGTGCCGGTGATCGCGGCGCTGGCGACGTTCTGGTTCCACCCGGCCGTCGCGCGGCGGGAGCGGACCGTCGACGTCATGGACGCGTTCGGGCTGGGACTCTTCTGCGTCGCCGGATCGCTCAAGGCTCTCCAGTTCGACGTCGGTCCGCTGTCGGCGATCCTGCTCGGGATCGTGACCGCGGCCGGCGGCGGCGTCCTCCGCGATGTCGTCGTACAACGGGTCCCGACCGTGTTCGGCCCCGGCGAGCTGTACGCGATCCCCGCCGCGGCCGGCGCCACGCTCGCCGTCGTCGGCCACGAACTCGAGTTCCCCGCCACTCCCGTGGCGATCGTCGCCGCCACAGTCGCCGTCACCTGGCGCCTCCTCGCCATCCTCCGCGGCTGGCACGCCCCGGTCCCGCGCGCCTAGGTCCTGTCGAGCACGGTTATCGTTGCGCGCATGGAGGCGGCGACGGTTCGGTTCACCGAGCATCGCGGGCTGTTGTACGCCGTCGCGTACCGGTTGCTGGGGAGTGTCGCCGACGCACAGGACGTGGTCCAGGAGGCCTGGCTGCGCTGGAGCCGCGTCGACACCGACACGGTCGAGGACGCCGAGGGCTACCTGGTCCGGGTCACGACGCGGCTCGCGATCGACCGGCTGCGCAGCGCCGCCGTACGCCGTGAGTCGTACGTCGGGCCGTGGCTTCCGGAACCCATGCTCACCACGCCCGACACGGCTGATCACGTCGTACAGGCCGACGACGTGTCGACCGCCGTACTGCTGGTCCTCGAGTCGCTGTCGCCGATCGAGCGCGCGGTCTTCGTGCTGCACGAAGCCTTCGGCTACAGCTATTCCGACATCGCCGGAATCCTCGGCCGTCAGGTGCCGGCCGTCCGTCAGCTCGCGCACCGGGCGCGTACGGCGGTCGCCGCGCGCCGCCGCCGGTACGACACCGACCGGGCGACCCAGCGGCAGGTGACCGAGCAGTTCCTCGCCGCCTCCATGGACGGCGACGTCGAGGCGCTGATGGCGGTGCTCGCGCCGGACGTCACGCTGATCAGCGACGGCGGCGGGCTCACCGGCGCCCCGCGCAAACCGATCCACGGCCCGTTGTACGTCGCGCGCGCGTTCGTCGTGCTGTCCGGGCGGAGGCCGGCCGGGTCGTCGGTCGGGATCGAGGAGCTCAACGGCGCTCCCGGCCTCGTCGTCCGGTCGGCCGACGGCCCGGTGCTCGCGGTCACGCTGCACCTGGTCGACGGCGGCGTGCACACGCTGCACGTGGTCAGCAATCCGACGAAGCTCACCGGCCTGATGTCACATCCGGCGTAGCTGTCTCGTCCGTGAGGCGACCCACTGCCCTCCACGGATCGGAGACCTTGTGTACGCCGCCTATCTCGCCTGCACGCTGCTCGCTGTCGCGCTCACCGGCAGCGCCGCGATCGCCAACGTCATCGGGCACGCGTACCCGAAGTCCCAGGCCGACAAGGTGCGCGTCGACCACAAGTGGATCCTGCCCTTCGGGTTGCTGCTCGGCGCGGGCGCGGCAGGCCTGCTCGCAGGTCTCGCGGTACCGGCGCTCGGCCTGCTCGCGGCCGCGGGGCTGGTGATCTACTTCCTCGGCGCGCTGGTCGCGCACCTGCGGGTGCACGACCTCAGCCTCGGCCCGTGGTCGTTGTACTTCGGAGCCTGCGCGGCCGCGCTCGTCACCACGATCGCCTATCGCTGAACGGCCCGCTTCGAGCGCCAGAGGTTGGCGGCCAGGGCGACCAGGCCGACGATCAGACCCGTGCCCAGGCCGATCAGCATCGCGATGCCGAGGTGCCGGAGCGCCAGGCCGTCGGTCCACATCAGTTGGTGGACGATCGCGAGCGATACGCCGTACAGGCCGCCGACCATCAGGAAGTCCGCCAGCGGACGGCGGCTGCGGCGCCGGATCGCCACGACGAGCCAGACCGCGAACGGGATCAGCGCGAGGCAGTAGTAGAGCAGCCCGCTCTCCGGCGGTACGACGTCCAGATCGGCCAGGACCGTCCGCGGAATCCCGAGCGCCACGAGCGCGAGCACCAGCCAGGCCGGCATGTCGGTGGCCGGGAACCTGTTGTTGTGATTCATCCGTCTTCCCTTCGGCTTGTGTCCAAGCGTCCGGGACGGTGCCGTCGGCCCGCATCGGCCGGGCGGCGACACCCGGCGTACGTCCGGCGATGTAGTGCGGTCCTCTAAGCTGGCTCGATCATGGGGTCGGACGGTGCGGATCAGTCCCGGTTGCGGCAGCTGAACGAGCGCGCGGTGCTGGCCGCGGTGCGGTCCGCGGGTGCGGCGCGGGTCGCGCAGATCGTCGAGCAGAGCGGTCTCGGGCGTACGGCTGTCGAAGAGGTGCTGGCCAGTCTGGTGGAGCGGCGCTGGCTGGTCGAGGAGAGCCCGGCGATCCGCGGGCGCGGGCGACCGGCGCGGAGCTACCGGTTCCGGGCAAGGGCCGGGTACGTCGTGGGGCTGGACATCGGGGCGTACTCCGTCCGCGGGGTGCTGACCGACCTCGACGGCCAACTGCTCGCGAACACGAGGCATGCGGTCACACCCGAGACACCACGGGACAAGCGCCTCGCCGCAGCCGACCAGGTAATCGCCGAGTGCGCTGCTGCTGCGGGCGTACCGGTGTCGCGCGTCTGGGCCGTCGGCGCCGGCACCACAGGCCTGGTCGACACCACCGGCACCGTCACCCGCGCCAACGCCATCCCCGACTGGGCCGGCACCAACCTCCCCGCCCACTTCAAGACCCGCCTCTCCGTAGCCGACAACGACAGCCAGTTGGCCGCCCTGGCCGAACAACGCCACGGCTCCTCGCCCTCCCCCGACCTCGCGGACATGGTGTTTCTGCACGCGGGGCGCCGTACTGGGCTGGCTCTGGTGTTGGACGGGCGGTTGCGGCGGGGAGCGTTCGGGGCTGCGGCTGATATGTCTGCGTTGAAGGGGGTTGCTTGGGAGGCGGCGCTCGAGTTCTTGCATGGCGTCGTGCCGGATGATGTTCCGACTGTGGACAAGGCGGAGCAGGCGTTTGCCGCCGCGCGGGCGGGTGATCGGGCGGCGCGGGCCGCCGTACGGAAGTATGCCCGCGCCATGGCCGTGGCGGCCGCGACGGCGATCGCGATCGTGGACCCCCGCGTGCTCGTCCTCGGCGGCGCCTTCTCCCAGGCGGCCGACGTACTGCTGGACCCGCTCGCCACCGAGCTCGCCCGGCTCTGCCCGCGCGTCCCCGAACTCCGCGCCTCCTCCCTCGGCGCCCTGTGCGTCGCCCTCGGCGCCGCGAGCCTCGCGCTCGACGCCCTCAACGACCGCCTGCTCACCCCGGCCCGCGGCCCACTTCCCCCACTGACTGCCCGCAGCATCTAGCTCCTGGCGCCGACACCGGCTAATAATGTCGGAAAGAGGCAATAATCCCCAGGAAGTAGGTCTGCGTGTGAACAGTCGGATCCGCCGCCGGACGTTCCTCACCGCCACCGGCGCGATCGCCACCGCCACTGCCGTCGGTGACGTCGCGTACGCCACGCCGCACGCCCTCGACGACGCTCCCGAGTACGTCGACGTGCAGCTGCTCAACATCACCGACCTGCACGGCTACCTGCAGCCGACGACGCCGAGCCAGGGCAGCGTGATCACCGGCGCCGACGGCGTGAAGGTGACCGTCGGCGGCGTCGGTTACATGGCCACTCACCTCAAGCGCCTGCGCGAGGGCCGCCGGAACTCGTTCTTCTTCTCCTCCGGCGACAACTTCAACGGCTGGCCGTTCGAGATCGACGCGCACGCCAACGAGCCGACCATCGAGGCCCTGAACGCGCTCGAACTGGACTTCAGCACAGTCGGCAACCACGAGCTCGACCACTCGGTCGAGTTCCTGGTCCACCACATGGAGCGCGGCGTCCCGTACCCGGTCAGCGGTCGCGACGACAACTTCGTCGACTCGACCGGCCACCGGTTCCGCGGCGCGAACTTCCGCTTCTACACCGCGAACGTCGTGTACGCCGACAGCGGCCGGCCGATCGTGCCGCCGTACAACATCGAATGGGTGGACGCGGGCGGCGGCCGGCGGCTCCCGATCGCGTTCATCCACCTGACCGTGGTCGGCTCCGAGGTCGGGTCCACGTCGTACCAGCCCGGGCTGCGGACGCTGTCCGACCTCGAGCAGGCGAACAAGCTGGCCGCGGACCTCAAGCGCCGCGGCGTCAACGCGATCGTCATCAACATCCACGACGGCGGCGTCGCCGGCAACGACTACAACGCCGGTACGAACCCGTCCGGGCCGATCTTCCAGCTCGCCGCGCACGCGTCGCCGGACATCGCCGCGATCGTCACCGGGCACTGGCACTGCCGGTTCAACATGATGGTCCCGGACCCGAACGGCGTCCCGCGCCCGGTCGTCGAGGCCGGCAACCACGGGTCGCTGATCAGCGAGATCAACCTCAAGCTCGACCCGCGCACCGGCGCGGTGATCCGCGAGCTCACCACGTCGACGAACCACGCGAACACCCGCGACGTACCGCTCGACGAGGAGCTGCAGTACATCGCGGACTACTGGACCGCGCAGGGAAAGAAGCGGTACGCGACACCGCTGGCCCGGATCACCGGCGACTTCACCCGGACCCTGAACGCGTCGGGCGAGAGCACGATGGGCAACCTGGCCGCGGACTTCGCCTACTGGGACGCGAACCAGAGCCGCGACGGCCGCGCGGACCTGGCGCTGATCTCGGTCAAGCCCGTCTCCGGCTCCAACGCCCTGACCGGTGACCTGCTGGTTGCCAAGGGCACCAATGCGTCGGACACCGACGGCACCGTGCTGTTCGGCGAGGCGTGGACCGCGTTCGGTTACGGCAATCCGATCCTGACCGTCACGTTGCCCGGGACGCAACTGCATGCGGCGTTCGAGGCGCAGTGGGTGGCGCAGGCAAACGGGACCGAGAAGTTCGCGCCGTTCGCGGTGTCGCACAACGTCAGCTACACCTACGACACGACGAAGCCGATCGGTCAGCGCGTCGACCCGGCTTCGGTGCTGATCGACGGCAGCCCGCTCGACCTGAACCGGGACTACCGGGTCGCCGCGCTGGCCTACACGCTGATCGGCGGCGACGGTACGACGGTCTTCGCCGGCTTCACGGATCCGGTCCGCAACGACCGCGACCACGAGGGCTTCATCAAGTACGTGCGGGCGCACCCGGTACTCACGCCGGCTCCGCTCGGCCGGGCGCATCCGGTGAGCTGATCCGGGAGCGCTCCCAAGGGTGGGGGCGGTTGACGGGAGGGTAATCGATCGGTCACGATCGGTCAGGAAACTGGAAGCGCTCCCGGAGTCCGCCCCCAACCCGAGTAGGAGCAGCAGATGAGATGGATCGTCCGAGGCCTGGTCGTCGCCGGGCTGACGCTCGCGGCCGTCGTACCCGCCCACCAAGGCGCCGGTGCCGCCACGACCGGGGACCCGACCCGGCTGACCAGCGGCTTCTACGTCGACCCGAACTCGAACCCGGCCGTCTGGGTCCGCAACAACACCGGCGACAGCCGCAGGACCGCGATCCAGAACTCGATCGCGTCGAAGCCGATGGCGCGCTGGTTCGGCAACTGGAGCAACCCGATCGGTACCGCGGTCGGCAACTTCGTCGGCGCCGCGGACGACGCGGACAAGCTGCCCGTGCTGGTCGCCTACAACATCCCCGGCCGGGACGCGTGCGGCGGCCACTCCGGCGGCGGCGCCGGGACCCCGGCCGCCTACCGCGCCTGGATCCACGACTTCGCCGTTGCCATCGGCAACCGTCCGGCGATCGTGGTGATCGAGCCCGACGCGCTCGGCGACTTCAACTGCATGAACGCCGACCAGATCGCCGAACGCAACGGCATGCTGACGTACGCCGTCCAGCAGTTCAAGGACCTGGCGCCGAACACCTGGGCCTATCTCGACGGCGGGAACGCCGGCTGGGTAGCGGCCGACGTGATGGCGCAGCGGCTCACCGGCGCGGGCCTGGCGAACGCGCACGGCTTCGCGCTGAACGTCTCGAACTACTACACGACCGCCCAGACCACGGAGTACGGCGCCGCGGTCCGGAGCCGGCTGTCCACGCCGAAGCCGTTCGTGGTCGACACCAGCCGGAACGGGAACGGCGCGGGCGACGGCTGGTGCAACCCGGCCGGCCGCAAGCTCGGCGTACCCGCACAGACCGGCGGCGGCGCGGAGATGTTGCTCTGGGTCAAGGTCCCCGGTGATTCCGACGGCGACTGCGGGATCGGCGCCGGCATCCCGGCCGGTACCTTCAGTCCGGACCTGGCCATGCGCCTGATCAACGGGAACTAGATTCCCGGACCACCAGGCGGGTCGGAAGGATCAGCGGCGTCGGGCTCTCCCCGCCGAGGACCGCGTGCAGCATGCGGGCCATCTCCCGCCCCAGCGACCGGATCGGCTGGCTGATCGTGGTCAGGGGCGGGATGGTGTGCCGCGCCATCGGGATGTCGTTGAACCCGACGACCGCGACGTCGGCCGGCACCGACCGGCCGGCGTCGGTCAGCGCGCGGAGGGCGCCGACCGCCATCTGGTCGGAGGCGACGAACACCGCGTCCAGGTCCGGGTGCGCGGCCAGCAGTTGCTCCATCGCCGTCCGGCCGCCGTCCTCGGAGAAGTCCCCGTGCACGACGCGTTCCGCGTCCAGGCCCGCGACCGCGAGCGATTCCCGGAACCCCTGGTGGCGCGCGGTCCCGGCGGCCTCGTCCATCCGCCCGGTGATGGTCGCGATCCGCCGCCGGCCGGTCTCGACCAGGTGCTCCGCGGCCAGCCGCGCGCCGCCCCGGTTGTCGGCGTCGACGTAGTACCGCGGTTCGAAGGTCAGCGGGCGGCCGCCGAACACCACCGGCAGGTCCGAGTCCTCGGCCAGGCGCGCGATCGGGTCGTCGCCGTGCATCGACATCAGCATCACGCCGGCCGTCGTCCGGGTCCGGAGCAGCTTCTCCAGACGTTCCTGCCCGCGGCTCGAGGTCGCCGTCACCAGCATCAGCTCGAGCTCGGTCTCCTCCAGCACCGACAGGATCCCGACGACGACCTCCGCGACGAACTGGTCGGCGAACACCTGCGGATCCTCCGCGGACACCGCCAGTACGACGGAACCCGACTGCCGCGAGGCGAGCGCCCGGGCGGTCGCGTTGGGCACGTAGCCAAGGTCCTGGATCGCCCGCTGGACGGCCGCCCGCTTGGCCTTGCTCACGTGCGGGGCGTTGTTGAGCACCCGGGACGCCGCCGACCGGGACACCCCGGCCCGGGCCGCGACCTCGTCGAGCGTCACCTGCCGCCGCTGTGGATCCATTCGCCGATCATCACATGGTTCGGAGGCTGTCACGTCTCGTATCCGGCGGTGTATGACTACTGGATGACAGCGGAGCCGGGCGGGGTGCAGCGGGGCAGTGTCCGCAGCAGCGGGCTCGAGGCGACGATGGAGTTGCTGAACCGGGTCTACCCGAGCCGGGTGCGGCTGGTCGGCCGGCACCGGGACAACGGGTCGCTCGCTCTGAGTACGGCGGACTGCCGCGGCGTCGGCGCCGACCGGTGCCGGATGGAGATGCGGTTCGACGCGCTCACGGACCCCTGGACGGACCTCACCGCGATCTGGCTGGTGAAGGGCCGGCTCGGCCTCGGCGACCGGAACGGCGAACACACGCTCATGGCCGGCGACAGCTTCCTGTACTCGATCAAGGACGTCATGCAGTTCCGCGCCCAGCCGCTGGAGCTGGTCGTGGTCCGGGTCGCGCAGGAGGACGTGGCGCGGGTGGCCGCGCGGCACTTCGGCGTCGTACCCGCGGATCTCTGGCCGACCGCCGGGCGGCCGGTGTCGCGGGCGATGAACACGCACTGGCAGATCCTCACCGGCTCCGTCCGCAAGGCGCTCGCCGTCGCGCCGTCGGTCGCGGAACACCCGCTGATCGCCGGGCAGCTGCTCGAGTACGTCGCCGCGTCCATGCTCACGGTCTTCCCGAACGCCACCATGCAGCTGTCCCACGTGCCGTCCCCCGGCGCGGTCGGTACGGCAACCCTGCGCCGGGCCGTCGCGTACGTCGACGCGCACGCCGGCGAGCCGATCACGGTCGAGGACATCGCGAGCGCGGCCGGGACGAGCTCACGGGCGCTGCAGTACGCGTTCCGCCGGCATCTCGCGTGCACGCCGCGCGAGTACCTGCGCCGGGTCCGGCTCGAGCGGGCGCATCGCGACCTCCAGGACGCGGACCCGAGCCGCGGCGACACCGTCGCGGCGGTCGCGCTGCGCTGGGGGTTCACGTCGACCGGCTGGTTCGGCCGGCACTACCGGGCGGCGTACGGACGCGCACCCGGCGAGACTCTCCGCGAGAACTGCTAGGACGTGCCGGCGACGGCGTGGCGCCTGGCGAGGACCGTGGCGAGTTCGTGCCGGTAGACCGGGCGCGCCATGTCGCTGGTGTGCGTGAGCTGCCGGTACCGCAGCATCCGCTGGACCTCGTCGACGCCGACGCCGAGCGCGGTCGCGGCGGACGACAACGTCAACCAGCCCTCCCGCAGCCGGGCCAGCACCTCCACGTCGTCGCGGCGCAGCGGCAGCTCCTTCCCGTACGCCGCGAGCAGGCCGGACGAGATCAACCGCCGTACGCCGGTCTGCCCGAGCCCGAGGACGACGCCCGCCTCCGCGACCGACATCCACTGGTCGAGACCTGACCGGATCACGTCGGAGAGCAGCAGCCGGCGGTGCGACCGCGACCGCGCGGGCAGGTGACCGGCGCGGACGAGTGCGGCGACACGCTGCGGCGGGACGTCCAGCAGGACCGCGGCCTGCGCGGTGGTGATCAGCGGATCGTCGACCATCAGCGGCTCACCGAGCAGCTCGGCCAGCCGGGCTCGGTACTCCCGGGCCAGTGTCTCCATCGCAGCCACCCCCAGATGCCGGACGGGCGCGCCGGCGAGAACACGCCCTGCGCCCGATTGATGCACGGGCGGTCGCGGAGCGCCAGCACGGCCTTCGGCTGCCGGAGCGCGGCTTCGGAAACCGGCACACCTCAGGCGCCGGGCACCGCGTTCCTGATCTGCAGACCGGGGCGTCGGCGGTGCACGGTCAGGTACGACAGGCCGTCGGCGCCCGCGGTGAGCTCCCGCTTCGCGCCGTGCGGCAGCCAGACGAGGTTGCCCGCGGCAACGTGCTGCGGCCCGGCCGCCGTACCGAAGATCCCGTCGCCGGCAACCACGACGAGCAGCAGGTCCAGGTCCGGCTCGACATGGCTGTCGATCCGCCGCCCGGCGGGCAAATGGACCAGGTTGGCGTCCAGCTGCCGCCCCGGCTCCGCGAGCCGCCAGCGCGCCCCGGACTCCCCCGCCGGGTCGTCGGCGAGCGCGTGCAGATCCGCCAGGATGCGTGGGACAGGCTGATCCATGCCCGCACCCTAGTCCCTCGACACGCCGCCGATGCTGTGGGTGGAGACTCGGAGGATGAGGAAGACGGAGCCGGTTGACCGGATGACGAGGCCTTGGGCGACCAATCCGGCGGCCGCGTCCTGGGTCGCGCCGGCGGCGGTGGAGTCCGCGCTCGCGTTCCACCGGAGCATGCCCGGGTACGCCGCGACGCCGTTGCTGGAGGTGCCCGCGCTCGCGAGGCAGCTCGACGTCGACGCCTTGTGGGTGAAGGACGAGTCGGACCGGTTCGGCTTGCCCGCCTTCAAGGTGCTCGGCGCGTCGTGGGCGGTGAATCGCGCCTTGGGACCGGCGCGAACCTTCGCCGAGCTGGCCTCCCTCGTCGCGGGACGGCGGCTGACGCTCGTGACCGCGACCGACGGCAACCACGGGCGGGCGCTCGCGTACCTCGCCCGGTTGCTCGGGCTCGCCGCCCGCGTCTACGTCCCGGCCGGGCTGCCGGACGCCACGCTGCAGGCGATCCGCGACGAAGGCGCCTCGGTCGTCGACACCGGCCGGCCGTACGACGACGCAGTACAGGTCGCGGCCGCGAGTGCCGGGGACGGTGACGTGTTGATCCAGGACACCGCCTGGCCCGGGTACGAGGACGTGCCGCGGTGGATCGTCGCCGGGTACTCGACCCTGTTCGCGGAGCTCGACGCGCAACTCCCGTCCGAGCCCGGCCTGGTCGTGGTCCCCACCGGCGTCGGCTCCCTGCTCCAGTCCGCGATCGAGCATTACCGCGCACCGGGACGCCGTACGACGATCCTCGCCGCCGAACCGGCCACCGCCGCCTGCGTGACGACCTCCCTCGCCGCCGGACGCCCGATCACCGTCGACACCTCCGCGCCCACGATCATGGCCGGCCTGAACTGCGGCACCGTTTCCGCCACCGCCTGGCCAACCATCCAGCACGGCCTCGACGCCGCCATCGCGGTCACCGAAGCCGAAACCCGCGCCGCCCTGTCTCTCCTGCACACCCACAACATCCCCGCCGGCCCCTGCGGTGCCGCCTCCCTGGCCGCCCTCCAAGCCGCCGACCTCGAGGCGTCCACCGTCGTCCTGATCAACACCGAGGGCCCGGGACCCGGATTCGTCCGCCGGGACATGTAGCAGGTGAAGCCCCTCGTCGGGGGGACGATCTGGAGGTGGCGGTGGGTGACGGGGAGTTGTGGCAGCGGGGCGTCGACGGGGAGCCGGAGGCGTTCGGCATGCTGTTCGATCGGCACGCCAGAGCGGTGTACAACTTCGTGTTCCGGCGCGTCGGATCGTGGAGTGACGCCGAGGACCTGACCTCATTGGTGTTCCTGCACGCCTGGCGCCGGCGGGGCGATGTGGTCCTGGTGCACGACTCGGCGCTGCCGTGGCTGCTGCGGACGGCGGACTTCGTGATCCGCAACGAGCGCCGCCGGCAACGGTTCCGCTGGCTCAACCTCACCCGGCAGGCGCCGGCGCCGGACGAGCCGGACCACGCCGACCGGGTCGCCGCACGGATCGACGACGAGCGGGAGGCGCGACGGTTGCGGGCGCTGCTGCGGCAGCTGCCGCGGCACGAACAGGAGATCGTCGAGCTGTGCTTCTGGAGCGGCCTCGACGCGCAGTCCGCGGCCGTCGCGCTCGACGTACCGCTCGGCACCGTGAAGTCCCGGCTCGCCCGCGCCCGCAAGCGCCTGCGCGATCTCAGCGTCGCCGTACCGTCGGATTCCTTGGAGAACCTGTCATGAACGAGTTGCTCACCCGGCGGCCCGACCAGCCGCTGCCGCCCGGTACCCACGAGCGGCTGCGCGCCGAGCTGCTGACGGCGATCGAGGCCGAACCGGCGCGGCCGCGCCGCCGGATCCTGGCGCCCGCGCTCGCCGCCGCGGCGGTGCTCGCTGTCGTCGCCGGGCTCGCGATCGGCGTCCGGGCATTCCGGACCGAGACCGCGCCGCCGGCCGCCGGACCGGGCGCCGTCCGCGCGTTGACGGCTGACGAGACCGATGCGCTGCGGACCCAGTGCCTGGCGGAGGCGCACCGGATCAGCAGCAAGTCGCTGCCGCACCCGTTCACGGACTACAAGGTGATCAGGGCGTTCGAGTTCACCGGCGTGAAGGATCCGGACGTCGTCAGCACCTGGCTGATCGGCACGGGGTTCCAGACCTACCCGAAGGTCGCCGATCACCGGATACCGCAGCGACGCGTCCCTGCCTACTGGCTGTGTAGCCGCACCGCCGGCGGCGTGATCAGCGAACCCAGCATCCGGTTCGGTCACGCCGCGACCCTGAGCGGCGGGCCGCTGCTCTCCATCGCTCGCAACGCGGGCGTCTACACCAAGGACGTCGCCCGGATCACCGTCCAGCCCAAGGGTCAGCAGCCGATCGAGGCGCTGCTCCAGGACGGGTTCTGGTTCGCGCCGACCGTCGGCCGGGTCGACTGGGGTCCGTACGATGCCGACGATCCGGGCAAGAGGGACTTCGTGATCCGCGGCTACAACGCCGCGGGGACCTTGCTGGTCAGCCACGACGGCCCGGATCCGACCGCCGCGCCGGTGACCTGTCCGTACCAGGCGATCACGCTGCCGAACGGCGAACGGACGCATGTCCCGAGCCCACCGGTCAAGCCGCAGTGCGTGGAGTACCACTGGCCGTCCTGACCATCGGTGATCGAATTTGGATGGTTTCCGGCAGATTTGATCAGATTCCTCTTGCCGCGAGCGAGGCGCTCGGGGTGAGATGGGCAGATGACAGAAACGCGACCCGCCGACGCCGGGGTCTCCGGGCCGGGCTTCTCGTACCGTCCGTTCATCTGGCTGGCGGTCGCGACGTTCTCGATGGGGATCGACGGGTACGTGCTGGCCGGTCTGCTGCCGCAGATCGCGGGTGACCTCGAGGTCACCCCGGCGGCCGCCGGGCAGCTGATGTCGGTGTTCGCGTTCACCGCCGCACTCGCCGGCCCGGTCCTCGGCACGCTGACGTCGCGGTGGGAACGCCGTACGACGATCGCGCTGTCGCTGAGCGTGTTCGTGCTCGGGAACGTGATCGTCGGCGTCGCGACGAACTACCCGATCGCGCTCAGCGGCCGGGTGGTCGCGGCGCTCGGCGGCAGCCTGCTGAACGCGGTCGTCACCGGGTACGTGATCGCGCTGACGCCGGTGGAGCACCACGGCAAGGCGCTGTCGTTCGTGCTCGGCGGCTGGATGACCGCGACCGCGCTCGGCGTACCGGTCGGCCTGGTGATCGGGCAGTCGAGCTGGCGGCTGCCGATGATCCTGGTCGCGGTGGTCGGCACGATCGCGCTGGTCGGCATCATGCTCCGGCTGCCGCGCCAGCATCTGCCGGGCGGCACGCTGATCGACCGGATCCGGCCGCTCGGCCAGCCGCGACTCGTCGCGGGCCTGCTGGTGACCACGGGCATCCTCTGCGGCAGCTACGCCTGCTTCACGTACGCGACGCTGATCCTCGGCCCGCACTTCCGCGCCGAGTGGGCGATGATCGTGATCATGTTCGGGTACGGCGTCGCGAGCATGGCCGGCAATGCGGTGACGGGACGCCTGGTCGACAAGTTCAGCGCGATCCGGGTGCTCACGGTGATGCTGGTCGGCCTGCTGCTGAACGCGGTCCTCGGCATGGTCGCGCTGATGGTCGCGCCGCTCGCCGTCGCGGCCGTCTGGGGCCTGATCTGGTTCTTCGCGGCCGGTGTCGGCAACGGCGGCGCCGCCGTACCGCAGCAGGCCCGGCTGGCGTCGATGGCGCCGGACTCGGCCGCGATCGTGATGGCCCTGAACGGGAGCGCGATCTCGCTCGGCTCGGCGCTCGGCAGTGGCGTCGGCGGTGTCGCGCTGACCACCGGCTCGTCGGCCAACGGCCTGCTCGGCGTCTCCGCGGTGATCCTCGCGGTCACCGTCCTGCTGCACCTGCTCGTCACCCGGGCGACCAAGGCCGCCGCAGCTTAGGATTCGGTCATGGCCGAAAAACTGCGGATCGTGCTGGCGGCGACGCCGGCGTACCGGAAGATGGTGTTCGCGCCGGAGGTCGTGGCGCGGCTGGAGGCGCTCGGGGAGGTCGTCGTACTGGACGATCCGGGCGATGCCGGCGCGCTGCGGGCGGCGCTGCCCGGCGCCGACGTACTGATCACCTCGTGGGGTACGACGCCGCTGACCGCGGACGTGCTGGACGCAGCGGACCGGTTGACGTTGATCGCGCACAGTGCGTCGTCGGTGAAGCACTTCGTCACCGACGAGGTGTTCCGGCGCGGGCTGCGGCTCACGCAGGCGGGTCAGGCGATGGCGCTGCCGGTCGCGGAGACCTCGCTGGCGTTCACGCTGAGCATGCTGCACCGGATCCAGCGCTTCGACCACGCGATGCACGCAGGCGAGTGGCGGGACTACGACGTACCTCCGCAGCACGGCCTCGCGGGCTCGCGGATCGGCGTCGTCGGCGCGTCGCGGACCGGCGCGGAGTACATCCGGATGGTCGTCGCGCTCGGCGCCGACGTGGTGGTGCACGAACCCTACCTCACCGAGGAACGCGCGGCCGAGCTCGGCGTACGGCGGATCGACTTGGACGACCTGCTTCGCACCAGCCGGGTCGTGGCACTGCACGCGCCGACGCTGCCCGAGACGCACCACATGATCGGCGCGCGCGAGCTGGCGCTGATGCCCGACGGCGCGGCGTTGGTCAACACCGCGCGCTCCTGGCTGGTGGACACCGACGCACTGCTCGCCGAGGTCCGGTCGGGGCGGCTGGACGCGGCGCTGGACGTGTTCGACGTGGAGCCGCTGCCGGCCGACAGTCCGTTCCGTGGCCTGACCAACGTCTTGCTCATGCCGCACCAGGCCGCGGCCACGGTCGAGTGCTACTTCGAGATGGGCGAGATCACCGCCGACGAACTCGAACGCCACGCCACCGGGCAGGCTCTCCGCTACGAACTCACCGAGGTCGCACTCACCCGGATGGGCTGACGCACACCGCCGCCAGGCGCCGAGTCGTGGCGATTGGTTCCGGCTCGTTTCGCCGAGTCGTGGAGATGGGCTGCTCCGGCGGAGCCATTTCCCACGACTCGCCGGGGGACGCACCTATCTGGTGGTGATGCGGTGCCGAACCAGCCTTATGGACAGGGCATGGGGAGTTGTGGGTGGTGTGGTGGCCGCGGGGGCGGCGTTGGCGGTGGGGTATCTCGTCGCGGATGTGACGGGTGGACCGTGGCCGGTTGATGCGGTCGGGGTGCAGGTCATCGACTGGGCGCCGGGGGCGGTGAAGGACTGGGCGGTACGCACCCTCGGCACCGCCGACCGGCCACTGCTGCGCGTCGGCATCTGCGGCGTGCTCGTCGTCGTCGCGGCGATCGCCGGGCTGATCGGTGCGCGCGGGCACCCGCGGGCGGCGGTCGGGATCGCGGGCGGGCTCGGCCTGCTCGGGGTCGCATTCGCGGCCGGCAGCCGTTCCGCCGCGGGAAGTCTCGCCGACCGGTTGCTACCGGCAACGGTCACCCTACTTGCAGCCGTCCTCGCGCTGTGGCTGGTGGTCCGCCGATCACGACCTCCACGCGAGCAGCCCGACCGGCGAGGGCCGGCACTCACCGTTCCCCGCCGGCGCCTGTCTCCGGCCGAGCACCCTGAAGGTTTCGACCGGCGCAGATTCCTGCTCACCGTCTCGGCGCTTGCCGCCGTCGGCGCCGGAGCGGCCGGGGCCGCGCGGGTTGTCGGTGGGGCCGGGCAGGAGTTGCGGGCACGGGTGCGCATACCTCGGCCGACGGATGCGGCGGGGCCGGTGCCGGCGAGTCTCGACGTACCGGGGATCAGCCCGTTCACGACGCCGAACGGCAGCTTCTACCGCGTCGACACGCTGCTCCAGGTCCCGCGGATCGACCCCCGCGACTGGGAGCTGCGGATCCACGGACTTGTCGACAAAGAGCTCCGGCTGTCCTTCGGCGATCTGCTCGGACGCCGCCTGATCGAACGCGACATCACGCTGACCTGCGTCTCCAACGAGGTCGGCGGTCCGTACGTCGGCAATGCCCGCTGGATCGGCGTACCGATCGCGGACCTGCTCCGCGAGGCCGGCGTCCGGGCAGGCGCCGACGCGGTGAAGTCCACCAGCGTCGACGGTCTCACCATCGGCACCCCGCTCGCCGCGCTCACCGACGGCCGGGACGCGATCCTCGCGGTCGCGATGAACGGCGAACCGCTGCCGTTCGAGCACGGCTTCCCGGTCCGGATGGTCGTGCCCGGGCTCTACGGGTACGTCTCCGCGACCAAGTGGCTCGTCGACCTCGAAGTGACCAGGTTCCGCGACTTCAGCGCGTACTGGACCGATCGCGGCTGGTCCGTCGAGGCGCCGATCAAGACGTCCGCGCGGATCGACGTACCGAAAGGGTTCGCGACCGTGCCCGCCGGGCCCGCGGTCGCCGCCGGCGTCGCCTGGGCGCAGCGGCGCGGCATCGCGAAGGTCGAGGTCCGCGTCGACGACGGCCCGTGGCAGCCGGCGAAGCTCGCGCCGGTCGACGGCGTCGACACCTGGCGGCAGTGGACGTTCCGGTGGACCGCGACGCCCGGCACGCACAAGCTCACCGTCCGCGCCACCGACAGCACCGGCGAACCGCAGACCGATCGCCAGGCGCCGCCGCGCCCGAACGGGTCGAGCGGGCTGCACAACACGATCGTGATGGTCGAGTGACCCATCCGGCCCGCGAGCGGCCCCGAAGTACTGCTGTCAGCAACCTCCTCAGAAAAGAGCCAGCCTCATGTCCAAGCACCTCGCCCGCGCCGGTCTCGCAGCCACCGCGTTCGCTCTCGCACTGACCGCCTCCGCCTGCGGTGGTGACGACAACGCCGGATCGTCCGGCACGACGACCAGCACCGCGCCGTCCACGCCGTCCACCAGTACGACGCCCTCGACGAGCGACGCGGCCGCGGACCTGGTCGGCCCGGGCTGCGCCGACTACGCCAAGGCGAACCCCTCCGGCGCCGGGTCGATCGACGGGATGGCGGCCGCCCCGGTGGCGACCGCGGCCTCCGGCAACCCGCTGCTCACGACGCTGGTCGCGGCGGTCTCCGGGAAGCTCAACCCGAAGGTCGACCTGGTCTCCACGCTGAACGGCAGCGAGTTCACGGTCTTCGCCCCGGTCGACGCCGCGTTCGCGAAGATCCCGGCCGCCACGGTCAACACCCTGAAGACGAACGACGCGCTGCTGACCAAGATCCTCACGTACCACGTGGTCGCCGGCCAGCTCGACCCGACCGCGGTCGTCGGCAAGCACGCGACCGTCGAGAAGCAGGAGGTCACCGTCACCGGCTCCGGCGACAGCCTGAAGGTCAACAACGCGAACGTGATCTGCGGCGGCGTGAAGACCGCGAACGCTACCGTGTACCTCATCGACTCCGTACTGATGCCCCCGGCAAGCTGATCGTGACCGAACCCACCCCGCTCCCCTGGCCCGCCGGATCCTCCCGATCCGGCGGGGCCTCGGGGAGCGTCACCGACGGCGACCTGCTGGCGCTCACCGCCACAGGCGATACCGCCGCGTTCAGTACCCTCTACGACCGCGTCGCCCCGTGGGTGTTCGGTCTGGTACGGCGGATCCTGCGCAACCCGGCCCAGTCCGAGGAGGTGACCCAGGAGGTGATGCTCGACATCTGGCGCACCGCGACCCGGTACGACGCCGGCCGCGGCTCGGCGCACGCCTGGATCCTGACGATCGCGCACCGCCGCGCCGTCGACCGGGTGCGGTCCGAACAGGCGGCCGCCGACCGCACCGAGCAGGTCGGCGCCCGGTCCGCCGAGGTCGAGTTCGACCAGGTGGCCGACACCGTCAGCACGCGGCTGGAGGCCGAGCAGGTACGGCGTTGCCTCGACACGCTGACCGAGCTGCAACGGGAGTCCATCGAGCTCGCGTACTACAACGGCTACACCTATCCGGAGGTCGCCCAGCAGCTCGGCGCCAAGCTTCCGACCATCAAGGCGAGAATGCGCGACGGCCTGATCCGCCTCCGCGACTGCCTCGGAACCACGAAGGGGCACCGGCCGTGACAGAGCCAACAGGACCGACGGAACCCGACGTACACACCCTCACCGGCCCGTACGTGCTCGACGCGCTGCCCGACGACGAACGGACCCGCTTCGAGGCGCACCTCGCGGAGTGCACCTTCTGCACCACGGAGGTCGCGGAACTCCGCGCCGCCGCGGTCAAGCTGGCCACCCAGGTCTCGACCCCACCGCCGCCCGCACTCAAGGCACGGGTGATGTCGGCAATCGAGGACGTGCGCCAGCTGCCTCCGGTCGTGGATGGCCGGCCTTCGACGGGCGTCGTACGGCGTCGGTTCGGCCGCCGTTCTGTCTTCGCGCTGGCCGCGGCCGCGGCTGCGGTTGCACTGAGCGGCGGGATCGCGATCGACCAGTACCGCGACCGGACAGCCGCCGAGCGCGCCAACCAGCAGGTCGCCGCGGTTCTCGCGCAACCCGACGCCCGCACGCTCCACGGCGCCGTCCAAGGCGGCGGCCAGGCCACGGTCGTGGTGTCGGCACAGGCCGACAAGTCGGTCGTAGTACTGCGAGACCTCCCCGATCTCCCCGCCGACCACACCTGGCAACTCTGGATGATCGACCGCACCAACACAGCCCACTCCGTCGGCCTCGCCTCTGGCGACCTCACCCACGTGATCACCGGCTCCACCACCGGCATGACCACCTTCGGCCTGACCATCGAACCCGAGCCCGGCTCCCGAACCCCCACTCTCCCGGCCGCCGCAATGATCCGCCTCGGCTAGGAGCCTCCGCCGGTCACCCCCCGCGTGCTCCGCGGCCGCTAGCTTCGTCGCTCCGCTCCTCAGACGCGCCCGCTACGCGCGCCCCACCCACCCCGGGGCTCGGCGCCCGGACATCTGTTTCCGGCTTACGCCGGGAGTTGCCGGCTTACGCCGGTTGTTGCCGGCTGCCGCCGGCCTAGTTGCGAGGCTAACGCCCGCGATTGCTCGCTCGCGCTCGCGTACGACCGCCCCGCGCTGACGCCGAACCCGGACGGGATGGCACTACGGCCTCCGCGTCAGCCCGGGTTCCGCCACGCTCGCCCAGTCCAGCCGGCCGAGACGCGCACTACTGCGCCGAACCAACTGCCAAGAACCGCGCCGAGGCAGCCCTTCGGAGCTGCATCACCGACAACGCCCAGCTCGGGCAACTGACGGACACCACCCTGTGCCATGGGTGGGCCGGACTCGTCCAGGCAACCAAGCAACGCGGAACTCCCGCAGCTGATGATCCTGAAGCCGGCAGCGAGGATGCCTACGCCGACATCGCCGTTGTCACGAAGCGGGCCAGCGACGGTTCGGCACTGAGCTGCGCCTCTGTGCCCGCCGTCGTCGCGATGATGCTCGACCAGCTCTACCGTGGCAGGTCGATGCATATTCCACACGCCAACCGTCACCGGCTCACCGAACTCGGCCACGCACCTAACTCCCACTCCATCCTTCCTACCTCTTGTCTTTCCCTGTTCTCCTTCCTCTCCCCTCCTCTCCATGCCCTCATCCGGATCGAGTCCCGGGCCGAGCGCTGACGAATTCTGGTCATCGGAGCGATGAGTTCGGGGCTCGGCGCCGGTCTGTACTGGTGTGAAGCAGAATTCTGGGCGTTCGAGTAGGCAACAGCGGTGGGTGTTGGGGCTGGCCTCCGTGGGGTCGGTCGTGGTGGCGCTGGATGTGTTGGTGGTGGCTGCGGCGTTGACCACCATTCGGGACGAGTTCGGTGCGTCGGCAGCGCAGCTGGAGTGGACGGTCAACTCCTACGGGCTGAGTTTCGCGATGTTGTTGATGACGGCTGCCGCGCTCGGCGACCGGCTGGGGCGACGCCGGACGTACGCGGCCGGCCTCGCCTTGTTCACCGTCGCCTCCGTGGCCTGTGCGCTCGCCACCTCGCTGCCGTTGCTGATCGCGGCCCGCGCCGTGCAAGGGGTCGGCGCGGCGGTCGTGATGCCGTTGGCGATGTCGCTGCTGGGCGCGGCCTTCCCGCCGGAGCGGCGCGGGCGGGCGATCGGGGTGTTCAGCGGCGTGACCGGTCTCGCCGTCCTCGGCGGGCCGCTGATCGGCGGGGCGGTGACCGAAGGGCTCTCGTGGCAGTGGATCTTCTGGATCAACGTGCCGATCGGCCTGGTCGCGATCGCGCTCGTGCTGACCAAGATCCCGGAAAGCACCGGACCCGCCAGGCGGCTCGACCTGACCGGCGCGGTGCTGATCAGCCTCGCCGTCCTCGGTCTCGTCTGGGGCACGGTCCGCGGCGAGTCGGCCGGCTGGACGAGCGGCGAAGTGCTCGGCGCGTTCGCGATCGGCGTCGTCCTGCTGGTCGCGTTCGCGCTCTGGGAACGGCGTACCGAGCACGCGATGGTGCCGCTCGCGTTCTTCCGCAACCGGACCTTCACGGCGTCGAACGCGGCCGGCTTCTTCCTCACCGCGGCACTGTTCAGCGCGGTGTTCTTCCTGTCGCAGTACATGCAGGCCGCGTTCGGGTCGGCGCCGTTCGAAGCCGGCCTGCAGCTGCTCCCCTGGACGGCGACGCTGTTCGTGGTCGGCCCGATCGCCGGCCGGCTGGTCGACCGCGTCGGTGAGCGCCCGCTGATCGTGATCGGTATGGCGCTGCAGACCGCCGGCATGCTCTGGGTCAGCCGCGGCGCCGACCACTACTCGGCGCTCGTCCTGCCGCTCGTCGTCACCGGCTGCGGCATCTCGCTCGCGATGCCCGCGGCACAGAGCGCGGCGATGGCGGCGCTGCCCCGCGAGGCGGTCGGGATCGCGTCCGGCGTCTACGGCATGAACCGCCAGCTCGGCGGCGCCGCCGGTGTCGCCGTCCTCGGGTCGGTGTTCACCGCGGCCGGCGACTACACCGGCGACGGATTCACCCGGGCGCTCGCCGGATGCGGCGTACTGTCGTTGCTCGGAGCGCTGACGGGGCTGGCAGTCCGGGCGCGCCGTCGTACCGGCGACGCGGTCCCGGCCAAGGCGGTGGAAGGAGTCTGATGAATCTCGAGGAGGAGTTCGCGCAGCACCGGGGCGAGTTGGTGGCGCACTGTTACCGGATGCTCGGCTCGTTGCACGACGCCGAGGACGCGGTGCAGGAGACCTACCTGCGCGCCTGGCGCGGTCATGCGGACTTCGAGCACCGCTCGACGGTCCGGACCTGGCTGTACCGGATCGCCACCAACGTGTGCCTGAACCTCCTCCAGCACAGCAGCCGCCGGGTCGTCCCGTCGGCACTGGGTGCCCCGGGCAACGATCCGGACGAGCTGCACGCCCAGGCGCTCGAGGTGCCGTGGCTGGAGCCGTTCCCGGACCAGTTGCTCGGCACCGATCCGGCGACGGTCGTCGGCGATCGGCAGAGCCTCCGGCTGGCGATGGTTGCTGCGATGCAACACCTTCCGCCGCGGCAGCGCGCCGTACTGATCCTGCGGGAGGTGCTCACCTGGCCGGCCGCGGACGTCGCGTCACTGCTCGACACCACGACCGCCGCGGTCAACAGCTCGCTGCAACGCGCACGGGCCGAGCTGGCGCGATTGCGGCCGCGCGAAGAAGACCTCAGCGAACCGGACGAACCGCTGCGGCGGGCGCTGCTCGACCAGTTCCAGGCCGCGATGGAGAACAAGGACCTGGTCGTCCTGGAGGGGTTGTTCAGCGCGGAGGCGCGGTGGGAGATGCCGCCGATCCCGACCTGGTTCAGCGGGCGTGCCGACGTACTGCGGTTGCTCGACTCGAAGCTCCGGCCGGGTCCGGGCCGCCGGGTCCTGGTCGAGACCTCGGCGAACGGGCAGCCGGCGTTCGCGCTGTACATCCGCGGCGCGGACGGCCAGTTCCACGCGCACTCGCTGAAGGTGCTGACGCTGGCGAAGGACGCCGTGTCGGCCGTGCTCGCGTTCCACCAACCTGCTCTGTTCCCAGCCTTCGGGCTGCCGTTGATCCATGGGAGATCTTGATGTCTTTGGCAACTGCTCTGCGGGAGCTGCACGTTCCCGGCACCCCGCTCGTCGTACCGAACGCCTGGGACGCCGCCTCCGCCCAGATCGTCGAGGCGGCCGGGTTCCCGGCGGTCGCGACCAGCAGCAACGCGACGGCCGCCGTCCTCGGGTACGACGACGGCGAACACGCGCCGGTCGACGACGTGCTGACCGCCGCGGCCCGGATCGCGCGCGCCGTCTCCGTGCCGGTCACGGTCGACTTCGAACGCGGGTACCGGCTGGCACCCGCAGAACTCGTCGAGCGCTTCGTCGCCACCGGCGCGGTCGGGCTGAACCTCGAGGACTCCGACCCGGCTACCGGCGAGCTGGTCGATCCGGACGCCCAGGCGGAGTTCCTGGCGGCGGTCCGGGAGGCGGCGGGCGACGCGCTGGTGATCAACGCCCGGATCGACGTGTTCCTCCGGCAGGCCGGTCCGGCGGAGGAACAGGTCCGGGCCGCGCTGGATCGCGGGGCGCGCTACCTGGCCGCGGGCGCCGACTGCGTGTACCCGATCGGAGCCGGCGACCTGGACGTGATCGCCGTACTCACCACGCAGATCGACGGCCCGGTGAACGTCGCCTACGGGCAGGGTGCGCACTCGCTCGCCGACTACGCGGCGCGCGGCGTGGCGCGGGTGAGCTTCGGGCCGATGTTCCAGCGGCACCTCTACGCGACGTTCGCCGGAACCACGCTTCCGGCGCTGAGCGCGGACCGGAACCCGTTCGCGCTCTAGCGCCGCACACGTACCAACTCATCTTTGAGAACCCACCGACCATAATCAAGCCGGCAAAATGATCGGTGGCTTCTCAAAGACGCCCGAGTCGTCATTGCATGAGGTCAGGGACCTGCTCGGCGGTGATGCGGCCGCGGTCCGGCGTTGCGGTGGAACGCGGTGCGATGCGGGCGGCGGCCGGATCGGCGGGCCGGCGGTGGTGCCAGTCGGTGACGGCCTGGTAGGCGGCGCCGACGGCGAGCAGGCGGTCCTCGCCGAACGGCTTGCCGCCGAGGATCGTGCCGATCGGTACGCCGGCAGCGGTGAATCCGATCGGCAGCGCCAGCTCCGGCAGGCCGAGCGCGTCGAAAGGTGTCGGTGACGTCTGCACCACGACGTCACACTGCTCGAACAGGTCCTCCAGGACCCGCTCCAGCAGGACCACCTTGGCGCGCTGGCCGATCAGGAACTCGTTGGCTCCGAGCAGCGCGCCCTGCAGCCAGCCCGTGACCGACACACCGAAGCCACGGAGGTTCGACCGCAGCAGCGGGAGGAACGGTTCGCTCCGTTCGGGAAGCCGGACGTTGTTGAAGGCCGCGCCGGTGAGCAGGTCCCACTCGTCCGGCATGCTCACGTCGACGACCGACAGGCCCTCGATGCCCGCGAGCACCTCGAGTGCGGTCCGGCGGGCCGCGGCGGTCTCGGACGTGCCGCCGGTGAACCCGGGTATCACGCCGATCCGGGTCCGCCAGCGCGCCCGGACCCGCGGGCCCCGCCGGACCGGCGTCGCCGCCGTGATCAGATCGGGCACCGGCGGAAGTCCCTGCGTTCGCGGGTCTTCCGGGTCCTCGCCCGCCATCGCGGTCAGCATGATCGCGGCGTCCATCGCGTCCCGCGCCAACGGTCCCGGGTGGTCACGCGTGTAGCTGAGCGGCACGATGCCGTGCAGCGAGACCCGGCCCATCGTGGGCTTCAGCCCGGTCAGGTTCTGTGCGTTCGACGGCGCGGTGATCGAGCCGCCGGTCTGCGTCCCGACGGACGAGGTCGCCAGCCGGGCCGCCACCGCGGTCGCCGACCCGGACGACGAACCACCCGGGTCAACGCGTGGATCGCCCGGCGTCCACGCGTTCACGGTGGTGATCCGGCCGTCGGGCGTTGTCGCCCGAGTGGTTGCCAGCGGCCCCATCTGGGTCTTGCCGAGCACGATGCCGCCCGCCGCGGTCAGGCGGCGTACGGCGGTCGCGTCGTACGACGGCACGAAGTCGGCGAACAGGTACGAGTTGGCGGTCGTGGTCACACCGCGGGTGAAGTAGTTGTCCTTGATCGCCAGCGGGATGCCGTGCAGCGCGCCGCCGCGAGACCTGCCGAGCGTACGAGCCCGGGCCAGCGCCTCGTCCGCGAGCACCAGGTTGAACGCCTGGTAGGTGGGATCGAACGCCTTGATCCTGTCCAGACAGACTTCCACCAGCTGTTCGGGCTTCAGCTTGCCCTTGCGGATCAAGGTGGCGGCCTCGGCGATGGTGAGCTCGCTGAGGTCCACCGATCGAGCCGGTACGTCGACCAGCGGCGCCGTACCTGCGCGTGCCGGGGCCGCATGCGCAACCGCGGGCAGCGCCACCGAGCCGACGGCGGTGGCGGCGGCCAGCGCGCTCGCGCGGTGCAGGAACGACCGCCGATCGACCTGACTGTCCTGTGGCGCGCTCATCAGGACTCCCGGACCACGTCGATGGACGGGTACAGCTTCGGCGGCGCGGCCTGCTGCGCGAGCCTGGCGTCGGTGGCGAACGTGTACGAACTCAACGGCAGCACGGTCGTGCGAACGAAGCCGCGCAGACTGGCCAGCACGGAGTCGCGGCCCGGGCTCCCGGTCTCCGGATCCGGTGTGCTGCCGGCCGGCAACTGTTCGAGGTCGATTCCGATGGAAGCCAGACGTGACCGGATCATCACGTCCAGTTCGGCGTCGGTCGGCTGACTGAGACTCACGAGTCCCTCCCGGTCGTGGCGGCAACCTGTCAGCTCTTTATGTCATCTTCAACTACATCGCGGGTTTCGCCGGGATGACCGCGGTGTTGCGGCCGCCAGGGTGTGAGATCGGCCGGATCGGGTAACAGCGCTGGGTAGTGGAAGGCAACCATCGACAGAACGGGGAAAGACGATGGGTATGTTCGACAACATGAAGGACAAGGCCGGCGACCTGGTCGACGAGCACGGCGACAAGGTCGACCAGGGTCTCGACAAGGCCGGTGACTTCGCCGACGAGAAGACCGGCGGCAAGTACGGCGACAAGATCGACCAGGGTTCGGACATGGCCAGGGACCAGCTGGACAACCTGGACGGCCAGAACGACGACCTCCGGGACGAGCAGCAGTAGTCCTTACCAGTCCTGACACAAGTCCTGAGCACGCCAGGGCGGCCGCGGAACACACCGCGGCCGCCCAGCGTGCCCGCGTTGTCCGGCGTTGCCCGTCATCGCCGGCTCACGACTTCGATCGCACGGCTGGCCGACCATGTCACCGTCCGCGTCCGCTCCGACCGCTTCCGCGAAATACGGTGCCGAGAGCAACGTGCCGAGCGCTTCCGGCGGACAAACTCTCGTCCCATAGCCGGTTCCACTCGTCGACCCGGCGAGGTTACGCTCAGCCAGGAGGGGGCTCTAGCGGACTATCGGGGTGGCAGGGGGACTGCACGATGCTGGATTTTCGCCTGCGCCAGGGGACGGCGACACCAGGAATCCGTTGCGCCGGATCCTGGTCTGGATCTCCGGCGCGTCGGCCGGGCTCGGCGCCGCGCTGGTCACCACGGTGCCGTTCGCGGGCGCCGAGCTGATCGACATCTCCCGTCGCGGCGGTACGCCGGGAACACATCACGTGGCGGCCGATCTCGCCGACCCGCAGTCGTGGCCGCTCGTGGACAAGGACTTCCGGCAGCGGATCGGTGCCGGCGAGCCGGAGTTCGCGATCTTCATCCATAACGCCGGCACGCTGACCCCGCTGGGTCCCGCGGACCGCGTCGACACCGCGGAGTACACGCGCAACGTGCTGCTGAACTCGGCCGCGGCGCAGGTGCTCGGCCACTCGTTCCTCAGCGCGCTGTCAGGCCGGGACTGCGAACAGCATCTGATCATGGTGTCCTCGGGTGCGGCGACCAATCCACACGAAGGCGAATCCAGCTACTGCGCGGGAAAGGCCGCGATCGACCAGTGGGTCCGCGCGGTCGGGCTGGAGCAGCAGCACCGAAGTCCTGGCTGCCGAGTCCTGTCCGTGGCACCCGGCCCGGTCGACACCGCCATGCAGGCAGAACTCCGCGCGGCCACGCCGGACGCCGTACCCGTGTCCGGCCGGTTCCGGGACCTGCACGCCCGCGGTGGACTCGCGCCACCGGAAACCGTGGCGCGAGCGATCTGGGCACTGCTCGACCGCGACCTCGACAGCGGCACCGTCCTGTATCTCCGAGACCTCGACTAGTTCCGCGCCAGTCGGTGGATCTGGTCGCGGGTCGCCGGGTACAGCTCGGTGTAGGTCCGGAAGAGCGTCTCGTACGTCGTAGCGGTCGACGGATCCGGCTCCACGGCGTGGTCCGGCCGGGTCCAGTCGGTGTCCGGAGAGACCGCTCCGACGCCGATCGCGGCCAGCAGCGCGTCGCCGTACGACGCACCGATGGTCTGCCGCGGCACCGTCTGGCGGATGCCCGCGACATCGCTCACGATCCGCGCCCACAGCCCGCCCTGGGTACCGCCGCCGACCGCGACGATGCGCCCGGCGGTGTCCACGGCGCCGAAGACGTCGAGGATCTGCCGCACCCCGCAGGCGATCCCCTCGTACGCCGCGCGCAGCAGATGGCCGCGTCCGTGGCGCAGCGTGAGCCCGGCGATCACACCGCGGGCCAGCGGGTCGTAGATCGGTGTGCGTTCCCCGCTGAAGTACGGCAGCAGCACCAGCCCTTCACTCCCGGCGGGCACCGCGGCCGCCTCCTCGAGCAGCGTCTCGAACGGCGCACCGCCGGTGAGTTCCTGCAGCCACGTGGTGACGGTCCCCGAGGTCGCCATCCCGGCTGCCAGCGTGTGCGATCCGCGCTCCACCCCGGACGTCGTCCACAGCCCGCGCACGATCGTTGGTGTCGCCAACACCTGGACGAAGAACATCGTCGAGCCGTACATCAGCATCAGGTCGCCTGGACGCCGGACGCCGACGCTGAACGCCTCCGCCCACGCGTCGACGGTCCCCGCAACAACGGGCGTGCCCTCGGCCAGACCCGTCTGCTCGGCGGCGTCGCGCCGTACGACGCCTACCTGCTCTGACGGCCATACCAGCCGCGGCAGGGCGAGGCCCGGCAGGACAGCCTGCACCCAATCCGATGCCCAGTCCTGCTGGTGAATGTCGTAGAACGGGTCGCACTGGCTCGCGGTGTGGTGGTCGAGCACCCACTCGCCGGTCAACTGCGCGACGACGTACGTGTGCGCGCTGAACCACCGGTCCGCCGACCGCCACGCGTCGCCGGCCGCGCGCCGCAGCCAGGCCAGCTTCGGCCCGATCGCCTGGCTGGACAGCTCTTTCCCGCAGCGCTGGAGGATCGCGTCCGCGCCCAGCCGCTCGGTGAGCTCGGCGATCTCCCGGGTAGACCGGGTGTCGACGCCGTACAGGATCGCCGGTCGCCGCGGCCGCAGGTCGTCGTCGGTCTGGACGACGCACGGGCCGAGGCCCGACACGCAGACGGCGACGACATCGGTGGTGTCGAGCTCGGCGAGCACCTGCACGACCGAACCCCACCAGTCGCGCTCGGCGTCCATCTCCGCCCAGCCCGGCTGCGGCAGCGACGGTGCGTGGTCGCGGCGGGCGACCGCCACGACCTCACCGTCGAGCGTGCTGCGGACCGCCTTCGTGCTGCCGGTCCCGATGTCGACGCCGATGACGAAGCTCATCCCGCAATTGTCCAGGTGTACGGCGACCCGGCGGCCAGAGACACCTCCTCGCGACGATCCCGGTGCCGGAGGCTCACGGTGGTGTCCCGGTCGGCCGTGAGTACGGCGGTCGCACCCGCCGCGGACCAGCTGAGGTCGACCCCGATCCCGCCGCGGGCGCGCAGTCCGGTGATCGCGCCTTCCGGCCACGCGGACGGAAGCGCCGGGAAGATCTCGAGCTCGCCGGTGTGGCTCTGCAGCAGCATCTCGGCGATCCCGGCCGTGGCGCCGAAGTTGCCGTCGATCTGGAACGGCGGGTGCGCGCAGAACAGGTTCGGGTACAGGCCCGAGCCGTCGCCGACGTAGTCGGTGCCGGAGTCACCGGCCGGGGTGAGGAGCTCGCGGACCAGGCGGTGCGCGGCGGCGCCGTCCCGAAGCCTTGCCCACAAGGAGATCCGCCACGCGAGCGACCAGCCGGTGCTCTTGTCGCCGCGCAGCTCCAGGGTGCGGGCGGCTGCCGCGGCGAGTTCCGGCGTACCGTCCGGGGTGATCTGGTCGCCGGGGTGCAGGCCGATCAGGTGCGAGGTGTGCCGGTGCAGCGGCTCGGCCTCAGGCAGGTCCTCGAGCCATTCCTGTAGTTGCCCGCGGCCACCGATCCGCGGTTCCGGAATACGTTTTCGCGCACCGGTCAGCTCGTCGGTCAGCGGGTCGGCGAGGCCGAGGTCGGCGGCCGCTCGCGTGCAGCGGTCGAAGAGGTCGGCGATCAGCGAGAGGTCCATCGTCGCGGAGGTGGTGACCGAGGCGGGTTCCCCGTCGGCGGCGAGGAACTCGTTTTCCGGCGACGTCGACGGCGCCGTTCCGAGCGTTCCGTCCGGGAGTTCGATCAGCCAGTCGAGGCAGAACTCGGCGGCGCCGCGGAGGATCGGCCAGACGTCGCGGAGGTACTCCCGGTCGCCGGTGAACGCGTAGTGGTCCCAGAGGTGCCGGCACAGCCAGACGCCGGCCATCGGCCAGTTCGACCACTTCGGGTTGCCGTCGACGGGCGCTGTCCAGCACCACGCGTCCGCGTTGTGGTGCGCCGTCCAGCCGCGGACGCCGTACAGGTCGGTCGCGGTACGGCGTCCCGCGACGGCCAGGTCGCCGACGTACCTGAGCAGCGGCTCGTGGCACTCGGACAGCGACGTGGTCTCGGCGGGCCAGTAGTTCATCTCGGTGTTGATGTTGACCGTGTAGTTGCTGCTCCACGGCGGCTGCAAGTGCTCGTTCCAGATTCCCTGCAGGTTCGTCGGCAGGCCGCCGGGGCGCGAGCTGGAGATCATCAGGTAGCGCCCGAAGTTGTAGATGAGCGCGGCCAGCCCGGGGTCGTCGCCGGCTTCGACGAGCCTCCGGTCAGTGGTCAGGTCGGTGGTCGAGGGAAGCGTCAGCACCGAACGACGGAAGAGCCCTTGGTAGTCCGCGACATGCTCGTCCCGAAGCACGGCGCGGTGCTGGAATGCCGCGCGGACGTAGGCGTCCGCCGCCTCCCGGCATTCGGCGGCTGTGCGCCGTGGCGCGACGTGCGGGCCTGCGTAGCCCGTGGCGGTGGAGAGGACGACGAACACCTCGGTCGCATCAGTGACGGCAAGCGCTTCATCCGTGGCCACCACAGCCCCGTCGGTCCGCACCCGCAGGACGACGGCCGCGGTCATCCCACGGTCCTCACCGTCGGAGTACTGCACCGGCTCGTCCGCTCGCCCGTGCGGCGGCGCGACCGACGACGGGCAGGTGGCGAGCAGCGCGAGCCCGTCGTCCCCGACCGCCTCCGTCGTCGCGCGGAGCTGCGACGTCAGCCCGAGCGCCACGCTGATCGGCCGCGATGCACCCAGACGTAGGATCAATGCCTGCGCCGGCGCACTGACGTAGACCTCCTGCCACACCACGGCGCCGTCGACCTCGTACTCGGCCCGGGCGACCGCGCTGTCCAGGTCGAGCCGCCGGCGGTACTGCGTGACCTCACCGGCGCCGGGAAAGTCGAGCAGCAGGTCGCCGAGCGGCAGGTACGCCTGCGAATGACCGCTGTGGAACCCGTGCGCCAACTCTTCCGCCAACCTGACATCGCCGGCTGCCACCGCAGCCCGCACGCGCTCCAGCGCAGCCGCGCCGACCTCGCCGATCGGTGTCGCCAGCCGACGGGTCGTCGCCGGGCTGCCCGACCAGCAGGTCTCGTCGTTCAGCGCGATCCGGTCCTGCCGGGTGCCGCCGAACCACATCGCCCCGATCCGGCCGTTGCCGAGCGGGAGCGCCTCGAGCCAGTTCGCCGCGGGCGCGTCGTAGGTCAGCTCGGTGGCGGCCGCAGTCATCCGATCTCTCATGCAGCGATCCTCTCCCGCCCGGCGCCCGGCTCGCGAGCGGGGGTCCGGCAGGTGAGCAGGAGCGCTCAGGCCGCCTTCGCGAACTGGGTCGCGTAGAGGTCGGCGTACAGCCCGCCGCGGGCGATGAGCTCGTCGTGTGTGCCGCGGTCCTGGATCCGGCCCTCGTCGAGGACGAGGATGACGTCGGCGTTGCGGATCGTCGAGAGCCGGTGCGCGATGACCAGCGACGTCCGGCCGACCAGCGCGTTCGCGAGCGCGGTCTGGACGGCGGCCTCGGACTCGGAGTCGAGGTGCGCGGTCGCCTCGTCGAGGATCACGATCGACGGCGACTTGAGCAGCAGCCGCGCGATGGCCAGCCGCTGGCGTTCACCACCCGAGAGCCGGTACCCGCGATCGCCGACCACGGTGTCGAGACCGTCCGGCAGGCTGTCGACGAGCGTCGCGATCTGCGCCGCCTCGAGCGCCTCGCGCAGCTTGTCGTCGGTCGCGCCGGGGCGGGCCAGCAGCAGGTTCGAGCGGATCGTGTCGTGGTACATGTGCGAGTCCTGCGTGACCACACCGATCATCGCTCGCAACGAGCTCTGGGTGACCGTGCGTACGTCGTACCCGCCGACCAGGACGGCTCCGCCCGTGGCATCGTACATCCGGGAGACCAGTGCCGACAGCGTGGACTTGCCGGCGCCGGACGGCCCGACGACGGCCACCATTTGTCCGGGCTCGACGGTGAACGTGACGTCCCGCAGTACCTCGTCCCCGGTCTCGGCCGACAGCGTCGCGACCGACTCGAGCGAGGCCAGCGAGACGTCCTTCGCGGACGGGTAGTGGAACGACACGTGATCGAACGCGATCGAGGGCTCGGCATCCGCCGGCAACTCCTTCGCGTCCTTGCGGTCGGCGACCATCGGCTCGAGGTCCAGCACCTCGAGCACCCGCTCGAAGCTGACCAGCGTGGTCATGATGTCGACCTGGATGTTCGACAGCGCGGTCAGCGGCCCGTAGAGCCGGTTCAGGTACGCCGTCAGCGCGACGACGGTGCCGATCCCGAGCATCCCCTCGACGGCGAAGACCCCGCCGACGCCGTACACCAGCGCGACCGCGAGCGCGGCCACGAGCGTCAGCGAGACGCGGAAGATGCCGGCGTACATCGAGGTGGTGACACCGATGTCGCGGACCCGGGCGGCCTTCCCCGCGAAGTCCCGCGACGAGTCCTGGGTGCGGCCGAAGACCTTGGCCAGCACCGCGCCGGCGACGTTGAAGCGCTCGGTCATGGTCTGCGCCATCGTGGCGTTCAGCTTGTAGGTCTCGGCCGTTGCCTCGCGCAACTTGCCGGCGAGCAGCCGGGCCGGGATCACGAACAGCGGCAGGACAACCAGGGCGAGCAGCGTGATCTGCCACGACATCACGAACATCGCGGCGAGCACCAGCGTGACGCTGAGCAGGTTGCTGAGCACGTTCGAGAGCGTGGAGGTGAAGGCCTGCTGGGCGCCGAGCACGTCGCCGTTCAAGCGCTGGATCAGCGCGCCGGTCTGGGTACGGCTGAAAAATGCCACAGGCAACTGCTGCACGTGGTCGAAGACCGCGGTCCGCAGATCGTAGACGAGACCTTCACCGATCCGCGCCGAGAACCAGCGCTGGGCGAGCGTGATCGCGCCACTCACCAGCGCGAGCGCGGCGACGACCAGGGCCAGCCACACGACCACCTCGGCGTGGCCGGGCACGATGCCCTTGTCGATGATCGCGCGGAACAGCAGCGGGGTGGCGGCGCCGGCGGCCGCGTCGAGCGCGACGAGCACCAGGAAGACGGCCAGGTAGCCGCGGTACGGGCGGGCGAAGCCGAGGATCCGGCGCAGCGTGCCCGCGGAAAGCTTGTGGTGCCGGACGGAGGAGTCCTTCAGCAGCGACCGCATCGCGCGACCGCCGCCGGCTCCCCCGCCCGGAAGTCCGGAGATCTGTGACATGCAGATCCTTTCCGTGGACGGACAGATATACTGAGGTTAACTCACTATGAGTCAACCTCACAAGATCGCCGTACCGTCCGCCGACCATTAGGCTCTCCCCCATGCACGCCCCCGACGACCCCGCCGAGCAGATCGCGGCGCTCCTGGACGGCATCGTCCGGCAGCAGCGGCGGGCGTCGCGGGAAGGCTTCGGCGACAGCGTCACGCACGGGCAGTTCCGGGTCCTGCGGACGCTCGACAAGGCGGACGCGCCGCTCCGGCTCAGTGAGCTCGCGGCACAACTGGGCATCGTGCCGCGGTCCGCGACGTCGGTCGTGGACGACCTGGAGGCGGCCGGTCTCGTCGCGCGACAGCCGGACCCGCACGACCGGCGGGCGACGCTGGTCGACCTGACCCAGGACGGGCGGCAGATCCTGACCACCCTGCGGCAGAACCGTCGCGACGTCATGGCCGGTCAGCTGGCCCGGCTGAGCGCCACCGACCAGAAGACCCTCATTCGGCTACTGCACCGGCTCGCGGAGGTTCCGGAATGACCAACTGGCAGGCTCCGGTCCGGCAGTCCCGGCCGGTGCTGACCTTCGTCGGAGTCGGCCTCGTCGTGGTCGGGCTGGTCATCAGCGCGTTCTTCCTGCAGGACCTGCTGCGCGCGCTGCCGTCGTCGCCGACGCGCGTCGACGGCCGGCCGGTCACGCTCGACGGCGCCGGTCTGACGATCTTCTCGACGACCAAGAACGCCACAGGGAGTTGTACGGCGACCGACGCGCAGGGCAGCCCGATCGCACTGGAGAAGCCGTCGCGGCACGAGCAGTGGGACGCCGGCGACGCGCTGTACTACGTCGTCGCGCACTCGGTCGCCGAAGTACCGGCGCAGACCGTCACGGTCGCGTGCACGGACACCGAAGCGGCGTACTTCGTGGGCCGGCGGCATACGGCCGACGTGTTCCTGAAGCCGGCATTGTCGGCACTGGTGGCGTTCTTCGTCCCGGCGGCGATCGGCGCGGGCCTGATCGCCGTGGACCAGGTCCGGCGCCGGCGTCGCGCCCGTTCGTGAGCACGACGCCGGCCCGGTCAGGACGCCGGCCTCGAAGGCGTGGTCAGGCCTTCTTGAGGTGGGCGATCATGCCCTCGAGGTCCTCGATCATCCGGTTGGCGCGGACCACGTGACCGCCCGGCTCCTCGTGGGCGGTGAACGGGATCCCGGCCTTGTGCAGCGCCGCCCGGAACTCGCGGTGGCCCGCCAGGACCTGGGTCTCGTTGGCGTAGTCGAACGGGTCGGGGCTCGGGCTGGTGCCGGCCACCAGGAAGATCCGCTTGCCGCGGTACCGCTCGAGGTTCTCCATCGGGTTGTCGGCGGTCACCCGCTTCTCGTCCCACAGCGGGGCGCCGTAGATCGTGCCGCCGGCGAGCTCGACGGCCGCCGAGGACACGTTCGCCCAGTGCACGACCAAGCCCGCGTCGCGACGGATGCTGGCGGGACCGGAGTGCGAACTGACGGACGCGAAGTGTCCGTAGTACTTCGCCGTGTACTTCAGCGCGCCGAAGCCGCCCATCGAGAAGCCGGCCACGGCACGGCCCGCGAACTCGGCGTGCGTGCGGAAGTTCGCGTCGACCCACGGGATCAGCTGGTTGATGTGGAAGTTCTCCCAGTTGCGGGGCCCGGAGTTGCTGCTCACCGGGTTCGAGTACCAGCCGGCGCGGCCGCCGTCGGGCATCACGATGATGATCGGCTTGCCCGCGCTCCAGGCGCGGATGCCGAGCCGGTCGAACTGGATGAAGTCCTGGTTGCCGCCGTGCAGCAAGTACGCGACGGGGTACCGGCGTCCGCTGGTGTGGTAGTCGCTGGGCAGCAGGACGTTGACGCCCGGGGCCCAGCCGATCTGGTCGGTGCGGAACCGGTAGTACCACATCCGCGGATCGTCTTCGTTCCGCTCGGTGATGTGCAGGCCGAACCCGTCGTCGGCCGCGTTCGCCGCGGCGGAGGTGGCCAGAATGGTGCCGGCGCCGAGGCCGGCGGCGACGGTCAGCCCGCCGGCGGCCTTCAGCATCGTGCGCCGGGTGGGGCGTGGTGCGCTCACCATGATCTCCTGAGGAGTAAGGGACAGAACTATCACCGTCGGTGACGGTGACGATCTAAGTTAGTAGCATAACTTTGGGGTCAGCCCCAGCAAGGAGCCTCGTGACAGCGAATCCGCCCCGCCGGAAGACCGGCGGCCGCCAGGCGCAGATCAGCGTCGCGGACATCGAGCGGGAAGGCCTGCGGCTCGGCCTCCCGAACCTGACCGTGAACGGCGTCGCGACCGCGCTCGGCGTCAGCCCGACCGCGCTGTACCGGCACGTCGACGGCAAGGTCGGCCTGGAGGCGCTGGTCGGCGAGGCGATCCTGCGCGACCTGCACATCGTCGACGACCCCGCGGACGACGTGGAGGCGCATCTGCTGTCGTTCGCGCAGCAGGTGCACGCCTTCGTCCTCGACCATCCGGGACTTGCGGCGTACATGCAGGGGCTGTTCCCGCGGGGCGAGTCCGGGGTCCGGCTGCAGCGAGAGGCGATCGAGGCGCTCGGGCGGCGCGGTTACAGCCCGGCGGGCGCCGTCCTGATGTCGGGGACCGTCGCGTCGCTGGCGATCAACCTGACGGCGGCCGAGGAGCGGCATCGCCCGTACGTCGACGGTCCGCTGCGGCGCGAGCTCGACAAGGTGTACGCGCTGCTCGCCACCGACGAACTGCTGCTCGCCGCGCACCAGGAGCTCCCGCAGATCACGTCCGAGCCGTACTTCCGGATGGTGATGACCGGGTGCATCCGCGGCCTGGTCGCGGCCGCGCCGCCGCACCGCCCGGTGCTCGAGATCCTCACCGACCTCGGCCTCGAGGAGTAGCCGGCCCGGTCAGTGGTCGGCGCGGTGCGTGAAGAACCGCGCCGGGTCGCCGGCGGCGCGCGGGTTGGACGCGAGCCAGCTGGCGAAGGACTCCGGATGGCGGCGTTCGAGCTCGTCCAGGTAGGCACGCCGTACGTCGGCCATCGCCTGCCGGCGGTCGGCGGACGTGGTGCGCTCGAGCTGCGTGAAGCTGCGCCGCCAGGCCAGGCACAGCTCCTCGTCGCTCAGCTCGCCGACGCTCCGGACCACGGCGGTCAGGTACTTCGGCATCGGCCAGTCCTCGTCCTGGTGCCGCGGCTCGGCACGCCGCGGTACCAAGCGCTTCGATGCCTTGGGCAACTTGATCGGCTGTCGCCGCTCGGTGCGCGCGGGACGGTCGGCGGAGCCCGCACGCAACCAGCCGACCACCGGCGGGGACACGCCGACGACCAGGAGCAGCAGCGTCAGCGTCCGGAGCCCGATCGCGGCGGCGTACCCGCAGACCGAGATCACGCACAACCCGCCGATCACGGCGCCGCGCGGTACGACGCGGAGCAGGTCGGTGTTCGGCAGGTCCCGGCCGAGGCCGACGCTGAGACAGACCGCGCCGATCGTGAACGCGGCGACCAGGAAGACCGCGAGGTTGGTCGCCGGGGCCACGAACACCAGCGCCGCCAGCACTCCGATCGTGGCCAGCAGACCCACGGCTGCCCGCCAGATCCGCTCGTACAGCAGTCCGACGCCCACCATGCTCACCCAGTGCCCATCGCCCGGTCACCCAACCGGTGACCTCTCCAGTGTGACTCGCAATCGCCCGGGAGTGAAGCAGTCCGAGCCCTCGATGCGTTGACGTGCAACCGGTTGCATGCTGGAATCACGGGCATGATGCGAATCGCCGTCGCCGGGGCCGCCCACCCGCATGTGGCCTATGCCACCGCGGAGGTCGACCAGGGCACCGGGTACGAGCTCGTCGCGGTCGCCGACCCGGAGCGGGCGACCGCCGAGAAGTGGGCCGCGCCGTACGGCGCCCGCGTGTTCACCGACCACCGGGAGATGTTGCGCGCCGTCGAGCCGGACGTGGTGATGGTCGCCGGGATCTACGGCGATCGAGGCCGGGTCGTCGTCGACGCGCTCGACGCCGGGTGTCACGTCATCGCCGACAAGCCGCTGTGCACGACGCTCGAGGATCTGGACGCGATCACCGCGGCCGCGGCCCGCAGCGGGCGGCACGTGACCCTGCTGCTGGAGAAGCGCTACTACCCCGTCACGCTCGCCGCCCGGGAGCTCGCCGGACGGCTCGGCACGATCCACGGCGTGACGTCGTCCGGGCCGCACAAGCTCAACCGCCCGACCCGCCCGCCGTGGTTCTTCGAGCGATCGCGGTACGGAGGCCTGCTGAACGACCTCGCCGTCCACGACATCGACGCCGGCCTGCTCTTCACCGGGCTGACCGGCGGGACGGTCAGCGGCGCGATCGTGGACGGTCTGTACGGCGTCGCGACGCTGAGCGGACCGGGTGCGCTGATCACCGCCGGCGTCGACTGGCTGACGCCGGCCGGCTCGCCGGTGCACGGCGACTACCGGATGAAGCTCGTCGGCACCGAGGGCACGGCCGAGCTGCTCTGGGCCCGGAACCGCCTCGTCCTCACCACGACCGACGCGGCGCCGCACGACGTACCACTGCCGGCCGGGTACCGGCCCGCCGAGCTCCCGCTGCGAGCGCTTGCCGAAGGCAACGAACCGGACATCGGCACCGCGCGCGGCCTGCTGGCGACGCGGCTCGCGCTGCTCGCCCAGCAGTCCGCCGAGAACGGCGGCGTACCCATCAGCTGGACCACCGCCTAGACCATCGCCTCGCCCCCACTGAAGAGAGGTCCTATGCGTTTCGCACTGATCGGCGCCGGCGTGATCGGCGCCGTGCACGCCCGCCTCGTCGAAGCTCTCGGCGACGACGCCGCCCTGGCCGCCGTGGTCGACCGGGACCTGGACCGGGCCGGCAAGCTCGTCGCGCAGTACGGCGGCCGCGCGTACGCGACACCGGCCGAGGCGTACGCGGCGGAGGAGATCGACGCGGTCGGGATCTGCCTGCCGAGCGCCCTGCACGCCGACGCGGCCGTCGAAGCCCTCCGCGCCGGCAAGCACGTACTGATCGAGAAGCCGGTCGACATCACCCTCGAGGCCGCGGACCGGGTGATCGAGGCGCAGAAGGCGACCGGCCTGACCGTGTCCGTGGTCAGTCAGCGCCGGTTCCAGCCGGCGGTCGCGCAGATCCGGGCCGCGATCGACACCGGCGCCCTCGGCCGCGTGACCTCGGGCCTCGCCGAGTCGGCGTTCTTCCGGCCGCAGTCCTACTACGACGGCGACGGCTGGCGCGGCACGCTCGCGATCGACGGCGGCGGCGCCCTGATGAACCAGGGCATCCACGCCCTCGACCTGCTGGTGTGGATGCTCGGCCGCCCGGTACAGGTCACCGCGCAGACCGCGCGGCTCGCCCACGAAGGCATCGACGTCGAGGACCTCGCCGGCGCCTCGATCCTCTTCGAGAGCGGCGCGATCGGGATGACGCTCGCCAGTACGGCGGCGTACCCGGGACGCCCGGTCCGGCTGACGATCCACGGCGACCAAGGGACCGCCGTACTCGACGACGACGAGTTGGCGTACTTCGCCGCGGCGGACGCCGAAGCACCCGAAGCGCCGACGCTCGCGGGACCGGACGGTTGGAGCCCGACCGAGCTCGCGCATCTCGCGCAGTACCGCGACTTCGTCGACGCCGCCCGCGAGGGGCGGCCGCCGGCCGTGACGCTGGAGGCCGGGCGACGTTCGCTGGCCACGGTGCTTGCCGTGTACGAGTCCGCCCGCACCGGGCGCCCGGTCGACCTGGAGGACTGACCCATGCCGCTGCGTGTCGCCCTGGTCGGCACCGAGAACAGCCACGCCGACCACATCGTCGAGCACCTGAACGTCCACCCGGTGTCGGACACCGCCCGGATCGTGGCGCTCGTCGGGCCCGACGACGAACGCAACCGCAAGCTCGCCGCCACCGGCGGGATCACCCAGGTGGTGCCGACGTCGACGGAACTGCTCGGCAGCGTCGACGCCCTGATCGCCACCAACCGCGACGGCGCGCTGCATCGCGAGCACGCCGTACCGTTCCTCGAGGCCGGCGTCCCGGTGTGGGTCGACAAGCCGCTGGCGGCGAGTACGGCGGACGCCCGGGCGATCCTCGACGCGTCGCGGCGCGGCGGCGCACCGGTGACGTCGTACTCCGCGGTGCGATGGGTCGCGGACGCCGACGCACTGGCCGCGGCCGACGTCGGCGACCTGCAGACCGTCACGGTCACGGGCCCGGCCGACGAGGACAGCGAGTACAGCGGGATCTTCTTCTACGGCATCCACGCCGCCGACCTGGCCCAGCGCCTGGCACCGGGCGAACCGGGTCCGGTCACGGTGGAACGGATCGGCTCGACAGTCGTCGTGCGGTACACCTGCGCCGGGGTCCTGGTGACGCTACAACTGGTCAAGCCGACAGACACCGGTCGCGTACCGTTCCACGCCGAACTCGTCGGCCGCACGGGCCTCGTGAGCAGCGACGTACGCCTCGATTCGGAGTACGTCCTCCCTGGCCTGAAGATCTTCCTGAAGATGCTGGAAACCGGCGAGCGCCCCCTCGACGACGCAACGATGCTGGCACCGATCACGGTGCTGGAGCAGGTGTGAGGCCTGCCCTCACACACTTCATGCCTGTGCCGTTCCACAGGTATGAACAAGTACGAGCGACGAGTGGCCGGTGCCGACTGGGATGCGGTGGCGGCTGAGGTCGATGAGCTCGGGTGTGCGTTGCTGCCGCAGTTGGTGACGGCCGCGGAGGCTGGGCGGATCGCTGGGTTGTACGACGACGTGCAGCGGTTCCGGGCGACGGTCGACATGGCGCGGCATCGGTTCGGGGAGGGGCAGTACCGGTACTTCCAGCAGCCGTTCCCGGAGGCGGTGGACGCGCTGCGGCACGCGTTGTATCCGCGGCTGCTGCCGATCGCGCGGGACTGGTACGCGAAGCTCGGTCGGGAGGCCGAATGGCCGGACACGCTGGATGAGTGGCTGGAGGTTTGTCATCGGGCGGGGCAGACGCGGCCGACGCCGATCCTGCTGCGGTACGGCGCCGGCGACTGGAACGCCCTGCACCGGGATCTGTACGGGGACAAGGTGTTCCCGCTGCAGGTCGTGATCAACCTGAACGAGCCGGGGGTGGATCACACCGGCGGCGAGTTCCTGCTGGTCGAGCAGCGGCCGCGGGCGCAGTCGCGGGGTACGTCGACGCTGATCCCGCACGGCCACGGTCTGGTGTTCACGACCCGCGATCGCCCGGTGCAGTCGGCCCGCGGCTGGTCGGCGGCGCCCGTCCGGCACGGTGTGTCGGCGATCCGCTCAGGACAGCGCCATACGCTCGGGCTCGTCTTCCACGACGCGAAGTGACTACTCCCCGGCTGCAAGCGCCGAGCAGATGTCCCACGCGGCCTGCTGGAGAAGGGCCGCCATGTCGGTCGTGAGTCCCTTCACCGGTACGTCGATCCCGACCGGGTCCTCGTTCAGCAACGCGATCAGGAACACGCATGCCGCGAGATAACTGCCCGCGAGCGCCGGGTGGCTGTTGTCCGCGTCGTGCAGCACCGGTTCGTCGTACTGCGCGAGGAACCGTTCCCACACCGTCCCCACCGGTACGAGCGTGGCGCCGAGCTCGGCAGCGGCTCCGCCGTACGCCTCGGTGAGGGCCCGCTGGGTCTCGGGCGCGTTCCGCCGCGCCCACGTCTCGTAGAACGCCGTACGCGCACCGGCCGCGGCGATCGCCTTGCCGAAGTCGCGCGCGCTGTCGCGGAAGCGGTCCGGGCTCTTGATCGGCAACGTGCTCTGCTCCTGCAGTACGACGGTGTCGAAGCCGCCGCTCGCCAGCGCGTCGAGGGCCTTGCCGGCGTTCAGGTGCTGGCGCAGCGAGGCACCACCGGCAGAGATCAGCTTGTGTTCGAGGTCGATACCGCGCGCGCCGGCCAGGCCCTTGAGCAGACCGGGCAGGTTGTTCCGCGAGGTGAAGCTGTTCCCGACGAAGAGAATTCGCACGACACGGACGCTACTACTCCCTAGGCCCGGCTGCGCGGGTGCACCATGTCCTCGCACAGTCGACACGGCGAGAAGTTCATGAAGAATCTGTGGCTGGAGTTCAAGGCGTTCGCGCTCGGCGGCAACATGCTGGACCTGGCGCTCGGCTTCATTATCGGCGCCGCGTTCGCCGCGGTGGTGGAGAGCCTGGCCGGGAACGTGCTGATGCAGCTGGTGGCCGCGATCTTCGGGGAACCCGACTTCAGCGGGCTGATTTTGAACCTGAACGGCGCGGAGATCAAGTACGGCTCGTTCCTCACCGACATGCTCTCGTTCCTGCTGCTCGGCGTCGTCCTGTTCGGCCTGGTGAAGCTGCTGAAGAAGGCCGGCCTCGGCAACTTCCGCGCGCAGGGCCAGGCGGAGTGCCCGTACTGCAAGGAGTTCGTCTCCGTCGACGCGATCAAGTGCAAGTGGTGCACGGCGGACATCGACCCGGCCCAGGTGGAGGAAGAGGACGCCGCCCTGCTCGCCAAGCGCAACCCGCGCCCGGAATCGGTTTGACCGGCGCGCCCCGCGAGTTGTTGGCTGGCGGGGTGAGCGAACTCCGGATCGTCGAGGTCACCGACGACACGACGCTGCTGCACTGGCAGCAGGTGCACAACGAGATCATCCCGACGGCGCCGCTGTCGGTCGCGGAGATCCGCGAGCGCCTGACGCGGAACGTCCTCGAGGTGGCGTACGACGGTGACGTCCTGGTCGGCTGCTCCACGGTCCGGCCGCCGTCGGCGGAGACCTCGGCCGCGGTGGTGATCGCCAGGGTGCTCCCGCCGTACCGGCGTCGTGGTTTCGGCGAGGCGATCTACCAGCACTGCCTGGCCCGCGGACAGGAACTCGGCGACGGCATCGAGACGCACATCCTGAAGAGCAACGAGGACGGGCTGCGGTTCGCGAAGGCGCACGGCTTCGTCGAGGTCGAGACGTACCTGCTGCCCGGCGACACGATTCCGTTCGTCGAACTACGGCTGGAGGCGTGACGATGCGCTTCTCGGTCAACATTCCGAACTTCGGGGACTTCGCCGACGCGCGCACGGTCGCGCGGGTCGCGACCGCGGCCGAGGAGGCCGGCTGGGACGGGCTGTTCCTCTGGGACCACGTCGTGCACAGCAAGGAGCAGCGGCGCGGGCAGCCGTTCGGTGACCCGTGGATGCTGATGACGGCGGCCGCGCTGGCCACGTCGCGGATCAAGCTCGGCCCGCTGGTGACCCCCGTCGCGCGGCGGCGGCCGGAGCAGCTCGCGCGGCAGGTCGCGACGCTGGACGGACTGAGCGGCGGCCGGGTGATCTTCGGCGCCGGGCTCGGCGGGCCGATCGACGACGAGTTCGGCAGCTTCGGCGACACGACCGACCCGAAGGTGCTGGCCGAGCGCCTCGACGAGGGCCTCGACCTGCTGGCGGCGTACTGGTCCGGCGAGCGCGTCGACCACGCCGGGAAGCACTACACGGCCACCGCCGTGGAGTTGCTGCCGGCAACGGTTCAGCGGCCGCGGCCGCCGGTCTGGATCGCCGGGTACTGGCCGCGCAAGGCCCCGATGCGCCGCGCCGCGCGCTGGGACGGCGCGGTGCCGCTGTTCCTGACCGCGAACCACGGCGAGGCCCCGCCGGTCGAGGAGTTGCGGGACCTGGTCGGTTTCCTGGAGCAGCAGCGCACGGACCGGAGTACGCCGTACGACGTGATCGTCGGCGGGATCAGCCCCGCGGACCCGGCCGCCGCCCGCGCCCTGATCGAGCCGCTCGCCGAGGCCGGCGCGACCTGGTGGGACGAGCGGCAGCTGCTCGGCGGCTCCGACTTCTACCGCCTCGAACCGGTCCTGCGCCGCATCGAACAAGGGCCGCCAACTCTCGGATAGGCCCGGAAAACTAAGCTGGCGCGCATGAGCGACGACCATCCGTCCTGCTGTGCGCCCGCGCGGACCTCGCCGGTACCGTCATCGGCACAGTCACCGGCACAGGCCCCGGTGCCGGCCGGGCGTGGGGAACACGGGATCGAGCAGGTCGTGCTCCGTGGTGGCATGTTCGCGATGGGTAACGACAACGGTGACGAGAACGCCGGCGACGGCGAGACTCCGGTCCACGAGGTCGAGGTCGCGCCGTACAGCATCGACGCGACCAGCGTGACGAACGCGGACTTCGCGCGGTTCGCCGACGCGACCGGCTACCGCACCGAGGCCGAGATCTTCGGGTACTCCGCGGTGTTCCATCTCGCGCTCGCCGCCGAGCCGGACGAGGTGATGGGCCCGGCGTCCGGCACCCCTTGGTGGGCCGGCGTGCGCGGCGCCGACTGGCGGCACCCGGGCGGCTCACGCTCCGACCTGGACGGCCTCGACGACCACCCGGTCGTGCACGTGAGCTGGAACGACGCTGTCGCGTACTGCCGGTGGGCAGGGCGACGGCTGCCGACCGAGGCCGAGTGGGAGTACGCCGCCCGCGGCGGTCTCGAGGGCAAGCGGTACCCGTGGGGCGACGAGCTACTCGGTGACGACGGCGAGTGGCGGTGCAACATCTGGCAGGGCGAGTTCCCGCGGGCGAACACCGAGGAGGACGGCTTCCTCACCACCGCGCCGGTGCGGACCTTCGAGCGCAACGGGTACGGGTTGTGGCAGATGGTCGGGAACGTCTGGGAGTGGTGCGAGGACTGGTTCGGTCCGCGGTACTACAAGTTCTCGCCCGCGCAGAACCCGCCCGGCCCGTCACTCGGCGCGGCCCGGGTGATCCGCGGCGGCTCGTACCTCTGCCACGACTCGTACTGCAACCGCTACCGCAACGCCGCCCGCTCGTCGAACACGCCGGAGTCCTCGATGGGCAACGCCGGCTTCCGTACGGTCGGCCTCACGCGTCCTGAGTGACGGCCGAGCGCCGCAGTCCCGGCGTACTGGCGGCGACCGCGGCCACCGCCGCGACGCACAGCAGGGCACCGGAGGCGAGTGAGGCCACGGGCGAGGTGAGTTGCGCGACCACACCGCCGCGCAGGTTGCCGAGGTCCGGCCCGGCCTGACCGACGATCTGCTCCGCCGCGCTGACCCGGCCGAGCAGATCGGACGGCGTGTGCAGCTGGACGATCGTACTGCGGGACACGACGGCGACGGTGTCCGCGGCGCCGGCGACCGCGAGCCACAGCAACGCCAACCAGGCCGAGGGCGCGAACGCGAACAGCAGCAGGGCGATCCCCCAGACGGCCGAACCGCACAACATCACCAGCCCGTGCCGCGGCAGCCGCGTGAACGTGCCGGAGAACAGCGACGCGACCACGCCGCCGACCGCGATCGCGGTGAGGAACAACCCGAGCGTCCGCGGATTGTTGCCGAACCGCTCCGCGTTGAGCACCGGGAACAGGCTGATCGGCATCGACAGCACGGTCGCGGCCAGGTCCGTGATCAGCGCGCCGCGGATCACCGGCGTGGCCACGACGAACGTCAGTCCGTCCCACACCCCGCGCAGCCCCGGCTTCGCGGTCGACTCGAGCTGCATCCGGGGCAGGCCGAGGACGCCGTACAACGCGGCCAGGAAGGTCAGCGCGTCGACCAGATAGCAGACGCCGACGCCCCAGGCGCCGATGATCACGCCGCCGAGCGCCGGGCCGAGCAGCATCGCGCCCTGGAAACCGATCCGGTTGAGCGCGAGCCCGGCGGCCAACTGGTCACGCGACAACAGCTTCGGCAGGACGGTTCGCGCGACAGGTCCGGCGGTCGCACCGAGGGAGGCCTGGACGGCGACCAGCGCCAGCAGCACACCCACGGGAACGCGGCCGATCACCAGTTGACTCGCCATCACGCTTGCCACGAGCAACTGCCCGAGGGTGGTGACCAGGTAGATCTTGCGCCGCTCGAGGCGGTCGACGAGGGTGCCCGCGAACAGGCCGAGCACGATCAGCGGCAGAGCCTGGGCCAGCCCGACCGCGCCGGTCCACGCCGGACTCGACGTCTGGTCCCAGACCTGGAACATCACCGCGACGAAGGTCAACTGGCCGCCGAACCCCGACAGCACCTGCCCGATCCACAACCGCCGGTAGGTCAGCACGCGCAGCGGACCCAGGTCGATGAACGCCCGCTTCACTGCTGGTTCCCGAGCTTCTCCGAGATGCGGTCGTGGAAGCTCTTCCTGGCCAGGGCCTGCTCGACGTCCTGGACGACCTGGCTCATCGGGTACGGCAGCTCGGCCTCGAGTTCCGCGATCGCGGCCTCGGTCGCGCGCCACTCGGCGGCCAGCAGGTCCACGAGCTTCTTGGACTTGGCCGTGAGCGTGACCTGCTTGCTCCGCGCGTCCGCGCCCGGCACCGTCCGGACCAGCCCGGCGGCCCGCATCGCCGACACCTTCTGGCTGAGCGCGGAATGCGTCCGGCCGATCGCGTCCGCCAGCTCGGTGATCGTCATCGGGCCCTTGAAGTGCAGCTGCAGCAGCTCGCGCACGTACGTCGGCTTGAGCCCGGTGATCTGCCGGTCGGTGTAGACCTGCCCGATCTCGGCGTCCATCCGGGCCAACAGGTCGTGCAGCGGCCGCCACAGACTCTGTTCGCTGGGATCGTCCATAGCCGCATCATAACAGCACTTATATAAGCACTGTCACATCCGGCCGCTGCCAGACGACGGCGTGCTGGCTGCCGACGCGCTCGAAGCGGCCACGCGGGAACACCGCGCCGTACGCCTGCTCGAAACCCGGCCGGCTCAGGTACCGGTCGCTGACCCGGTGGTCGAGCCAGTCGCCGGTCGCCAGCCGGAAGATCTCCCAGGCGTGCGGATTGCGGCGGGCCAGGTTGCGGGCGAGCTTGCGGACCTCGCCGCCGTACAGCCACCAGCGCGGGTTCGCGGGGCGCGGCGAGACGGTGTCGGCGAGGGCCGCCCGGCCGCCGACGGCGACCAGGGAGCGGATGTGCCGGAGTACGGCGGGGAGGTCCGGGACGTGGTGCAAGGTCGCGGAACTGGTGACGAAGTCGTACTGGCCGCTCGTTTCGAGGATGCCGGCCGCGCGATAGCTGACGTTCGGGCGCGGACGCTTGCGCCGGGCGAGGTCGATCATCGGGGCCGAGAGGTCGACGGCGTCGACGTGCTCGAAGTACTCCGCGAGTACGACGGCGTGCCGGCCGGCGCCGCAGCCCAGGTCGAGCGCTCGGCGCCGGCGGTCCGGGAGGACGGTCGGGAGCCAGTCGGCGACGGCGTCGGGGGTCAGTTCGCCGAGCCGGTCATACCGCTCCGCCAGATGATCGAACGACTGGTCGCGCTGCATGCCGGTTGGACGCGGCGCGGCGGGAGATGGTTGTGGCGGCGAGGGTGGCCGAGACGAGGCTGATCGCGGCGACGGTGGCGAAGCCGTAGCGGGTGTCGGAGCGGTCGGTGACGGCCGCGGCGATCAGCATGACGACGACGGTCGCGGCGAGACCGTACGCGTTCGCGATCCCGAACGCGCGGCCGACCCGCGACTCGTCCACCGAGGTCATCAGCAGCGAGCGCGTGGCGATCCGCGACTGCCCGAACAGGAAGGCGCCCAGCAGGACGAGACCCATCAGAGCCGGTACGCCGAACAGCGGCTGGAGCGCGAACAACGCACTGCAGAGCAAGAATCCACCGACGGCCAGGCGCAGGTCGCCGAACCGCGTTGCGGACCGCCGGTAGGCGGCGGCAGCCAGCAAGAACCCGAGCCCGCCGACCGCGTCGACCAGACCGAGGACCGCCGGCCCGCGCTGCCATTCCCCGACGAGCAGGACAGGCAGCAGCGCGTTGAACACCGTCACCACGACCAGCCCCTGCCCGAACAGCACCGCGAGCGGGACCAGCGGAAGCCCCTGCACCAGGACCGGCTCACGATGGGTTGTCTCCGGTACTTCGCTCACGCGGCCGCGACCGATCAGGAACACCAGGACCGCCGACAGCACGAACGTGACGGCATTGAAGGTGAAGAGCGCCTGCGGGCCGAAGTACTGCAGCGCGACGCCGCCGAGGGCCGCGGACAGGAGCATGCCGGACTGCAGCGCGATCTCGTAGTGGGCGTTGAAGCGCCGCAGTTGTGCAGTGGGGACCCGTTCGCGGACGAGCGCGGCGCTGGCCGGGGTGAACTGGGCGGCGATCACCGCGAGCGCGAAGTTGGTCGCGTAGACGAGCGGTTGCTGGGACACCCCGAGCGCCAGGCCGATCGGGAGCGCGAGTGCGGCGACGGCGCTGAAGACGTCGCACGCGACCCACAGGCGGCGCCGGTCGAAGCGGTCGGCGAGACGGCCGAAGTACGGCGAGAGCACTGCCTGCGGGACGGCGACGGCGATGAAGAGCCAGCCGACGTCGAGCATCGAGCCCTCCGCCCGGACCAGCAGCAGCGCGGCGCCGAGGAGCTGGATGTTGTTGCCGAGGGACGTGATGAAGGCAGCCGGCAGCAGCAGGCGTGGTCGCGAAGTCACGTGCTCGACGATGCCAGCGAACGCTGACAATCCATGGCAGTGATTCTTTTTCGCTACTGCGGTTGCGGAAATGTGCTACCTTGTTTTCGACACTGCAGTAGCGAAAAGGATGGGTGATGGCGGGACGAGGACGGCCGCGCGACGCCGGCGTCGAGGCGCGGGTGCTGGAGGCCGCGATGGCCGAGATGCGGGCCCGGGGGTACGACGCGATGTCGGTGGACCGGGTCGCCGAGCGGGCCGGGGTCGCGAAGACCACGATCTACCGGCGCTGGCCGAGCAAGGCGGAGCTGGTGATCGCGCTGGTCGCGGGGCTCCGGGGCGCCGTACCGTTCGAGCCGAGCGGCGATCCGCGGCGCGACCTCACCGAGCTCGTGACCGCGATCGCCGCCACGCTGCGGTCGATCCCCACCACGCTCGTCGCCGATCTCACCGCCGCGGCGGCCCGCGAGCCGCGCGTCGGCGACAGCGTCCGCGCGCTGTGGGCCGAGCGGCACGCGGCCGTCACCGCGGTCGTGCGGCAAGCCCAGACCGACGGGCTGCTGCCCGGGCACGCCGATCCACGGGTCGTCGTGGACCAACTCGTCGGCCCGTTGTACTACCGGCTCCTCGTCACGGGCGAGCCGATCGATCCCGCCTACGTGGGGGCCCTGGTGCTCAGCGCCCTCGGACCGGAGCAGTCATGAAGAAGTTCCTCGTTGCCCTCGGCGCCGTTCTCGTCCTGGTCGCCGGCTGGACGGTCTACACGATCGCGCGGCCGTTCGTCCTGCACACCGAGATCGAGATCGACGCCTCCCCCGAGCAGGTCTGGAAGGTCCTCACCGACCGCGAGGCCTACCCGGAGTGGAACCCGTTCATCATCTCGTCGACCGGCGAACTGACGGCCGGCGCCACCATCACCAACGTGCTGCGCGACACCAAGGGCAGCGAAACGGAGTTCATCCCGAAGCTGCTGGTGGTCACCCCGGACCAGGAACTCCGCTGGATCGGCAAGATCCCGCCCGGCGCGGTCTTCGACGGCGAACACTCCTTCGTCCTGACCGCTCTCCCCGACGGCCGCACCCGCCTGGTCCACGAGGAGAAGTTCACCGGCGCCGCGGTCCCCTTCACCCGCTCGATGCTCACCGACACCATCAAGCCCCAGTTCGAGGCCATGAACCGAGCCCTGGCCACCCGCGCCGAAGCTAACTGAGGGACGGGCTGGTGGCGTCGGGGATCAGGAGATCGGGTGGGGTGGTGAGACCGACGGACCAGATGTCGAGGGAGTTGGCGGCGTTGCGGAGGGGGTAGAGGAGGGTGGAGTTGTCCTTCCAGACGGGTTGGTCGTCGAGGAGGCGGGACTCGGGTGGATGGGTGACACGGCGGGTCGCGAGGTCGAGGACGGCCAGGCGCCAGACGCCGTTGCTCACCTTCTGTTTGTACGCGATCCGCCGGCCGTCGGGTGACAGCGACGGGCACTCGACGTTCTCCGCGATCGCAGTACCGCGGTACGCGCGGTAGTCGGCCTCGATCAGGTACGTCTTCCCCTTGCTCGCCATCGTCATGTAGAACTTGTTGCTGTCGGCACCGAACGTGATCCCCCAGTAGTTCACGTCCGCGGCGAAGTACCGCTTCCCGCCGACGAACACCGCCAGCTCCTCGACCGACTTCAGCAGCTTCCCGGTGTCCACCTCGTACAAACCGGTGCGCGTCGAGAACCCACTGGCGGCGTACGAGTCGCCGCTGACGAACAGCGTCCAGTTCACGATCCGTCCGTCCGGCGACACCCGCGCCCGGCTCGGCGTCCCGGGCAGGGTCGTCCGGTGCCGTTCCCGCAGGTTCACGTCCAGCACGATCAGCTCGGTCAACGGCGGCAACGATCCGGGCTTCAACCGCAGGCAGACCGCCGTACGGCGCGCCGCCGCGAACCGGTCGCACCGCAACTCCCCCACCCGCCGCGCAGCGGCCGGGGAGCCGACAGATACGGCGGCCAGCTTCCCGGAGTCGGGCCCGTCCGCGAGGTTGCGGAAGAACAGCGTGCGGCCGTCCAGCCCCATCGGTTGCCCCGTGACAACCGGTACGGCGTTCTCGGCGGCGCCGCCGTCGCGCGCCTGGACGACGTACGTGACGGCTCCGCCGAGGAGCGCGAGCACCCCGATCGCGGCGACCAGCAGCCGGTGTCTCATCGACGGACCTCCAAGGGTTTGAAGACGGCGGCGGCGACCGTCACCGCGGTCAGCGCGACGGTGATCGCGAGGATCGCCGGCCGCAGGTCCCACAGCGTCCAGAGCAGGCCGACGGTGACGGCCGCGGCCATCCGGGCGAGCGCCTGCCCGGTTTGCAGTACGGCGAGACCGCTGGCGCGGAGGTGCTCGGGCAGCAGCGGGCCGACGGCCGCGGGCAGGACGCCGTCGGTCGCGGCGTAGAAGACCCCGTGCAACGCGAGGACCAGCCACCAGCTGCCGACAGGGCCGCAGACGATCAGCAAGGCCAGCACGAGCGCGAGATGGCCGCCGAGGAAGACCTTCCACCGGCCGATCCGGTCGCCGAGCCGGCCGAGCGGAATCGCGAGTAGGAGGAAGGTGCCCGCGGTCCCCAACGGGAGCAGGGGGAACAGGCTGGTGCCGATCTCCCAGCGACGTTGGACGGCGAGGTAGACGAACGAGTCGGTGATCGTGAAGAGACCGAGCGCCGCGGCCCACACACAGCAGCGGCGGAAGTTCGGCTCCTTCAGCAACCGCAGGACCGGTAGGCGCTCCCGGACAGGCGCCGGCTCCGGAGCCCGGTCGCGGACGAACGCGGTCAGGATGATCACGCCGCAGGTCGCCAGCGCGAAGCTGGTGACGAAGACCGAGTTGTAGTCGTTGAGGCTCGCCCACAACACGGCCGTGGCGACCAGCGGGCCCAGGAACGCGCCGATCGTGTCGAGCGCCCGGTGCACGCCGAACGACCGGCCCATCGTCGACGGTTCGCTGCTCAGCGAGATCAGCGCGTCCCGCGGCGCCGTCCGGATGCCCTTGCCGGCGCGGTCGACCGCGAGCACCACGCCGATCGCCGGCACCGACGCCCCGGCGGCCAGGAAGCCGAGCTTCGCGATCGCGGACAGCGCGTAGCCGACGCCGGCGACGGTCTTCAACCGCCGCCAGCGGTCGGCCACGTGTCCGCCGGCCAGCCGCAGTACCGCGGTGGCCCCGGCGTACAGGCCGTCGAGCAGCCCGAACTGCAGCGGGTTCAGCCCGAGCCCGAAGACCAGGTACAGCGGCAGGATCGCGGTCACCATCTCGGCCGACACGTCGGTCACCAGACTGACGATGCCGAGGGCAACCACATTCCCCGGGACCCGGCGCAGCGGCGCGGTCCGCAGCGGGCCGACGGATGCGAGGTACATCAGTGGCAGGTGTACGTCGGGCTGCTGTCCAGGACGTCTCCGTCCAGGCCGATCAGCTGGGTGGCGAACGTGGTGTCGGTCATCGAGAGCTTCAGCACGCCGTGGTCCTCGACGATCTTCGCGGTCGCCGGATGCGCGGCGTGCACCGGGTAGAGCGGCGCGCCACCCATGCCGCCGATGATCTGCACCGGGCCGTTCGGGTCCCGGTCGCCGTCGGCGTTCTGCGGCACGAACCGCTCGTAGTGGTGGTCGTGGCCGTTCATCACCAGGTCGGCCTTCGCCGCCACCAGCGTCTCCCACAACGGCGCGGCGCCGTCCTGGTCGCCGTGGTCGCCGGAGCTGAACCGCGGGTGGTGGTAGTACGCCGCGATACAGCCCTTGGTGTTGTTCGCGAGGTCCTGCTTCAGCCAGGTGAGCTGCGCCGGCTCGGCGAGCCCTTCCTCCTTCACGAAGTCGTTCGAGTCGAGCGCGATGAAGTGCCAGTTGCCGAGGTTCCAGCTGTAGTAGTTCTTGCCCTGCGGCGTCGCGATCGACCCGAAGTAGTCGTGGTACCCCTTGAACGGGATGTCGTCGTACGTCTCGTGGTTCCCGGGGCTCGGGTGGGTGATGTTCTTGAACCGTCCCCAGGTCTTCGCGTAGTAGTTCTGGAAGTCCGACAGGTGCGCGTCGTCGTACTGGTTGTCGCCCATCGTGACGACCGCGGCCGGGTTCATCGCCTCGACCAGGTTCGCGGTCTTCGGGTGCACGCAGTCCGGGTCGGACGCCGTACAGCGGTCCGCGATGTCGCCGGCCGCGGCGACCACGAAGCTGCCGGTCCCGCCGGCGCTGGTGGTGACCGTGATCGGCGCGGTCGCGGCGGACACGTTGCCGGCCAGGTCGCGGGCGCGCACCGAGTACTGGTACGCCGTGTTCGCAGTCAGTCCGGTGTCGTTGTACTGCGTTCCGGGCGTGGTCGCGACCACCGTGCCGTTGCGGAGTACGTCGTACCCGCTGACGCCGACGTTGTCGGTCGACGCGGTCCAGCCGAGTGCGACGGACGTGGCCGTCACGCCGGTGCTCTTCAGGCCGGTCGGGACCGTCGGCGCCTGGGTGTCGCCGGTCGAGTCGGTGGTGCCGTAGACCTTGAGTTCCCACAGCGAGTAGCCGTACGGCGTGCCGCGCTGGGTGCCGACGAGCCGGACGTACCGGCCGTGGGCCGACAGGCCGGTGTGGTCGTCGGTCGCACCGTTGCCGCTGGTCACCTCCTTGACGGTGCTGAAGTTGGTGCCGTCGTCGGAGACCTCGATCCGGTAGGCCTTCGCGTACGCCACCTCCCAGTTCAGGGTGACGCGGCTGACGGCGGCCGGCTGGCCGAGGTCGACGCGGATCCACTGCGGGTCGGACCCCTCGGCGCTGGCCCAGCGGGTCGAGGTGTTGCCGTCGACCGCCTTGGCCGCGGTCAGGGTGTCGTCCTCGATGCTCGAGGCAACGACCGGTCTGCCCTGCGAGAGCAGGGTGTCGGCGTACGGCTGGGCACCGGCGGCGGAGCCGCCCAACGCGGCGAGCAGTCCGACGGGGAGCACCAGCGCGAGCAGGCGCAATCTCATGAGATACCTCCGGGGGCGCGGAGCTTGAATTGTTAGGAAGGTTACCTAACAGTGGGTGGTAGGTAAAGAGCCCAGTTTCGTCATATACGTCGCCTGCATGAACTATGCTCAAAAGATGCATTGGACGGGCGGCTTCCGCGGGTGATTGGCTCGCTGTCATGGACATGCGCACCTTGGGACGTAGCGGAATCGAGCTGAGCCCGGTCGGGTTCGGCTGCTGGGCGATCGGCGGGCCCTTCAGCAACCCGGCCGGTGAGCCGCTGGGCTGGGGCGTGGTCGACGACGAGGAGTCGGTGCGGGCGATCCGGCGGGCGGTCGAGCTCGGCGTCACGTTCTTCGACACCGCCGACGTGTACGGCGCCGGGCACAGCGAACGGGTGCTCGGGAAGGCCCTCGACGGAATCCGCGACCAGGTCGTGATCGCGACCAAGTGGGGCAACACGTTCGACGAGGCGACCCGGGTCATGCACCACCAGGACACCACCCCGGAGTACGTCCACAAGGCCGTCCGGGCCTCGCTCGAACGGCTCGGGACCGACTACCTCGACCTCTACCAGCTGCACTTCGACACCACCGACGAGATCGCGTTGCCGCTCCGCGAGGCCTGCGAGGAGCTGGTCCGCGAAGGGCTGATCCGCGGCTACGCCTGGAGCACGGACACGCTGCACAGCGCCGAGCTTTTCGCGCAGGGCGAGCACTGCGCGGCGATCCAGCACGAGGCGAGCGTGCTGCACGACGCGCCGGAGTTCTTCGCGCTGTGCGAGCGCGAGAACCTTGCCAGCATCAACCGCACCCCGCTGGGGATGGGGATCCTCGGCCGGCGCGACGCGAACACACCGGCGACCGGCGCCGACATCCGCACTCTCCCGCCGGCGTGGCTGCGGTACTTCGCCGAAGGCGGCGTCCCGGCCCCGGAATGGTGGGAGAAGGTCGCCGCGATCCGCGACGTGCTGCGGAGCGACGGCCGGACGCTGGCGCAGGGCGCGCTCGCGTGGCTGTGGGCCCGGAGCCCGCGGACCGTGCCGATCCCCGGCTTCCGCACCGTCGCGCAGGCCGAGGAGAACGCGCGCGCGATGGAGTTCGGCCCGCTGACCGACGAGCAGCTTGCGGAGATCGCAAAGCTTCTGCAGTGAAGCTGTGGTGAATCCCGCGCAGCCGGATGGGTACTGCGAGGTGTAAGCGAGCCTCGAGAGGATGACGGCTGATGCGAGTGACCATCGACCGTGGCCGGAACCACGGCGTCAGAATGCGGAAAACCGGCCGATCGCTGCTCGCCGGCGCCGGCCTGGCGGCGGCCGGGATCGGCCTCGGCATGCTCGTCGAGTACCTGATGGACCCCGATCGCGGCCGCGCGCGCCGGGCCCGGATGCGGGACCGGTCCGCGCACACCACCCACCGGATGACCGACAGCCTGAACGGGATGTCCCACGACATGGCGAACCGCAGCCGCGGCGTGGCCATGGGCATGCGGTACCGCGTCACGGGCCGCTCGGCCGACGACGCCGTACTGCACGACCGGGTGCGCGCGGAGCTCGGACGGCACGTGAGCCATCCGCACGCACTGCAGGTACGCGTCGACGCGGGAGTCGTGACGCTGACCGGCGACGTGCTGGCCGCCGAGGAGCACGCGACCCGACGCGCCGTGAAGCGGATCCCGGGCGTCAAGGGCGTCCACCCGCAGTGGACGGTGCACGACGAGCCCGGAGACGTGCCGACGTTGCAGGGCACTTCGCGGTCCAAGGGTTAGGGGCGTACCTAAGGACGGGTAGTGGTGCCCGGACAGCGGTCACGCCGACCCGAGACCCGGCGTGACCGCGCTCACCGGGCTCGACCACTACCCGTCCTTAGGTACACACCACCCCTTGCGAGTGCGTGGGTTTATCGATATACCTACCTGCATGTGCGGTGGGCGGGACGGGTCAGGCGCGGGTGGTTCCGCGGAGGACCAGTTGTGCCGGTACGACGATCTCCTGCGGCTCGCCGGCGGGACGGCCCTTGATCTGCGCCATCATCAGCGAGGTGATCGTGTCCGCGAGGACCTCGTGGCCCGGGTTGACCGTGGACAGCGCGGGCACCAGGTACGGCGCCTCGTCGATGTCGTCGAAGCCGATCAGCTGGACGTCGTCCGGCACCCGGAGCCCGACGTCCGCCAGCGCCCGCAGCGCACCCATCGCGACCACATCGGTCAGCGCGAAGACCGCGTCGAACGCGACCTCGCGGTCGAGCAGTCCGCGGATCGCGTCGTATCCGTCCCGGAGGCCGAACGAGCAACGCACGTTCAGCTCCCGGTCGACCGGTACGCCGGCCTCGGTGTGCGCGAGCACGTACCCTTCGGCGCGCAACGCGGGCATGGTGGCCGCGCCGTCCGGGTCGCCGCCGAGCATCGCGACCCGGCGGACCCCGGTGGCGAGCAGGTGCCCGACCGCCTGGCGCGCGCCGTCGACGTTGTCCATCATCACATGGTCGAACCGCGACGGCAGCGCCCGCTCCCCGATCATCACCACCGGCGCGTCGGTACGGAGCTGACCGAGCTCGGCCGGGTCGATGTCGACCACGCTCAGGATCAGGCCGTCGTACATCCGGAGCCGCGAGAACGCGACCGCCTCCAGCTCGCCCTCGCGGCTGGCGCCGGTGCGTTCGGTCACGATCCGCAGCCCGTGCGCGTCGAAGCGGTCGGCCAGGCGGGCGGCGAGCTGGCCGAAGTACGGGCGCTCGAGTTCGGGGACGGCGAGGCCGATCACGCCGGTGCGCCCGGCGCGCAGGTGCCGGGCGGCGAGGTTGACCTGGTACCCGAGCTCGCCGATCGTCGCCAGCACCCGCTCCCGGGTCTCGGCGCCGACCCGCGGCCGGCCGTTGATCACGTTCGAGACCGTCATCGTCGACACCCCGGCCGCGCGCGCGACATCAGCCATCGTCACCACGGTCGAGGGCTTTCCCATGCGGACCACTGTAAAGAATGAGGAGTCTCAGTGACTGAAGCAGCGTCCTCCCGGGTCGTGATCGATCTCGACGTACCGGGTCCCACCATCAACCGGCACCTGTACGGGCACTTCGCCGAGCATCTCGGGCGGTGCATCTACGGCGGGTTCTACGTCGGCGAGGACTCGCCGATCCCCAACGAGGGCGGCATCCGGCTCGACGTGGTGGAGGCGCTGCGGGCGCTGGACATCCCGAACCTGCGCTGGCCGGGCGGGTGTTTCGCGGACGAGTACCACTGGAAGGACGGCATCGGCCCGAAGGCGGACCGGCCGTCGATGGTGAACACGCACTGGGGCAACGTCGAGGAGAACAACCACTTCGGCACCCACGAGTTCATGGCGTTGTGCGAGCTGCTCGGCGCGGCGCCGTACGTGAACGGGAACGTCGGCAGCGGGACCGTGCGGGAGATGAGCGAGTGGGTCGAGTACCTGACCCGCGACGGCGACAGCCCGATGGTGCGGGAGCGCAAGGCCAACGGGCGCGACGAGCCGTGGAAGGTCCCGTTCTGGGGCATCGGCAACGAGGCCTGGGGCTGCGGCGGGAACCTGCGGGCCGAGGCGTACGCCGACCTCGCCCGGCGGTACGCCACCTTCCTGAAGGACCACGGCGACAACAAGCTGTACCGGATCGCGGCCGGCGCGTCGGACGACGACCTGGCGTGGACTGAGGCACTGCTCAAGGCGGTCAGCTGCCTCGGGTGCGGACGCGAGCCGAAGAACATCTTCCAGGCGATCTCGTTCCACTACTACACGGTGGCGGGGACGTGGGCGAACAAGGGCAGCGCGACCGAGTTCGGCCTCGAGGACTACTACCGGACGCTGTCGAAGGCGCAGGGTGTGGAGCGGGTGATCCGGGCGCACTCCGCGCTGATGGACGCGTACGACCCGGAGCGCAAGATCGGCCTGGTGCTGGACGAGTGGGGCACCTGGTGGGACGTCGAGCCGGGGACGAACCCGGGCTTCCTGTACCAGCAGAACGCGATGCGCGACGCGTTGGTGGCGAGTGTGCACTTCGACGTGTTCCACCGGCACGCCGAGCGGCTCGTGATGGCGAACATCGCGCAGACCGTCAACGTCCTGCAGGCGATGCTGCTGACGGATGACGAGGGTGGCCTGGTGCGGACGCCGACGTACCACGTCTTCGAGATGAACAAGGCGCATCAGGACGCGACCTCGCTGCCGACGCACGTGGTCGAGGGTGGGACCTACGATCTCGACGGTACGACGATGCAGCTGGTGTCGGCGTCCGCGTCGGTGAAGGACGGGCGGGCGCTGGTCTCGGTCAGCAACCTCGACGCCGGGGCGGCGTCGGACGTCGTCCTGGACCTGCGGGGTGCGGAGGTGCGGGAGGCGACCGGACGGTTGCTGACGGCATCGAAACCGCAGGCGTACAACACCGTCGGTGACCCGGACGCGGTGGCTCCGGTCCCGCTCGTGGTGGAACCGGAGCCGCGCGGTCTTCGCGTCACGTTGCCGCCGCACTCCTTCGCGACGGTCAGTCTGGCGTTGTGACCGCGATCTGGAACTCGTGGACCCAGTTGTCCGGGTTGCCGGGGTCGAACTCGAGGGTGACCTCGCGGGCGTAACCCTGGCTGCGGTACCCGTTCTCCTCGATCCAACGCGCGAGCGTCTGCATGCTGCGGTCGGCCTCCATCATGTCGCCCTGGTGCACGATGGTCGCCGCCTGGGTGAGCTCGGGCAGGTCGAGGACGTCGACGTCGGCCGGCGTACCGGCGTCGACGGGGACCGCGGCGTGCACGCGGATCGTGTCGTTCTCGGCGTCCTCGTAGTACGCGAGCGGGGCTCCGCACGGGTGCACGCCGGCCGTGCCGAGGCGTTCGAAGAGCTGGCCGAACAGCGGCTGGAGCACCGGGCCGATGTCCGCGCCGTCGTAGCTCGGGGAGATCGCGGACAGTTCCGCGACCCGGATCGGGGCGATGCGTTTCAGGACGACGTCGTCGGTGGGCATGTGACCTTCCCTCTCGATGAGCCGGAGCCTCGCCTCGACGCTGGTCAGCCGGGCCGTACTACGGGCGAGCTCGTCCTCGAGCTGCGCCTGCCGCAACCGCAACATGCCGCGCAACTCCTCGGCCGACAGCTTCGCGTCGAGGATCTCGCCGACCTGCTGCAGGCTGAACCCGAGATCCTTGAGCGCGATGATCCGGTTCAGCCGGCTGAACTGGTCGGCCGAGTAGAACCGGTACCCACTCGCCTCGTCGACGACAGCCGGCCGGAGCAGCCCGAGCGCGTCGTAGTGCCGCAGCATCCGCGCCGACACCTGACCGAACGCGGCGAAGTCTCCGATGGTGAACATGCCGCCACCTTCCGGCTTGACACAGTGTGAAGGTCAAGTGTGTGCGGATCTCCAGCACTCACCAACCCCCCACGGCGGCGACGGCGCAGGCTCGGAGGACCCGGCGAGGCGAGGTTGGTGAGTGCTGCAGGTCCGCCTCAGGAGGAGACGCGGCTGCGGCGGTCGCGGATGGTGGCGAGGGTCAGGGCGGTGCCCATCAGGGCGATGCCGGCGACGCCGAAGCCGGCGACCAGGATGGTCCGGCTGTCCAGCCGCGCGTCGCACTGCATCGGCGTGATGCCCTCGCCGGGCCGGAAGACCGAGCCGCACCCGTCGCCACCCGCGTGCACGGGCCGGACGGCGAGCACCACCCCGACGACCAGCAGAACCGTGCCCAGCGCGCCGAGGATCTTGTTCAGCACCAGCCGTCCTCTCGGGCCCCGGGGCGCACGACAGCCGAGACCGGCCATGAAGGGCTGGTCAGCTCCCACATCCGCACGGTCTCGCTCCCTGGCAGCTCGGTAAGATTTGATCAAATCTAACGCAGCTAGCACCCACGGCTGAAGCCCGGCACCACCCCTTGGTGGAATCTTCACCCACTTCTAACGCCAGCCCGCCGGGAGAGCGCGACCACCTCAGGTGAGGGTGCTGACGAGGGATCCGCTGGTGCGGTTGTGGGCGATGTCGGTGAGGGCACGGTCTATGGCGTCGAAGGGGATGACCGTGCTGTGTGGCGTCAGAGGGAGGCGGGCGAGCAGCCGGAACAGCTCCTCGCCGTCGCGGCGGGTGTTGGAGGTTACGCTGCGCAGGTCGCGCTCGTGGAAGAGGTGCCGCTCGTAGTTCAGCACCGGTACGTCGGACAGATAGATGCCGGCCACCGCGACCGTCCCACCGGGCTTCACCGCCTCGAGGGCGTACGGGACCACCTCGCCCGCCGGCGCGAACACGATCGCCGAGTCCAGCCCCACCGGCGGCCGCTCACCCGTCTCCCCCACGAACACCGCACCCAACTCGCGAGCGAGCACCCGATTCCGCTCGCCGCGGGTCATCACGTACAGCTCCGCGCCCAGAGCGGCCGCGACCTGAGCAGTCAGATGGGCGCTCGACCCGAACCCGTAGAGCCCGAGCCGCCCGCCCGGCGGCAGGTTCGCCCGGAGCAGCGAGCGGTATCCGATGATCCCGGCGCACAGAAACGGGGCGAGTTCCACCGCGGAACGATCCGCCGGCAGCGCGTAGGCGTAGTCCTCCGGCACCACGGCGTACTCCGCGAATCCGCCGTCCGCGTCCCATCCGGTGTACGTCGACCGCGGGCAGAGGTTCTCGGCGCCGCGCCGGCAGAACTCGCACACGCCGCAGGTCCCGCGCAACCACGCGATCCCGACCCGGTCGCCGAGCGCGAACCGCGCGGCCGCCGTGCCGCGATCGACCACGGCGCCGACCACCTGATGCCCAGGCACGACCCCTCGCCGCTTCGGCGCCAGGTCGCCCTCGGCGAGGTGCAGGTCCGTGCGGCAGATCCCGCACGCTTCGACCTTCACGAGTACCTCGCCGCCGCCCGGCGCCGGGACGGGCCGACGTACGGACCGCAGTGGACCGTCGTCGATCGGGCCGGGACGGTCCACTGCCCACGCCTGCATGTCGTCCATGCCTCCATCATGCGACGCGCTGCAGGGCCTTCTCGCGACGTTCGGCGACCTTCGAACCGGACTCTCGACGGGCCATACGACGCAGTACGACGGGAGCGAGCAGCAGGCCCGCCACCGCCCAGACGCCGAGTACCGCCGCGGTCTCGAGCTGGCGCCACGACTCGCCGACCTCGACCGCGACCGTCTCGGCGGGCAACAGCGCGGACCGCATGCCGAGGCCCATCCAGTAGACGGGCGTGAGCTGCCCGATCCACTGCAGCCAGTCGGGCAGTGCGGTGATCGGGTAGAAGATGCCGGAGATCGCGATCAGCCCGAGCATCGGCAGCTGGATCAGCCCTTGCGAACGCGCGGTGGTGAACACCGACCCGAGAATCGCGCCGATCGGCAACGTCGCCAGCAGCCCGAGCAACAGCACCCAGACGAGTGTCGGCCAGTGCGCGGACCCGAGCGCGATCCCGTCGACGAGGAGCAGGCCCGGGACCAGCAGGATGGTCAGATCGGCAACCAGCCCGCCCGCGACCGACACGACCTTGCCGACGAGATAGCCGACCATCCCGTTCGGCAGCGACTTGGCGCGCAGCAGCGTGCCGTCCTCGCGATCGGCCGTGAGCTGCTGACTCATGCTGACCATCCCCATCGCGGCATTCATCCCCAGAATGCTCGGCAGCGCGAGCGCCCCCAGCAGGAACCCGGTGGCCCCGAAGTCCCGCTCCCGCAGGAAGAACAGCGCGACCAACATCAGCACCGGCCAGAGAAAGTGACTGACCAGCTCAGGCCCGTTGGTGAAGGACTGCCGCAACTCGACCATCCCCCGCCGCAACCCCACCCGGATACTCACTCCCGTCGTCATGCCCGCTCCGGTGTCTGGTCGCGGACCAACGTGAGGTAGGCGTCCTCGAGGGATGCTCGGCGTACCTCGAGATCGGTGAGGGTGGCGCCGTGGGTGGTGAAGAGGTTGCGGACGAAGGTGGTGGCGTCGGGTGTCGAGTGGTGGAACGGCCGGCCGTCGACCGTCCAGCGGACCTCATCCTCGCCCGCGATCAGCTGGGTGAGCTGTGCGGTGCTGCCGGACGCGATGATGCGGCCCGCGGACAGGATCAGGATCCGGTGCGCGAGTTTGCTCGCCTCGTCGAGGTCGTGGGTGGTGAGCAGGATCGTGGTGCCCTGATCGGCCGCGAGGCGCCGTACGAGGTCGTGGAACTCGGAGCGCGCCTCCGGGTCGAACCCGACGGTCGGCTCGTCGAGGAACAGTACGTCGGGACGCCCAACGATCCCGATCGCGACGTCGAGCCGGCGCCGCTGGCCGCCGGAGAGTGTCTTGAGCTTCTGCCCCGCGGCCGCCGTCAGGCCGACGGCGCCGAGCAGCTCGCCGGTCGGCCAGGGCCTTGGCGTGGCCGGCGTGGAGTACGGCGCGTAGTACGTGCCGAAGTGCTGCAGGAGTTCGCCGACGCGCCAGTTGCCGTGGTCGCGCCAGGACTGCAGCACGATGCCGATCCGCGAGCGCCAGTTCTCGTCACCCGCGGCCGGATCGACGCCGAGCACCTCGACCCAGCCCGCCGATCGCAGCCGGAAACCCTCGAGGATCTCGATCGTCGTGCTCTTGCCGGCGCCGTTCGGCCCGAGCAGCGCGAGCACCTCGCCGGGGGGCGCCTCGAACGACACATCCCGCAGCACATTCGTCTCGCCGTACCGCATCCGTAGCCCGTCAACAGTCAGAACCATGACCGCGAAGCTACGTTGCGTTCACTCGACCGGCAATCGTCGTACCGCGTCCGCAGCTCGTGAATCCCTGCAAAACCTGGCATTCTGTGCAATGAGAATGTGAGAGAACGCAACTCGTTGCAATGAGCTGACAGTAAACGCGCGGAGGTCGTCGATGCCCGGAGGAAGGCTGAACCACCAGGACCGGCTCGACATCGCGGCCGGGCTGGAGGCCGGTCTCGGGTACGCCGAGATCGCGCGGCAACTGCGACGCCCGACGTCGACGATCAGCCGCGAGGTCGCGCGCAACGGCGGTGCCAGCGGCTACCGCGCCGACCACGCGCACTACGCGACCGCGTCCCGCGCGCGCCGCCGGCGCCCGGCCTCCCCCGCGACCGGAGCCCGGGTGCTCGATCCGAAACGCGAGTACGTCGAACGGTTCGCGGCGATGATGGTCGACGGCGGCCTGCCGCGGATGGCGTCGCGCGTGCTCGCACTGCTCTACACGTCCGACTCCCGCACGCTCACCGCAGCCGATCTCGTGCAGATACTGCGGGTCAGCCCGGCGTCGATCTCCAAGGCGATCGGGTACCTCGAGCGCGTCGGCATGGTGCACCGCGAACCCGACCCGGTCCGCCGGCTGCAGCATTACGTGATCGCCGACGACGTCTGGCTGAAGGCGTGGGAGGTGAGCGCGCGGACCAACTACAGTTGGGCGGAGCTCGCCGCCGAGGGGATCGAACTGGTCGGGCGCGACACCCCCGCGGGCGAACGGCTCATGCACATGGCCGACTTCTTCCACCGGCTCAGCGAGGACATGTCCGGCGGTGGCGGGTTTCAGGACTGTCTCGCAGTACTCGCCGTTCTCTGGCAGTCGGACCGGCGGCTCGACGCGGACGAGCTCGCCGGCTCGTTGGGTTGGCCGGTCGAGCGCGTGATGGACGCGCTCGACTACGCGATCAAGACGTCAGGGCAGGATGGTGCGGAGCAGGCGGCGGGTGAGGACGCCGTCGGCGAGGCCTAGTTCGACGAGGTCGTCGAAGACCCGCTGGTCGGCGGCGGCCGCGCGGATACCTGCGTCGAGGATCCGGTCCGAGCGGCTGAGCTGCGCGACGATCGCGGTGTCTCTGAGGTGCCTGGAGAGCAGGCGGGACGTGCGGCGACGGTACGGCGTACCGGCGTCCGACGAACCAGCCCGGAGCGCGTCCGCGATCGCGCGTCCGGCGAGCAGACCGGTGGCGACGGCGTAGTAGATGCCCTCGCCCGTCATCGGGTTGATCAGTCCGGCCGCGTCGCCCGCGAGCAGGACCGGGCCGCGCTGCGGGCGCCACGACCAGCCGGCGAGCGGCAGGTGGTAGCCCCACCATGACTCGCCACCTTCACCGGCTCCTGGAAGCAGTACTTCGAGGTGCTGGAGCAACTCGGTCCGTGTAGGGCGGGTGCCGGCGAGCAGTTCGCCGTACCCGACGTTCGACCAGCCGTCACCGCGGTCGAAGGACCAGGCGTACGACGGCTGCCGCCCGGGGCCGTAGGCGATCACCTGACTCGCCGCCCGCGCGGGCGGGGTCGGCGCGTAGCCGCGGATCGCGAGCGCGACCGGGCCGGGCTTCGCGCCGAGTTCCCGCCGTACGACGGAATGCGCGCCGTCGGCGCCCACCACGAAGCGCGCCTCCAGGTCGTCCACCGCGACGGAGCCGGCCTGGATCGCGAGGCTGCGGACCCGGCGACGGACGAACTGGGCGCCGGCGGCCTGCGCGGCCTCGACCAGGCGATGGTCGAAGACGGTGCGCGGGACGACCCAGGTCGGGCGGGACAGCCGGCGGTCGACGCCGACGGCGCCGCGGTTCAGCACGAAGCGCCGTACCGGGGTCCAGTCGTCGAGGATCCCGGTGACGCCGACGCCGGCGAGCAGGTCGAGGACGTGCGGCGCGATGCCGTCCCCGCACGCCTTGTCGCGCGGGAACTCGTGGCGGTCGAGCAGCAGTACCGACAGGCTCGGATCCGCCGCCAGCGCACCGAGCGCTGCCGACGCCCCCGCCGGCCCGGCACCGACCACGATCACATCCCACATCCAGCCCAGTGTCGCAGCTCCGGGTAGCGCGTGCGCGACCGTGCGGCGGGCCCGCAGCGCACTGTGCCGGTGCGGTCCGATCCCTAGCGTCGGAAGGGACTCCGAGGAGGACCGATGAAAATGCTTCTGCTGCTGGCGCTGCTGGGTGCGCCGGTGACTGTGCTTCCTACTGAGCGTCCGCAGATCGAATGGCACCGGTGTCAGGTCGATCCGGCCGACGCCGAGGGCGCGGCGCTCGATCGGGCCGGTGCCGAGTGCGGCGAGCTGCGGGTGCCGCTCGACTACGGGCGACCCGACGGGCCGAAGATCACGCTCGCGCTGTCGCGGCTCAAGGCGACCGGCGACCGGATCGGCGCGATGGTGCTGAACGACGGCGGCCCGGGCGGACCCGGGTTGAGCATGCCGCTGCGATTGCGGCCGGCGATGCGGGAGGCGGGTACGCGGTACGACCTGATCGGGCTGGATCCGCGTTTCGTGGGCCGCAGTACGCCGATCGACTGCAAGCTGCCGTTCTCCGGGTGGCCGTGGTCGGGTGGGGCGGACCGGTCGACGTTCGAGCGGGTGGATCGGCAGGTGGCGGACATCGCGAGGCGGTGTGCGGCGAATGCCGGGGAGTATCTGCCGTACGTGAACACGCGGAACACGGCGCGCGACATCGACCAGGTCCGGATCGCGCTGGGCGAGCAGCGGATCTCGTACCTCGGGTACTCGTACGGGACGTATCTCGGGTCGGTCTATATGCAGCTCTTCCCGGGGCGGACGGATCGGGTGGTGCTCGACGGTCCCATCGACCCGGACCAGTACGGCGCGCAACTGCTCCGCACGGCCGGTCCCGCGAACGAGGCCGCGCTGCGCGCATGGGCCGCGTGGGCGGCCGGTCGTGATGCGTCGTACCACCTGGGCAGGACGACCGCCGAGGTGATGGCTTCGGTCGACCGGGTACTGCGGGTCGCGGCGACGCGCGGGCTCCAGGTCGGGAAGCACCGGCTCGACGACGGCTCGGTCCCGGTCCTGCTCATGGTCCCGCTGGCCGACGACCGGGACGCGGCGCGGGCGACGTACGCCGAATTCGTGCGGACGCTGCTTGCCGCGACGTCCGGGCCCGTGGAGCCCGGTCCGGAACTGGGCGGCCTGCTGGACGCGCTGCTGACGCCGGCGTCGTCACAACTGACGAGCGGCCAGATCGCGATCGTGTGCGGCGACCGGGCGGTACCGCGGGACCGGCAGACGTACTGGCGCGACATCCAGACCCACCGCCGCACCGAACCCCACTTCGCGCCCCTCACTCGGATGACTTCCCCCTGCGCCCACTGGCCGGTCGCACCCCAAGAGCCACCAACCACGATCGCGAACAACGAGCCCGCCCTGATCATCGCCGCCGACGGAGACCCCCGAACCATCTACGCCAACGCCGCCGCCCTCCAGAAACGCCTCCCGTCCACCCGCCTCATCACAGTCCGAAACGCCCGCAAACACGGCATCTTCGCCGAATACAACAACCCCTGCACCGACCAAACCGTCATCACCTACCTCCAAACCAACCACCTCCCCCCAAACCAAACCTGCTAGCCCAGAGCGGGCGTGTACCTGTCAGGTGCCGGGGCGGCGGCCGGGTTTGTTGGCGCGGCGGGTTGTGCGGCGAGGGCGGGGGGCTGCGGCGTGGGTGCCGGAGGCGGTGACGGGGCGGGCCTCGTCGAGGTCGACGATCTTGGGGGGTGGGGGGACGAAGACGGGGATGGTGTCTTCTTCGACGGCCGGGGCGGGCGGGGGTGGTGGCGCGGGTTCGGCGCGGGCGGCTGACTCTTTGCTGACCCGCGGGGTGGTCGCGCGCGGGCGAGCTGCGACCGCAGAGGCGGCGAGAGGGTGGGACGGGCGGCGATGTGGGAGCCGGGTGCGGAGTTCGATGCCGAGTGCATCGATCAGCTTGCGGCAGGCAACGATCGAGACGGCCACCGCGAAGACGGTGCAGGCGGCGAACAGCACCGACTGACCACCGGCCGCCCAGTTCGACGGATCGGTACGGAGCATCGCGGCGATCATCGCCACCAGGATCGCGTTGGTGATGCCGAGGGCAACGGCAAACCCGACCGTACTCAGCAGGACCCGCCGCTCCAGCCCCACGTCGTCAGCCGCCGCGACCAGCCCCGCGATCAACCCAGCCAGCACCGGGACCGTATACACGAGCGCCAGCGTGAGCCCCGGACTCGCCACGAGATAAAAGACGTCGAAAACCAACGCAGTACCGGTCAGCGCCGCCGCAAAACACACCACCATCGGCGGATACGCACGCAGGACAGCGACCGCGTCCGCAGGCACGGTCTTGAACATCCGCAAGGCCAACAGCAACAACTCATCCCCTCGTTCTCCCCCATTGTGCAGGTACCCACCACCCCAACCGAGCTCCCCCACCCAGCGAGTCGCAGCACGCAGTCCCAACGGACACCGCCACCCGGCGCCTGCCCTGTCAGCGACTTCCGGGGGCGCCGCATACCCGCGGCTCAACACGCCGGCGAGTGAGGGCATGGCGATCCCAAGACACGTCAGCATCCGCGCGCTTCCGCGCCGGCTTCCACGTGTGCAGGTGGGGATGTGCGGAACGGGCCGTCGGGCCGGTCCGCTCTCGACGCGTGCGGGGCGTCATGTGGCGCTGGGTGTGTTGGGCTGCAGCCTGAGCAGCACAAGGCGGCTGTCGCTCGCGGAGCGACCCGCCTCGGAGAACTGCCGGTTTGCACCGCAACCCCCGGGAGAGGACTCCCCTGCAACGTACGCCGCGGTCGTCTTGGACCGCTTAAGTACATCCCGCGAGCAGGGCGCGACGAAGTACTAGGTTGGTGGGGTGGATGAGGGTGTGCGGGCGGCGGTTGATGGGGAGTTGTGGTTGTTGCTTCCGGAGGTGCGGGGGTCGGCGGAGTTGGTCGACGTGCTGCTGGATCCGGAGTTCGTCGAGGTCGGCGCGTCCGGAAGGCGGTGGGATCGTGCGGCGATGGTCGCCGCGCTGGCCGCGGGCACGATCACAGACGCCGATCCCATCGAGGCGACCGACGTCAACGGCGTACGACTGGCCGAGAACCTCGTGCACGTCACTTATGTGTCCCGGCGTACAGGCGGTACTCCGGTCCGCCGCAGCTCGATCTGGCGACAGACTGACGGCACCTGGCGCCTCTACTACCACCAAGGCACGCCAGCAGCCGCCGACGTCTAGGTGTGATGTCCAGGGAGGTTGTCCCGCCTTTCGGCGGTGAGTCGGCCTGACAGGTGAAGGCCTCCGGTTGTGAAGTGGAGCTGTCTAAGGAACCGCTTCACACGCCAGGAGGCCTTCGTGTCCCACGCTAACGCTGCTTTGACCCCGCGCGCACGGTTGCGGCTGGCGCGTCTGATCGTCGACCAGGGCTGGACCTATGCCGCGGCGGCGAAGATGTTCATGGTCGCGGCCAAGACGGCCCGCAAGTGGGCCGAGCGGTACCGGGCCGAAGGGCCGGCGGGGATGGCCGACCGCAGCTCCCGGCCGCGTCGCAGCCCGGCCAAGACCCTGCCGGGGGTGGTGCGGCGGATCGTGCGGTTGCGGTGGCGCCACCGGCTCGGCCCGGTGCAGATCGCCGGCCGGCTCGGTGTCGCGGCCTCGACCGTGCACGCCGTACTGGTTCGCTGCCGGATCAACCGGCTGTCCCGCATCGACCGGGTCACCGGCGAACCCCTGCGCAATCAGCGCCGCTACGAACACCCCCACCCCGGCGCGCTCCTGCACGTCGATGTCACCAAGTTCGGCAACATCCCCGATGGCGGCGGCTGGCGCTACCTCGGCAAACAGCAAGGCGACAAGAACAAAGCCGTCACCGCACTACGGACCGGACGCACCGCCAAAGGCCACCCCAACATCGGCACCGCGTTCGTCCACACCGTGATCGATGACCACTCCCGCCTGGCCTACGCCGAGATCTGCACCGACGAGAAAGCCGCCACCGCCATCGGCGTTCTCCAACGCGCCGTGGCCTGGTTCGCCGACCACGGTGTCACCGTCGAACGCGTCCTGTCCGACAACGGGTCCTGCTACCGCTCGTATGCCTGGCGCGATGCCTGCACCGACCTCGGCATCACCCCGAAACGGACCCGGCCCTACCGCCCCCAAACCAACGGCAAAATCGAGAGATTCCACCGCACCCTGGCCGACGGCTGGGCCTACGCCCGCTTCTACCAATCAACCGACCAGCGCAACGCGGCCCTACCCCGCTGGCTCCACTTCTACAATCATCACCGACCCCACAGCTCAATCGGCGGCCAGCCACCCATCACCCGACTGACCAACGTCCCTGGACATCACATCTAGGCCCCGACTGCAGGGGTGAAGGTTGGTGCGTCGGTCCGTCGCGGCTGTTTTGGCGACGGACCGACGCACACCAAGGCGTACCTAGCTGTCAGCTGTCAGGCTGCTGACTGGAGGGGGGAGAGTTTTTCGCGTAGGTCGTCGAGGATTCGGCGTAGTACGCGGGAGACCTGCATCTGGCTGACGCCGATGTCCTGGCCGATTTCTGATTGGGTCCAGCCTTCGACGAAGCGGAGTTGCAGGATCCGGCGGTCTCGTTCGCCCAGGTCGGCGAGGACCGGCTCCAGCATCTCGACCGTTTCCAGCTGGTCGATGCTCGCGTCGTCGTCGTCCGCTACCACGTCCGCCAGCGTCAGTTCGGCGTCCGCTTCAGCGGGGCGGTCGAGGGACAGGACGTTGAAGCAGCCTTTGGCTGCCAGCGCCTGCTCGACCTCGGTGACCTCGACCTCGAGATGTTCCGCGATCTCGGCCGGGGTCGGTTCGCGGTTGAGCTGCTGTTCGAGTTCGGGCAGCTTGTTCGCGATCGTTCCTTGCATCTCCTGCAGCCGGCGGGGAATCCGGACGGTCCAGGCGCAGTCGCGGAAGTACCGCTTGACCTCGCCGCGGATCGTCGGGATCGCGAACCCGATGAACGGGGTGTTCGCTTCCAGCCGGTAGTGGTGGGCCGCTTTCACCAGCCCCAGATACGCCACTTGTTCCAGGTCGTCGGCCTCGGCGCCCCGGCCGCGGAAGCGGCGCGCGATGCCCTTGGCCATTTCGAGATTGAGTTCGACGACCTGTTCGAGTAGTTCCTGCCGCTCGACTTCGTCGGTGCTTGCCGCCCGGCGTTCCATCAGCTCCCGGGTGGCTGCTTCTCGGGCGGCCCGATCGGTCGGGGCGCCGTTCCGGGCCGAAGCCCGCTCCATGATGTTCGTGACCATTGGTATGACCTCGCGACTGTCTCGTCACGGCGTGGCACTTCGCTGAACCACGGTCATGCCTGCAATGGATCTCGTACCCAGCCCGGCGGATCTCATGCATGGCGATTCCGGCGAAATTCATCACCGACGGCGACCGGATCCGTGGATCGAACGCTCGCTTGAGGCCGTCGCGATCACACGACGTAAGGGTGCGGACACAGGACCCAAAAGTGTGTACGATGCAGATGCAAGGCCAGATGCACGTGCATATGCCAAGTACGTATGAGAGGTGCAGCCGATGACAGAGATCTATAACGGCATGCCTGGTGACTCGAACACTGAGCTGAGCTGGAAGAAGAGCCAGCGCAGTGGTCCCTCCGGCAACTGTGTCGAGGTAGCGAAACTCCCGGACGGCGGCGTCGCGGTGCGCAACTCGCGCTTCGCCGGCGGACCGGCGCTGGTGTTCACGAAGGCCGAGATCGAGGCATTCCTCGGTGGCGTCCAGGACGGGGAGTTCGACTACCTCGTCTGAGCACCACCTAGCAGTTCAGAAGAGCAAGGGCCCCTTCGCCAGGCGAGTGACGAAGGGGCCCTTTCTTGCGCCTCGACAGCAGCGGTACGTCGTTCCGCGGCTGGCTCGACCAATCGCCGCGGAACGACGGACGAGAAGAACAACGACGTACAAGAAGAACATGGAAACGCCAGGGCCGACTCTCCGGCGAGAGTCGGCCCTGGCGTGCTCGAGGGGCGGGAGGTTCTACTGGACGGTCAGCGGCCAGAGCTGCTCGCTCGGCAGCTCGGAGGCCTTGCCGGTCGCCGCATTGTCAACGGTGATACGCAATCCGGTGAACTTCGGCGTCATCACGCGCTGGTAGCGCGAGGCGCGATCCGGCTCTGCGACGTACTCGGCGATCAGGTGGTCGCCCAGCCAGATCCGCACCATCTTCCGTCCTCCTGTGGCTCTGTCGGTGGTCATGGGGCCAGGCTCACGATCGGGTCGCCGTCGAGTTGACGGACACCGCGCAGCCAGCCCTCGAAGGCCCAGCGCTGTTGCTCAGGGCAACGCGCGACCAGATCCTGGATCTCCCGCTCCGTCAGCTCCTCGGGCGCGCGGCCGCCAACCACGTCGGCGGTCTGCTCCACAACCTCACTGTCGTCGTCGTTCATCGACTCGGGTTCCCCAACCAGTCAAGCCAACGGGGGGCCGTCGGCGCTCTGTAGGACCGGCCTGCCGGATCACGCGATGTCACGTTTCGCGAGATCTGGCTCACCTTCTGTGCATGAATCAATCATGGCGTCGGCACGCGGCGAATGCAAGCGCCCGATGCACGTGCATCCGCACGTTTTCCATTTCGAGACCACTTCGACCCCGTTTCCGCCTGGATCAGGCTCCGGAGAGGGCCCGCGAAGGGCGTGAGGGGCCCGATCAAAGCCCTACTATGTACTGACAAATCGCTCGAAGACACCATCGGGTAACCTGACGCTCCGTGATCGCCGATGCGGATCCGAGATTCTTTTGTAAGAACTTCGGCAGATCGGCTGCGCTGCGTGCGATGATGTGCACTCGCGGGTGAGGTTGCGGATGAGGATCGCTGGGGCCGCTGGGAGGTGGGTGTGACCGAGTCGGGCGCGCAAAGCGGGCCGACGACGCTGCGCATCATTCTCGGCGGGCACCTTCGCCGGATGCGGGTGGCAGCGGGCATCAGCCGATCGGACGCCGGGTGGGAGATCCGTTCGTCGGAGTCGAAGATCAGCCGGATGGAGCTGGGTCGCGTCGGGCTGAAGGAGCGCGACGTCGCCGACCTCCTCAAGCTGTACGGACTGGACGACGACGAGGAGCGCGAGCGGCTGCTGGCCCTCGCCCGGCAGGCGAACGACCCGGGCTGGTGGCACCGCTTCGGCGACGTTCTGCCGAGCTGGTTCCACTCCTACCTCGACCTCGAGGCGTCCGCACAGCTGATCCGTATCTACGAGCTCCAGTTCGTCCCGGGACTTCTGCAGACCCGCGACTACATCCGCGCCGTCGTCCAGCTCGGCCGCGGCATGATCCCGGCCGAAGAGGTCGAGCGCCGGATCAACCTCCGGATCAACCGGCAGGAAGTACTGACGCGACCGGATCCGGTGCGGGTCTGGGCAGTCATCGACGAGGCGGCCCTGCGCCGCCCGATCGGCGGCAACCGGGTCATCATCGATCAGCTGAACCACCTGATCGAGGTGAGCCACATGCCGAACGTCACGCTGCAGGTCGTGCCCCTGTCGATCGGCGGTCACGCGGCGGCCGGCGGCTCGTTCAGCATCCTGCGGTTCCCGGAGTCGGACCTGCCGGACACGGTCTACATCGAGCACCTGACCAGCGCGCTCTACCTGGACAAACTCGACGAGCTCGACCAGTACACCGCCGCCATGGAATCGCTGTGCGTCGCGGCTCCCCAGCCGAACAAGACCCGCGACATCCTGACCGCGATCCGCAAGGACTTCGAGGCCTGACGCCGAGCCCGCCGCATAACCACGGCCCGTGGCGCGGCATGCAGCCAACACCGGAGTAGCCGGCATGGCGAATCCTTCCTGCGTTCAGCACGGTGGAGAGCGGGACGGGCACGGGCGACAGAGAGCCTGCATGCCCGCCCCGCGGCTTAGGGAGCGGGGCTGGTGAGTACGAGGGGCCGACCGGTGACCAGCTCGAGGAGCTGTTGCCATTCGTCCGGCCAACCGAGCGGTACGAAATGGCCGCGGTGCGGGACCGCCACGGCAGCGCCTGCTCGATTCGACGTCGCCGCGCAGATGAGGGCCTCCATCGCCTGGCCGGAGTCGTCCTCCTCCACGAAAAGCGGACCTAGCCGGTAGCCACGGTCGACGGCGATTCGGTGGGCAGCCTCCTGCACGTCGACGAGATCACGCAGCCGTCGGACGAGGCGCTCGCAGGCGTAGCAGTACAGCGTGGGCAGTACGTCACCGCGCGGATCCGGCGAAGTGCCGGGCCAGAACGTCAGGCTCGTCCATGCGGTGGTCATGCAACGACCGTACGGAGGCCGGTCGCCCAGCCACCATGTGAATCTGCGGGCACGGAAGGGAGCTTTAAGACCCAGTAGGGAGCCCGCCACGCGCCGTTTCTGCGCTACGCAGTACTAGTAGGTCCTGGAAGTGCAAGGTTGTGGACAGCGCTCAGTCGCGCATCATGGCCGCGATCAAGGCGCTCGAGTCCCGCGGACTCAGCGCGGTTGCTCGCAGATGGTCGAACACCAGGCCGAAGCGGTCGACCTCGGCCTCGGATTCGAGGAACAGGTCGCCGGCGATGCCCTCGACATGCACGATGTCCGGCACCCCCGAGCCGAACCTCAGCCGGCTGAACGAGTTGTCCATCCCGCGGTAGTGACCGCGATCGAACGGGATCACCTGCACCGTGACGTTGGGCAGCTCGCCGAGTTCCACCAAGCGGCCGAGCTGTGCCCGCATCACGCTGAGGCCGCCGACCTCCCGCCGGAGAGCGGCCTCGTCGATCACCGCCCAGAACTCCAGAGGAGCTCGACCGGCTCGCTGCGGCGACAGGATGCCCTGCCGCTCCATGCGTACCTGGACACGACGCTCGACCGTCTCGGTGTCGGCGCCGAAACCGTCGACCATGATGGTCCGTGCGTAGCCCTCGGTCTGCAGCAGGCCGGGAATCAGCAGCGACTCGTAGTTGGTCACGGACTTCGCCTCGGACTCGAAGCTCATGTACGCCGCATAGCCGTCCGAGATCGCGTCCGAGTAGTGCGGATACTGGCGGAGCCATCCGGGCGACTTCGCGCCGCGGGCGAGTTCGATGAGGTTGCGGCGGCGCGCCTCGTCGACGCCGTAGAGGTCGAACAAGGTCTCCAGGGTGCCGTTGTGCGGCTTCGCCTGACCCTTCTCCAGACGCCACAGTGTTGCTTGGTTGACGCCGGTCTGCAGCTCGACCTGTTCGCGGGTCAGTTCGGCCTCGGTGCGGAGGGCCCGGAGTTCGGCGGCGAGACGGCGGAGCCGAACGGTCGGTGGACCTGCTGGTCTCGGCATTGTCCACAACCTTTCGTTTTCGGCCCCGAAACGGTACGCGTCCGGTCCTGAAACCACTCGGACAGGTGGATTGGTGCGCGGGAATTCGAATGGTACAAGAGGCGTCACGCTCCGTACGTTCGTGCCATGGCAAGGCTTGCGGCTTCGAACGGGCGAGGTGGTGTGCGGTGAGCCTGGGGATGTGGGTGCTGGTTGTGGGGACTGCTGTGGTGGCGATTCTCATGGTTCGTGACATCGTTCGCGACCTCGGTGACCGATGAAGGTGGGGCGAGTGGCGGGCCCGACGGATCGCCGGGTCCGCGTTTGGTTCGGTCGGTGGCTGGTCGCCGAGTACGTCGCCGATGCCGCGGCGGCGGGCGAGTACGAGGCCGCGATGCGGCGCCGGTTCGCGTCGTTGCGGGTGACGAACGAGCCGGTCCTCGAGCCGGAGCGGTCTGAGGCGTGGGAGTGGTGAGGGGCCTCTTGCCCGTCCGGTGAACCCCCTGTGCAGCACGCGTGGGGCTGTCACCTGCAGCGCGCGTGGGACCGACTAGTACTTCAGGTGTTGTCGGTTAGCCACGTGAGGAGGGGTTTGGTGGCTTGCCAGTCGGTGCGGATTCGGTCGGTCAGGTCGGGGGTGTGGATGACGGGGGCGAAGCCGTAGTTCTTGCTGACGGTGAGGGATTTGTGGCGGAGGAGGTCGATGCGGGGGTGGTCGGCGGGGTAGCCGCGGGGGGTGGTTTTGAGTTTGTCGCCGCCGACGGTCCAGCCGGTCTTCTCCAGCTGGGCGAGGAGCTTCTGGAGTTGTTTGCCGCGGCGGTCGTCGTCGATGGCGGTGCGGACGCGGGCGAGGCGTTCGGACGACGCCTCGTAGAAGCCGGCGGCGACGCGGACGCCGGGGGCCGACACCTGCACGTACCAACCGGTCGACGGCGCGACGTCGATGAACGCGCCCTGATGGGTCTTGTACGGCGTCTTGTCCTTGGCGAACCGCACGTCGCGGTACGGGCGGAAGAGTTTCGCCGTACCGAACTCCTCCTCGAGCTCCGCGAGCAGCGCGGCCATCGGCGCCCGCACCGACTCCTCGTAGACGTGCTTGTGCGCCGTCCAGAAGCTCTTGGTGTTGTCCATTTCGAGGTCGTCGTAGAAGTCCAGCGCCGCAGCCGGGAACCCGGTGAAACTCATGCGGTAACGATAGTTCGGAAGAACTCGCGGACGTCGGCGGCCAGGACTTCCGGCTGTTCGAGGGCGGCGAAGTGGCCGCCGTGCGGGTGGCTGGTCCAGCGGACGATGTTGTCGGTGTGTTCGACCTTGTGTCGCAGCGGGACGAAGTTCTCCCACGCGAGGTCGAGCAGCGCGGTCGGCGTCCGCGACGGCTCGGGCGGTTGACCCCAGTACGGCGCGTGCGCCCGCTCGTAGTAGATCGCGCCGGCCGACCCCGCGGTCCGGGTCAGCCAGTACAGCATCACGTTGGTGAGCAGCAGGTCGCGGTCGACGGCCGACGCCGGGTCCGTCCAGGTCGCGAACTTCTCCGCGATCCACGCGAGCTGCCCGACCGGTGAGTCCGTGAGCGCGTACGCGAGCGTCTGCGGCCGCGTCGACTGCAGGTCGGCGTACCCCTGCTGCTCGGCGAACTCCTGCTGCCGTCGCCACGACGCCCAGGTCCGCTCGCGCTCCGCGGCGTCCAGCGGTTCCAGCTCCGCGGGCGTCGGCTCGGACGTCGCGCCCGCGCCGGGGATCAGGTTGAGATGGACGCCGATCACCCGCGCCGGATCGATCCGCCCGACCTCGCGCGAGATCGCGGCACCCCAGTCCCCGCCTTGTACGCCGTACCGCTCGTACCCGAGCCGCGTCATCAGCTCCGTCCACGCCCGGGCGACCCGCTTGTACTCCCACCCCGGCTCGCGCGTCGGACCGGACAACGTGAAGCCGGGGATCGTCGGCAGGATCAGATGGAAGTCACGCAGCAACCCCGCGACGTCCGTGAACTCGACGATCGACCCCGGCCAGCCGTGCGTCAGCACCAGCGGGATCGCGTCCGGCGCCGGCGACCGCAAATGGGCGAAGTGCACGACAGCGCCGTCGATGACGGTCGTGTACTGCGGCCACTCGTTCAGCCGCGCCTCCGCCCGGCGCCAGCCGTACTCGTCCCGCCAGTACTCGACCAACTCCCGCAAGTACGATACCGGCACCCCGCGGGACCAGCCGACGCCCGGCAGCTCGGACGGCCAACGCACCAGGTCCAGCCGCCGGCGCAGGTCGTCCAGCTCAGCCTCCGGCACGTCCAGCCGGAACGGTTCGATCGTCACCCCTGCACCCTGAGGCATCCGGTGCGGACGCGCACCTGGATTCAGGCGACGACCTGCTCGTGGGCGCGGTCGCGGACGAGCTTGACCGCGACGGAGCCGATCAGGCAGAGCACACCGGCGATGAGTACGGCGATGGTCAGGGTGCTGGCGCCGTTCAGCGCGTTGTCGCAGGCCATCGGGGTGATCCCGGCGGCCGGCCGGAACGCCGACCCGCACTCGGCCCCGCCCGCCGCGACCGTCCGGAAGCCGAGCAGGACACCACCCAGCAGCAGCGCCAGTCCGGCGCCGCCGAGAATCTTGTTCAGCGTGATCACGGTGAGACCGGCTCCGCTGACAGTTGTGGGCATGCCAACGGCATGCCCCATGAGCCCCGTTGCACTTCGATCACTCCTGACTTCGTCGGACCACCCGCTCCGAACCTACGGTCCGGTCCCGGGGGATCCCCACCCGTGGAGCCGGTCAGCACTGATTCTTCACACAGTCCTTACTCAGAACATGACCGGCTGTGACGGTGATCTCAGATCAAATGGGAGGCACTGTCAGCTGAGACGTTCCTCCAGACAGACGGTGATCTCGTCCCCCGGCTCCTTGCCGAGCAGCTTCCGCAGGTCGCCCTTGACGGGCAGTTTGTGCGTCCCGTCACCGAGCGCCATGAACGAGCTCTCGAACGGGTGCCCGTCCATCGTGCCGCGCACCTTGACCAGCCCGCGCGTCCCGAAGTACTCCGCCGACCCGGGCATCTGCAGGTAGGTCCAACCACCCTTGGCGTCGCTCTTCCGCAGCGGCGCGGTGAAGGTCTTGTCCAGCTTTCCGGTCTTCTTGCTCATGGTGAGCTCCTCTCTACACCCCTGGGTAGAGACTGCCGACGCCGTTTCGACATCCCCGGCCAACTTATTCTGAAGATTGTGCAGATGACGATCCGCCGAGCCGGACCCGACGACGTGCCGGCGGTGCTGAAGCTCCTCGACGGGGCGACCGAGTGGCTGGTCGCGCGCGGCCGCACCGACCAATGGGGTACGGCGCCACACTCGACGAGCCCGCGCCGCGTCGAGCAGATCACGTCCTTCGCCGCGGACGGCGGACTCTGGATCGGATCGGCCGCCGACCAGGTGATCGGCGCGCTCGCGGTCGGCGCCGCCCTGGACTACGTGCCGCCGGCCACCGAGCCCGAGTTGTACGTGCGGCTCCTCGTCACCGACCGCGCGTCCAGCGGACAGAACCTCGGCGGCGTACTGCTCGACCACGCCCGCGCGCTCGCCCGCGAGGCCGGCGTACGACTGCTGCGCGTCGACTGCTTCGCGGGCGGCGACGGTGCGCTGGTGCGGTACTACGAGAAGCAGGGCTTCACGCGCGACGTGGCCTTCGCCGTACCGCGGGTCAATGATGTGGACTGGCCGGGTCAGGTGCTGATCCAGCACCTGTGACCGCGCGGTGCACGGTCGTGTGCACCGGACCGTGCGCGTCGCTGCAATGCTCCTCCGGACGGTCAGCAGTCGCGTGGTCGACCTGGAGCGTGGAGTGGGTCAGATGGTGGCGCTCGGCAAGCACCTTCTCGATGCGGATCCGGATCTCGTGGCAGTCCAGGCCCTCCGCGACCAGGACGTGCGCCGACGCGGCGGGTTCGCCGGAGGTGATCTCCCAGACGTGCAGGTCGTGCACCTCGACGACGCCCTCGACCGCGCACAGTTCGGCGCCGAGCGCCTGCGGGTCGATCGCGGTCGGCGCGGCCTCGAGGAAGATCCGGCCGGAGTCGCGGACCAGGCCGACGCCCGCCTTGAGCATCAGGACGGCGACCACGAACGCGGCGATCGAGTCCGCACGGGTGAAGCCGGTGAGCAGGACGACGAGACCGGCGATCGCGGTGGCGATGAACGCGAACAGGTCGTTCAGGATGTGCTGGAAGGCGCCCTCGACGTTCAGGCTGGCGCGGTTCGCCTTGCTGATCAGCCAGGTGGCGACCAGGTTCACGACGATGCCGACCACGCCGGTGATCAGCACCAGGGCGCCCTCGACCTCGGGCGGGTGGATCAGCCGGTTGACGGCCTCGTACACGAAGAACGCCGCGAGCAGCAGCAGCGTGATGCCGTTGGCCTGTGCGGAGAGGATCTCGACGCGCTTGAAACCGTAGGTGAAGCCGCCCGCCGGGGGTCTCGCGGCGAGCCGGATCGCGAGCAGGGCCAGGGCGATCGCGATCGCGTCGGTCAGCATGTGCGCCGCGTCGGTGACCAGCGCGAGCGAGCCGGCCGCGATCCCGACGACCACCTCGGCGGCCATGAAGCCGAGGATCAACGCGAGTGCGGTGCCGAGCAACTTCCGGTCCGCGGCGGCGTTGACCGCGTGGCCGTGCCCGTGTCCCGCGCTCACGACTCCGACCTCTCCGGGTGAATGGCGTCCGTGTGCTCCGTGTGCGCGACGGCGAGGTCCAGCAGCATCCGCACGTGCGCGTCGTCCAGCCGGTAGAAGGCGTTCCGCCCGTCCCGCCGTACGGCGACCACGCGGTGCGCACGCAGCAGCCGGAGCGCGTGCGACGTCGCGGACTCGCTCAGCCCGGTGATCGCGGCGAGATCGCAGACGCACAACTCCCCGTCGAGCAACGCGACCAGCAGCTTCAGCCGCCGCGGATCCCCCAGCAACCCGAACACATCAGCCGTGTCGACGATGTCGTCTTCACCGGGCATCCTGGCATTGACGCTCGCCACCCGCTCCGGATCCACCAGCCGCACCCGGCAGTCATCGAGCTGCACATCTGCAGAACTCTTCATATATTCACGGTAGATCATCAGCCCCTCCACCGGCAACACTGTCCTGCGTGAACGCCGTGGAGGACCTGTGGTTCAGCCACAAGTTCCTCGACGTGCCGTCGGCCGAGCCGTGGCGCTCGGCGCCGTGCGGGGGTCGTTCGGTGGGCAGCTGGTGAGTCTGCGGTGGATCTACCTGCACATGATCGAGGAGACCGCGCAGCACCGCGGTCACCTCGATCTGCTGCTGGACGCCGTACGGCAGGCGCGCTCCGGCAGATCACCGGCGCAGGTGACGCCTGGTGAAACCGGACCTCACTCGTAGCGCAGGGCGGTGGCGGGGTAGGTGCGGGAGGCTTTGAGGCTGGGGAGCCAGGTGGTGAGGATCGTCGAGACCACCACGACGACGAGGATGACGCCGAGCGCGGTCCACGGGGGTTTCAGCGTCAGGTTCTCCATTCCGGGCTGGCCGGAGGCGTCGGTGATGACGTTGGCCGCGACCAGCAGACCCAGCACCGCTCCGGCGGCCACGCCGATCAGCGTGATGAACAACGACTCGACCAGGAAGATCATCTGCACCATCCGGGCCTGGAAGCCGATCGCCCGCAGTACGCCGATCTGCTGCCGCCGCTCGACCACCGAGCGGGCGCTGATCACGCCCAGGGCGGCGACTCCGATCACCAGGCCGAGCCCCAGGAACCCGAGCACCAAGTACTGGAACGTCAGGCTCGCGCCGACCGCGTCCCGCTGCGCCTCGCGTTGTGCCGTGGCCTGCATCCCGTTGTCGAGGAACGCCGACTCGAGCTGTTTCGCGACGACGACCGGGTCGGCGTCCGGAGCCGTCCGGAAGTACCAGACGCTCGGCGTCGCCGGCGCACCCAGCGGCGCCACGGTCCGTTGCGCCGTCGAGATGCCGAGCATCGCGAACGGCACCGTGTCGGCGAGTACGCCGATGACAGTCAGCCGCAGCGTCTTGCCGGACTGGATGTCGCGGACCTCGACGGGCACGGGCCGGAAGCTCCCGTCCTCCAGGTAGAACCCGGTGAGCCCGAAGTCCGAGACCTTCGGCGTGCCGAAGTTGTCGCGCCGCGGGACGGAGTACGCGTCCACGACCGCCAGGCCGGGATTGCGCGCCACCGCGTCCCAGACCTCGCGGTCGGAGCCGTAGCCCGCGGCCCTGAGCGCGAAGCCGTACGTCGTCGACCGGGTGAACTCGTCGTCGAGACCCCTGAGGACGTACCCGGGATAGGTGCTCTGCCCCACCTGACGGGCCTGCACCGGGAGGTACGACTGGCCGGCGACCGCGGCGATGCCGGACCGGTCGAGCCCTTGCGCGGTGGCCAGCGCCTGGTCCATGTCCGTGATCGGCGCGAGTGGTGAGGTCTGCGCGGTGACGTCGTACCCGCCGCCGAAGGTGTCCTCGTCGTTGTACGCCGCCACGAACGACCCGGAGGTCGCCGATCCCACCACCAGGGTGAACACGACCAGCATGAACAACCCGATCGTCGCGCCGGTGCGGAACCGGGTCCGCAGCGGCTGGGCGATCGCGGTCCGGACCACCGGTGCGGCATGCCGGGATCGTCCGAACGCCCACATCAGCGCGGACTGCAGGGCGGTCGCGTTGTGGACGACGATCATCGTCGCGCCCGCCACCAGCAGCAGCCCGGCCAGAACGAAGACGGAGAACCCCATCCGCAGCCCCGGCACCAGCCGCTCGTAGACCGAGAACGGCAGCAGGTTCCACACCAGGACACCGAGACCGGCCACGGTGTAGGTCAGCCGTTCGCTGCCGCCGAGCAGGCGGATCAGCGGGACCAGGGCGAAGATCAGCAGCGTGCCGCCGGCGAGCAGCAGTTCCGCGCTCTTGCCGCGATACGCCAGTACGACGAACGCGGTGCCGAGCAGGAGTGTCCAGGCGATGTGGACGCCCCACGCCCTGCGGCGGCGGCGTTTCGGCGGCTGGGGCAGGTTGCGCACCGCGGTGACGATGTTGAGCCGGCTGACCCGCCACGAGGCGATCAGCACCACCGCGAGGGTGAGCAGCACGCCGAGGGCGAAGGACACGATCAGGCTGGTCGCGGTCAGGCGGTACCGGATCGTCACCATGCCGGGCCCGGACAAGGCGCCGGCGATCGCCCGGACCATGCCGATCGAGAGGCCGAGCCCCAGGACGGCGCCGACGACGGCAGCCAGGATGTCGTACGCGACGCCCTCGAACACGAACATCTGGATCAGCTGGCGCCGCTGCGTACCGATCGCGCGCGCGGTGCCCATCTCGCCGCGGCGCTCCGCGGCGAGCATGACGAAGACCAGGAAGATCAGCAGCACGCCCGCCGAGATCGTGAACGTTCCCATCGTCGAGAACATCGACAGGAAGCTCGCACCCTGTTCGTCGGCCTGGTCGAGACCGTCGCGCTTGACCGGGTCCACGAACAGTCCGAGTTCGGCCGTCGTCGGCTGCAGCGCCCCGACGACCTCGTCGGTCCGGTCGGCGCCGCTGACCTCGTTGCCGTCGTTCGACACCAGGATCTGCTGGACACCCGTACCGGCACCCAGCAGTTGCTGCGCCGCCCGGAGCGGCATCAGCAAGGCCCCGCCGTCGGTTCCGGTGCCGTCGTACTCGACCACCTGGCTGACGGTGAGCCGCTGCTGACGGCCGGCCGCGAACACGACCAGCTGATCGCCCGGCCCCGCGGCGAGATCGTCGGCCGCGTCGGCGTTCAGGAACGTCTCCCCTGCCGCGAGCTCGTCCAGCCGCAGGTTCGCACCCGCTGTGCTGCGGAGCCGGCCGAATGCCGACGACGGATCCGTCGCGAACAGGGTGACGTGCGGCTCGCTCGCCCGGCTGCTCGCGTTCTGGACGGCGACCGATTCGCTGATCGCCGGCGCGACGGCGTCGACGGCCGGCACCTGCCTGGCCGCGTCGACCACCCGAGCCGCCTCGGCCGCGGTCAGGAAGCGCGCGCCCGCTCCGCGGCCGAGAGTGACGATGTCGGGTTCGTCGGTGGAGCGCGCCGACACGATCTCGTCGGTCTGGCCGTACGTCGTGATCACCGACGTCCGGACGGTGTGCGAGATGATGTCGCCGAATCCGAGGGCGGAGGCGATGATCATCGTCCCGAGCATCAGGCCGCCGACGATGATCGCGGTCCGGCCGCGGCGCCGGGCCATGTTCCGGACGCCGAGTTTGAACAACACTCTGTTCCGCACGGCCAGTGCGGCCACCACGGCCAGCGTGACGACGACGAGCAGGCCCAGTACGACGGACAACGCCGCGACGGGTGCACCGAACAGTTCGCTCATGACCCGCATCCCCTCAACTCGTGGCGGGGGCGGTCGCCTCCACGGACGGCAGCTCGGCCAAGGCGAGCCGGTAGCGCTCCCGTCCCGGTGGCGACCGGAAGATGGTGGTGTAGCGCTCCAGGACCTCGGCGTAGAAGCCTTCCGTTCCGGCCGCGTCGGCCGCGTCGGCGGTCTCCCAGAAACTGACGATCGCGCCGAGCCCCTCCGGCGTGGCCATCACCAGGACGCCCGCGTAGCCGGGCTGCCGGTGCAGCTCCGGCAGCACCTCGGCCCGGAACCGCTCGACCGCCGACCCGGTGTCGATCCGGACGGTGTCGATCTCAAGCAACGTGAGACGCGTGAACATGGCTGAGCTCCCTCCGGGGCGCGTTCACGGACTGCTCGTCGACCACCTGGCCGTCGAGCATCCTGATGATCCGGTCGGTCCGCCGGCCGACGGCGATGTCGTGGGTGACGATCAGGAAGGTCAGGCCGCGCTCGCGGTTCAGGTTCCGCATCAGCGAGGTGATCTCGTCGGCCGACTCGCTGTCCAGGTCTCCGGTCGGCTCGTCGGCCCAGACGATCGCCGGGGTGTTGACCAGTGCCCGGGCGATGGTGACCCGCTGCCGCTCCCCGCCCGAGAGCTCGTCCGGGACGTGGTCCGCGCGACCGGCGAGACCGACCAGGTCGAGCGCCTCGATCGCCCGTTCCCGGGCGGCCTTGGGCGCCTGCCCCGCGAGCAGCAGCGACAGCTCGACGTTCTCCACCGCGGACAGTACCGGCATCAGGTTGTAGAACTGGAAGACGAACCCCATCCGCTCGGCGCGGTACCGGGTCCGGGCCCGGTCCGGCAGCTCGGTGAGGTCGACGCCTTCGATCAGGATCTCGCCGCCGTCGATCTCGTCCAGCCCGGACAGGCAGTTCAGCAGCGTGGTCTTGCCGCACCCGCTCGGACCCATCACCGCGGCCATCTCGCCACGGCGCAGCTCCAGGTCGATCCCCTGCAGGGCGTTGACCTGGACCTGCCCGGTGTCGTACGTCTTCCGTACGGCGGTGGCGCGCACGATCACGTCGCCCTGGAAGTCCTCGGTACGCAATGGCCGATCGGCCCGGCGCTTCAGCATCACGGTCCTCCTCACTGGCGGCGGGCGGGAACGAAGGCTCGTTCCTTCCAGGCTTGGCGGCCCGGCGCCCGCCGGTCAGGGACGAACGTCCCGCGTACGGCGTGCCGAAGGTCCGGGCCGGCGATCAGGCCAGCGAGACCAGGTCCAGGTAGTCGTCGGACCAGAGGTCTTCGGTGGCCTCGGGGAGGATGAGGACCCGGTCGGGGCGGAGGGATTCGATGGCGCCTTCGTCGTGGGTGACCATGACGATCGCGCCCGGGTAGTTGCCGACAGCTCCGAGCACCTCGTCGCGGGAGGCCGGGTCGAGGTTGTTGGTCGGCTCGTCCAGCAGGAGCACGTTCGCACTCGAGTGGACCAGGCCCGCCAGCGCGAGCCGGGTCTTCTCGCCGCCGGACAGTACGCCGGCCGGCTTGTCGACGTCGTCGCCGCTGAACAGGAACGAGCCGAGCACGTTGCGGACCTCGCCGTCGGTCAGGCCGGGGGCCACCGCTGCGAGGTTCTGCCGGACGGTGCCGGCCAGGTCCAACGTGTCGTGCTCCTGCGCGAAGTACCCGAGCCGCAGACCGTGACCCGGTACGACGCGCCCGGCGTCCGGCTGTTCCCGTCCCGCGAGCAGCCGGAGCAGCGTGGTCTTGCCCGCGCCGTTCAGCCCGAGGATCACGACCCGGCTGCCGCGGTCGATCGCCAGGTCCACGCCGTCCAGCACCTGGAGCGCGCCGTACGACTTCTTCAGCCCGACCGCCGACAACGGCGTCCGCCCGGACGGCGCCGGGGCCGGGAGCCGGATCTTCGCGACCCGGGCGGCCCGCCGTACCGGCTCGAGGTCGGACAGCAGCTTGTCCGCGCGCCGCGCCATGTTCCGGGCGGCGACGGCCGTGGTGGCGCCGGCCTGCATCTTCGCGGCCTGCGCGTGCAGCACCGCGGCCTTCCGCTCGGCGACCGCGCGTTCGCGCTGCCGGCGGCGTTCGTCCAGGGCCAGCTGTTCGAGGTACTTCGTCCAGCCGGTGTTGTGGACGTCCATCGTCAGCCGCTGCGGGTCGAGGTGGAAGACCCGGTTGACCGTTGCCTTGAGCAACTCGCGGTCGTGGCTGATGACGATCAGCCCGCCGGGGTACGACAGCAGGAACTGCCGCAGCCACTGCACCGAGTCGGCGTCGAGGTGGTTGGTCGGCTCGTCGAGCAGCAGTGTGTCGTGCTGCGCGAACAGGATCCGGGCCAGCTCGACCCGGCGGCGCTGACCGCCGGACAGCTCCCCGATCGGCTGCTCGAGCGCACGGTTCGGCAGGCCGACGCCGGCCGCGAGCCGCGCCGCCTCCGCCTCGGCCGCGTACCCACCACCGGCCTGGAACTCCGCCTCGGCCCGCGCGTACGCCGCCATGGCCTTCTCCTGGGCCTCACCGGTGGCGGTGCTCATCGCCGTCTCGGCCGCACGAAGCCGCCGTACGGCGGTGTCGAGGCCCCGCGCGGACAGGATCCGGTCGGTGACGGTGATCGCGGGATCCGCCGCGCGCGGATCCTGCGGCAGGTAGCCGATCGAACCGGTGACAGCGATCTGCCCCGCCGCCGGCCGGGTCTCGCCGGCCAGGGTCTTCATCAGGGTGGTCTTGCCGGCGCCGTTACGGCCGACGAGCCCGACGCGGTCGCCCGCGCCGACAGTGAACGAAACATCCGCCAGCAGCAGCTGAGCGGCGACCCGCAGGTCGACACCGCGAACGGTGATCATAATGGTTACTCTCCGTGTTAGCCAATGGACGCACCTCACCTGTAGAAGCGGGTGCGCCGGCTAGACACAGAGGCAAGTAGCCATGCGCCCACGGTATCCGGGCCGGCCGGGAACCGTCAGCTGATTTTCGCCGGGAGCTCGATCACGAACCGCGCGCCGCCGTCCGGCGGCTCGGTGACGTGGATGGTGCCGTGGTGCCACTGCACGTGCCGGGCGACGATCGCGAGGCCGAGGCCGACCCCGCGGCTGCGCCCGGCCGTCTCGCCGCGGCCGAACCGCTCGAAGATCCGCGCCCGGTCCTCGACCGGGATGCCGGGACCCGCGTCGTCGACGGTGATCACCACGCCGAGCCCACCGGCCGCGACCCCGACGCCCTTGCACCCGCCGGCGTGGTCCTCGGCGTTCTCGACCAGGTTTGCGATCACCCGCTCGAGCCGCCGCTTGTCCGCCTGCAGGGTGAGCCCTTCGGCGCCCGGCTCGACCACCGTCACCGCGCGCCCGGCGGTCGCGTCGGCCGCAGCCCGGACCAGGTCGGCGATCCGGACGATCTCCCGGCTCCCCCGGTCCCCGCCGTCGTCGCGGGAGATCTCCAGCAGGTCGATCACCAGTCGCCGGAACCGTTCCAGGTCGTCGCCGAGCAGCTCGACCGGCTCTCGTACGGCGGCCGGCAGCTCGGACCGGTGGTTCTGGATCAGCTGCATCGAGTTCAGCATCGTCATCAACGGCGTGCGGAGCTCGTGGCTGACGTCGCCGGCGAACCGCGCGTCCGCCGCCACCCGCCGCTCGAGGTCGGCCGCGGTCTGGTTGAACGACCGCGCCAGGCCGCCGAGGTCCTTGTCGTTCTCCGCGTGCAGCCGGGCGTCCAACTTCCCGCGCGCGACCGCGTCCGCGACCCGGGTCAGCTCGGCCAGCGGCCGCAGCGCCAGTGTGCTCGCCAGCCTCCCGACCGCGAGGCCGATCAGCGCGGTCGCGATCGCCGCCGCGATCAGCGTGATCGCCAACGTCCGCAGCGTGTTGTCCAACGCGCTCAGCGGATGCCACTCGAAGAACGCCTCGCCCTGGCGCCCGACCGGTACGCCGACCGCGAGCACCGGCTGGCCGCCCACCTCGATCCGCCGGTGCATCACCGAGCCGTGGATCGCGCCCTGGATCAGGTCCTGCGGGAGATCGGACGGTTTCCCGGTCAGCGCGTACCACTCGCCCTCGAGGTAGAGCATCGACGCGGCCGCGTCCGTCGACGGGAGGCCGTTCAGCACCTCCATCGGGGACACGTCGGAACGCAGCATCGGGCTCGGGCACTCGACGCGTTCGCGGACCGGCGGGCACGGCTCCGGCGGCCCGAACAGCCCGTACCGCAACGCGGCCGCGTTGTCCTCGGTCACCGTCACTGCCGACGACTCGCGCTGCTGGACGAGGTAGTCCGAGACGACACTCCACGTGACGATCGCCAGCACGGTCGACAACCCCAGCGCGAGCAGGCCGTAGGCCAGCATCACGCGACCCCGCAGGGTGACCCGCCCCAGCAACGTCAGCTCACCAGTCGGTAGCCCAGGCCACGGGCGGTGACGAGATGGGTCGGGCTGGCCGGGTCACGCTCGATCTTCAGCCGGAGCCGCCGGACGTGGACGTCGACGATCCGGCTGTCCCCGAAGTACCCGTAGCCCCAGACCTTCGACAGCAACTGCTCGCGGCTGAGCACCTTGCCCTCGGCGCCGGCCAGCTCGGCGAGCAGCTTGAACTCGGTCCGGGTCAGCGCCAGCACCTCGCCGTCGCGCGTCACCTCGGCTCCCGGTACGTCGATCCGCAGGTCGCCGACCTCGAGCAGGTCGGGCTGGCGCGCGTTGCCCGGCTCGACGCGGCGCAGCAGCGCGCGGATCCGCGCCGACAGCTCCTTCGCGACCAGCGGCTTCGTCACGTAGTCGTCCGCGCCCGCCTCCAGCCCGGCGACCACGTCGTGGCTGTCCGTGCGCGCGGTCACCATGATCACCGGTACGTCGCTCGCGCGCCGGATCTCGCGGCACACCGTGAACCCGTCGCGGTCCGGCAGCATCAGGTCCAGCAGCACCACGTCCGGCGGTTCCCGGCGCAGCGCGGCCAGAGCGTCGTACCCGTTGGCCGCTTCCGCGACCTGGTACCCCTCGTCCTCCAGGGCGAGCCGCAGTACCCGCCGGATCCGCGGCTCGTCGTCGACCAACAGCAGGCTGTGTGCCACCGCTCAAGTGTCGCTCAACTCCGGGGTTACCGCTGTCATGAAACCGTCATGTTCGCGCGGGCCGCCGGTGACATCTGATTGACGGTTCGGTGACCCGGGATCCGGTCCGGCCCGCAAGTCCTACCTTCGGCGCTATCGAGTCCCGGAGGAGGACCAATGGCCAGAAGAGGGCTGGCGGCTGTATCGCTCGTCGCCGTCGCGAGTATTGCGCTGGCGGCGTGCAGCAGTGGCGGAGGCGCGACGACGTCCGGCACCGGAAGCGGATCCGGTACGCCGGTCGCGGGCGGCACCCTGAACATGCTCGGGGCGGGCGACGTCGACTACATGGATCCCAACATCAGCTACTACTCGGTGGGTTACCTGAACCTGCGGATGTGGAGCCGGCAGCTGTTCGCGTACCCCGCGGACCCGAACGGCAAGAACACCACGCCGGTCCCCGACCTCGCCACCGAGATCCCGACCGCGGCGAACGGCGGGATCAGCGCCGACGGGAAGACGTACACGATCAAGCTCCGTCCGGGTGCGAAGTGGGGCACCACGCCGGCCCGCCAGGTCACCGCCGCCGACGTGGTCCGCGGCGTGAAGCGGACCGCCAACCCGGTGCAGCCGTTCGGCGGCATCCCGGACTTCTACCACCTGATCCTCGGCTACCAGGCGTTCGCCGACGGGTTCGCCAAGGCGCCGAAGACGGTCGCCGGGATCCAGCAGTACATCGACAAGACGCCGTTGCCGGGTGTGGTGGCGAAGGACGACACGACCGTCGTCTTCCACCTGACCCAGCCGGCGACGTACTTCGTCGACATGCTGACGCTGCCGGCCTTCTCCCCCGCGCCGGTCGAGGCGCTCAAGTACCTGCCGGGCAGTACCGAGCTCGGCAACAACTATCCGTCCGACGGTCCGTACAAGGTCGACTCGTGGGTGCCGACGAAGTCGATCACGTACTCCCGCAACCCGGCGTGGGACCCCGCGTCCGACCCGGTGCGGAAGGCGTACGTAGACAAGATCGTCATCAACGAGACCGTCACGCAGGACTCGGTGCAGCAGCAGTTGCAGACCGGTACGCCGTCCGCGGACATGGAGTGGGACGTCGCGCCGCCGCCGTCGCAGCTGCCCGCGCTGCAGGCGAAGAAGGACCCGAAGCTGACCATCGGCGACACGGCCGGTTCGAACCCGTACGTCATCTACAACACCGCCTCGCCGAACAACAACAAGGCGCTGCAGAACCCGAAGGTGCGGCAGGCGATCAGTTACGCGATCAACCGCGACCACATCCTGCAGGTGCTCGGAGGGAAGACGCTGAACCCGCCGCTGACGCACGTGCTGCCGGACGTGATCACCGGCTCGAAGCAGATCGATCCGTACCCGTACGACCCGGACAAGGCCAAGCAGCTCCTGGCCGAGGCCGGCTACCCGAACCTGACGCTGAAGTTCCTGTACCGCAACGCGGCCGAGGGCAGCAGCAAGACCTTCCAGACGGTCCAGCAGGACCTGTCCAAGATCGGCATCACGGTCGTCGGCGTACCGTCGCCGAACGCGGACTTCTACGTGAAGTACCTGCAGGTGCCGAGCGTGGCGCGGCGCGGCGTCTGGGACCTCTCGCTTGCCGGCTGGGGCGCGGACTGGTACGGCAACGCGGCGCTGTCGTTCTTCAACCCGCTGTTCTCCGGTGAGCCGTCGTTCCCGCCGGTCGGCTCGAACTTCGGGCTCTACGACGACCCGCAGACCAACGACCTGATCAAGCAGGCGATCGCCGCGCCGACCGTCGACCAGGCCGCCGACCTGTGGGCGAAGGCCGACGCCCGGGTGATGGAGCAGGCCGCGTTCTACCCGCTCACCAGCAACAAGCAGGCGAACTACCGCGCCGAACAGGTCCAGAACGCCGTCTACGTCCCCTCGATGCAGAACTACGACCCGACCAACGTGTGGCTCTCCAAAGACAAGCAGGGCGGCTGAACCTCATGGCCCTGCTTGAAGTAAGGGACCTCCGGGTCTCCTTCGACACCCCGGACGGTACCGTCCGTGCCGTCCGGGGCGTGTCGTTCGACGTGGAGGCCGGGCAGACGCTCGCGGTCGTGGGCGAGTCCGGCTCCGGGAAGAGCGTGTCCACGCAGACCGTCACCGGCCTCACCAGGGGCGCGACGGTGTCCGGTACGGCGTACTTCGACGGCACCGACCTCATCACCGCCGACCAGGCGACGCTGCGCCGGCTGCGGGGCGCGCAGATCGGGATGATCTTCCAGGACCCGCTGTCCAGCCTCCATCCGCAGTACCGGATCGGCTGGCAGATCGTGGAGATGATCCGCGCCCACGACCTGGAGATCAGCAAGCAGGCGGCCCGCAAACGCGCCGCCGAGCTGCTCACCCTGGTCGGCATCCCGCGGGCCGCGGAACGGATCGACGACTACCCGCACCAGTTCTCCGGCGGCATGCGGCAGCGCGTGATGATCGCGATGGCGATGGCGCTCGACCCGGCGCTACTGATCGCGGACGAGCCGACGACCGCGCTCGACGTGACCGTGCAGGCCCAGGTGCTGAACGTGATGCGCCGCCTGCAGGACCAGTTCGGTACGGCGATCATCCTGATCACCCACGACCTCGGCGTGGTGGCGGAGATGGCGGACGAGGTGGTGGTGATGTACGCCGGCGCGGTAATGGAACGCGCTCCGCGCCGGGACATCTTCTACCGCAACCACCACCCGTACACGCAGGGCCTGCTCGCCTCGCTGCCGGCGCGCAGCGGGAGCCGGCTGACGCCGATCCCGGGGACCCCGCCGAGCCTGATCAACCTGCCGAAGGGCTGCCCGTTCGCGGCCCGCTGCCCGCACGTGTTCGAGAAGTGTTCGGAGACGCCGCCGCTGACCGACGTCGGCGGCGACCCACGGCACCAGTCGGCGTGCTGGCTCCCCCACGACGTCAACGAGGCGGTTGCTTCATGAACGACGTACTGCTGAAGGTCGAGGACGTCCGCAAGGAGTTCCCGACCCAGTCCAAGGAGACCGTCCAGGCGGTGGCGGGCGTCTCGTTGGAAGTACACAAGGGCGAGACGCTCGGCCTGGTCGGCGAGACGGGCTGCGGGAAGTCCACGCTGGCGCGCTGCATGGCCCGGCTGCACGACGTGACGTCGGGGTCGGTGTGGTTCGAAGGGCAGGAGATCAGCAAACTGTCCCGCAAGGCGATGCGGCCGCTGCGTCGCGACGTCCAGGTGATCTTCCAGGACCCGTACGGTTCGCTGAACCCGCGCCGCCGGGTCGGGTCGATCATCGGCGATCCCTTCGCCATCCACAACATTGCCTCGGGCAACGACAGGAAGAAGCGCGTCCAGGAGCTGATGGAACTGGTCGGGCTGAATCCCGAGCACTACAACCGGTTCCCGGCCGAGTTCTCCGGTGGTCAGCGGCAGCGGATCGGGGTGGCGCGGGCGCTCGCGCTGCGGCCGAAGCTGGTGATCTGCGACGAGCCGGTGTCGGCGCTGGACGTGTCGATCCAGGCGCAGATCATCAACCTGCTGGCGGACCTGCAGCAGGAGCTCGACCTCACGTACGTGTTCATCTCGCACGACCTGTCCGTGATCCGGCACGTCAGCGACCGGATCGCGGTGATGTACCTCGGCAAGATCGTCGAGCTGGCGCCGACCGACGAGCTGTTCGGGCAGACCCGGCACCCGTACACGCGGGCGCTGCTGTCCGCGCTGCCGGTCGCGGACCCGGACACCGCGGACAGCCGCGAGCAGATCATCCTCGGCGGCGACATCCCCACCGCGACGAACCCGCCGGAGGAGTGCAGGTTCCACACGCGGTGCCCGAAGGCGCGGCTGGACTGCGCTGCCGAGGAACCACCTCTGGAGGCCGTCCTGACCGACAAGCCCGACCATCGCACCGCCTGCTTCTACCCGTTGACGGTGGGCGAAGACCTGTCCACCGCAGTACCCGACCTGAAGGCATCATGACCGCCTCCGTCGAGCTGGTCCTCGACGAACCGAAGGCCATCGAAGGGCGGAGCCCGTTCGTGCTCGCCGTACGGCGGTTGCGGCGGGACCGGGTAGCGATGATCTCGCTGGCCGTGATCGTGCTGATCGTGCTGACGGCGGTCCTGGCGCCGGTGTTCGCGGCCGTCACGGGTCACCCGCCGAACGAGCAGTACCGCGACATCGGGCTGACGCCGGACGGCCTGCCGCGCGGCCCGAACGGCACGTTCTGGTTCGGGACCGACGACCTCGGCCGGGACGTCCTGGTGCGGATCGCGTACGGCGCCCGCGTCTCACTGCTCGTCGGCGTGATCGCGACCGCCATCACCGTCGTCATCGGCGTCGTGCTCGGACTCGCTGCGGGGTTCCTCGGGGGGATCACCGACACGATCCTGGCGCGGCTGATCGACGTGGTGCTGTCGGTGCCGTTCCTGCTGGTCGCGATCGCGCTGGTGTCCGTCACCGGTCCCAGCCTGACCGTCACGGTGCTGGTGATCGGCTGCTTCAGCTGGGCGTCGGTGGCCCGGATCGTCCGCGGCCAGGTGCTCTCGCTGCGCGAGCGCGAGTTCGTCGAGGCGGCCCGCTCGCTCGGCGCCGGCGACACGCGCATCATGTTCGTCGACGTCCTGCCGAACGTGATCGCGCCGGTGATCGTCTACACCACGCTGCTGATCCCGGTGGTGATCGTCACGCAGGCGACGTTGTCGTTCCTCGGCCTCGGGCTGCCGCCGCCGACCGCCGACTGGGGCGGGATGATCAGCGAGTCGCAGAACTACTACACGACCGCGTGGTGGTTCATCCTGTTCCCCGGCCTGGCGCTGCTGATCACCACCCTCGCCTTCAACCTCTTCGGCGACGGGGTCCGGGACGCCTTCGACCCCCGCGCGGATCGGAGCTGAGCATGGTCAGGTTCCTGCTGCGGCGGATCGGTCACGGGATCCTGGTCATGTGGCTGATCAGCGTCGCGGTGTTCGGGCTGTTCTTCGTGGCGCCCAGCAACGTCGCCCAGACGCTGGCGGGCCGGCAGGCGACGCCGGAGACGATCGCGCTGATCAAGCAGCGGCTCGGTCTCGACCTGCCGGTCTGGAAGCAGTACCTGAACTTCCTCGGGAACGCGATCCAGGGGAACCTCGGGTACGACTACTACCACCAGGTCCCGGTCACGAGGATCATCGGGCAGGCGCTGCCGATCACGGTGTCGCTGGCGCTCGGGGCCGCCGTACTGTGGCTGCTGCTGGGCGTGTTCAACGGCGTGATCTCGGCGACGCATCCGCGGTCGCTCGCGGACCGTGGGCTGACGTTGTTCTCGTTGTTCTTCTACTCGTTCCCGTCGTTCCTGCTCGGCTTGCTGCTGCTGTACTTCCTGTACTTCCGGCTCACGCTGGCCGGGTTCAGCTGGTTCCCGGCCGGAGGGTACGCGCCGCTGACCGGCGGGATCGGGCCCTGGTTCCAGCACCTGCTGCTGCCCTGGATCGCGCTTGCCTTGTTGCTGGCGGCAACGTACACCCGGTTGACCCGCGGCTCGATGCTGGACGTGCTCGGCGAGGACTACATCCGGACCGCGCGGTCGAAGGGGATCCGGGAGCGCCGGGTGATCGTGCGGCACGGTCTGCGGAGTGCGCTGACGCCGGTCGTCACGCAGTTCGGCATCGATCTGGGGCAGCTGATCGGCGGTGTGGTGGTGATCGAGACGGTGTTCAGCCTGCCCGGGCTCGGGCAGACGGCGGTGACCGCGATCAACCAGCAGGACCTGCCGGTGATCATCGGCATCGTGCTGTTCGCCTCCGCTGCGGTCGTGGTCGCGAACCTCCTCGTCGACGTCGCCTACGCCGTGCTAGACCCGCGGGTACGGCTGCACTAGTTGCTTGGTCCGGAGGCTGAGTGGGTACTGGGACGGGTGCCAGATGGGAGGCTCGCCATGGGTGCAGCCATCGCACTACCCCTGATCGCGATCGCACTGGTCGCACTCGCTTTCGCGCTGTGGACCTTCTACGTGATCGGTCTCGAGGCGTTCACCTTCGCCAAGTCCACCCGGCGGCATGGGAGTGGTCAGACCGCGGCGCACTATGAGCCTGGGGATCACCAGCACGTGTCCACCAGGCCGCCTGGTTGAGGGGCTGAGCTGTACCGAAGGACGGGTGGTGTCCGCCCTGTGGTGCCCGCTGGGCACGGGCAATACGGATTGGACGCGAGCACTACCCGTCCTTCGGTACCTTGTTCGGCGTGATCGTCGTCTATGGCGCGGGTGGCATCGGGTGTTACGTGGGTGGGCGGCTGGCCGCGGCGGGGGCGCCGGTGACGTTTGTGGGGCGGCAGCGGATGGCCGACGAGGTGGCCGAGTACGGGTTGCGGCTGACCGATTATCTGGGTGCTGATCTCCGGGTCGACAACGTGCGCTTCGAGACCACGCCGGCGGTGGCGGCTGAGGCTGAGCTGGTGCTGGTGACGGTGAAGTCAGCGGCGACGGCTGAGGCTGCGGACGAGTTGGCTGAGGTCTTGCGGCCTGGCGCTGTGGTGGTGAGCTTCCAGAACGGCGTGCGGAACGGCGAGGTGCTGCGGTCGCGCTTGACCGAGCAGGTCGTCGTGACCGGGATGGTCCCGTTCAACGTGCTGAAGCGCGGCGCAGGGCTGTTCCATCAGGGCACGGAGGGCGCGCTCGACGTCCAGCGGGACGCGGCGTTGGCGCCGTACCTGGCGGCCTTCGAACGGGCCGGGCTGCCGCTGACGGAGCACGACGACATCCTGCCGGTGCAGTGGTCGAAGCTCCTGCTGAACCTGAACAACCCGATCAACGCCCTCTCGAACCTCCCGCTGCGCGACGAGCTCTCGCAGCGCGACTACCGCCGGTGCCTCGCGGCTGCCCAGGCGGAGGCGCTCGAGCTGCTCGACGCGGCCGGCATCCGGCCGGCTCAATTGCTGGCGATTCCTATGCATCGCTTCCCCGCCGTTCTGCGGTTGCCGGATTTCCTCTTCCGGCGGCTCGCGAGCAAGGTGCTGGCGGTCGATCCGCTTGCCCGGACGTCGATGTGGGAGGACCTGGAGGCGGGGCGGCCGACCGAGATCGACTACCTGAACGGTGAGGTCGTTCGGCTCGCTGGGTCGCTCGGGCGTACTGCGCCCGTGAACAGCCGTCTCGGCGAGCTGATCCAGGAGGCCGGGATCGCGCGTCGGTCCTGGTCGGGCGCGGAGCTGTGGCAGGCTTTGCGTCTTGTTATGTGAGATTTGTGGTCTCGTATGATGATCGTATGGACGTCGCGATCATCGGTGGAAGTGTGGCGGGGCTGCAGGCTGCTTTGACGTTGGGTCGGGCGTGCCGGCGGGTGGTGCTGTTCGATGACGGGCGCGCTCGGAATCGGATGGCGTCGCATGTGCACAACTTCCTCGGTGTGGAGGATCTCGCGCCGGGTGAGCTGCTGGCGGCGGGCCGGAAGCAGCTCGCGGCGTACGGCGTTGAGGTCCGGGATGTGCGCGTCGAGGACGTGATCGCGGACGACGACGGGTACGTCGTGGACGGTGAGCGGGTGCGGGCGGTGGTGCTCGCGACGGGGTTGCGGGACGAACTGCCGGACGTGCCGGGGCTGGCTGAGCGGTGGGGCCAGGATGTGGTGGCGTGTCCGCACTGCCACGGGTGGGAGGTACGCGACCATCCGCTGGTGCAACTGGGCTGGCGCGGCGCGCCGGACCGGTCGGTGGCGCGGGCGCTGCTACTGAGCCGCTGGAGCGACCAGGTGATCCTGTGCACGGACGGCGACGAACTCACAGACGCACAGGAGCTCCGGCTGGCCGCAGCCGGGGTGAAGTTCCGCACCGAACGCGTCACCGAGGTAGGGGTGGGTGTTGAGGTTCGGTTGGTAGGTGGGGAGGTGTTGGGGGCGCGGCGGGTGTTTGTTGTGGTGCGGCAGCGTCAGCAGAGCGATCTTGCCGAGCGGCTGGGGTGCCAGCTGGCTGACGGGGCGATTGTGGCGGACGGTGGTGGGCGGACCACGGTGCCCGGCGTCTACGCGGTCGGTACGGCGGCGGCGCCTGCGTTGCTGGCGGTTGCGGCGGCGGGGCATGCGGCGACGACGGCGGTCGCCGTACACAACGATCTGTTGGAGCTAGACCTGGGCGGCGGGTGGTAGGAGCGACGGGTCGGCGAGCGGCCAGTCCGTCGGCTGTCCGGTGAGCTGATCCAGTTGCAGGAGGCACCAGGGCGAGAGGCCGGGGACCTCCCGCAGTTCGTCCCAGTCGGCCCAGCGGTAGGCCGCGACCTCGGACGGGTTCGGCGTCGGGTTACCGGTCCAGAACACCCGGTACACGGGACAGAGCTCGTTCTCGACCACGCCGGTCGGCATCTCGGCGCGGTACCGGAACTCGGGCAGGACCAGCTCCACCGTGTCCACGACGATCCCGAGCTCGTCGGCGAGCCTGCGCCGGACGGCGTCCGCGAGCGGCTCGCCCGGCAGTGGATGCCCGCAGCAACTGTTGGTCCAGACGCCGGGCCACGTCGGCTTGCCGAACGCCCGCTGGGTGAGCAGCACCCGTCCGGCCGCGTCGACGACGTAGCTGGAGAACGCCAGGTGCAGCGGCGTCGCCGCGTGGTGGACCGTCGCCTTCGCCTCGGTCCCGATCGCGCGCCCGCCCTCGTCCACCAGCACAACCCGCTCGTCGATCACACCCCGAGCCTAATCGGATTCCGAAGCCGTACCGGCGGCTGCTAGCCTCGGAGTCTGACCAAGCACTGCGTGACCTATCGACCGGCTCTGGGAGGAGCCGGCGTTCGGTAGTCCCCGCAGTCGCTCCACCCAGAGCCTCCGAGGCAGGAACCGTCCGGTTCCTGCCTCTTTCCGTTTGCCGGAGGCGCACTGGTTCACGAGGTGCCTCCTGTCCGAGAGGAACCTCATGAACGCTGTGATCGACCGGTTACGCCGCACCACCGACACCATCGTCGGCGAGGACGACCTGCGCGCACGCCTGGAATCGGGGCGCCCGCTGCGGATCAAGTACGGCGTCGACTGCACCGCACCCGACCTGCATCTCGGGCACGCGGTCAACCTGTGGATGATGCGGCAACTGCAGGACCTCGGCCACCGGGTCGTGTTCCTGCTCGGCGACCTCACCACGCGGGTCGGCGACCCGACCGGGCGCTCCGAGACGCGCCCGGTGCTCACCCCCGAGCAGATCGACGCCAACGCCGCGTCCTTCCTCGAGCAGGTCTCCCTGGTACTGCGGACCGACGCCGAAGTCTTCGAGGTACGACGGAATTCCGAGTGGTACGACGCGATGCCGGTCGCGGAGCTGCTGGGACTGCTCGGACAGGTGACGCAGGCGCAGCTGATGAGCCGCGACATGTTCCGCGAGCGGGTCGCCGCCGGGCGGGAGATCGCCGTCCACGAGCTGGTATACCCGGTGCTGCAGGGCTACGACAGCTTCGCGATGCGGAGTGACCTGACGATCGTCGGGTCCGACCAGCTGTTCAACGAGCAGCTGGGACGGCACTTCCAGCAACGCCTGGGCGCGCCGCCGCAGGTAGTCCTCACGACGACGATCACGCCCGGGATCGACGGCCGCGCCAAGCAGTCCAAGTCGCTCAACAACTACATCGGCCTGACCGACAGCCCGCGGGACAAGTTCGGAAAGCTGATGAGCATCCCGGACGACCTCGTGGCGACGTACGCCAAGGTCTACACCGAGCTGTCGCTGGACGACGTCGCCGCGCTAGGCGACGCCGCCGCGGCCGGTGGTGCGGCCGCTCGGGACGCCAAGCTCCGGCTCGCCGCCGCGGTCGTCACGAGATACCACGGTGCCGGCGCGGCCCGGAAAGAGCTGGACGCGTTCCGTCACACGTTTTCCGATCGTTCCGAACCGGCCGAGATGCCCGAGGTCGTCGTCACCGGCGAGGTCAGTACCGCGTTCGACCTGCTCCGCGCGGTCCGCCCGGACGACAGCAACTCCGAGCTCCGCCGCCTGCTCCGCCAGGGCGCGGTGACGATCAACGGCACCCGCATCGACGACCCCACCGCCGCCGTCGACCTCAGCACCGCGGTCGTCCTCAAATCGGGCGGCCGGACCTGGCACCGCGTCACCCGCGGTCCTGCACCGACGGTGTGAAAGGTTGTGCGCATGACGATGCTGATCACCGGCGCGACCGGCAACGCGGGCAGTGCGGTCGTGCAGGCACTGGCGGCGCGGGGCGTCCCCGCGCGCGCCCTGATCCGGTCGCCGAGGGAGCTGCCGGCCGGGATCGACCCGGTGTACGGCGACCTGAACCGGCCCGACACCTTCGCGGACGCGTTGGACGGTGTGACCGGGATCTTCCTGCTGAGCGGCTACGACCGGCTCGATGAGCTGCTCGCGAACGCAGTGCGTGCCGGCGTGCAGCGGGTCGTCGTACTGTCCAGCAGTTCGCTCGACGGTGAGGTGACGAACGCGGTCGCCGCCTATCACCTCGCGACCGAGGAAGCAGTCCGCGCGTCCGGCCTGCAGTGGACCTTCCTGCGGCCGAACTCGTTCATGTCCAACACCCTGCGCTGGCTCGACCAGGTCCGCGCCGGCACCGAGATCCGCGTCCAGTTCCCCGACGTACCGGTCTCGACGATCCATCCGCAGGACATCGGCGACGTCGCGGCGCACGCACTCCAGGGCGAGCAGGAAAACGCTGTACTGCGCCTCACCGGGCCGGTCGCGCTCACGCCGGTGGAGCAGGTCGCGATCCTCGGCGAGGGCATCGGCCGCCCGCTGACGGCGTACCCGATGACCCGTGCGGAGACGCACGACGCCCTGCACGCGTCGATGCCCGAGCCGTACGCCGAGGCGATCGAGAGCTTCTTCGGCGACGGCACGATCGACGAGACCTCGGTGACCGGCACGGTCCTGGACGTCACCGGCCGCCCGGCCCGGACCCTCCAGGCCTGGGTCCGGGAGAACGCGGCGTCCTTCGCTTAGCCCAGCGCCGCGAGGTACTCGGTGCTGGTGCAGAGGGTGCCGAGGCGCGGGAAGGTGTAGGACACGGCGAAGTCGTGGGCGTGGGCGTCGAGGCCGGTCATGGCGTCGGTGACGAAGAAGGTCTCATAGCCGAGGTCCGCGGCGGCGCGGGCCGTGGACTCGACGCCGAAGTTGGTGGCGATCCCGGCCAGTACGACGTTCGCGATGCCGCGGGACTGCAGCTCGGCGTCGAGCGCGGTCCGGCCGAAGGCCCCGATCGTGCGCTTGACGATCTCCAGGTCGCCGGGCCGCGGGGCGGCCTCGGGCGCGAAGCCGCTGCCGTCCGGCTGCACCTCGACACCCGGCCGCTCGACGCGGACGTTCACCACCAGCGCGCCGGCCGACCGGGTGGCCGCGGCCAGTGCCACGGATCGCTCGAGCACGACCGGCCCGCTGAGCGGTGCCGTGCCGAGCCCGATGATCCGTGGCATCAGGTCGATCAGGAGGAGTGCGGTACGACGAGGATCCAGAGGGTTCACGTCGCGAGCTTAAGATCCAGGACGTCCACTCCGACGAGATAGCCGATTGCTGCCGGGTTCTTGCCGGTAACGGTCACGACGAGCTGATGACTGCCCGCGCTCAGCTGCACCGTCCCCAGCCCGACTGTCTGCGTACCGACACCCGAGCCCTGGTAGCCGTCGAAGCTGACCGCGCTGTTGCCGTCGATCTGTACGTCGACGATCCCGTAGTCGGCCGCCTTCGTCAGCACGGTCGACAAGTCGTACGACCCTGCGGTCGGGACCGAGAAGCCGAGCACGGTCTTGTCGCCCGCCTTCGTCCCGTGGATCCACGCCTGCGCACCGCCGGACCAACTCACCCCGCAGCAGTTGCCCTGCGGGTCGACCGGGACCGTCGACGACACCGGCGGCAGCATCGACTCGCCCTCGATCCGCAGCGTGCTGCCACTGGTCCCCTGCACCGCGGCCGACCTCGCTCCGACGTGTCCCGCGAGGTCGACGGCCGCGATCCGGTACGTCCAGGTCTCGTGCAGCCCGAGGCCGCGGTGCAGGAACCCGGGCAGCGGCGAGGTCCCGAGCAACTTCTCGGTCCCGCCCGGCTTGGCGCCGTACACGTTGTACTGCGCGATCCCGCTGTCGTCGCCGACGTCGTTCCAGGTCAGGTTGATCGCGTTGTCGGCGCGGCCCGTCGCCTGTGCCCCGGTGACCGCGCCTGGCGCCCGCTGGTCGGCGTACGGCCGCACCAGCGACTGGACGACGTACGACGACGCGGTCCACGCCGGCCCGGACGGGCGGAGCTCGATGTCGAGGCGGTCCCTGCCGGCTGTGATCGCTGCGGGCAACTGGTAGTTGTCGTCGAGCCAGCGCTGGTGGGTGTTGCCGAGCGGCTGCAGCCAGGTGCCGACGGTCTTGCCGTTGACCACCACCTGCGCCGACTGGCCCGCGGTCTTCTGGTCGCTCGTCCGGCGCAGGGTGACGCCGTGGTTCGCCGGATCGGTCTTCACGCCGAAGCGGATCGGCTGTGAGGTCGAGCGGACCTGGTCGGTGAGCGTGAGGTTGTCGTGGTCGCCTTCGTACACCGAGCTCAGGTCCGCCTGCGTTCCGTTGTCGGTGTATCCGTGCTGCTGGCGACTCGCCGTCGAGCCGGTGTCGATGCGGTCCGTCTCGCGCGCGCCGAATCCGGCCGCGGTGTAGAGGAACGAGGTCGAGCCGTAGATCGCCGGGTGGTCGTTCTGCTGGCCGTGCTCGATGGTGAAGTCGAGCTGGTTCTCGAAGCCGATCGCGTCGGTGATGTGCAGCCGCCACGCGCCGTCGCACTCGTGCGTGCAGAACCCGGCGCGGACCTCGTGCGCGGAGTTGCCGTGGAACGGCGTCGAGTACGTCCCGGTGTTGAAGTACCAGCCGGACTCGTAGTAGTCCTCGGTCCCGGTGCCGTGGATCGCGGGCGTGCGTTCGCCGTCGACGGAGACCCGCTCGTCGCCCTCGAGGTACCCGCGGGTGTTGCCGTCGGCAAGCAGACCCTCCATGGTCTGCGAGACGCCGACGAACTTGCCCCGGCCGGCCACGTCGGCGAACGTCCAGTCGTCGCCGTGCGTGGGCTCGCCGCGGTGCGAGATCGCGGTGAAGTAGCCGGTCTTCCCGGTGGCCAGGTCGACGGCCTTCCGGACGTCGCGCGCCGCTGTCACCTCAGCCTGTCCCTTGAGCTCGTACGTCGTTGTGTTGACGAGCGTGACCGTCGCGCGGCCGGCGTACGGCATCGGCCACCAGGAGGAGTACCAGCCGTCGGGGTCCATCGCGAAGAACAGCGAGCGGACCGGGTTCTCACCGAGGCCGGAGCCGAAGAACTCGCCGATCGGGGCGTCGACGCGCTTGCGGCCGTCGATCGTCACCTGGACGCGGACACCGGCCAGCAGCGTGTCGGACGGCTTGACGCGCGCGCCGTCCGCCTCCGTCGCGGCGTACGACATGGCGTGCTCACCGCTCCAGTTCTGCTGGGTGATCGCGTAGCCGTGCGCCTGCTCGTCGGCGAGGTGCTTGGGCCCGACGTCGAGGGTGTCGGTGCGCTTCGGCTGACCACCGACCGTCGAGTCGACCCAGTACAGGAACTCGTTGAAGTCGAGGTCCGACGAGACGAACTCGTTGGTGATCGTGACCTGCGACTTGCCGGCGGTCAGCGCGGCCGGCAGGTCCACGGATTGGTCGTGCCACTGGGCGCCCTGCGCCTTGAGCGGCGCCCACTCACCGGCCGGCGCGCCGTCGACCAGGACTCTCGCACGCTGGTTGCCGATCCGCAGGTCCATCCGGCGGGTCAGCTTCACCCCGGTGTTCGCCGGGTCGATCTTCACGGTGAACTTGCTGCTGCCGACGAACGCGCGCCCGTCGTCCGCGACGCTCTGCAGGTCGAGGCCGACGATGTCCGGCAACTTCAGCCGCAGCGCGCTCACCTCGCCCGGGCCGCGGACGTCGGCCAGCGTGATCTGCTTGCCCGGGGCAAGATTCAGCGGCGTACTCGTCGTCCGCGCTTCCGGGTGCGCGGGCTTCGGGTCCTTGGTGCCGGAGGCGGTCAGCAGCGCCAGCACGTCCTCGGCCTTGTCGCTCGGGTCGAAGGTCCGGACGCCGTTCGCGTCGGGGAACTCGCGGTACCCGACGTGGTAGAAGTACGGGTTGCTCTGGGTGGTGATCCGCATCGAGGAGCGGTACGGCATCGGGACGCGGATGTAGACGCCGCCGCTGGTCTCGACGGCGTTCGCGACCAGCGGATAGCTGAACGGCGCACCGCGCTTGCCGTCGACGATGTCCTGCAGCGAACCGTGCAGCACCTGCTTGCCGTCGAGCTCGACGGTGATCGTCCCGGTCCGGGTGACGTCGCCGCCGTCGCGGGTGAACCAGATCGCGGCGACCTCCCCCGGGCCGCTGTCCTCGGCGAGCACGCAGCCGGCGGCCGTTGTCCGCAGGCAGGAGTACGCGCCGTCGAAGCCGTCGTTGTTGGTGCCGTCGCGGCCGAAGCTGGAGAACTGTTTGGTGCGGACGCCGGGCTGGAGCTCGGGCAGCCGGTCGAGGTTCCGGTACACGTCCCAGCCGACCGGGCCGTTGCCGCCGCCCGCCTGTGGAGCGGACGGTGCCGCGGAGGCGGTGGTGGTGGGGAACGCCAGCAGCGCGCAGGCGGCGAGAGCGATGACACGACGGAGCATGGGCGGCCTTTCCACGTCGCGGGAAATCGATTTCTGAGATGTTTACCACCGATGTTTGCCGATGAGAAGGCCTCAGGCAGACTTGACCCCGCACACAACTTGAGACCGCAGGAGATTCGATGAGTTCTGCCAAAGCCCAGATCGGCGTCACCGGACTCGCGGTGATGGGACGCAACCTGGCCCGGAACCTCGCGCGCAACGGGTTCCGCGTGGCCCTGCACAACCGCTCCCAGGCCCGCACCGACGCGCTGGTCGAGGAGTTCGGCTCCGAGGGCGACTTCGTCCCGTCGAAGGACCTGGCGGGCTTCGTCGAGTCGCTGGAGCAGCCGCGCAAGGTGATCATCATGGTCAAGGCCGGCGCCCCGACCGACGCGGTCATCGACGAACTGGTACCGCTGCTGGACGAGGGCGACATCGTCGTCGACGCCGGCAACGCGCACTTCGCCGACACCCGCCGCCGCGAGGCCGCCCTGAAGGAGAAGGGCCTGCACTTCGTCGGCTCCGGCGTCTCCGGCGGCGAGGAGGGCGCGCTGAACGGCCCGAGCATCATGCCCGGCGGCTCCCCGGAGTCGTACGCCGCGCTCGAGCCGATGCTGACCAAGATCTCCGCCCAGGTGAACGGCGAGCCGTGCTGCGTGCACGTCGGTCCGGACGGCGCCGGGCACTTCGTGAAGATGCTGCACAACGGCATCGAGTACGCCGACATGCAGCTGATCGCGGAGGCGTACGACCTGCTCCGGCACGTCCTCGACCTGTCCCCCGCGGAGCTCGCCGACGTGTTCCGGGAGTGGAACACCGGCGACCTCGAGTCGTTCCTGATCGAGATCACCGCCGAGGTGCTCAGCCAGACCGACCCGACCGCGGGCGGCCCGTTCGTCGACGTCGTGCTCGACCAGGCCGAGCAGAAGGGCACCGGCCGCTGGACCGTGCAGTCCGCGCTCGACCTCGGCATCCCGGTCAGCGGTATGGCCGAGGCCGTGTTCGCCCGCTCGCTGTCCGGTGACGTCGTACGGCGGGAGGCGGCGGCCGGCGCCCTGCCCGGACCGGCGAACACGAAGGCGGACCATGACACAACGCACCGGGACGCGTTCGTCGACGACGTCCGGCACGCGCTGTACTCGTCGAAGCTGGTCGCGTACGCGCAGGGCTTCGACGCGATCCGGGCCGCCAGCGACGAGTACGGCTGGAACATCGACCTCGGCGCGATGGCGACGATCTGGCGCGGCGGGTGCATCATCCGGGCGCGGTTCCTGGACCGCATCAAGGAGGCGTACGACCGGAACCCGGAGCTGCCGTCGCTGCTCGTCGACGACTACTTCCGGGACGCGGTCGCGAGCGGGCAGGAGGCGTGGCGCCGGGTGGTCGCGACGGCGGCGACCGTCGGCGTACCGGCGCCCGGGTTCTCGGCCGCACTGTCGTACTACGACGGGCTGCGGGCGGAGCGGCTGCCGGCCGCGCTGATCCAGGGGCTGCGCGACCTGTTCGGCGCGCACACCTACAAGCGGGTCGACCGCGAGGGCAGCTTCCACCTCGAGTGGTCCGGCGACCGCTCGGAGTCGCAGAGCTGACGCTGACACGGAGACGCTGACGCGTCAGGCGGGTTGGCGCTGTGATCGAACATATGTTCTAATGTTCACACAGCGCCGGCCCGCTCACTGCGGGCGATGTTCAGAAGGAGATCGCCGCAACGATGACTGTAGACACTCTGGCAGCAGAAGCGCCGCTGGACACTCCCGACCTCACCGGTCCCGTGACCGCAGCTGCCCCGGCAGCTACTTCCGCGGACACCGGCACCGCTGAGCCCGCGCCGGTGGCCGAGAAGCCGAAGAAGGCGCCGGCCAAGAAGGCCGCCGGGAAGAAGACGAAGACGATCGAGCTCACGCTGACCGTCACCGGGACCGCCGACGGCGAGTGGCGCGCCGAGCTCAAGCAGGGTTCGACGTACCTCGCGCGCGACCTGGCCGTCGCGGCCGCCGCCGTCTCCCGGGCCGCAAAGGAGCTGCACGAGGACCTGTCGACCCCGATCGACGAGGTCATCGAGGAGGCCCGCGCCCAGCAGGCCGCCAAGGTCGCCGCCCTCGAAGCCGAACTCGAAGCAGCCCGCAAGGCCCTGGCCGAGCTGGACTAGGTCCCGGCCGGGCCCTGGACCGATTCTTGGGCGCGGCCGTCCCGACTCCCCGTGGTAGTCACCTTCCCTGACCACCACGGGCAGAAAATGCAGAGCCCGTCCGCAACCGTGTGAGGTGGTTGCGGACGGGTTCTGAAACCTGCGGCGGAGCTAGTCGGCCTTCGTCGTGAGCACGATGCGGAGGTTGGCCTTGGGTTGGTGTTGCCAGGCTTCTTCGGCCTGGTCCAGGGGGTAGGTCTCGATGATGGGGCGGATGCCCTTCAGGACGGCGAAGTTCAGGGTGTCCTCGGAGTCCTGGGCGACGCCGGAGTACCAGCCGGACACCGACAGGCGGCCGTCCGCGAGCGCGTGGCCGGTGACCTCGATCGGGTCGCCGCCTTCGAGCACGATCAGTTGACCGTTCGGGCGCAGGCCCTTCACCAGCTCCGACTGGAGTTCCGCGCGGGAGACCGTCGCCAGGATCGCTGCGGCACCGCCGAGCGCCTTCAAAGCCTCACCGGCGTCCCCCTCGGTGCTGTCGATGTACTCGTCCGCCCCGAGTTCGCGGGCCAGCTTCTCCTTGTCCCGGCCGCGGTTGATCGCCACGGTCCGGAAGCCCATCTTGTCCGCGAACTGGATCGCCAGATGCCCGACCCCGCCGACGCCCTGCACCGCGACGGTGTCCCCCGGCCCCGCGTGCGCGTGCCGCAACGCGTTGAACGCGGTGATCCCGCCGCACATCAGCGGCGCCGCCTCCGCGAAGCTCAGCCCCTCCGGGATCCGCGCCACCGCGTCCTGCGGCACCACGACGTACTCCGCATACCCGCCGTCGTACGACGCTCCGACGATCTTCCGGTGCACGCAGTTCGTGAAGTCGCCGCGCCGGCAGAACTCACAGGTGAAGTCGACCCCGCCGGACCAGCCGACGCCGACCCGCTGTCCGCTCTCCCAGACGGTGACGCCGGCACCGACCGCGTCCACGACGCCGGCGATCTCGTGGCCTGGGATCCGCGGCAGCGTCGTACCGAACAGCGCGTTTCGCGGGATCGCGTCGCCGCCGCAGATCCCGCACGCGTGCACCCGTACGCGGACCTGCCCTGCGCCGGGCTCCGGGATCGGTACGTCGGTGACGACGAACGGGCCGCCCGCCTGCTGGACCTGGGCCGCGCGCATGGTTCCTGTCATCTCTCTCGTGTTCTCCTTCGAATACGCGGGTGCGAAGTCAGTGCATGCCGCCGTCGGCGACGAGCTGCTGGCCGGTGATCAGCGCGGCGTCGTCGCTCGCCAGGAAGGCCGCGATCCCGGCGACGTCCTCGACCGTGCCCAGCCGCCCGATCGGCACCATCGCGATCAGGCTCTGCTTGTACTCGTCGTTCGCCGGGTCGGTGAAGATCCCGGCGCCGTCGATCGGGCCGGGGACGATCGTGTTCACGGTGATGCCGCGCGGCCCGAGCTCGAGCGCGAGGACCCGCGCGAGGTAGCCGGTCGCGACCTTGCTGGTGCCGTACAGCCCGACGCCCAGCTGCGGGACCGTGGTGGTGTTCGACGAGATCGTGATGATCCGGCCGTGGTCGGCGATCCGGCGCGCCGCTTCCCGGAGCACGAAGTACGGCCCTTTGGTGTTGACCCGGAACAGCAGGTCGAAGTCGTCCTCGGTGACGTCCGCGACCGGGATGTTCACCTTCTCCATGCCCGCGTTCGCGACCACGATGTCGAGCCGCCCGAACTCGTCCAGTGTCGCGTCGTACAGCCGCTGGATGCCATCGACCGTGGACACGTCGGCGGCGACCGCGATCGCCCGCACGCCGAGGGCCTTCGCGGCGTCGAGCACCTCGGCCGCTGCGGCTTCGTCGCGCGAGTAGTTCACCACGACATTCGCGCCCTGGGCCGCGAGCCGGAGCAGGATCGCCCGCCCGAGCCCCTTCGACGAGCCGGTGACGAGCGCCGTCTTCCCCTGCAGCGTCATGCTCTTCTTTCTCCCATCAAGTGACCTGCCTCGATCGTCCTGCGCGCGCCGCCCACGGAGGAAACAGAGTCTTGTTGGGCGGGGCACAACGGATCGTTGTGGCACGATGGAGGCCGTGGACCTGAGCTTGCGGCTGCTGCAGTCACTGGAAGCGGTCGCGGCCGAGGGCAGCATGACCCGCGCCGCGCGGACCCTGAACCTCACGCAGCAGGCCGTCAGCGGACAGATCCGCCAGCTCGAGCGCGTGGTCGGTACGCCGCTCGTCGAACGGCGCCCGACCGGCGTCGAACTGACCGCCGCCGGACAGGTCGTGCTCAAGCAGGGCGCGGCGCTGCTCGCGGCCGCGCAGGCGATGGTGACCGAGGCGCGGCTGGCGGCGACCGGGCGGCCGGATCCGCTGCGGATCGCGTTCAAGGCACAGAGTACGGCGCACTTCATGCCCGCGGTCGAGGCCGCGCTCCGCGCGGAGGCGCCGGAGCTCGAGGTCCGGCCGATCGCCTCGCACACGCTGCCGGACGAGCTCGACGCCCTGACCGAAGGCCGCGCGGACGCGGCGTTCCTGTGGCTGCCGATCGGCGACGACCCGCGGTTCGCCGTCCATCCGCTGCTGCCGGAGGACCGCTGGGTCGCGCTGCCGCCCGGGCACCCGCTGGAGTCGCGGACCTCGTTGCGGGTCGCGGATCTGGCCGGCGTCCCGGTGGTCGGCCCGCGCGACAGGATGCCGCCCGCCGTGGTCGACTTCTGGTTCATCGACCCGCGCCCGGACGGCTCCCGGGCGCTCTTCGGGCCGCAGGCGCGGACCCCGGAGGAGTGCCTGCACCTGGTGGCGGCCGGTCACGGCTGCTGGATCGCCCCGGCGTCCACGGTCACGTACTTCGCCCATCCCCGGCTGACCTGGCTCCCGCTGGTCGACGCCGAGCCGAACGTGCTGGCCCTGATCTGGCCCAAGCACAGCGCGAACCCGATGCTGCGCCTGCTGCTCGAGCAGACCCGCCGTACCCTCAGCCCCTTGCCGACAGCAACAACTTGAGGGACGTCCCGGGACCGGCAGGTGAACGGGATGTGACTGAAACGGCACGCCGAAGGTGTGGGCGGGCACCCGGGGTTGGCCTTACCGTGGGTGCCCTGGGCCGGTCCGCGGGCCCTGGCCGCTCCCGGTGAGAAGGGGTCAGATGAGCACTTTCGAGGACTTGGGTTCGCTGCTGCTGGTGCGCGGCGCCGACGAGATCGACCACGCGGGCGGCAGCCTGTACGTCCACCTGCACCGGGTCGCCAAGCGCCTCGGCTCGCTCGGCGCCTCCGACACGCTGGTGCTCGCCGGCCTGGCGCACGCGGCGTACGGGACCGACGGCTTCCCGACGCACCTGTTCGACTGGCGCACCGAGCGCCCGGTCCTGGAGTCGGTGATCGGCGCCGAGGCCGAGCGGATCGTCTACCGGTACGGCGCCTGCGAGCGGGAGACCACCTGGCGCGACCTCGCCGAGCACCGGACCGTCACCGACCGCTTCACCGGGACGTCGGAGGAGCTCGGCACCGAGGAGCTCCGCGACTTCGTCGACCTGACGATCGTCAACGAGCTCGACGTGCTCGACCACGACTCCGATCGCGCGGTCCAGCTGCGGCCGTTCCTGGCCGAGCAGCTGCCGCGCTGGCAGTCGCTCGCCTCGCCCGCGGTCCTCAGCGAGTCGCAGCGCATCTTGCAGCTCTAGTGCCTTCGCCGGTAGCAGATTCCTGGAATTCCGTCCGCCCGCGACGGATGATCGGTGCATGGCCCGTTACGAAGTGGTTGCGCGCGCGAAGCCCGATCGGCGACTGTCCCACGCCGACTACCTCGATCTGGCGGTGCACTCCTGGTCGCTGGACAAGGGGATGCGGTTCCGGCGGGTCGAGGACCTGCCCGACGGTTCGATCGCGATTGTGCTGCAGCAGCGGATGTCGCCGCGCAAGCACGACGCGGCGTGCGAACTGGCGAACCGGAGTCTCGCGCAGCTCGGGATCCCGGCTGCGCAGATCGAGCGGATCGACCTGCACCGGATGACCCGCAAGGGCCGCGCGCTCGTCCGCTCCTGGGCCGGGCCGAACAACCCTCCGGGTCCGGGTACGGCGGGCGACCGCGAGCCGCGGCGGCCGAAGCCGGCGCCGCCGCACCTGCGGGCCTACCTCACGGAGTGAAGACTTCGAACCGCGTGCCGTACTTCGTGCCCAGCCGGGCGCCGGCCGGGCGCGAGGTGCCTTCCAGGAACTCCTCCGGGTCGAAGCCGCGGTTCAGCCCGTCGATGTAGGCCTTGTGCGCCTTGAGCGACTGGACGCCGAGCTCGAACGTGTCGGTGGTGTCCACCCCGTGCCGCGCGTCCGGCGACCCGGCCGCCCAAACCTCGCGGACACCGGTCCACTGGTCGCCGGCGTCCGGGAAGATCCACCGGTTGGCGGCGTCCCGGACCGCGTCCAGGGTCGCCCGGCCGGTGTTGATGTGGTCCGCCTGGTTCAGCAGTACGTCACCGTCCCAGGTGTCGCGGAAGTTGTTCGTGATCACGATCTCCGGCTGGTGCCGCCGGATCGCGGCGGTGATCACGCGGCGGAGCGCGACGCCGTACTCGATCGTGCCGTCCGGCTGACCGAGGAACTCGACGGCCGAGACGCCGACGATCCGGGACGACTCGATCTGCTCGGCCTCCCGCAGCGGCCCGCACTCGGCCGGGTCGACGCCGTCGATGCCCGCCTCGCCGGACGTCAGCAGGCAGTACACGACCTGTTTGCCCTGCCGGGTCCAGCGCGCGATCGCGGCCGAGGTCCCGAACTCGAGGTCGTCGGGGTGCGCGACCACGGCGAGCGCCTTCTGCCAGTCCTCGGTCACCGGTTCGAGCGGTTGCAGTTCGTTCATGCCCGCAGGCTAGCCGCCGAACACCTGGCGGGTGTAGGCGTTCTCGAACACGCGGCGCGGGTCGAGCCGGTCGCGGACCGCGAGGAAGTCGTCGAAGTGCGGGTAGCGCCGGCGCAGGTCGGCGGCGGTCAACGTGTGCAGCTTGCCCCAGTGCGGCCGCCCGTCGTAGTCCGCGACGATGTTCTCGAAGGCCCGGAAGTACGGGTCGTGCGGCAGCCGGTGGTACTGGTGGATGGCGACGTACGCCGTCGCGCGCCCGGACGCGGTGGACAGCCAGAGGTCGTCCGCCGCGGCCACCCGGACCTCGATCGGGAACGGGATCCGCGACCCCGACGCGTCGATCCACGCCCGCAGCCGGCGGACCACGTCCACCACGTGCTCGCGCGGTACGGCGTACTCCGACTCGCGGAAGACCACGTTGCGCTCGGAACAGAAGACCTTGTACGACGCGTCGACGTACTCGCGGGCGGACAACGCGCGGGCGGCGAGCTGGTTGATCCGCGGCACCAGGCCGGGCTGCCGGGCGCCGAGCCGGTTGGTCAGCTCGAAGACCTTGTTGGACAGCAGTTCGTCGTCGAGCCAGCCGCGCAGCTTCCCGACCGGCGCCGCGCCGACGCCGTCCGCGACCCGGTTGTTCCGCTTGGTCAGCGCGAGCTCGGTGTGCGGGAACCAGTAGAACTCGAAGTGGTCGTTGCCATCGGCAAATTCATCGAAGCCGTCCAGGACCTCGCCGAGCGGCAGCGGCATCTCCTGCGCCCGGAGCAGGAACGCCGGCACGCACTGCAGCGTCAGCGAGCTGATCACGCCGAGCGCGCCGACCGAGACCCGGGCCGCGGCGAACACGTCCGGGTTCTCGTCCGCGGAGCAGTGCAGCACCGAGCCGTCCGCGGTGACCAGATCGAGGGCGACGACCTGCGTGGCCAGGCCGCCGAGCCGCGCGCCGGTGCCGTGCGTGCCGGTGGAGATCGCGCCGGAGATCGTCTGCTTGTCGATGTCGCCGAGGTTGGCCATCGCGAGGTCGAAGGCCGCGAGCCCGGCGTTCAGCTTGCGCAGCCCGGTGCCGGCGCCGACCGTGACCCGGCCGGACTCCTTGTCCGCGTGCTGGATCGACGCCAGGCCGTCGAGCCGGATCATCACCTGCTGCGGAACGGAACAGCCCGTGAACGAGTGCCCGGAGCCGACCGCCTTGAGCTTCTTGCCCTGCGCGGCCGCGGTCTTGACCGCCGCCGCGAGCTCGTCGGTCGAGCGCGGGCGCAGTGCCTCGATCCCGGTCGCCGACTCGGTGCCGGCCCAGTTCCGCCAGGTGCTCATCCGAAGTTCTTCCCTTCGCCGCGGTAGGTCCGGAGCTCGCTGACGTCCTCGCCGTCGACGGCGTACAGGACGTCGAACCGCTCCAGCAGCTCGCCCGCCTTCGCGTACCGCATCCACACCCGGTCGCCGATGCGCAGCCGGTCGGCCGCTGCTCCCCGGACCGGCGTCTGCACCTCACCGGCGCCCTCGGTGCCCAGCAGCTTCAGCCCATACGGCGATGCTGGCAGCGGCAGCCGCGACTTCTTCGCGGGGCCCGACGCGACATAGCCGCCGCCGAAGAGCGTGGCGATCCGCGGCGCGGGCCGCCGTACGACGTCCAGCGCGTAGGCCATCGCGTGCTCGGGCTGGAAGACGTCGTACTTGTCGAACAGCGTCGGGCCGTAGAGTCCGGACCCGGCGGTGACCTCGGTGACGACCGGGTCGGCGCTGCTGATCTCGAGGCTGCCGGTCCCGCCGGAGTTCACGATCCGCAGCGCCGCGACCTGCTTGACCGCGTCGACCACGGCACCGCGCCGGTCCGCGAGCTCGGCGGCGCTGCGGCGCTTCACCCACCGCACGGCCGGCGACGTGTCCGGGAGGCCGGCGATCTGCGCCTCGTAGAACATCACGCCGGTCAGCTCGAACCGGTCGTCCGCGGCGACGGTCCGGGCGAGGGCCGCGACCTCCGCCGGGGTGCGCAGCGGAGAACGCCGGACGCCGAGATGCTGCCCGAAGATCCGCAGCGAGGCGTCGACGTCGAGGCAGACCTGGATCCGCGCGCTCCCGGTCGCGGCGGCCCGGAGGTAGTCCAGGTGGTCCGGCGAGTCGATCATCAGCGTGATCCGCGCGGCGGCCGCGGGATCCTCGGAGAGCTCGCGGAGCGCGGAGCGGTGGGTGGTCGGGTAGCCGAGCAGGATGTCGTCGACGCCGTTACGGGCGAGCCACAGCGCCTCTGCGAGCGAGTAGCTCATCACCCCGTGGAACCCGGGCCGCTCGAGCGCGGCGGCGATCAGCGCACGGCACCGGACGGACTTCGAGGCGATCCGGATCGGCGTACCCGCGGCGCGCCGGACCAGGTCGTCGGCGTTCCGGCGGAACGCGGCGAGGTCGATCGCCGCGTACGGCGCGTCCAGGTGCGCGGTGAGGCGTGCGTACCGGTCGAAATCACCCATATCCGGAGTGTAGGACACGAAATACTGAAAGGTAATAAAACTTCTGGATCGTTTTCACCAGTGAATCTCACGGGCGCGACCAGGGCACCCACCGGGCGAGGGTTGAGGCATCAACCACCCCGAAAGGACCGTCATGAACGTCAGCCGCCGTACCCTCCTCCGCACGACCGGTGCCGCCGCACTGGCTGCCGCCGTCGCCCCGGCCGTCACGGGCGGGGCGGCCGCGACACCGAAGCTCCCGTTCGGCCCGGTGCGGCAGATCGCCGCCGGCGTGCTGAACGTCGGCTATGTCGAGCTCGGGCCGTCGGACGGCACACCGGTCCTGCTGCTGCACGGCTTCCCGTACGACATCCACAGCTACGAACAGGTCGCGCCCCTGCTCGCCCGCCGCGGCTACCGCGTCGTCGTGCCCTACCTGCGCGGCCACGGCAGTACTACGTTCCGCTCGGCCTCCACGCGACGCAACGTCGACCAGGCCGCGTTCGCGCTCGACATCCTCGCGCTGATGGACGCCCTGCACATCCCGCGCGCCGTGCTGGCCGGCTACGACTGGGGCTCGCGGACCGCGGACATCATCGCCGCGCTGTGGCCGGAGCGGGTGCAGGCCCTGGTGTCGGTGACCGGCTACCTGATCACCAACCTGGAGTTCAACAAGATGCCGCTGCCGCCCGCGGCCGAGAACGCCTGGTGGTACCAGTACTACTTCGCCACCGAGCGCGGCGCGCAGGGCCTGCACCAGTACAAGCGGGAGCTCGGCGAGTTCATCTGGAAGTTCAACTCGCCGACCTGGAAGTACAGTGCGGCGACGTACGCCCGGACCGCGGCGGCCTTCGAGAACCCGGACTACGAGGCGATCGTGATCGGCAACTACCGCTGGCGGCAGAGCCTGATCCCCGCCGAGCCGGAGTACGCCGAACTGGAGGAGAAGCTGCAGCAGGCGCCGAAGATCGCGGTACCGACGATCACCATCGACGGTCGGTACGACCCGTTCACGCCGGCCGGCAACGGTTCGTCGTACCGGGACCACTTCATCGGCAAGTACGAGCACCGCACCTTCGACGTCGGGCACAACGTGCCGCAGGAGGCGCCGCGGGAGTTCGCGCAGGCCGTGGTGGACGCGCACCGCCTCAGTCGATGACCGCTTCCAGCGCCGGTACGACGCTCCGCGCCCAGTCGGCCTGGCTGTCGGGCTGGGCGGAGGTCGTCGCCAGCAGCGCGACGGTCGAACCACGGACAACGGACAGGTCGACGTAGGACTCGGCTCCGGCATAGGAACGGACCGCAGCCGCGGCAGCGTCCTGCGACCACAGCTGTTTGACGCTGAGGTCCCCACCGGTGCCACAGGCCTTCATCCGGGCCTGGTAACCCGCGAAGTACTGCCCTGCTTGACCAGAGTCCTTGAAGCGGAGCAGGAGTGCGGTGGCGGGTTGCGCGTCGGCTGTGCGGTAGCTGCCGGTCAGGGCGTGCGCCGGGACAGGCAGCGAGCCGCTGACGCTCCCGGCGCAGCCGGAGGGCAGGGCCTCGTACGACGCCTGGTGTGGGTCGCGGCGGCGGGTCCAGGTGTTGTTGCCGATGAAGCCGACCTCGGCACCACCTGGGTCGTTGTAGGTCTTCCAGCCGCTGCCGAGCTTTTCCGGCGCCGGGAGGTTGGTAGAGCTCAGCGGCCCGGCGGTGGCTGGAGGTGGTGCGGTCGCCTCCTCCGGGACCTGAGGTGGCACGGCTGCGTCCGTGGGCTTGGCGGTGGGGAGCGTGTTGGTCGGCACGGGCACCGTGCCGCCGACGGTGCTCGGGATGGGTGGCGGCGGCGGTGTCGTCTGCGGGACCGCGGTACTGGAACTACAGCCGACCAACGCGGTGAGCAGCAGCGCGGCTACTAGGGCTTTCACTTCGGCTGGAAGTGCTGGTAGTCGGGTTTGGCCCAGTTGGCGCCCCAGAAGTACCCCTGCCCGATCAGGGCCTTGGTGGCGGTGCTGGTCGAGAACAGCATGCCCGGACGCGCCGGGGAGCGCTTGATGTACGCCGTGCCGTTCGACGGGTACCAGACGCCGTTCGCGGCCAGGTACGGGTTCTCGACGGTGTTGATGTCGATCGCCCAGCCGTAGGAGTGCGGCGACAGCGAGTACGGGTCGCCGGTCACCCGCCGGCAGTTGAACGCGGACGTGTTGTCGGCCGCCATCGACTTGATGTCGCTGCCGCCGAACACGTCCACCCGGCGCATCTGCCGGATCGGAAACTTCGCCGCGAGCGTCGAGTTCCAGACCGTGATCATCTTCGGCACGGCGGCGTCGCGGAGGATCAGCTCGCCGCGGTGCACCCGGCCGTCGAAGCCCCAGTAGTTGAGCTGCAGGAGGCGCAGCGACGACGGCCGCACGGGGCAGCCGGCCCGGTACGTGTACGGCACCATCGCGGCGGAGACGGCGTACACCTTGGGGTTCAGGGCGGCCTTGATCACGATGGTCGCGGGGGCGGAGTACTCCATCTCGGACTGAGTGACGTAGCGCGTGACAACCCGGACGGTGCGGGTGGCCGGCAGGTCGTCGGGCATCCGCAGCCGGAAGTTGCCGGCGGCATCCATCTTCGCGATGTTCACCAGCCGCCAGCGGCCGCTGCCGAGGTACTCCTGGAGCGCGAGCTCCTTGCCCGGCTCGGCCGGCACCATCTTCCCCGTGACGGAGACGCCGGTCAGCGTCGCGTACCAGGGCGCCGGGGTGTTGACCACGATCTTGCGGTCCTGGATCGGCACGGTCCGGTAGTCTGAAATCGCCAGCGCGGTCTCCGCCTTGACGCCGATCATCGTCCGGAACGCCCAGGTGCCGGTGTACGCCGAGACGTAGCTGAACCGGTAGACGCCGCCGGTCGTGGTCCGGGTGGCCGCGCGCAGCACCCAGGCGCCGGGGACGCGTTGCCACAGGGTGATGTACGAGCCGGTGATCGGCTGGCTGATCTTGCCGGTGAAGACGGTCGGCCGGTCCTCCCAGGAGGCGGCCGGCTGGTCGAGCGTGATGCTCCAGGCCGCCGCGGCCGCCTTTGAGGTCGGCGTCTCAGTCGGGGTGGGCGTTGGCGACGGCGATGGTGTGGGCGTCGGAGTCGGCGAGGGAGATGGAGATGGAGACAACGACGGAGACGGTGACGGTGAGTCCGTCGGTGTCATGCTCGGCGTCGGAGTCGGTGTTTCCTGCGCAGAGGCGGCACCGACCGTCCCCAAACTCAACAGAACTGCGACCGCCACCCCGACGAAGCGCCTCATCCGCCTCACCCCTCCCCTGGAGAACACCTACCCCTCTGAAGAGGCGGTGACACAAGGAAGACGTCACACGGACGCGGGAAGTTGGGCTACTCCTGCAGTCTCTTCACCGCGGCGTCGATGCGCTCGTCGGTCCCGGTGAGCGCGATCCGCACGTGCCGCTCACCCGCCGTCCCGTAGAACGCACCCGGAGCGACGAGGATCCCGAGGTCCGCCAGCGCGCCGACGGAGCCGTACGCGTCGTACGACGGGTGCGACGCCCACAGGTACAACCCGCCGTTCGACAGCGTGATCTCCCAGCCCGCGTCGGTCAGCGCGTCCCGCAGGACCGCACGACGCCGCAGGTAGCGCGCCCGCTGCTCCTCGACGTGGGTGTCGTCGGCGAACGCCGCCGCCATCGCGGCCTGGATCGGCGACGGCACCATCAGTCCGGCGTGCTTGCGAACCGCGAGCAGCTCGCCCACGACGGTCGCGTCGCCGGCCACGAAGCCGCCGCGGTAGCCGGCCAGGTTCGAGCGCTTGGACAGCGAGTGCACCGCCAGCAGGTTGTCGAAGCTGCCACCGCACACGTCCGGGTGCAGCACCGACACCGGCTTCTCGTCCCAGCCGAACTCGGTGTAGCACTCGTCGCTGACCAGCAGGACGTCGTTCGCCCGGGCCCACTCGACCGCCCGGCGCAGGTCGTCCGGCGAGGTGATCTCGCCGGACGGGTTGCGCGGGGAGTTCAGGTACGCGATCCGCACCGGACCGTCGTACGTCGTCGGGTCCGCGACAGGCACACTGGTCGCCCGCGTGAGCGCGGCACCGGCCTCGTACGTCGGGTACGCCAGGTCCGGGATCAGGACCGTGTCGCCGGCGCCGACGCCGAGGAGCGTCGGCAGCATCATGATCAGCTCCTTGGTGCCGATCACCGGCAGCACCTCGCGCGCCGGGTCGACCCCGGTGACCCCGAGGCGCCGCGCCATCCAGTCCACCGCCGCCCGCCGCGCGGCCGACGTACCGATCGTCGTCGGGTACGCCGGGGCGTCCGCGGCGTCGGCCAGCGCCTGCTTCACCAGCGCCGGCACCGGGTCCACCGGGCTGCCCACCGACAGGTCCACGATGCCGTCGGGGTGCTCGGCCGCCTTCTGCTTGTAGGGCCCGAGCTTGTCCCACGGGAAGTCCGGCAACCGGCTGGAGGTCTCGAAGATCACGGCGCCATTCTCCCCTACCCGCCCGCTCGGCGAGCCGCCCTGTCCACAACACTACGATCGGGTGCTGACAGGGGGTGACCGGATGACGTACGACGTGGCGGTGGTCGGGGCCGGGGCGATGGGGTCCGCCGCGGCATGGGCGCTGTCAGCCGCGGGGCGCGAGGTCGTCGTACTGGAACAGTTCACGCTCGGGCACGAGCGGGGCGGCTCGCATGGCGCGACGCGGCTGTACCGGGCGGCTGTCGACGACGCCGAGGTGGCTGAGCTGACGGAGCGGGCCCGGCCGTTGTGGCGGGAACTGGAGGCGCAGTCCGGCGAGACGCTGCTCGAGGAGACCGGTGGGATCGACCACGGGATGAGCGACACGTCGGTGGAGGTCTTCCGGACGTTGCACGGAGCAACCGGCTCCGTGTTGTCCGCGGCGGAGGCGGCCGAGCGGTGGCCCGGGTTCCGGTTCGAGACACCTGTGCTCTACCAGCCGGGGTCAGGTCGGCTGTACGCCGAGCGGGCGGTGCACGCGCTACAGGTCGTGGCTGGTCGTTCCGGTGCCGAGTTCCGCGTCCAGTCGCCGGTGCGAGCCCTGCGGGCGCATGACGGTCTGGTCGAGCTCGACGTACCAGGTGGTGCTGTGCGGGCGCGGCACGTGGTGGTGACCGCTGGGCCGTGGACGCCGCGGCTGGTGGGTGGGCTGGTGCCGCTGCCGCCGTTCAGGGTCACGCAGGAGCAGCCGCGGTTCTTCGCGCCGCTGTCGGACGAACTGGAGTGGCCGAGCTTCGTGCACCACGGCCCGACCAGTTACGGGCTCTACGAACCCGGGTCCGGCGTCAAGGTCGGACTGCACGCGACCGGGCCGGAGGTCGATCCGGACACCCGCGACTTCCGCCCGGAGCCGGAGCGGGACGCGAGGCTCATCAGGTACGTCGGGCAGTGGTACCCGGGCCTGGACCCGCACCGGTCGACGGCGATCAGCTGTCTCTACGACAGCACGGCGACGGCGGACTTCGTCATCGACCGCGCCGGACCGGTCACTGTCGCCGCCGGGTTCTCCGGCTCGGGCTTCAAGTTCGTGCCGCTGGTCGGCTGCTTCGTCCGGGACCTGGTCACCGGCGGCCCGCGGCCGCCGGCCCGGTTCAGCTTCCGGACTGCTCAGAGGTAGAGGCCGGTCTGTCCGTCCTCGAGGCGGCCGGCGGCGACCGCGTGCAGGTCGCGCTCGCGCAGCAGGATGTAGTCGTCGCCGCGGACCTCGACCTCGGCACGGTCCTCCGGGTCGAACAGCACCCGGTCGTCGACCTCGACGGTGCGCACGTTCGCGCCGATCGCGACCACCTTGGCCCAGGCCAGCCGGCGGCCCATCTGGGCGGTGGCGGGGATCAGGATGCCCGCCGACGACTTCCGCTCGCCCTCCTGCTCGAGGGAGACCAGGACCCGGTCGTGCAGCATCCGGATCGGCAGCTTGTCGTCGGAGAGCCGCTTGCGTGGAGTCACCGGCGACCCACCAGGCGGCGGATCACCAGCAGGACGCCGACCACCCCGGCCACCGCGCCGACCACGGCGACGATCTTCTGGGTGCGCAGCCGGCCCTGCTCGTCGAAGACCTGGGACTTGGCCTGCTCGACCTGGCGCAGGGCGACGTTCTTCGGGTTCGCCCGGTCGACCAGCTCGTCCACGGTCGAGGCCAGGCGCGCGCGGGTGGCGGCGATGTCCGCCTCGATCTGCTCGGCGGTCCGAGCTTTCGTGTCCGACACTTGTCGGCGCTCCCTTCCGTCCGCGGGGCATTCCCCGAGCTGCCCCTGCTGTCAGCACCATCCTCGCAGGTCATCCCCGCAAGTCCACGACCACCTTGATGTCATCCGGTTCCCGGGCCAATGCGTCCGGCCAGTTGGACAGCGGCACGGTCCGGGTGATCAGCCGCTCCAGCCACGACCGGTCGGCGGCCAGCAGCACGTCCACGGCGTCCGCGTAGTGCCGCTTGCCCGCGTTCACCGTGCCGACCAGGGCCGCGTTGCGGACCACCAACTGCCGCACCAGCGCGTCCAGCTGTACCTCTACGGTGGCGGGCCCCGGGTGGATCCCGGCCAAGCACATGACACCGGCCGGTGGCAGCAGCGATGCGCAGTCGTACACCAGCTGCCCTACACCGGTCGCCTCGATCACCACGTCCGGTACGACGTCCAGTTGCCGCAGGTCCGTCAGGTACGTCCCGCCGAGTGCCCGCACCAGGTCCGGCTTCGGCCCGTCCGTGACGCGGTCCAGCACGTGTACGTCGTACCCGCGCTGCTGAGCGATCAGTGCGGCCAGCAGGCCGATCGGCCCGGCGCCTGTCACCAGCACATGCTGCGGCGTGAAGGAGGACCGGGCGCCGACCTGGTCCACCTGTTCCCACGCCTTGGTGAGAATGCTGGCCGGCTCCACGAGTACGCCGAGCTCTCCGAGTTGGGCAGGCACCGGTACGGCGAAGTACGGGTCGACCCGCCAGCGTTCAGCGCCGTACCCGTCGAGGCCCTTGATGCCGCGCTCGGCGTACTGCCCGTTGCGGCAGAAGTCCCACTCGCCACGTGCGCACGCCGGACAGGGCACCGGGTCGGGCCGGCGGACCACACCGGCCACCAGGTCGCCGGCCGCGAAGCCGGAGCCGACAGGTGCTTCCAGCACGCGTCCGAGCGACTCATGCCCGATGACCAGCGTGTCGGAACCAGCCGGGCCGCTGCCGAACTCTCCGGACACCATCTCGAGGTCGGTGCCGCAGATGCCTGTCAGCAGGCCCTCCACCAGAATCGACCCGTCGGCGACCGGCGGCTCCGGTACCTCTCCTACTGCCGCCGAATCGGCCCTGCCCCGTGTGACTGTCATGGCCCGCATCGGCCCAGGCTAACGGGGACCTGCGCGGTGTACGCCCGCACGTAACATGGCGCGCAGTAGACCTACTCCGTGGAGGACCTGATGTCCGATCGTCTGTCCGTCGGCGACACCGCCCCCGACTTCACCCTGCCCGATGCCGACGGCAACGACGTGGCCCTGGCCGACCTGCGCGGGAAGAACGTGATCGTCTACTTCTACCCGGCCGCGATGACCCCGGGCTGCACGAAGCAGGCCTGCGACTTCCGGGACTCGCTCGACGCGCTGCAGGCCGCCGGGTACGCCGTCCTCGGCATCTCCCCCGACAAGCCGGCCAAGCTGGCGAAGTTCCGCGAGCGCGACGGCGTCACGTTCCCGCTGCTCAGCGACCCGGACAAGGAGGTGCTGACGGCGTACGGCGCGTTCGGCGAGAAGACCATGTACGGGAAGAAGGTGACCGGCGTGATCCGGTCCACGTTCGTCGTCGACCCGGACGGCAAGATCGCCGTCGCGCAGTACAACGTGAAGGCCACCGGCCACGTCGCCAAGCTGCGCCGCGACCTCGGACTGTGAATCGGGTTGTGAAAAGGCACCTCGCGGAACACCGGTAACAGAGGAAAACCTTCGACCGTTTCATGGCGGTGGTCCATGGAACGGTCGTTTGAGCACACCAGATCTGTGATTTGGATCACAGGTGGATCTCAGCGGATCGCAGCGGACCCGGCACGCAGGGTGAGTTTTTGAGCGTTCCTGCGAAAGAGCCGTACTCCGGGGCCTGTTCCGGTTCGGCGACGGGTAGGTCACGACCGTTCCCGGACTTCGCCCCGACGTGCGGAAACCGGGTAATCTGCGCGCGCAGTCAGCCTCTGGGAGGGAGGGACCTGCCGCGATGGGAAAGCATTCCTCAGCGGTCACGCGAAGTAACAACAACCGCCGGTCGGTGTACATCACCGCGGTCGGGCTCTTGGTGCTGTCGCTGGGCGCGGTCTTTGTGGTCCGGTCCTTCGGATCCGAGTCGGGCGCCGACGGGTTCCTCGGCGGCGGCAAGGCCTGCGCCGACCCGACGCAGATCCAGCTGGCCACCACGCCCGAGATGCAGTCACCGCTCGAGGCCGCGGCCAAGGCGCTCGCCACCAAGGGCGGCCAGGACGACACCCCGTGCCTGCAGATCACGGTCAGCGCGGTCCCGTCGGCCCAGGTCGCACGGGACGTGGCGCACGGCAGCGACAACCGGCCCGACCTGTGGGTGCCGGACTCCTCGCTGTGGGTCGCCCAGGCCGACGACGGCCAGAGCCTGCCGACCGTCGCGGTCGACTCCATCGCCACCACGCCGATGGTGCTGGTCGGGCGCAAGGAGAACTTCGCCGACACCTCTTCCTGGCTGCGGATGCTGAGCGCCACCGAGCCGGCCCTGCTCGACCCGCTGAACACCTCTCCGGGCGCGCTGTCGCTGCTGGCGGTCCAGATGGAGCGCCAGAAGACCTCCGCGTCCGACACCCAGGTGGCCCAGGTGGTCGTTCCGCTGGCGCAGCGGCTCGGCTCGCTGGCCAAGCCCTACACCGATGCGAACGCGCTCTTCGGCCGCGCGGACCGGGACGGCAGCAAGATCGTCGTACCGGCCACCGAGCAGAGCTTCGTGAAGTACCAGGAGGCACACCCGGAGGCCCAGCTCAAGGCGATCCAGCCGGGCACCGGCACGCTCACCCTGGACTACCCGATCGTGGTCACGGCGAAGTCCGACACCGACGCGGCAAGCAACGCCGCCCAGGCCCTCGCCACCGAACTGCTGACCGACGGCGCCTCCCAGGCGCGCGACGACGCCGGCTTCCGCGACACGTCGTTCAGCCCGCTGAGCGGCGGCCGCGGCGTCGGTGACGTGACCCAGCTGGCCAAGCCGACCAACGAGGCGATCGACAGCACCCTGCAGAACTGGACGCGGCTGTCGCTGTCCACGCACTCGCTGGCGGTCATCGACGTCTCCGGCTCGATGGCCGAGAAGGTCGGCGCCAAGACCCGCTGGCAGCTCACCGTCGAGGCCGCGGCCGGCGGCCTGAGCCTGTTCCCGGACACCGCCGAGCTCGGCCTGTGGACGTTCTCGACGAACATCGGGACCGACAAGGCCGACTACCGGCCGCTGGTGCCGATCGCGCCGCTGTCCAAGAACCAGCGCGCGAAGATCGTCGGCCAGCTGACGGCGTCGAAACCGATCGTCGGCGGCGGCACCGGGCTGTACGACACCGCGATCGCGGCCGTCCGGGCGGTCCGCCAGGACTACAAGTCGAACGCGGTCAACACGATCCTGCTGTTCACCGACGGCAAGAACGACGACCCCGGCAGCCCGACCCTCGCGCAGGCCGTCCAGACCCTCAAGGGCCTGCAGGACCCGGCCCGCCCGGTCCGCATCATCGCGCTCGGCATGGGGCCCGAGGCGAACGCCGACGAACTCTCGGCGCTGGCCACGGCCACCGGCGGTTCGGCGTACGTGGCTCGCAACCCCGGCGACCTGAAGACCGTCTTCATCGACGCCCTGCAGAGCCGCTGACCACACCCAGGAGCGCCGCCTCCCCTAGGATGTCTACCTGGGGGAGGCACCAGCCCTCCTCAGCCAGAGTGGTGGAACGGCAGACACACCGGCTTTAGGTGCCGGCGCCCCCGGGCGTGCGGGTTCAACTCCCGCCTCTGGCACAACCACGTCAGCCTGCGCGGGCATCGTTGCCGACCTCCGGGATCCGATGGCGCACCCCGAGTACGACGTTCACGAGGAGCAGGGCGGCGGTCACGACGGGAACCACGGCGTACGTCGTGCGGGTCCGGTCGGTGACGAGGCCGGTCGCCGCGGACGCGAGGCCGGGTTCCGCTGTCAGGACGACGAGCAGTGTCAGTGCCGTCGTGATGGCGAGCTTGGTCAGCACCCACCGCTGGCGAAGCGACCGGCCGCGGGCGGCTGCGGCCAGCCCGGTGGCCAGGGCCGCCACTGCGAGGGGCCGGAGCAGCCAGGCCGCGAGCGGGATCGCTGGCGGGCCGACGACTGCTCGATCGACACGGCAGTCGCGGTGGTCGGCACCCGGTCGGCACTGCTGCTGCTCCGGGAAGCCTTGTACGGCGCGACCCGGTTCGACGAATTCGCCAGACGCGTCGGCATCACCGACGCGGTCGCCGCGGCCAGACTCAAGGAGCTGGTCGGTGCCGGGATCCTCGAGAAACGCCCCTACCGCGAGCCTGGCCAACGCGCCCGGTCGGAGTACCACCTCACGGACCGGGGACGGGCGCTCCTACCGGTCCTGCTCGCACTGTGGCAATGGGGCGACACGTTGCAGGAGCGTCCGCCACTGGAGGTGGTCGACGCCGACGGTGCACCGGTGCGGGTCGCCGTACTGTCCGCGCACGGCGAAGACCTCAGCCTCGAGGACCTCCACGTGCGACGCGCGCAGCCGCGATGAGTGGCGCAGTGGTCAACCATCCGTAGGCACCGATGCTGGTGGCGTAGTTGCCGTGGGCATCGATTGCGCCGGATCAGCGGTGCCGGGTGCCGTCGTCGACGTGGATCGTCTCGCCGGTCACCCAGCCCGCGCCGAGGAGCCACAGTGCGGTGTCGCTGACGTCTTGGAGCGTCCCGACTCTGCCCGTGAGGGAGGCCGCGGCAGCGCCGTCGTACAAGGCGGTGCGACGCTCGTCCGGTAGCCGGTCCCAGATGCCCGAGTCGGTGAAGCCGGGCGCGATGGCGTTGACACGCAACGGCGCGAGTTCGACGGCCAGGTGGGTGACCAGCGCGGCCAGGGCAGCATTCGCAGCACCTTTGACGACGGTGCCGGGCTTGGGTTTCCAGCCCACGATGCCGGAGAAGAACAGCAACGATCCGCCGGCCGGCATCCGCCGGGCGAAGTGCTTGGCCAGCAGCAACGGCCCGACGATCTTGGCGGCGAACGCGGCCCGGAGCTTGTCGTGCTCCAGGTCGGGCACCGCCACGTCGTGGTGCGCCGACGCGGTGGAGATCACGTGGTCGAACGTGCCGAGGTACTCCGCGGCGCCGGCGATGGTGGTCTCGTCGGCGATGTCGATCCGCACGTCGGCGCCGGACCGGGCGGCGACGACGACGTCGGCGCCGGCCTTGACGGTGCGCCGGGCGATGTCGGCGCCGATACCGCGGGCCCCGCCGACGACCAGGATCCGTTTGCCTGTCAGGTTCTCGTCCATGACCGAGACGGTATAGATTTGCTACCGGTATCTTCAACGCTACCGAGAGGGCCTCATGAGCAAGGCGTACAACGTCATGGCGGCGACCTGTCCGAGTCGCACCGTGCTGCACCGCATCGGGGCGCGCTGGACGGTGTTCGTCGTGAACGCCCTCGAGGACGGGCCGATGCGGTTCACCGACCTCAAGGCGCACATCCGCGGCATCACCCCCAAGGCCCTCACGGAGACGCTGCGCGCCATGGAGACCGACGGCTTGCTCGCCCGCACCGACCTGGGCGGCAACCCGCCCCACGTCGAATACGCCCTGACCGAACTGGGGCGCTCGCTCCTCGTCCCGTTGCGCGCCGTACGCCAATGGGCCGAGACGCACGTACCCGACATCCTCGCCGCCCGCGAGCGAGCCACCGCAGGCTGAACCCGACCAGCGCCTTCCGATCAACTTCATGCGGTACGGCGGATCGGCGACGACTCCGTCGCCCGCCTGTGCGGCGTCAGTTCACAGCCGGTGCTGTTCGTACGGTGCCGGCGGTACGTCGTACGAACCTGGGAGCCGAGGCCCAGTGTTCCGTGCGATCGCGATCAGTGCCGTCAGGGTGTGCTCGAACCACCCGAACAGCACCCACACGAACAGGCTCCACACGACGGCTCCGCCAACCGCCACAACTCCGACTACGACGTCGTACTCCGACCCGTCGGCGACTGCCCGCAGTACGCCCACGCCGGCGACGACGATCGCCACTGCGATCAGCACCCACTTGATGGCGCCGATGGCCACGGCAACCCGAGTACCCGCTGTCATGGAATCAGACATGACTCCCCCTCCATCCCCGAGCCCCCCTCGGGATCGGATCACCGTAACGCTCTGTGCGCGACATGGCCAGAGCTGACGATCAAACCCGCTGCTCAGGCTTGGGCTGTAGGTGGATTGTGCCTGTGGTGCCGTGGAGGGTTGTTGGGGTGTCGTTGCGGATCTTGGTGGTGGCGTGCGGGACTGCCAGGACGGCGGGGATGCCGTGTTCGCGGGCGACGATGGCGGCGTGGGAGAGGAGGCCGCCGGTTTCGGTGATGACGCCTGCGGCGATGGTGAGGAGCGGGGTCCAGGCGGGGTCTGTGTGCGGGCAGACGAGGATGTCGCCGGGGATGACGTGCGGGAAGTCGGCGGGCCCGCGGACGATTCTCGCGGGCCCTGTGGCCGTGCCGTGACTGCCGGGGGTGCCCGTCAACGGTGCGGGGTGGGGGTCGGCCGAGCGCGGGAGTTCGGCGGTGATCGGGCGCGTCTGGAGGAGCCAGAGTGCGTCCCCGGCGATCGCCCATTCGATGTCCTGCGGCGCACCCAGGAGACTCGCGACGCAGTGGCCCAGGTTGGCCAGGCGTACGGCGGTCGCGTCGGTCAGGGTCGGCGTACGGCGGCGCATGGCGGGGACCGCTCGGGTGATGAGCCCGGAGCCGTCACGGTGGAGGGAGGTGGGTTTGTCGGGGATTGTGCTGGTGACGGAGCCGGCCGTGATCTCGTAGTGGTCGGGGGTGGTTCGGCCTTCTACGACGGTGGGGCCGAGGCCCCAGGAGGCTTCGATGACGGTGGTGGGGCCGGTGAAGAGGACGCCGGAGATGTCGGCGTCCACGTGGTGCTGGACGATGACGGACATCGACGGTACTGCGGAGCCCTTGCGGTACGCCGTTGCGCGCGGGGACCACAGCGACGACCGGCAGGCGCGTACGGCGTCAACGACCGCGGTAACGCCCTGCACGGCGAGGAAGCTGTCGTGCTGGCCTGCCGCCGACGTCAGCGCGGTGTCCTCGTTCGACGCCGACGAACGGACCGCGACCGGTGGATCGCCCGCGCTCGCCAGCCACCGGCCGAGCTCGTCCACGTCCAGACCGTCGGGAGGTACGACGACCCCGTCCGGCACCGGGAACCCGGCCCGCAGCAACGCGCCCAGCCCACCAGCCTTCCCGCCACACACCTCAGCCGTAGCCTCCGCGAGCGGAATCAGCACGACGCCTCCCTATCAACGAAACGTTGACAACAAAACGTTGACAACGTTCTGTTGATGATCCACGGTAGACGCATGCGACGCAAGCACGACGCCGACCAAGCGCAGGCCGACCGCCAGCGGGAAGCCCGGGAGCAACTACTCGCGAAGGGCGCGAAGGACCTACCCAGCCGGCCGTGGCGACCGGCGCGGATCCCCCTGTCGGCGGTGGATCTCACCCAGTTCGCGGCCTGGCGATCCGCGGACCTGACCGACGACGACCTGCTCGCGGCCCTCGCACTGTTGCCGGCAGCCCGCGCCGAGGTCGACGAGGTCGAGGCAGGTCTGCTCTTCCTGGCCAGGAGCTCAGGGCTCACCTGGGCGGACATGGCCGACGCGATGGGCTTCAGCTCACCGCAGGCCTGTCAGCAGCGGTTCAACCGACTCACCGCGCGGCAGGATTCATGACACACCTGGTCCTGCACGCGGTCCGCCTGCTGGGCTTCGCGGACACAACCGCTGTCGCCCGACGGTTCGACCTCCCACAGGAGGAGGTCGACACAACGCTCCAAGACGCCGAGGCGCGCGGTTGGACGACGTACAGCAGCTTCGCCGGCACCGCGGGCTGGTCGCTCACCGAGGCAGGCCGCACCGAGAACGAACGCCTCCTCAAAACCGAACTGGCCGACAACGCGGACACCGTCCGCAAGCTGTACGACGAATTCCTGCCGCTCAACGCCCTGCTGCAACAGGCCTGCACGGACTGGCAGCTGCGCCCGACGCCGACCGACCCACTAGCCGCGAACGACCACACCGACCCGTCCTGGGACGCCGGCGTCCTGCACGAACTGGAGGTGATCAACGGCGCCCTCAAGCCGATCGCCGAACGGCTCACCACCACCCTGCCACGGTTTCGCGGCTACGACACCCGCTTCGCACACGCCTTGCAACGCGCTGCCGCAGGCGACACGGAATGGGTCGACCGCAGCGACGTCGACTCCTGTCACCGGGTCTGGTTCGAACTGCACGAGGACCTGCTGGCGACCCTCAACCTGCGCCGCTAGTTGCCCTCAGCATCCAAGTACGCCGCACCCCGGGGCGAGAGCCGGTACCCGACCTCGAGACTGTAGGTCAGCCCAAGGTTCTTCAACTTGCGTACGTCGAGCTTGAACGGCGCGGTCTCGCGCCCCACGGAAGCCGCGAGCTCGGCGGCCCGGGTCGCGGGCTTGGTCTGGATCAGCCGCAGGGTGTCGAGCGTCCAGGCTCCGTGCTGACTGAGCTCGTCGAAGCGGGCCAGCCGCTCCCGCAGCTCGGCCAGGTCGGCGTCCGACAACGACGTCTGCGCGGCCAGCTCCTCGCGCGGATCCGGCCCCTCGACCAGGTGGAACCGGATCAGGAACGTCGGCAGCGTCTCGTCCCCGCGCAGCCGGCGCCGGACGTCCCGCGCGTTCCGCCGGTCGGCGAGCTCGAGGTCGGGGTCGTTGTCCGCGATCAGCTCCGGATTGACCTCGCGGATGCTGTCGACCTCGATCCGGCCCGCGTTCGTGCGGTAGACCCGGCCCTCGACCACCCGCGGCTCGGCCCACCGCCGGTACGCGACGGTGATCCGCCCGCTCGCCACCCCGTCCTTGTCCGATCCGGCGAACAACATGGCTAGCTCCCCAGCGCCTTGGCGACGACGGGCGCCAGCGCGCGCAGCGCCTTGCCCCGGTGGCTGATCGCGTCCTTCTCCTCGATCGAGAGCTCGGCCGTCGTCCGGTCGTAGCCCTCGGCCTGGAACAGCACGTCGTACCCGAACCCGCCGGTGCCGCGCAGCTCACGGATCACCGAGCCGCGCATCTCGCCGAGCACGATCTCGTCCGGGCCGTCCGGCCGGACGAACGCGACCGCCGCCACGAACGACGCCCCGCGACGCTCGTCCGGCACGTCCTCCAGCTGACCGAGCAGCAGCAGGTTGTTCGCGTGGTTGTCCTTCGCCGGGCCGGACCAGCGCGCGGACAGCACGCCGGGCATCCCGTTCAGCGCGTCCACGCAGATGCCGCTGTCGTCGGCGATCGACGGCAGTCCGGTCGCCTCGAGCGCGGCCCGCGCCTTCAGCAACGCGTTCCCCTCGAACGTCGGCTCGGTCTCGGCCGGTTCGTCGTACGGCGGGACGTCACCGAGCCCGAGCACCTCGATACCGGGCACGATCGGCGTCAGGATCCGCCGCAGCTCCTCGAGCTTCTTCTTGTTGTTCGAGGCAAGCAAGACCTTGGTCACGCGAGCGCCTCCTGCTGGATCTTGGTCAGCTCGGCACAGCCCGCGACACCGAGTTCCAGCAGGCTGTCCAGCTCGGCGCGGTCGAACGGCGCGCCCTCGGCCGTCCCCTGTACCTCGATGAACTTGCCGTCGCCGGTGATCACCAGGTTCATGTCGGTCTCGGCGCGGACGTCCTCCTCGTAGCAGAGGTCCAGCATCGGCGTCCCGTCGATGATCCCGACCGACACCGCGGAGACCGACCCGGTCAGCGGCTCGCTCTTCAGCAGCTTCCGCTCGCGCAGCCAGGACACCGCGTCGGCGAGCGCGACGTACGCACCGGTGATCGCCGCCGTGCGGGTGCCGCCGTCGGCCTGCAGGACGTCGCAGTCCAGCAGGATCGTGTTCTCACCGAGGGCCTTGTAGTCGATCACGGCGCGCAGCGACCGGCCGATCAGCCGGGAGATCTCGTGGGTGCGACCACCGATCTTGCCCTTCACGGACTCGCGGTCGGAGCGGGTGTTGGTGGCCCGCGGCAGCATCGCGTACTCCGCACTGACCCAGCCGAGGCCGCTGCCCTTGCGCCAGCGCGGCACGCCCTCGGTCACGCTCGCCGCGCACAGCACCCGGGTCCGCCCGAACTCGACCAGCACCGAGCCCTCGGCGTGGTCGAGCCAGTTCCGGGTCACCTTCACCGGGCGGAGCTGGTCAGGGTTACGTCCATCGATACGGGCCATGCGTCAAACCCTATGCCTGGACCCGGCGGACCTCCGCATCGAGTGGGCGGGAGCGGAGCTGGCTGATCGCCATCCGGCCGGCCCAGGGCAACAGGTCGTTGGCCCGCCGCCCGACCCACGGCGCCCCCTCCTTCACCAGCCACACGGTGTCCGCCCACCTGCTCGGCGGCCGGTACGCGCAGTCCAGTTCCGGCGGTACGTCGATCCGCAGCCCGCGGACCGCCAGCTCGTCGGCGAACGCCCGGGCCAGCTTGCGGTGCCCGCGCTCCCCCGGGTGCAGCCGGTCGACGCTCCAGAAGTCCCGCCGGTACACCTCGGGGTAGTCGGCCATGTCCAGCCGGATCCCGCCGAACCGCGCGTGCAGGTCGTCGTACACGACGTTCACCTGCTCGATCCGGTGCCACAGCGGCCGCCGCAGCCACCGGGGCAGCCCGAACACCTGGCCGTGGTCGTGGAACCGGACGGTCAGCAGCAACGCACCCCGTGCGGTCAGCTGCTCGGCGCACACATGCAGGTGCTCCCGGATCCGGCCGGCGTCGAAGGTGGAGCGCAGGGTGTCGTTGACGCCGACGATCAGCGAGGCGAGATCGATGCGACTGTCGCCGGTCCGGGGCAGTTGCTCGGTCGCGACGACCGGCACCGTGGCGCCGCTGGTCGCGAAGTTGGAGAACGTCACACGGTGGGTGCTGGCCAGCGAGTCGGCGAGCAGCGAGGCCCAGCCCCGCCACCCCTCGCCCGGGCGCGCACCGGCACCGGACAGGTCGGTCGTACTGCTGCCGTTCATCGGGTCCCCGACACCTACAGTGGTCGAGTCCCCCAGTGCCACGTAGTGGAGGCTCACATTCCGCCATGGTGGCGGCACGGAGCGAGACCGCGGTGTTCGGCGGATGACGACCAGGAGGGCGGCGGGGAAACTCTCTGCAATTCCAGCAGGAGGACCACTGATTGCTAGCCAGAATTGCTCGGAGTTAGGCTGTTACAAACAACTATGTGCAGGAGCTGCCTGGTATGACTGATCTTCGGTTTGGCGTCGTGGGCCTCGGCGCCCGCAGCCGCATCGCGCAGTACGCGCACCGTCCGGGCGAGGGGTCCGAGGTGGTGACCCTCGCCGACCCGTCCGCGCCGCAGCGCGACGCCGCCCTCGAGCTGTACCCGGAGGCGACCGCGCACGCCGACCACACCGAACTGCTGGACGCCAAGCTCGACGGCGTGTTCCTGACCACGCCCGACGACCTGCACGAGGGTCCCGCGATCGACTTCCTCCGGGCCGGCGTCTCGGTGTTCGTCGAGAAGCCCCTCGCCATCACCACCGAGGGCTGCGACCGCGTCCTGCAGGCGGCGTACGACTCCGGCGCCCGGCTGTACGTCGGCCACAACATGCGGCACATGCCTGTCGTGCTGACGATGCGCCAGCTGATCCAGGACGGCGCGATCGGCGAGGTGAAGGCGATCTGGTGCCGGCACTTCGTCGGCCACGGCGGCGACTACTACTTCAAGGACTGGCACGCCGACCGGCGCCGGACCACCGGGCTGCTGCTGCAGAAGGGCGCCCACGACATCGACGTGATGCACTGGCTGGCCGGCGGCTACACGACCCGCGTGAACGCGATGGGCGCACTCACCCTGTACGGCGACATCACCGACCGGATGGACCGCACCGGCCAGCGGTTCAAGGACTTCGTGTCGATCGACAACTGGCCGCCGCTGGAGCAGAAGGGCCTGGCGCCGGTGATGGACGTCGAGGACCTCTCGATGGCGAACCTACTGCTCGACAACGGCGTCTTCATGACCTACGAGCAGTGCCACTACACGCCCGACTACTGGCGCAACTACACCGTGATCGGCACCCACGGCCGGCTGGAGAACTTCGGCGACGGGCCGGGCGGTGTGGTGAAGGTGTGGAACAGCCGCCGCTCCGGCTACCGCGAGGACGCCGACCAGGTCGTCGAGATCGCCGGCGACACCGAGAACCACGGCGGTGCCGACCCGCACCTGGTGGCCGAGTTCGTGAACTTCGTCCGCGACGGCGGCGCGACCCTCACGTCCCCGATCGCCGCCCGCGCCGCGGTCGCCGCCGGGTACGCCGCCACCCAGTCGTTGCGCGCGAACGGCGTACCGCAGGACGTCCCGGCGCTGGACCCGGCCCTGGTCGCGTACTTCGACAACGGGCAGACGCGCTGAGGGTGCTACCCTTTCCGACGTGACCAGGTACGCCGCGATGCGAATGCTGAGCCCTCGATGCGGGAGGACTTCAGCGGCGTAGGCACATGTGCTTGCAGCGAGAGGCCCCCGATGTCGGGGGCCTCTTTCGTTTCCGGACAAAGCTGCACACCACATGGAGCCTGAGTTGTACCCGATCACCTACATCACCGACTGTTTCGACGGCAACGCCCGCGCCAGACTCAGCACCCGGATCGGCGCCCTGTTCGGCCAGTCGCCGACGATCGTCGCGGCCGACGGACCTGATCCGGAGTCGTTCGCCGCCCTCACCCTGCTCGACTGTTTGGTGGCCACCTCGTCGCTGGGCGAGGACGGGCATCCGACCATCACGCTGCTGAACATCGCGCCGCGCGACGGCGTCTGGCCGAACGGCGTCCCGTTCTGCTTCTTCCACCACGGCAAGCATCTGGTCGCGAGCACCTTCAACGCCCGCGTGCTCTCCCTGGTACGGCGTGAGCTCGGCGTCGAGCACGTGTACGTCACCGACATCCGCGACGCGGTGACGGCCGCCGGCTTCGGCGCGGACGAGATCGAGAAGATCGCCGGCACCCAGTTCCGGAGCCTGTGGTACCTGCCGCTGCTCGCGAAATGGGTCGCCGACGGGCGGCCGGTGCCCGCGGTCGAGACCGCCGTACCGGAGGTCCTGGACGCCGATCCGGTCGTGACCATCGTCGACAACTTCGGCAACTGCAAGCTCGACCGCCGCCTGGAACCGGACTTCGGCAGCACGCTGCCCGTTGCCCGGCGCAACGACGACGGCAGTACGACGGTCGTCGAGGTCGCGTGCTACCCGCACCTGACCGCCGTACCGCGGAACGCGCCGGGCATCGTCCCGGGCAGCTCCGGCAGCGGCTTCACCGAACTGGTGATCCGCGGCGGATCGGCAGCCGCGGCGTTCGGGCTGCGACCTGGCGACACCCTGCTGGAGCCGGTCGAGGCGAACGTGGCCTGAGTCAGATGTCGAAGACCGCGTCCGGGGTGGCGAGTTCGACCGGGCCGGCGAAGGTACGGCGGGCGTGCTCGGCCTGGGTGACGCGGTCGTACCACGGCGGCACGTGGGTGATGACGAGCCGTTTCACCCCGGCCTTCGTGGCGTGCTCGCCGGCGTCGGACGGGGTCAGGTGCAGGTCGACCGGGTTGTCCGGCACGTCGTCCGGCAGCGCGGCCTCGGACAGCAGCACGTCGGCGCCGCGGGCCAGCTCGACCAGTGCCTCGTTGGGCCCGGTGTCGCCGGTGTAGACGAGCGACTTGTCGCCGTGCTCCACCCGGATCGCGTACGCCGGGACCGGGTGCACCATCGGCGCGGTGCGGATCGTGAACGGCCCGACCTGCTGGACGTCCCGCCAGGCGTGGAACTCCAGCTCCTCCTCCATGCCCGGGTCGAGCGGCAGGTCGTACGCGAGCGCCATCCGTCCCGCCGTACCGGGCGGGCCGAACACCGGGATCCGCGGGATCGGCGACCCGGGCGCGTAGCGCGCCGCGACGTACAGCCCGCACAGGTCCATGCAGTGGTCGGGATGCAGGTGGGACAGGCCGATCGCCCCGATCTCCGGTACGGCGATGTGCCGCTGGAGCGCACCGAGTGCGCCACTGCCGAGGTCGAGCACCAGATGGAACCCGTCGGCGGTGAGCAGATAGCTCGAGGCGGCCGAGTCCGGCCCGGGAACCGACCCGGAGCAACCGATCACGGTGAGCTTCATACTTCGAACCCTACCGGCGGGTCGCTGCGTTCGCAGGGACACCGATGCCCCTGACAACGGATGTACGACGGCCGCGTGCGACTCAGGTGCGACTCAGGTCACATCGTCAGCGGATCCAGGCGAACTGGTCCACGTTCGCCAGCGCCGGGCCGAGGAACCGGGAGCCGATCGCCGCGAACTCCGCCGGGTTTCCCGTGGTGACGAAGCGGTGCGCCGGGGTGGGCAGGTGGTCCGGCCGCAGCAGGTCGGCCTTGGTGAGCACGGAGTACACGTCCTTGGCGCACTCCTCCGCGCTGCTGACCAGCGTGACGTTGTCGCCCATCACGTACGAGATGACGCCGGTGAGCAACGGGTAGTGCGTGCAGCCGAGGATCAACGTGTCGACGCCGGCCTCGACCAGCGGGTCGAGATACTCGTGCGCGGCCTCGAGCAGCTCCGGCCCGGACGTCACCCCCGACTCGACGAAGTCCACGAACTTCGGGCACGCGCGGGTGAACAACTCCACCTGCGGCGCGGCCGCGAAACCGTCTTCGTAGGCAAGCGATTGCGCGGTCGCCTTCGTGCAGATCACGCCGACGCGCTGGTTGCGGGTCGCGGCGACGGCGCGCCGCGCGGCCGGCAGGATCACCTCGACGACCGGTACGTCGTACCGCTCGCGGGCGTCGCGCAGCATCGCGGCGCTCGCCGAGTTGCAGGCGATCACGAGCATCTTCACGCCGGCGTCGACGAGGTGGTCGAGGCACTCCAGCGCGTACTCGCGGACCTCGGCGATCGGCTTCGGACCGTACGGCTGCCGGGCGGTGTCACCGAGGTAGAGGATCGGCTCGTGCGGCAACTGGTCGAGCACCGCGCGGGCGACGGTGAGTCCCCCGAAGCCTGAGTCGAAGATCCCCACCGGTGCGTCTGCCACGGGAAAAGCTTATACAGGTCCGCCGCCGGGCAGACCCGAAGGCAGGCTTACCTAACCGGCGTCGGCGACACGCCGGGGTTGTCCACATCTTTACGTTATGGAATTGCCTTTTCGCGTGATGCACGCCACTCTGGAGCGATGTTTGTTCGACCGCCCCTCGTGATGCCATGAACCTCGCGCATCACCTCGCGGTGGTGATCGGTACCACCGCAGCACCAACTCCGCAGCCCGACAACGTGACCGCCGCAGGACAGGCGGCCAGCCAGGCCACGGAGACGAACAACGGCACAGTCGCGGACATCGCGTCGGCCCTCGGGCCGACCGGCATGCTGCTGTTGCTGCTGATGGCGACGATCGCTGGATACGTCGTCTCGCTGTCGCTGCACCCGAACGCCAAGTGCAACAGGTGCAAAGGTGCCGGCCGGCACCACGGCAGCCTCTTCAGCTACGCCCAACGCCCCTGCAACAGCTGCAAGGGCCGCGGCGTCCACCCCCGACTCGGCCGCAGAGTCCTGTTCAAAGAACCGTAGGCGGACATGACGTAACCACCCCTGCAACCGGTGCCTCAAGCAACAACCGGCACCACGTCCGGCCCGGCCCTCCGCCCGCCGGTCCGGCATCCACTCACCCGCAACCTCGGACAACCCGCGGGGAGCGTGGACACCTGGCCAGATGTCCACGGCCTCCACCACCTGTCCGCGGTTTCCCCCTGCGAGGCTCAGCGGCCGGTTCGGCCGTCCAGTTGCTCGCGGATGATGTCGGCATGCCCCGCGTGCCGGGCAGTCTCCTCGATCAGGTGCACCAACGTCCACCGGCGCGACGGCGCATTTCCCGCGCCGGACGTGCTCGGCCTGCCCTGCGGGCCCCGCTTGCCTGGTTTGGGGCCGGGGGTGTCCAGGTCGGTCCACGTCGTGATCGTCGCGTTCGCCTCCGCGCTGGTCTCGCGGTAGGCCGCGAGTACCGCGGCCGCGGGCTCGTGCGCGCCGGCGCGGAACGTTGCGGGCCAGCTGCGCACCGGTTCTCCGAGCAGCCAGTGCCGCTCGACCGCGGTCAGGTGCTTGATCAGCCCGAGCAGATTGGTCCCGGACGGCACACCAGCTGCCCGGACCTCGTCCTCGGGCAACCCCTCCGCCTTGGCCGCGATCGACGTACGAAGGTAGTCGAGGAACCCGACGAGCACCTCACGCTCCCCCGGCCCGGTCGCCGGCGGTCCGGCATCACGTCTGCGTCTCGCCATCGCCCCAGCCTGCCGAAACCTCGCCGAAACAGCACGCGAAGTTGCCAGACCGGCAACAGGTCCCGGTTACTGCCGGACTGGGCTAAGCCCAGAGCTGGCCTTCGAGGCGGTCTTCGGCCTCGTCGATGGTGCCCTCGTAGGCTCCGGTGGACAGGTACTTCCAGCCGCCGTCGGCTACCACGAACGCGATGTCGGCCGACTCGCCGTCGCGGACGCACTTGGCGGCCTGGCCGAGGGCGGCGTGCAGGATCGCGCCGGTCGAGACGCCGGCGAAGATCCCCTCGTTGTCGAGGAGTTCCCGGACGCGGCGGACAGCGTCGCGAGGACCAACGGAGAACCGGGCGTCGATCAGCGTCTCGTCGTACAGCTCCGGCACGAAGCCCTCGTCGAGGTTGCGCAGGCCGTAGACGAGTTCGCCGTACCGCGGCTCGGCGGCGACGATCCGGACCTCCGGCTTGTGCTCGCGGAAGAACCGGCCGGCGCCCATCAGCGTCCCGGTCGTCCCGAGGCCGGCGACGAAGTGCGTCACCGACGGCAGGTCCTCGAGGATCTCCCGCGCGGTGCCGTCGTAGTGCGCCTGGGCGTTCGACGGGTTGCCGTACTGGTACAGCATCACCCAGTCCGGGTGCTCCTCGGCGACCTGCTTCGCGACCCGGACGGCCTCGTTGGAGCCGCCCGCGGCCGGGGAGGAGATGATCTCGACACCCCACATCCGGAGGATCTGCCGGCGCTCCTCGGAGGTGTTCTCCGGCATCACGCAGACCATCCGGTAGCCGCGCAGCTTGGCCGCCATCGCGAGCGAGATGCCGGTGTTGCCCGACGTCGGCTCCAGGATCGTGTTGCCCGGCCGCAGCCGGCCGTCCTTCTCGGCGTCCAGCAGCATCCGCAGCGCCGCCCGGTCCTTGATCGAACCGGTCGGGTTGTGGTCCTCCAGTTTCGCCCAGAGCCGGACGTCGGCCGACGGCGAGAGCTTGGGCAGACCGACCAGCGGCGTACCGCCGACCGAGTCCAGGAGGTTGTCGAAGCGCATCAGGCTCAGCCGCCGGCGACGGCCGGCAGCACGACGACCACGTCGCCGTCCTTGACCTCGGTCTTCAGGCCGCCGGTGAACCGGACGTCCTCGTCGTTCACGTACACGTTCACGAACCGGCGCAGTTCCTCCGGCTCGCCCTCCACGATGCGCTCCTTGAGGCCCGGGTGCGCGCCGTTCAGGTTGTCGATCAGCTCGGCCAGGTTCGCGCCGTCGCCCTCGACGACCTTCGCGTTCCCGGTGTAGGTGCGCAGGATCGTCGGCACGCGCAGTTCGATCGCCATCTCTAGTTCTCTCCTTCAGGGATTTCTGTATAGGAACCAACCACGCGTACTTCTTCTTCCGTGACCTCGCCGTCGACGATCCGGTACGACCGGAACTCCACCGGCCCGTCGTACTCCGGGGAGTCGGCGCCGTCCCGCGTCGACACCAGCACGTAGTGGGCGCCGGGCTCCTGGGCGAGGTTGATGTCGGTCCGCGACGGGTACGCCTCGGTGGCGGTGTGCGAGTGGTAGATCACCACCGGCTCCTCGTCGCGCTCGTCGAGCTCCTTGTAGAGCCGGAGCAGGTCGCCGGAGTCGAACTCGTAGAACGTCGGCGACATCGCGGCGTTCAGCATCGGGATGAACCGGGTGGCCCGGTCGGACCCCTCGGCACCCGCGACCACCCCGCACGCCTCGTCCGGGTGATCCTTGCGCGCGTGCGCCACGATCGCGTCGTACGTCGCCTTCTCGATGACCAGCACGCCTCCACGGTACGGCGACCCGCGCGCCCGCCCCGCCAACCACGGAGTCGGTCCACGATGCGGACAGGCAGTTACCAGCGGTCGTGGAGCTGCGGGCGGATCAGGGTGTCGTAGGTCTCGCGGACGGCGGCCTGCTGGTCGTCGGTGAGGGGCGGGAGGGTGGCGGCGGCGAGGTTGCCGGCGACCTGGGCGGGGTTGCGAGCGCCGGGGATGACGACCGAGACGCCGGGCTGGTCGAGGATCCAGCGGAGCGCGAACTGGGCCATCGTCGCGCCCGCGGGCAGCCACGGCATCAGCCGGCGTACCGCCTCGAGGCCGGTGCCGAAGTCGACGCCGGAGAACGTCTCCCCGACGTCGAACGCCTCACCGTGCCGGTTGTAGGTGCGGTGGTCGTCGGGCCCGAACGTCGTGTGCTCGTCGTACTTGCCGGACAGCAGCCCGCTGGCGAGCGGGACCCGGGCGATGATGCCGACGCCGGCTTCGCGCGCGGCGGGGAGGACCTCGTCGAGCGGCTTCAGGCGGAACGCGTTCAGGATGATCTGCACCGACGCGACGTTCGGCCGCGCGATCGCGGTCAGCGCCTCGGCGCACGTCTCGACGCTCACGCCGTACGACGCGATGCGGCCCTCGTCGACGAGAGTGTCGAGCGCGTCGAAGACCGCGTCGTCGGAGTACACCGGCGTCGGCGGGCAGTGCAGCTGGACCAGGTCGATCGTGTCGACGCCGAGGTTGGCACGGGAGCGGTCGTTCCACAGGCGGAAGTTGTCCAGCGTGTAGTTCTCGGGCACCTGCTCGACCCGACGACCCATCTTGGTGGCCACGGTCAGCCCGTCGGACGACTTCAGCACCTGCCCGACGAGCCGCTCGCTGCGCCCGTCGCCGTACACGTCCGCGGTGTCGATGAACGTCACGCCGCCGTCGACCGCGGCGTGCAGGACCGCGAGCGCGTCGCTCTCGTCCACCGCTCCCCAGTCGGCGCCGAGCTGCCACGCACCGAGCCCGACCACACCAACGTCTCGCCCGGTCCGCCCGAGCCTGCGCGTCTCCATGCCGCCTACCGTAGGCGGCCCGCGTCAGCCGGTCGGCACCGGTGGCAGCGGGAAGCGCAGCTCCGCCGCGACCAGGTCCTCCCGCAGGCGCGTGTCCTGCGACACGTGGTCGATGGCACCGCCCTCCTCGATGACCACCTGCACGAGTTCGTCCAGTACGTCAGGTGTCTTCCGGACCGCCTCGCCGCACATCGGGCACTTGTCTCCCGACGTACCCAACCAGCCCGACGCGTCACACACCACGCCCGGCAGCACCGCGTCGCTCTTCACCAGCAGCCGATCGACGGCGGCGACGCTGCCCGCCCACAGGCAGTCGTCCGGCCCGACGACGGCTCGCCCACCGGCAGCCGCGGTCTCGAGCGCATGGCCGACGGCCTCGCGTTCGGACTTGCGCTCGTACTCGCTGAGCACCTCGCCGGCGCGCTTCTTGATCTCCTCCCGGTTGTCGGTCGACTGGTCGACGACGAACGTCCCTGCGACCAGGTTCCGCAGCCGCTGCGGCAGGAACTCCACGAAGCCCGGCACCTCCTGCTCCAGCCCGCCGACCACCAGGACGTCGTACGGCGTCACGCGAAACAGCTCGTCGAGCAACTGCAAGGTCCGCCGGTAGTGCTCCTTCTCCAGCTCCCGCGCCCGGTTGTGCGTGGTGAACTCCCGCCGCCAGCGGGCGTAGTCGGGGTCCCGGAGCTTCCGGCCGCGCAGCGTGCGCACCTCGCTCAGCTCGCCCTGGTACAGCTCCCACACGTGGGTGACCGCGGCGTCCACCAGGACGACGCAACACCGCGGATACTGGTCCAGTACGGCGAGCACGGGCCGTACGAAGGCCGTCTCGTCCACGACCGCCCGGTCGCGCACCGGCCGGGGCAGCCGGATCTCCTCGAACACACCGCGTCCGCTGCACGCGAAGACCGCCACCGAGCGGGTGCCGGGCCACCGGCCCTCGCTCCGGAACGCCTCCTCGATCCGCTGCAGGTCCTCCCGCAGCGACATCCGTGCCGCGTGGTCGACGGACTGGCCGTCCGCTGCCTCGCGGACGTCGGCCAGCAGGCTGCGGACCCGGCCCATCAAGCCGCCGCGCTCGGCGGGGTCCAGCGGGATCTGGGCGTACAGCGAGACCACGGGCAGGCCGTCACCGTGCAGCCCGATGACGCGGCCAATGTCCTGTGCTGTGACTGACATGCGACCTCCTACCGCATCGGGGTCTGCCAGTCGGTACCCAGCGGGAGCGCAAACATGCCCCAGCCACGGCCCGTCAGCGCATGTTGTGGAGCAATGCCGACTGCAGGTAGCCCAGCCAGTCGTACAGGTCGTAGGTGAGCCGCCGCGGGTCGTCGTCGTCCAGCTTCTCCCAGGACGCATAGTCGTCCTCGTCCTTGATGCCGAGCCGGGTGCCGATGGCCAGCCGGAGGTCGTTGAGCGCGCGCAGCCAGGACAGCTGTTCGTCGGGCTCCAGCGCGATCTCGTCGGCGCCGGACTCCTCCAGCGCGGACAGCACCCGCTTGGCGTCGGTGACCTTGCCCTCGCGCAGCCCGCGCTCGGTGAACCGGCGGAACTCGGCCGACGCCATGTCGTCGGACTTGTACGCGTCCGGCAGCAGCCGCTGCAGTACGACGTCCTCGGGCGGCGAGGTCGGCCCGTCGTTCTCGCTGAGCAGGGCCTCGAGCGGGTCGGCGGACGCGGTGGTGCGCGGCGGGAGCCCGTCGTACAGCAGCTCGACCAGGTTGCGGAGCAGGTTCGCGAGGATGTCGGCCTCGTGCTCGGCGAAACTGACGACGACGGTCTTGCGGCGCTTGCGGAACCGCGTCACGACTTCTCGCAGGTGGCCCACAGGCCGTAGGAGTGCATCGCTTCCACGTCGCGTTCCATCGCTTCCCGGTTGCCGTTCGAGACCGCCGACTTGCCTTCGGAGTGCACCTGCATCATCAGCTTCTCCGCCTTCTGCTTGGAGTAGCCGAAGTACGTCTGGAAGACGAACGTGACGTAGTCCATCAGGTTGACCGGATCGTTCCAGACGATGGTCACCCAGGGAGGGCTCAGCTCGATCGCCTCGTCGACCTCGGCGCTCTCGAGCTCGCTTGGTGCGGTGGTCACCTGTCCATTCTCTCCATCATCGGTTCCGCTCTCGCAATAGGCTGCCCTTGTGACCATGTCCTCTGCGTCTTCCGCGCTCCTGACGGACCACTACGAGCTGACCATGCTGCAGGCCGCCCTGGCCGACGGCACCGCGCAGCGGCGCTCGGTGTTCGAGCTGTTCGCCCGCCGGCTGCCCGACGGCCGCCGGTACGGCGTGCTCGCCGGCGTCAACCGGCTGCTGGACGCGCTCGAACAGTTCCGGTTCGACGAGTCGGCGATCGCTTTCCTGGCCGATCGCGGCGTTGTCGACCAGGCTACCCGGGACTGGCTGGCGGACTACCGGTTCAGCGGCGACATCTCCGGTTACGCCGACGGCGAGATCTTCTTCCCGGGCTCCCCGGTGCTGGTGGTCGAGGCGTCGTTCGCCGAGGCGGTGCTGCTGGAAACCGTATTCCTGTCCATCCTCAACCACGACTCGGCGGTCGCCTCGGCGGCGTCCCGGATGACCTGGTGGGCCGGTGGCCGGCCCTGTATCGAGATGGGCTCGCGGCGGACCCACGAGGAGGCCGCGGTCGCCTCGGCGCTGGCGGCGTACATCGCCGGGTTCAGCGCCACCTCGAACCTGGAGGCCGCCCGCCGCTACGGCATCCCGAGCACCGGTACGGCGGCGCACTCGTTCACGCTGCTGCACGACCAGGAGCGGGACGCGTTCCGGTCCCAGGTCGACGCGCTCGGCAAGGGTACGACGCTGCTGGTCGACACGTACGACGTCGCGGAGGCGGTCCGGACCGCGATCGAGCTGACCGGCCCGGAGCTCGGCGCGGTCCGGCTGGACTCCGGCGACCTGCCGTCGCTGGCCGGGCAGGTGCGTGAACAGCTCGACTCGCTGGGCGCGACGAAGACCCGGATCATCGTCACCAGCGACCTCGACGAGTACCAGATCGCCGCCCTCGCGCCAGCACCGGTCGACGGGTACGGCGTCGGTACGTCGCTGGTCACCGGGTCCGGGTACCCGACCTGCGGGTTCGTGTACAAGCTGGTCGCCCGCGAGGACGCGAGCGGCGAGCTGGTGCCGGTGGCGAAGAAGAGCCCGGACAAGATCTCGATCGGCGGGCGCAAGTGGGCGATGCGGCGGCGGTCCGCGGCCGGGGTCGCCGAGGTCGAGCTGATCGGCGTCGGCGAGCAGCCGGTGGACGACGGCGACGACCGCGTGCTGCTGAAACCGCTCGTCGAGGCGGGCAAGATCGTCGGCCGGACGACGCCGCAGGAGTCGCAGGCGCACCACGAGAAGGTTCGCGACGAGCTCCCGCGCTTCGCCAGCCAGCTGAGCCGCGGCGAGCCGGTCATCCCCACCGAGTACATCGGCGACTACGACGCCCGCAACCCGTTCCTGTCCCGGAGTCACGTGTGACGAGCGGCGCCGGCAGCCCCGGTGGCGCACCCCGGGCCCAAGCGGCGCAGCCGGCGTGGTCGCCGGACGCGCCCGCCGACGAGGCGGACGTGCTGGTCGCCCTGCGGTTCGCGGAGCGCGCCGCGCGGAAGGCGCTCGCGGAGGAGCTGGCCGGGACCGGCTTGCACACCGGGCAGGAGCTGGTGCTGGCCAAGCTGCTGCACCACGGGTCGTTGCCGGTGGCGCGGCTGGCCAAGGTGCTCGATGTCGAGGTGCCGACGGCAACCAAGACCACCCAGCGGATGGAGGCCGCCGGCCTGGTCCGCCGGGTGAAGAGCACGACCGACGCCCGCCAGGTGGGCATCGAGCTGACCGACCGCGGCGTCGAACTGGCCCACACCGTCCAGGAGATCTACGACCGAGCCGGTCGCCGGGCCCTCGCGAAGCTCACCGCCGAGGACCGCCGCCGGCTCCGCAACCTGCTCTGGACCATCACCGGCACCGTCGAGGACCTCACCCAGCTCTAGCTCAGCGGCAGGTAGGTGTCGAGGTACGGGTTGCGGAACTTGCCGGTCGGGTCGTGCCTCGTGGCCAGCCCGATGAAGTCCTTCACGCGGGGGTAGCGCTCGGCGAGGGTGGTGGCGTCGGCGGCGAAGACCTTGCCCCAGTGTGGACGCGCGTCGAGCGGTGCGAGTGCTTCCTCCAGCGCCGCGACGACCGGCCGGACCAGCGCCTCGTCCTGGATCCAGGTGAAGTGCAGCGCGACCGTGTCCCGGCCCTGGCTCGGGCTCAGCCACAGCTCGTCGGCGGCGATCGTCCGGACCTCCGACACCTGGATCACCGGCGCGAACCGGTTGCCCAGGGCCCGCAGTACGTCGAACGCCTCGGCGGCCCGCTCGCGCGCCACGAAGTACTCCGACTGCAACTCGTCGCCGTTGCTCGGCGTGAACTCGAGCCGGAAGTGCGGCAGCCGCTCGTTCCACGGGCCCGGTACGCCGCCCTGCTGGGTCGCGTAGTCGGCCGGCATCACCTTGATCGGGTGCCGCGGCCCGTCGGCGAGCTTCGCGCCCAGCCACTCCGGCTCGGGCGCCGCGAGCTCGCGCCGCTTGCGCCAGACCATCACCTCCGGGTCTACCCAGTCGGTGAACGCGCTCACGCTGTACGCGCTGCCCATCACCTCCGCGAAGTCGGTCCCGAGCCGCTCCACCGGCAGCCCGTCGTACACCACCTGACTGATCTCGTACGTCGGTTGCACGTCGAGCGTCAGGCTGACGGTCACGCCGAGCGCGCCAAGCGAGATGATCGAACCGGCGAAGTCCGGGTCCTCGCGGGTGAGCGTGACGAGCTCGCCCTCGGCGTTCACGAACGTGATCGCGTTGACCGCGTCCGCGAGCGGGCCGTTGCCGTCGCCGGAGCCGTGCGTGCCGGTCGAGCAGGCGCCGGCGACCGAGATGTGCGGCAGCGAGCCGAGGTTGTGCAGGGCGAGCCCACGGGCCTGCAGCGCGGCGGTGATCTCGCCGTACCGCAGTCCGGCGCTGACGGTGGCGCCGCGGTCGTCGAGCTCGACGACCTTCGGGAGGTCCTGGACGCTGACGAGTGCGCCGGAGCTGTCCGCGATCCGGTTGAACGAGTGCCCGGTCCCCAGGACCCGGACCTTCTCGGCCGCCGCGACCAGCTCCTGCAGTTCCTCGACCGACCGCGGCCGCCGCAGCTCGCTCGCAAAGCTGACGTTGCCCGCCCAGTTCGTCACCGTGCCCACGCCCGACCGCCTCTCCTAGCCCGACCCACCCGACCCGTCCGCCCGAGCCTCGCACACCAGGGTCCGTCCCGCCTCGACTCGTCCACACCGCGAACCGTCCAGCCTCCCGCAGCTCGGCGACGGAGCGTGCTTTGATGACGCCCGATGGGCATCTGCTTCGGGATCGCCGGTTTCTGGTTCCTCGTCTTCGGCGTCAGCTTCCTGCGCGACCGGCGGCTGTTCAAGAACGCGATCTTCCTGGTCCTGACGCTGATGTTCGCCGGTCTCGGGCTGATCTTCGCGATCGAGGCCGTCAACCGGACGGCGGCCCGGCTGCTCGTGGTCGCGATCCTGGTCGCGATCCCGCTGGCGATCGCGGTCCTCGCGGTCTTCCTGGTCGTCAACGGCGTCACGATGCTGCGCCGCGAGCGTCGCCGGCTGTCCAACCTGCTGTCGCTGCTCGTCGGGCTCGGCATCATCGGCTTCGTCGTCTTCAGCGTGCTGGTCCAGCGGATCGGCTGGGAGCCGCTGGCCGCCCTGCGCTCGGTGCTGCTCGGGGTGCTGACGTACGTCTCGTTCCTGTTCCTCTGCTTCCTGGTCTACGCCTTCGTCTACAGCCGGGTGCGCTCGTCGCGGAAGGTTGACTTCGTCGTCGTGCTCGGCTCGGGACTGATCGGCTCCCGGGTCCCGCCGCTGCTCGCCAGCCGCCTCGACCGCGCCCAGCAGGTCTACGAGCGGATCCTCCGCAAGGGCCGAAACCCGCTGATCATCACCTCCGGCGGCCAGGGCCCCCACGAGGACCTCCCCGAGTCGCACGCGATGGCGGCGTACCTGGTCGAGCGCGGTGTCCCCGACGAGCAGATCCTCCGCGAGGACAAGTCCACGACCACCTGGGAGAACCTGACCTTCAGCCACCAGCTGATGGTGGCGCGGCGCCCGGACTACCGCTGCCTGGTCGTCACGAACAACTTCCACGCGTTCCGCGCGGCCCTCACCGCGCGCAAGGCGAAGGTCAACGGCCAGGTCGTCGGCTCCCCCACCGCGGCGTACTACTGGCCGACGGCAACGATCCGTGAGTTCGTCGCGATCCTCGCCGCCCACCCCTACCTCAACGGCGGCGTCTGCCTGCTGATCACGGTCGCCGCGATCACGCGGTATCTCTAGCGGCGCCGGGGCTGGACCAGACCTGACTCGTACGCCGCGATGACCAGCTGCGCGCGGTCCCGCGCGTGCAGCTTGGCGAGCAGGTGGCCGATGTGCGTCTTCAGCGTGCCGCGCCCGACGCGCAGGTGCGCGCAGATCTCCTCGTTCGACAGCCCGCGGGCGATCAGCGACAGCACTTCGCGTTCGCGGTCGGTCACGCCGTCCAGCCCGCTCGACGGCGCCTGCCCGGGCTCGGCCAGCCGCGCGAACTCCGCGATCAGCCGGCGCGTGATCGACGGTGCGAGCAGCGCCTCACCGGCCGCGACGACCGTGATCGCCCGCAGCAGCTCGACCGGCGGCACGTCCTTCAGCAGGAAGCCGCTCGCGCCGGCGCGCAGTCCGGCGTACACGGCGTCGTCGAGGTCGAACATGGTCAGGATCAGCACCCGGGTCCCGGCGGTCTCGGCCGCGGAGCAGATCCGCCGGGTCGCCTCGATCCCGTCCAGGCGTGGCATCCGGACGTCCATCAGGACGACATCGGGCTGCTCCCGCCGCGCGAGCTCGACCGCCTCGATCCCGTCCGCCGCCTCGCCGACCGTCGTCAGGCCGGGCGTGGTGTCGATCAGCACCCGGAAGCTGCCGCGCAGCAGCGCCTGGTCGTCGGCGACCAGCACCTTGATGTCACTCATGCGGCAGCCGTACGACGACCTCGAAACCGCCGTCCGCGCGCGGCCCGGCCCGGTACGTTCCGCCGTACACGCCGACCCGCTCGCGGATGCCGATCAAACCATGGCCCTCCACCACCTCACCGCCGGACCCGTCGTCGGTCACCTCGATCCGTACGGCGTCCGCGGCGTCGCTGATCGCGACGCGGCAGCGGCTCGCGCGGGCGTGCTTGGTGACGTTGGTCAGGCACTCCTGGACGATGCGGTGCACCGTGAGTCCGACGGCCTCCGGGAGTGGTTCAGGTACGTCGACCGCGAGTTCGACCGCGACACCGGTCGACTCGACCCGGGCGATCAGGTCCGGCAGCGCCGCGAGTCCGGCCGGCGGTGCGTGATCCGTGGGCTCGTCGGGCGTCCGCAGCAGGCCGAGCATGTGCCGCAGCTCGACCAGTGCGTCGCGGCTCGTCGACTCGATCACCGACAACGCGTCGGACACCTCCTCGGGACGGACCCGCAGGACGTGGTTCGCGACCCCGGCCTTGACCGCGATCAACCCCATGCTGTGGGCAACGATGTCGTGCAGTTCGCGGGCGATCCGGAGGCGCTCCGCCGCGACCGCCTGCTCGGCCAGCTGCTGCGCGGCCCGCGCTGCGGCGGCCCGGCGGTCGCGGACCACCTGTCCCAGCACCCAGGCGCCGTACAGCGCCGCGATTCCGGTGAGGACGAGCGCGGCGCTCGGCTGACCGGCCGGCGCTCCGGCCACCATGGCGAGGAACAGGACGACGAAGCCGACCGTGCCCGCGACGCCGATCAGGCGGCGGCTGGACAACGGGCGGCTCGGCGGCCGGGTGAGCGCGACGGCGTAGAGCACGTACGCCGCGGCGAGCAGCGGGTCCCGGAGCGCGTCGAGGACGAACGCGACCACCGACACCACGGCGGCGACCGCGAAGGCCGGGAGCGGCCAGATCCGCCGGACCGCGATCGGCGGCGCGAGCGCGACCGCGACCAGCCCGATCCCGGTGGACGACGTGAGCACCACGAGAACGGCGTACCCGACGGCGACGACGCAGTCCGCGACGACCAACTGCCGTCGACTCAAGCCGTACTCCGTCACGCGTCGAACCTAGCCGACCCGCCGGGCAGCCGCCTCGGACCGCGGTCCGTCGGCCCAGGGTCCGACGCCCGTCAGCGGACCCGGACGGTGGCCGTCGCACTCCTCCGGACGTTGCGGCCGTCGCTGACGTCGACGCGGTACGCCAGCGTCTGTCCACTGGTCAGGCGGGAGTCGGTGACCGAGGTGACGGTCGGCTTGGTCCAGGAGTTCGACGTCCGCGACCAGCTGCCGATCCGGGTGTTGCCGCGGTACACCAGGTACGTGAGCGTGAGATTGTCCCGGTCGACGACCGTCGGGAACGCGATCGTCACCTTGTTCGGCCGCGCGCTCGCGACCTTGGGCGCCGCGGGCCGGGCGGGCGCGGCACCGCCTGGCGTATTGGTGAAGCGCGTGAGGCCTTCCTGCGGTACGCCGTTCACGGTGGTGAAGTCGCCGCCCGCCCAGAGGTCGTTGCCGCCGGACGCGAACGACAGCGGCCCGACCTGCGTCTTGCCGCCGGCGTTGGTGTTCGGGAACCACGGGCCGAGCTTGCCGGTGATCGTGCTGTGGACGAGCAGGTGGTGCATGCCGGTCTTCTCCGGGAAGCCCCCGTCGGCGCTGCAGTCGTGCGCGTGCGAGCCCTTGTACAACCAGTTGCCGATGGCCTTGATCGCCTCGGTCGCGCCCAGGCAGTGGCTCTGCCAGATCAGCTCGCCGGTCCGCGTGTCCGCGGCCAGCACACCGTCGTAGCAGCCGACGCCGGCGCCGGCGTTGGCCGCGAACACCTTGTTCCCTTGGACTTCGAGGTCCTTGACGCGGCTGTCACAGCCCGGCGTGAGCGGCGGGATCGCATCCGCGGCCGGCATCGGGTAGGCCTCACCCGTCGCCGGGCTCAACATCGCGAGCGCGTGCGAGCCTCCGCCGCCGATGGAGGTGAACCCGCCACCCACGAAGACCCGGCTCCCGTCGGCGGACAGCTCGATCGCGTGCACGTCGTCGTCCGCGTCCGGGTCCCACGGCAACAGCGCGCCGGTGCCGAGGCTGACCGCGGCGATGCGGTTGCGGACCGCCCGGTCCACCGCGCCGAACGAGCCGCCGAGGTACACCGTGCTCCCGGTGACCCGCAACGCCGCGACCCGGTAGTTGACCGCCGGGTCCCAACCCGCCACCAGCTTGCCGGTGGCAACATCGAACATCGCGATCCGCGACCGCGGCGCCCCGTCGACCGAGGTGAAGTCGCCGCCGATCACGACCCGGCGGCCGTCCGGCGAGACGGCGACGCTCCACACCGGCCCGTTGACCTGGGGCGCGAACCGCGTCGGTACGCCGGTGGTCCGGTCGAACACCGCGAAGTACTTCCGCGCGGCGTCCCCGGTACCGCGCGGCTTCCCCGGCGGGCGGACCCGGGTGAAGAGCCCGCCCGCGAAGACCAGGTTCCCGGCGACGGCGACCGCGTTCACACTCGCGTTCGTCTGCCACGAGTTCTGCTGCACCGACGACACCGACGCCCCGAATCCCCGCGGCGCACTCTGCACCCGCGTGGCCGCCTGGGTCGCTGCCTGGGTCGCCGGTCCCGACGGCACCAGCGCCGCCGCAAGCACCGCCGCGGCGGTACCGGCAGCCAGGAAAGCCTTCTTCATGCGCGCACCTTAACAATGCGCGCTCACTCGATCACTCTCGGCATCAGCTTCCGGCCGGGGCGGCAGCCGGCCAGCGTGTGGGTACCGCCGCCGGTCACGTGCGGGACCAGGCCGTAGTAGATCCGCGGTGCGCCGTCGAGGGTCAGCGTCGCCTTGCCGTTGACGACCGGCACCGGACGAACCTGCCCGATCGCGTCCACCGCCCGGACGGCGGAGTTCGCGGTGACTGTCAGCGGTGTCTTGGTCGGCCACGGGTCGACCCAGACCTCCGGGGCCGGGAAGTGCCAGTCGGTGCGCTGCCCGTCGGTGTTCAGGATGTAGCCGTCGGCCCGGTTCCACAGCACCGCGGCCGGGCCCTCCGGGGTGTCGAACCACAACCCGAAGGTCAACGGGTCGGCGAAGGACAGCCAGCCCCGGAACACCGCCCGGTCGAGCGCCCGGGCCGCGGTCGCGTACGCCAGCAGCGACGGCTTCGGGCTCAGGTCGCGGTTCATCAGGCCGAAGTGGTACTCGACGTTGTCCGGATCCGCGAGCTGCGGCATCCCGAGGACGCTGTCGTGGAACTGGTACCAGCACACGCAGGTGATGCCCTCGGCCTTGGCCAACGCCAGCGTGAGCAGAATGTTCTCGGCCGCGTGCCGGTAGGTGTCGTGCCACCAGCTGTTCGGCTTGGTGGCCGCGTAGGCCTCGGTCAGCCAGATCTCCTTCTTGCCGTGCTCGGCCATCAGCGTCTTCAGTTGCCTGAGGCCACCGTAGAAGTTCCAGTAGGTGCCCACGGAGCCGCTGCCCCAGTCGCCCGGCGGGATGTAGTCCGGTGTGAAGTTGCCCCGGCCCGGGTGGTACGCGAACGCGTCGATCAGGTCCCAGCCGCCGGCGGCGATGAACTTCTCCACCCACGGCTTGTCCATCCCGGCCAGCCCGTTGTTCATCAGCTTCACGGTGTCGCCGGTGACGGCCCGGCGGTCGAACACCGGCCGCATCACCTTGTCGAAGTACGCCTGCGCGGCGTCGCCGGTGTTGAACGGCCGGTTCAGCTCGTTGCCCACCTCGAAGTACCCGGCGCCGGCGCCGACCGCCACCGCCAGCTTGTCCGCGGCCCAGGCGGCCGCCTCGGTGTCGGTCACGGTCAACGACGGCTGCAGCTCGATGTTGTGCCGCATCCCGCGCGCGTCGAACGCGGACGGCGGCAACCCGGGCCCACCGTCGTACGCGATCCGGACCAGGCTGATGCCCGCGCGCTGCCACAGATCCAGTACGGCGTCCGCACTCGGCCGCTGGAGCCATGGGTAGTTGGCGATGCCGAACATGCTCGCCGTACCGGCCTGATAGTCGAACGGCGGCAGGACCGCCAGGTTGGTCCGCGCGAAGGCCTCGTCGGTGCCCGAGCGGACCACGACTTCGGCCAAGGCGATCCCGCTCGCGGGAGCAGTCAGGTGGAACGTGTGCTGCCAGGTTCCGGCCGCGGCGACAGTGCCGGTCACGGTCGTGGCGGCCAGCTGCACTCCGTCGAAGCTGCGCATCCACAGCTCGAGCTCGACGGCCTTGGCCGCGCCGCCGTTGGCCACCAAGGCCGTGAGCTCCATCGCCGCACCGGCGGACGCGTACAGGTTGAAGTCGCTGTTGGTGGTGAGCTCGATCCCGAGCTCACGGCCGCGGCCGATGGTCGCGGTTGCCGACGGGCGGGTCTCGGAGAAGAAGAAGTCGGCCCGGCTGGTCCAGCCGCCGGCCGGATCGACCACGCCGGGCGAGTGCACCCAGGTCGCGTTCGTCCACGCCTGCCGGGACCGGTCCAGCAGGAACAGGCCGTGCAGACTGGCATTCCAGGTCGAGGTGTGCGCGACGCCCACGGTGTCCTCGTACGGAATCCCGCCGCGGGCGTCGCGGATCCACTCGGTGACGGCGATGTAGTCGTCGGGCGCAGCCGGCGCCTGGATCGCGCGGCTGAACAGGAAGCCGTCCGGGAGCAGCGTGCTCGCCCCGGTGATCCGCCACTCCAGGCGGGCGTGCGAGGTGCTGACGCTGAACCAGCCCGTGACAGACGTCGGTCCGGCGGCCGCGTCGAAGGTGTAGTCCATCCGGATCGCGGGCGTCCCGTCGGGCAGCGCGCTCAGCGTCGGCGTGCCGCCGATCGAGGTGTGAACGCCGGTCACGCTGTCCTTCACCTGGAATCGCGAGCCCGCCGACCGCGTGACGCCGGCGCCGTCGCGAATGGCGAGCCGCCCGCCGGGGCTGCCCAGCAGGCTGATGCCGCCGGCGGTCAGGGTCACGTCACCGGCCGCGGCGTGCGCGGTGACCGGGGTCGCCTCGGCGACCAGGACGACACCGGCCGCGAGGGCCGCGCCGAGGAAGCCGCGGCGGTTCAGGGTGGGCCGGGGGTGCGCGTCAGGCGTCATCTTCTGCTCTCCTGATAATCCGTATCTGCAGATTAGTGAGCGGAACGCTGTCAGACCGGCGACCGGTCGTCAAGAGGTCATTGCCTTCTGGCCTTTTGCTGGGCTATGGTCGCTGCACGCTGTTGAAGATAGGTATTATCAAGACGGAGGAACGATGGCACCGAAACCTCGCCGGGTCACCCAGCGCGAGATCGCCGAGCTCGCGGGCGTCAGCCAAACGACGGTGTCCGTGGTGCTGAACGACCGCGACGGCGCAGGAGTGCGGATCCCCGAGGCGACCCGCGCGCGGGTCAAGCAGGCCATCGAGCAACTGACGTACGTCGCGGACCCGGCGGCCCGCCGGCTGGCCGGCCTGGACAACCAGATCATCGGTGTCTTCACCTACGAGCCCGCGCTGTCCCCCGAGAGCATGGACTTCTACGGCCCGTTGCTGAACGGCATCGAGCGAGCCGCCGAGCGGATCGGCTGGGACCTGCTGTTCTTCACCTCGTCACCGGTCGAGGACGGCACCCGCAGCCTGTTCCACCGCAAGACCCGGCTGCGGCTGACCGACGGCTGCGTGCTGCTCGGCCAGCAGATGGTCGCGTCCGAGCTGGAGCGCCTGGTCGCCGAGCAGTTCCCGTTCGTCGCGATCGGCCGCCGGGACGAGACCGCCGCCGCGGTGCCGTACGTCGCCATCGACTACGTCACGCCGACCACCGCGCTGATCGACCAGGCCGCGGCCGCCGGACATCAGCAGGCGCTCTACGTGCACCGCGGCCGGGACACGCCCGCGGCGCGGGACCGGCGCGGTGCCGTCGAGGCCGCCTCGGCGGAGGGCCGGCTCGCCTTCCTGCTGGTCGGTGAGGAGCGGATCGCGGACCTGCCCCGGCTGGCGCGCGCGACCGGCGCCACCGTGATCATCGCCGAGGACGCCTTCCTGATCGAGGACGTCGTCCACGCGCTGACGGCCGCGGGAGTCGGCGTACCGGAGGAGATCTCGGTGGCGGCGCTGGGCGAGGTGCGCGGTCATCGGATCGAGGGCCGGCCGCTCGCGGGCTTCCATGTCCCGAGGGAACAACTGGCCGCCGAGGCGCTCGACTTGCTGCAGTTGCTGATCTCGACCGAGCCCGACGACTGGTCCGCGCTGGAGATCCGGCGGCACCTGGTCGCGGACGTCGAGCCCGGCGACACCATCGTCGTACGGAGCGAGTCATGACCGAGCGCATCGTCACCGAGGTCGCGATCATCGGGGGTGGTCTCGGATCCGTCGCCGCGGCGCTGGCGCTGCTGCAGCGCGGCCGGCGGGTCGTGATGACCGAGGAGTACGCCTGGCTGGGTGGGCAGCTCACCTCGCAGGCGGTGCCGCCCGACGAGCACATCTGGGTCGAGCAGTTCGGCGTCACCGCCCGGTACCGCGCACTCCGCGACGGCATCCGCCGCTACTACCGGGACCACTATCCACTGACCGACGCGGCGCGCGCCGACCGTGAGCTGAATCCGGGGCGTGGCCGCGTCAGCCGACTGTGCCACGAGCCCCGCGTGGCGGACGCGGTCATCAGCGCCATGCTCGCGCCGTACCGGTCGACGGGACGCCTGACGGTGTTGCAGCCCCGCGTGCCGGTCGCGGCCGAAGTGGCCGACGGCGTCGTCCGCACGGTGACGGTCGCGGATCCGCGGACCGGGGCCGAGACGGTGATCTCCGCCGAGTTCGTGCTGGACGGCACCGAGACGGGCGACCTGCTGCCACTGACCGGTACGGAGTACGTCGTCGGCGCCGAGGCGCGGTCCGACACCGGCGAGCCGAGTGCCGCCGAGGTGGCGGATCCGGCCAACGTGCAGTCGATCGCCTGGTGCTTCGTCTTCGACCACGTCGCGGGCGACCACACGATCGAGCGGCCGGCCGACTACGACTTCTGGCGGTCGTTCGAGCTGCCGTACTGGGGCGGGCCGATGCTGTCGTTCGTCGCCCCGAACCCGCGGACGCTGGTCCCGGAGGAGCGAACCATGAGGGTCAATCCGGTCGCGGACCGGACCGGGGACCCGCGCTTCGACGCCGGCGACCGCGACCTGTGGCAGTTCCGGCGGATCGCCGCCCGGCAGAACTTCACCGCGGGCTTCTACGACAGCGACATCGTGCTCGCCAACTGGCCGCAGCTGGACTACGTCGGCGGGTCGATCATCGACACCGACGACCGCGACGCCCACCTGCGCGCCGCGAAGGCACAGTCCCGCGCGTACGTGTACTGGCTGCAGACCGAGGCGCCGCGCCCCGACGGCGGTCGCGGCTGGCCGGGCCTGCGGCTGCGCGGCGACCTCGTCGGTACGGCGGACGGCTTCGCGCAGGCGCCGTACATCCGGGAGTCGCGGCGGATCAAGGCCCTCACCACGGTCCGCGAGCAGGACATCTCGATCAAGGTCCGCGGGTACGACGGCCCGGCCCGCTTCGACGCCTCGGTCGGGGTCGGGATGTACCGGATCGACCTGCACCCGTCGACCGGCGGCGACAACTACATCGACGTCGAGTGCGCACCGTTCGAGATCCCGCTCGGCGCGCTCGTCCCGGTGGCCACCCAGAACCTGGTGCCGGCCGCCAAGAACATTGGTACCACCCACATCACCAACGGCGCCTACCGGCTGCATCCGGTCGAGTGGAACATCGGCGAATCGGCCGGCGAGCTCGTCGCGTACTGCCTCGAGACCGGCCTGAGCCCGCAGCACGTCGCGACCGACGACACCCTCGTCGGCCGGCTCCAAGGACGGCTGACCGCGGCCGGCGTCGAGCTGCACTGGCCCGAGATCGCCGGCTACTAGTCATCCCCTGCACGAAGGACCCACATCATGATCACTGCAAGGAAACTGCTCGGCGCGCTCGCGCTGGCGACGGCGGCGACGCTGACCGCCGCGTGCGGCGCATCCGGTACCGGCACTCAAGGAGCGCAGGCCACCGACGTCAAGCTGCGGATGACGGTCTGGACGTCGAACGCGGACCAGCTGAAGCTGCTCGACACGATCGGCGCCGCCTACCGGGCCGACCACCCCGAGGTCACCTCGATCACCTTCGAGAGCCTGCCGTTCGCGGACTACAACACCACGCTGACCACGCAGATCGCCGGCGGTAACGCCCCCGACCTGGCCTGGATGGGCGACCTGTCGAAGGACCTGATCGCCTCCGACGCGCTGGTCGGCCTGACCGACAAGCTCAAGTCGACCGAGGGCTGGCAGTACGACGACCTCGTGGAGAGCGCCACCAAGGAGTACAGCCGCGACGGTACGCTGTACGCCTACCCGTTCTCGAACTCGCCGTTCGCGCTGTACGTGAACACCGACGTGCTGGCGAAGGCCGGCCAGAAGATCGACCCGAAGACGCTCACCTGGGACCAGGTCGCGGCCGCGGGTGCCGCCGTACACGCGAAGACCGGCAAGGCCGGCTTCGTGATCCGGGACTTCGACTACAAGTCGTGGAACACGCTGGCCACGGTGTGGACGGGCTTCGGCGGGGCGGCGTGGAGCCCGGACGGCAAGACCTGCACGTTCAACAGCCCGGAGATGCAGCGCGCGTTCACGTTCCTGCACGACGCGGCGTTCAAGACCGGCGCGATGCCCGGGCCGGGTACGAAGGCCGACTTCTTCGCGGGTGACGCGGCGTTCACGATCGCGCAGGTGTCCCGCGCGTCGCTGCTCACCGGCTCGTTCAAGTTCGGTCTGCATCCGCTGCCGGCGGGTCCGGCCGGGCGGCACACCGTACTCGGCCAGGCCGGGGTCGGTGTCCTTGCCGCCAGCAAGCATCAGCAGCAGGCCACGGACTTCCTCGCCTACCTGACGAATCCGGAGAACGCCGCGAAGCTCGCGCAGTTCTTCCCGCCGCCGCGGAAGTCGCTGCTGACCGGCGAGAAGCTTGCCCAGAACAACAAGAAGCTCTCGGCCGCACAGCTGCAGGAGGTCGTGGTCGACCAGCTGCCGAACGCCGTCACGCTGCCCAACCACACCAGCCCGGCCGAGATCGCCCAGAAGGGCAAGACCGCACTGGACGCGCTGTGGAAGGCCGACGCCGACATCCCCGCCGTACTGAACTCGGTCTGCGCCGCGATCCAGCCGATCCTGGCCAAGTGATGCGCTACTGGACCACTCGCCGGCGCGATGTCCTGACCGGGTACCTGTTCATCGCGCCGCAGCTCGCCGGCGTCGTGCTGTTCGTGCTGATCCCGGTCGGGCTGGCGATCTGGTACAGCCTGAACAAGTGGAACGTCTTCACCGGCAAGCAGGTCTTCGTCGGCGCCGACCACTACGCCGCCCTCGCGTCCGATCCGCAGCTGCCGAACGTGCTGCTGGCAACGGTCGCGTTCTCCGGCGGCGTGGTGGTGCTGAACATCTCGCTCGGCCTGCTGATCGCCGTCCTGCTGAACCGGCGGTTCCGCGGCGCGACCTTCTTCCGCACCGTGTTCTTCTCGCCGGTCGTGGTGTCGGTGGTGGCGTGGACCCTGGTCTGGGGCTTCCTGCTGCAGGACAACGGCGGCATCAACGGCCTGCTGGGCGCGGTCGGTGTCGACGGGCCGAACTGGCTGCAGCACGGAGACACCGCGATGGTGTCGGTCGTCGTCAGCCAGGTCGTCCGCAGTGTCGGGGTGAACATGGTGCTGTTCCTGGCGGCACTGCAGGGCGTGCCGTCGGAGCTGTACGAGGCGGCGCGCATGGACGGCGCGAGCAGCCGGGCGATGTTCGCCCGGATCACGCTGCCGCTGATCTCGCCGACGGTGCTGCTGACCGCGATCATCACCGTCGTCGGGGCGCTGCAGTCGTTCGCGCAGATCGCCGTACTGACCGGCGGCGGGCCCGAACTGAGCACCACGGTGCTCGTGTACTACGTCTACCAGCAGGCCTTCGAGTTCAACGACATCGGCTACGGGTCGACGCTCGCGCTGATGCTGTTGAGCTTCGTGATGGTGCTGACGCTGCTGCAATGGCAGCTGCGCCGGAAATGGGTGTTCCATGAACAATAGGGGGAACAATAGACCGTCGTGGATCCGGCGCGCGCTCCTGGTGACAGCGCTCGCCGTCCTCGCGCTCCCGTTCGCGGTGCCGACGATCTGGATGGTCGCGGCGTCGGTCAAGCCGTTGCCGGAGATCTTCAAGGCGCCGCCGACGTTGTGGACCGAGCACCCGACGCTGGCGGCGTACGGCGAGGCGTTCACGTTCCAGCCGTTCGCGCGGCAGTACGTGAACAGCGTCTACATCGCCGTACTGGTCACGCTGATCACGTTGCTGGTGTCGAGCATGGCCGGATACGCGTTCGCCCGGATCCGGTTTCCTGGCGCGAACGCGCTGTTCCTGGTGGTGCTCGCCGGGTTGCTGGTGCCGAGCGAGGTGACGATCGTCCCGCTGTTCCAGGTGTTCAAGCAGGCCGGGATGATCAACACCCACTGGCCGCTGATCCTCGTCACCGCACTGGCCGCGCCGTGTGTGCTGGCGACGTTCATCATGCGCCAGTTCTTCATCGCGCTGCCGGCCGAACTCGAGGAGGCAGGGCGGCTGGACGGCCTCGGCCGCCCGGGGATCTGGTGGCGGATCTGCCTGCCGCTCGCCCGGCCGGCGCTGTCCGCGGTCGCGATCCTGACCTTCCTCTCCTCCTGGAACCTGTACCTCGAACCCACTGTCTACCTGACCTCACCGGAGCTGTTCACGTTGCCGCAGGCACTCACCCGGTTCACCGACGCGTACGGCGCCGACATGTGGAACACCCAGCTCGCCGCGGCCACGATGACCGTGCTGCCGGTCCTGATCGTCTTCGTGCTCGCCCAGCGCCAGTTCGTCGAGGGCCTGGCGCACTCGGGGCTGAAATGACCGAGCCGATCGTCTTCGAGCACGGCCGGGTGCAGATCCGCGTCGACCGCGGGGTCCTCGAACTGTTCGAGCGCAGCAACGTCGTCAGGTCCTACCGGACCCCGCTGGAATGGGTCCGGGTACAGGTCCAGGCGCGCAAGCGCGGCGTCTACCTGCTGCATTTCTCGTACGTCGAGGACCTCGACGAGCCGATCTACGCACGGTTGACGGGCAGCGTCTGCTCGCTGTCCACGGTCGAGATCCCGATGGCCGACGAACCCGTCTACCGCGCGTTCTTCACCGAACTCGCCGCCTTGGCGGACCGCCCGGTCGGCTGATGCAGCCTCAGTGGGCTGCTACCACTCCGTCGAGGTGGGTCTGGATCACCTCGAGCTGGAGGACGACGGCCCGGGCGCCCGGGTCGACGACCCCCAGAACGCGGTCGCCGAGATAGCTCGACCGCCCGCGCGCGGCCACGATGTCCGCACTCGCGTCGGTACCCACGCGCGCCGCCGCGACCGCGTCGGCCAGCGAGCCGGTCCGTAACGCCGTCGCGGCCGGCACCAACGCGTCGAGCATCGTCCGGTCGCCCACCTTGGCCCCGCCGAGTTCGGCGATCGCGTCGACACCGGCCTGGAAGGCGACCGGCCACGGTTCCCCGGCGTTCAAGGCGGCCGCCGTACGGAGGATCAGCGCGGCGTACAACGGCCCCGAAGTACCGCCGACGACGCGCCGCACGGTGCCCGCGATGCCGCGCAGGACGGAGACGTCGTCGGTTCCGTCGTACTGCGTCCTGTCGTTCAGGACAGCGCGCGCACCGCGTGCCAGGCTGATGCCCAGGTCGCCGTCGCCGACGAGCTGGTCGAGGTCGGTCAGCTCCTGCTCGGCCTCGACGAGTCGCGCGCAGACCGCCTCGACGGTCTGCCAGAGGACCGAGTTCTCGTCGACCGGAACGGTGCTCGTGGCAACGACCTCCCGCTGGCGCCGCGGGGCCGGGACCTCGTGCACGACACGACCGATGTGCGCGGCCGGCCACGCGATCGTCTGGGTAGGCGCGTCGAGGCGGGTCAGGAGGTCGTCGTCGACGCGCGCCAGCGACAAGGAGCAGCCGGCCATGTCCAGGGCGGTGAGGAAGCTGCCGACCCAGGCGCGTTCGAGCGTGATCCGGTGCTCGGCCAGGTAGCTGACCGCCCGGCGGGCGATGATGCCGAGCTCCATCGCCGGCGTCCCGCCCAGGTTGTTCACCAGCAGAACGACGCGCTCTCCGGCGCCGATGCCGAGATCCGCGACCAACCGGGCGAGCAACGTGTCGATGACCTCGTCGGCCGGGCGGATCGTGCCGCGCTCGACGCCCGGCTCGCCGTGGATGCCGAGGCCCCACTCGATCTCGTCCGCGGCGAGTTCCAGCCCGGGCCGGCCCGCCGCGGGGACGGTACAGGCGGTCAGCGCCACCCCCATGGTCGCGATGGACTCCGCCGCCCGGAGCGCCTCCTGCTTGACCGCGGCGAGCGGCAGCCCGGCCTCGGCAGCGGCTCCGGCAACCTTGTGGACGAGCACGGTCCCGGCCAGGCCCCGGCGCCCGGCGTTGTCCCCGTCCGCGGCGAGGGCGGCGTCGTCGGCCACCACGACCAGCTCGACCTCGAGGCCTTCGGTGCGCGCGATCTCCGCCGCGAGCCCGAAGTTGAGGCGGTCGCCGGTGTAGTTCTTGACGATCAGCAGCACGCCGCCGGAACCACCCACCGCCCGGATCGCGGTCAGTACGGCGTCCACCGACGGTGACGTGAAGACATCGCCCGCGACGGCGGCGGTCAGCATCCCCGTGCCGACGTACCCCGCATGCGCCGGCTCGTGTCCCGCGCCGCCGCCGGACACCAGGGCCACCTGGCCGCGGCGGCGTACGTCGGCGTGATCGGCGCGGACGACGACCCCGTCGTCGAGCAGCGTGACGCCGGGGTTGGTCAGCACGAACCCCTGCAGCATCTCGGGGACGACCTCGGCCGGGTCGTTGATCAGCTTCTTCACGTCGCACCACTCCTCGCGCAGCCTGGAACCGAATAGCATTCGATAATGTCGAATGGATTTCGGAGCATAGGCCGCAGTCATCCGGCTGTAAAGAGCGTCGGGATCAGCGGGGCTGGACCGGCCAGCGATGCGCGCCCAGCTCACGCGAGATGTTGCGGGCCGCTTCGCGGACGGCAGCGAAGGTCGCGTCGGCCTGGGCCCAGTCGACCGCGGGCAGAACGATGCCGATGGCACCGACCGCCAGGCCCGAGGCGTCGAAGATCGGCGCCGCGACGCCCGCCTCGCCGAGCACGGCCTCCTCCTGCTCGGTGGCCAGGGCGTCCCGCGCCACGCCCTCGAGCTGCTTGCGCAGCAGGCCCGGATCGACCACTGTCTCCGACGTCATACTGCGCAGGGTGTCCCCCGCCAGCAGTTCGTCGGCCTGGTCAGGCAGGAACGCGAGCATCGCCTTGCCCAGGGCGCTCGCGTGCGCGGGAATCACGATCCCCACCTCGGGCATCTGGCGGCTGCCGTCCGGCCGCGGCTCGTGGTGGATGATCACCACCTCGTCGTACGTCAGCACACCCGTCCGTACGGCGTGGCCGCTGCGCCGGGCGAGCTCCTCGGACCAGGTGACGGCCCGGGATCGCAGTTCGAGCGTGTCCAGGTAGACGTTGCCCAGCTTCAGCACCGCGGGACCGAGCTGGTAGCGGTTCGAATCGCGGTCCTGCAGCACCATGCCGTGCGCCTGCAGGGTCTTGAGGATCCCGTGCGCCGTCGACGGCGGCAGGTCGAGCCGGGTTGCGAGCTCGGACAGGCTCAGCCGGCGCGCACCCTGCAACGCCCCAAGGATCCGGACAGCCCGATCGACGGACTGGATCATCGGCACAACCCCTCTGCTGAGCGAACAACCCTTTACATCAGTGAACCACAGGCGTAACTTCCGACGTACATTCGACAATGTCGAACGGTCTTCGGAATCAGTTCTCGCCTCGGGGCACACCTGGAGGGACTCCCATGGACGACAACAACCTGCCGCAACGCCTCGCCGCCGAACTGATCGGCACCGCGATCCTGGTGTTCGTCGGCGTCGGGGCGGTACCGGCGGCTTTGATGACCAACGGGGCGGCGCCGTTCACCATGGCCGATCTGGGGATGATCTCGTTCGCGTTCGCCGCTGCCGTGGTGGCGACCGCCTACGCACTCGGCCCGATCTCCGGCAATCACATCAACCCTGCGGTGACCGTCGGCCTGGCGGCAGCCGGCAAGTTCCCCTGGGCGCAGGTGCCGGCCTATCTCGCCGCCCAGTCCGTCGGCGCGATCCTCGGGGCCGCCGCGATCCTCGGTGTCCTGGGCTCCAGGGCGAGCGACCTCGGGCTCGGCGTCGCGACGTACGGACCGGGCGTCGGGACCGCGCAGGCCTTCACCGCGGAATTCGTCGGGACCTTCATCCTGGTGTTGACGGTCTTCGGCGCGACCCATCGCAAGGCGGCCGCCGGGTTCGCGGGGCTCGCGATCGGCCTGGTCGTCTTCGGCGTCATCCTTCCGGTCGCGCCGGCCACCGGCGCGTCGATCAATCCCGCTCGGACCGTCGGCCCGATGCTGGTCCAGCAACTGGCCGGCGGTCAGGTCCAGTTCAGTCAGTTGCCGGTCTACCTGTTGGCCGAGCTGAGCGCGGGCGTGCTGGCCGGCTTGACCTTCCTCGCGCTCTCCCGGACCGCCGCGGACCGGCAAGTGCGAGCGGCCGGACTCCCAGCGGTGAAGGGCTGATCGTGACGCAGCACCTCACCGCACCGATTCTGGCCGCCTGGATCCGTGAGTTCGGCCAGCTGGTCAGCAATCACAAGGATCGGCTCAACGCGCTCGACGCCGCCATCGGGGACGCCGATCACGGCACCAATCTCGATCGCGGCTTCCGCGTCGTGGTCGCGGGACTCGACGCCACTCGATCCAGCCCCGGTGACCTGCTCGGCCACGTCGGCGGGACCGTGATCAGCAACGTCGGCGGCGCCGCGGGACCACTGTTCGGGGCCTTCTTCCTCGGTCTCGGTGAGGCCCTGGGGGACGAGACCACTGTGGATGCCGATCGGTTCGCGACGGGACTCCGCGCCGGGCTCGCCGGGGTGGTCGCGCGGGGCCGGGCCGACAGCGGCGACAAGACCATGTACGACGCACTCGCGCCGGCCGTCGAAGCATTTGCGGGGACCGGCGACCTGCGCGGAACGCTGCAGGTTGCTGTGCGGGCCGCGGAGAGCGGGCGCGACGCGACCATCGGAATGCTGGCCCGCAAGGGCCGCGCGAGTTATCTCGGCGAACGCAGCGTCGGTCACCAGGACCCCGGCGCCACGTCCGCCGCCCTGCTCTTCACCGCCGCCGCCCACGCCCTGACCTGACGGCGCTTGCCTGCAGTTTATTAGTCGGCTAAGTTTTCTTCTTAGCCGACTAACAAACTACGCGGAGGATGGGTCATGGATCTGGGATTCAAGGATGTCGCGGTGCTGGTGACGGGCGGTTCGTCCGGGATCGGGCGGGCCACCGCGATCGCGTACGGGCGCGAGAGCGCGCGGGTCGCGATCACCTACAACTCCCGCAAGGACGCCGCCGAGGCGGTCGCCGAGGAGATCGAGCAGGCGGGCGGCACGGCGTACGTCGTACCGCTGGACCTGAACGCGCCGGAGACGATCGCCGCCGCGGTGGCGTCCACGGTCGACCGCTGGGGCGGGCTCGACGCGGTGGTCGCGAACGCGGTCGACTGGGGCCCGCCCGACGGACGCACGGAGCGGATCGAGGACGCGACGCCGGAGTGGTGGACCGCGATCGTGCGGGCGAACCTCGAGGGCAACATGCACCTCGCGCAGCAGGTGGCGCCCGCGCTGCGGCGATCCGCGCACGGGCGGCTGGTGCTGGTCTCGACGGATCTCGCCGAACGCGGCATGGGCGGCGGGGCGTGGGCGTACGGCGCGGCGAAGGCCGGACTGCACGGCCTGGCGGCGAGCCTGCAGCACGATCTGGGCGCGGACGGGGTGCTCGTGAACGTCGTACTGCCGGGAATCACGCTCGAGAACGGCGTACACCGGATGATTCCGCGGGAGGCGCTGGACCGGGTGACGGCTGGTTTCACGGCTCGGCACCTGCCGGACGTGGGCGAGCTTGCCGACGCGATTCTGTACCTCACGTCGCCGCGGACCAAGGCGGTCCAGGGGCAGCTGCTGCGGGTGACCGGTGGCGACCTGATGCCTGCGTAATGCGGCGCTGACGGCGTCGACGCTTGTACGGTGGGCTCAGGGAGCACCCCGGTATAAGGAGCGTCGCGATGGCTCGGGCACTGATCGTGGTTGATGTGCAGAACGACTTCTGCGAGGGCGGAAGCCTGGCCGTCGCGGGTGGCGCCGACGTCGCGTTCCGGATCGGTGAACTGCTGCACCGGTGGCACGAGGCAGACCCGGACGACCGGCAGTACGCGTACGTCGTGGCCACCCGCGACCACCACATCGACCCGGGCGACCACTTCTCCCGGGAGCCCGACTTCGTACACTCCTGGCCGCCGCACTGCGTCGCGGGCACCGACGGCGTCAGCTTCCACCCGAACCTGGACCCGCAGCCGTTCGACGCGATCTTCGACAAGGGCGAGTACGCGGCCGCCTACTCCGGTTTCGAAGGCAAGTCCCACGACGGCGGCCACCCGCTGGCCGACTGGCTGCGCACCAAGGGCGTCACGGACGTCGACGTCTGCGGCATCGCCACCGACTACTGCGTCCGCGCCACCGCCCTCGACGCCCGCAAGGAAGGCTTCGGCACCACAGTCCTCACCACCCTCACCGCCGGCGTAGCCGAATCCACCACCCAAAAGGCCCTCACCGAACTCCGAGCCGCCGGCGTAGACCTCACCTGACAAAAGCGGGCAGCGCTCCGCGCTGACAGATCTATTGCCGCCTTCGGCGGAGGCGCATCCCGCACAGCCCGCCCCGGCACCGGCGCACCAACGGGCTCCGCGACGGTGGTTGAAAGGACACCGCTACGCGGCGGCTGCCTCTCACGCCTTCGGCGGAGGCGCACCCCGCACCGCCCGCCCCACCACCGGCGCCACGCCCACCACGCGCGCGAACACCCAGCACGGCAACCGGCCTGCGCACCGTGCCCAGAGGTCCCGGCGGGTTGGTCGCCAGCACGCGGCAGCCTGGCACCCAGCAGGCGAGGTCGGCGCGTGCCAGGCGACCGCAGCAGTCGGCAGGCCGCATGCAGGAGGCGGCACACGGCGAGCGGCAGGCGGAGCGGCCACGCCGCACGAGGCACGGGGCAGGCAGGTGCGCAGTACCCGGCAGGCTGCGGGCGGCGCCGTACCGCAATGGCAGGCGTCTGCGGGCGGCTTCCGTTCGAGCGGTGCTCGGGGTCAGGAAGGGCTCGGTCGCCAGGTTGGCGGGGTTTGCTCGGCTGTGGGGCGGCTGGTGGAGGTGCCGCTGTTTTGCGTCTTCGGCTGTTGGGTTCTCTGGGTGGGAACAGGGGTTGAGTTTGGGTGCACAGTCGGTCGCGTTGGGGCTGCTGGATGGGGGTTGGGGTGGTTACGGTCACGGCGTTGGGGCGACTGGTGGAGGGTGAGATGACTGAGGTTGGTGGGCGTAGTTATGTGCTTGGGCGGGGGCTTCGGGCAACGGTGCTGGCTACTGGGGAGGAGACGGGTGGGCGGCATGACTTGAGTGATACGTGGTTGTCGGGTGGGGAGATGACGCCGTTGCATCTGCACACGCGGTACGAGGAGCGGTTCTGGGTGTTGGAGGGTGGGTTGAGTGTGTGGGCGGGTGACGAGTTCGTGGAGTTGCGGTCGGGGGACTACTTCCGGGTGCCGATGAACGTGCCGCACGCGGTGTGCAGTGGGCCTACCGGGTGCCGGGCGTTGCACATCTCTACCCCGGCGGGGTTCGCCGAGCTGGTCGCGCGGGCGGGGACGCCGGCGCAGCTCGCCCGGCCGGAGACCGAGCTGGATCTCGGCCTGTTCATGGCGGTCACGGCTGAGCTCGGCGATGTGGTGCTCGGGGCGCCGGGGACTCTGCCCAGCGATCGATGACGGCGGCGGCCTGCTCAGCGCCGTTCTCGGTGCGGAGTACGTCGCCGAACGCCCGCGCCTTGGCGACGTACTGCGTGGTGAGCGCCTCGCGTACCGCCCGGAGCAGCCGGGTGTGGTTCAGCGAGCGGTACGGCAGTTCGATGCCTAGGCCGAGGCGGCGGAGGCGCCATGCCCAGAACGGCTGGTCGAGGAACAGGCTGACGATCACCGACGGGATCCCGGCCCGGGTCACGGCCGCCGTCGTACCGGAGCCGCCGTGGTGCACTGCCGCCCTACAGCGCGGCAGCACCTCGTCGTGGTTCAGCTCCGCGCCGACGAGGAACACGTTGTCCGCGAGTTTCCCCGGCGCGACGCCGTAGTCGGTCCACCCGGACGCGATCAGCGCCCGTACGCCGAGTTGCCCGGCGACGGCCACGATGTCGTCAAGCAGGCCCCGCGGATCCGGCACCGGCAGACTGCCGAACCCGAAGTACACCGGAGGCTCACCGGCCGTCAGCCACGCGAGCAGGTCCTCCGGGACGACCGACTCCCCCAAGACAGCACGCAGCTCCATTCCTGGCAGCGCCGGTCCCACAACATGTTGCTCAGGGCCCCAGTCTCCCGGCCGCGGGACCAGCCGCGGACTGTACGCATGCACAGCAGGCAGTGCCCCGATCCGGAGTGGCCGGTCGATCGGCGGCACGCCCAGCTCCTGACACAACCGGCCGATGCTCGGCTTGCTCTGCCGCCACAGCAGGTTGTCGAAGGCCGCGAACGTGAGCCGGTTCAGCGGCCCGAAGCGGAAGTCGCGCACCGGACCCGCCAGGCTCGCCCAAGCGGCGGTCGGCGTCATCGGCGCACACAGCAGACTCGCCGCCGGCCGTCCGGTCACCTCGTGCAACGCCGCTCCGCGCAACGCCATCCCCAGACTGGAGAGGATCAGGTCGGCGTCCGCCGCGACCTCCGCGACCGACTGCGCGATCGACGCGTCGGCCTTGCGTTCGTCGGCCGTGACCCGGCGGACCAGCGTGGAGATGCGCCCACGCGCGAGGATCTCGCGGGCTTCTGCAGAGTTCAAGAATCGCCCCACATCGAGCGCCGACGACGTGACCGGTACGCCGGTTCGCGCCGACCACCCAGCCAGATCAGCGTTGACGCACAAGCGGACGGAGTGCCCGCGGCGCTGCAGGACCGACCCGATCGCCAGGGCGGGCTGGACGTCGCCACGGGTGCCGTGGGCAAGCAATGCGATTTTCATGCCGCCAGCGTCGTCGGAGGACGCCGTACGGTGGTTGCACTACAGCGCCGGGTTGTTGTCTCCGCGCGCACCGTGGACCGCGCGGTACTCGGCCGGCGGCAGCCCGAACCTGACCTTGAAGGCCCGGTTGAAATGCGCCGCGTTGGTGAAACCCCAGCGCGCCCCGATCGCTGCCACCGGACGGTCGCCGAGCGCGGGATCGAGGAGGTCGCGCCGGCAACGGTCCAGTCTGCGCGACCGGATCAGCGCCGCGACGCTCTCGCCGGTGGGTTCGAACAGCCGGTGCAGGTAGCGCAGCGAAATGTGGTGGGCGGCCGCGATCGCAGCCGGCGTGAGGGCGGTGTCGCCGAGATTGGTCTCGACGAACGCCCGGCACCGATGCAGGAGCGCGCGGGAGCGCGTCTCGGCCGGTAGCGCCTGTTCGGCATCGAGGCGTGCGGCCAGGCCGACCGAGACCAGGTCGAGGATCGCGGCCCCGATCCGGGCGCCGCGCGCGCCGTCGTCCGCGTCGAGATGTTTCGGCAACTGCTGCACGAGGCCGGAGACGAGCGCCGCGGTACCGTCCGCCCCGGAGATGCTGACGCCCGTCAGTCCTGCCGCCCGATGCTCCGGCAGCGGGCTCAGCGCCTTCGGGTAGGACAGCATGATCACGCGCCGTTCGGAGTACGTGCAGCGCAACGGCCGCGAGAGATCCGACAGCCCGATGTCGCCCGGCCCGAATTGTGCGCATCGCCCGTCCTGCTCGCTGACCGTCACGCCTTCCCCCTGCGCGAACAGGACGAAGGCGTCGGGGTCGTGCGCGCGGACGTGCGCCGCCGTCCGGGTGGCCTGGCCGGGACCCGAGCGGGACACCGCGACCTGCAGCGGCCCGACCGTGCCGATCAGCAGTTCGTCGCGCACGTCGGGCCCGTCGTCCAGCCGGAGGTCGAGGCCGCCGATCCGCGCGGCCACGACCTCGTTCCAGTACGCCGCTCGCGTGGCCCGCGGCTCGGCAACAGCTCTGAGCAGAGTCCGCATCACGGCAGTCTGCGCACGCGAACGACGTACCGGCAACCGGTCTGCCCGAAAACCGGACGGTACGGCGTCAGGCGGTGACGGTGATCGGGGCGCCGTTCGAGGTGAGAGCCCAGTCGCCGGTGTGGAAGGCCTTGGGGTCGACGGTGCCGGTGGCGGTCACGTAGTCGATCATCAGCTGGCGGATCTCGACCTGGCGGTTGTAGACGACCGGCGCGGTCTTCACGTGCGGGAAGTTGCCGCCGCCGGACTGGCGGTAGTTGTTGACCGCGACAACGAACTGCTGGTCGGCGGCGACCGGTGTGCCGCCGTACGCGAGGCCGGTGATCCGGGAGCCGGCCGGCTTGGCGATGTCGATCTGGTACGTCAGCGGCTTCGTCAGGCCGCCGAGGATGTCGTAGTTGTAGTCCGGCGTGCCGTTCGGCGCGGTCGGGGTCGGGGCGTTCGTCACCTGGCTCGACGGGAAGGGGCCGGTGCCGGAGACCTGCTGGAAGTAGCGCGCGGAGAACTCCAGGTACTCCAGGAGCTGCGCACCGGTCATCGTCACGCCGAGCAGCGTGTTGTCGAAGACGTAGAGGCCGGCGACGTCGCGGATCGAGACCTCCCCGGCGGGAATCGACGCCGCTCGGTTGAACGGCGCCGCGATCGCGAGCACCGGCAGCGCGGCCTGCGGCGTACCGGCGAGCGCCTTCGCAACCGCGTCCGCCTGGACGAAGTTCACGAAATCGAGCGCGGCGGTGTCCTCCCACGGCGCGGTCGCCGCGGACATCGCCTCGGTGCAGGTGCCGATCTTCGAGTTCACGTACTCGACGACCGTGTCGTGGTCCTTCTGCAGCAGCGCGACGACCTGCGGGTCGGAGTCGACGGTGTTCGCGTTCAGCACCTGGCTGTGCCGGCCGACCACCTTCCACTGCCCGCGTACCTTCTGCAGGTCCAGGTCGAACAGCGCCAGCCGCATCCCCCACTTCAGCGGGTCGCTCAGCACGACCTGCTCGCCGGTGGTCGTGTTCGTGACCAGCCGCTCCGGGATCTCCTGGTGCGCGTGGCCGACCAGGACCGCATCGATCCCCGGCACGGTCTCGGCCATCAGCGCGGACGCGTTCTCCGGGTACGGCAGCGCGTCGCCGTACGACGAGGACAGGTCCATGCCCGAGTGCACGGAGACGACCACGACATCGGCGCCCGCCGCGCGGACCTTCGGGACCCAGACCTTCGCGAGCTCGACGATGCCGCCGAACGTCAGCTTGTCCTCGACGTGCGCCTTGTCCCAGATCGCGATGCCGGGGTTGGTCAGGCCGAGGATGCCGACGGTGACCGGCTTGTCCCCCGGCACGTGCACGCGCTTGAGCAGGTACGGCGGGAACGCCGGCAGCCCGGTGCTCGCGTCCTGGGCGTTCGCGCCGAGCAGCGGGAAGCGCAGCTGGCGCTGGAACTTGCGGAGGATGTCGAGGCCGTAGTTGAACTCGTGGTTGCCGAGCGCGGCGGCGTCGTACCCGATCCGGTTCATCGCGGCGGCCATCGGGTGCACGTGCCCGTCGGTAATGGGTTCGATCTTCGCGTAGTAGTACGCCAGCGGGGTGCCCTGGATGGTGTCGCCGGCGTCGAGCAGCAGCGGTCGCGGCGCCCGGCGATCCGCGGCGATCCGGTCCCGGACCGCGGTGACGAGCGTGGAGATCTTCGCGAGGCCGATGTCGTTGTGCGCGCTGTCGTCGTACTCGGCGTTCTTGAAGTAGTCCCAGTTGAAGACGTTGCCGTGCAGGTCGGTGGTGCCCATCACGGTCAGCCGGACGGTCCGGCCCGATCCCTGGCCGGCGTACGCCGGAACGGTCTGGAACCCGGCCGCCGCCAGTGCGGCCGCGCCGCCGATCACCGTTCGTCTCGTCATCGTCGTCCGCTCACCGTCGTCCGTCATCGCCCCGCCTCACAGGTCCGCCGCCGGGATCTCCGGCACGAAAGCACACCCTACGGCCGACACACCCCCACCCCATGAACGGATGGCCCCGGCCACGCGAGAAGATTCCGCCCATGACCAAGCCGCCCGGCAGGCTGCTGCCGTTGGTCGCCGCCCTGCTCTGCGGTGCCGTCCTCGCCCAAGCCGCCACGCCCTCCGCGCACACCGTCACGTCCGCCGCACCGTCGGCCGAGGCGACGCCGCAGCAGGGCTCGTTGACCCTGCCGGTCACCTCCAAGCGAGGTGAGCCGTCGTCCGCCAAGCAACCGACCCGCCCGGTCGTGAAACCGCCGGCCCGCAAGCCGCCGGCCGACGACTGGAACCTGGCCCGGCACGGCAAGGTGCTGTACCTGACCTTCGACGACGGCCCGCAGCGCGAGTGGACGCCGAAGATCCTCCAGGTACTGCGGAAACACGACGCGCGGGCGACGTTCTTCGTACTCGGCATCCAGGCGGCGCAGTACCCGGAGCTGATCGCGGCCGAGCGCTCCGCCGGGCACAGCGTCGGCAACCACACCTGGGACCACAAGACGCTCACCCAGCTGCCGGACGCGCGGATCCGCCAGGAGATCGGCGCCGGGGTGAAGTCGAAGTGCCTGCGACCGCCGACCGGCGCGACGAACGCGAAGATCCAGGCGATCGCGACCGCGTACCACCAGCGTCAGGTGCTCTGGGACGTGGACACCAAGGACTGGGAGAAGCCCGGCACCGCGCGGATCGAGCACGCGATCCTGGCCGGAGCGCGCCCCGGCGCGATCATCCTGCTGCACGACGGCGGCGGCAACCGCGCGCAGACCGTCGCCGCCCTCGACAACGCCCTGACCAAGCTCACCAAGCTCGGCTACAGGTACCGCGCATTGCCCTGCTAACGCAGCACCCCGGCCGTGCCGTTGGAGAAGTGCTTCATCGCCTCGTCGATGACGTGGACGGGCTGGTCGAGGGCCTTGACCAGGAACATGCCGGTCGGCCGGAGCAGCGGGTTCGGCTTGACGACGCTCCGGACCGACGGCTGGTCAAGGCCGCGGACCCCGGCCGTCGTCGCGCCGACGCCGCGGACGAGCGCCAGATCGAGCATGTACTGACCGAGCAGCTTGTGCTGCGTGAAGCCGCGGACCGTCGCCCACGGCAACACCACCGGGTACGCCGCTCCGTCGCAGGCCAGCTCGAGTCCCTTGACCGAGATCCGCATCGCCACCGGCGGCAGCTCGTTGGCGTCGTACCACTCCTGCCGCTCGGCCTGCAGGCGGTAGACCATCACCGTGCTGAGCACCAGCGGGACCATCGCCAGGATCAGCAGCAGCGCGAACGGCCACATCCCGGAGCCGCGGAACGCGACCAGCGCGTAGACCGCGGCCGCGATCCCGACCACGCCGAGCGCCGCCGTCACCCAGGCGCCGCGCCGCTCGACGGTCCGGACCACCTCGCGCCGGCGCAGCACCGCGTCCCGGTCGATCCCGACCACGAACGGCTTGCCCGGATCCCGTGGCGGCATCGCTACCTCCGGCGTGACCTCTGCGACCTGTGAAGTTGCGTCCCCGTCGTCCTCACTCACGGGGGACAGAATCCCACAGACCACCGGTCCGCGCGGAGACACGCCTGGTCAGTCCTTGCGGCGACCCGCCCAGGTCCAGGCGTACACACCGTCGTCGACCGCCCGGCCGCCCTCGCCGAGCTCGAGCGGGCGGAAGGTGTCGACCATCACCGCGAGCTCCTCGAACCGCTCGGCGCCGAGCGACGCCTCGATCGCCGCCGGCTGCGGCCCGTGCGCGTAGCCGCCCGGGTGCAGCGAGATCGACCCGAGCCCGATCCCGGAGCCCTTCCGCGCCTCGTAGTCGCCGCCGCAGTAGAACATCACCTCGTCGGAGTCGACGTTCGAGTGGTAGTACGGCACCGGCACCGAGAGCGGGTGGTAGTCGACCTTCCGCGGCACGAAGTTGCAGACCACGAAGTTGTACCCCTCGAACACCTGGTGCACCGGCGGCGGCTGGTGGATCCGCCCGGTGATCGGCTCGAAGTCGCTGACGTTGAACGTGTACGGGTACAGGCAGCCGTCCCAGCCGACCACGTCGAACGGGTGCGTCGCGTACGTCATCCGCGACCCGACGATCCCGCCCGCGCCATTGCCGCGGTGCTTCACCAGCACCTCGACGTCGGAGCCCTCGACGACCAGCGGCTCGCGCGCGGCGTGCAGGTCGCGTTCGCAGTACGGCGCGTGCTCGAGGAACTGCCCGTACCGGGACAGGTAGCGCTTGGGCGGCGCGATGTGCGAGTTGGCCTCGATGCAGTACGCGTGCACGCCCTCGAGCCCGGGCAGCCAGCGGTGGGTGGTCGCGCGCGGGATGATCACGTAGTCACCCTGGACCGCGTGCAGCACCCCGAAGACGGTCTCGACGGTCGCCGAGCCCTTCTCGATGTACACGCACTCGTCGCCGATCGCGTTCCGGTAGTACGGCGACGGCTGCTCCGCGACGACGTACGAGATCCGGACGTCGCCGTTGCCGAGCACCAGGCGGCGGTCCTCGACCGGGTTCGCCTTGGACGTGTCGGTGAACAGGTCGTGCAGCTTCAGGTGCCGCGGCGTCAGCGGGTGGTTCGGGACGGTGGCGAGATCCGGCAGGTCCCACACCTGGGAGTCCACGATCGCGGACGGTACGCCGGCGTGGTACAGCAACGAGGAGTCCGACGAGAACCCCTCCTCTCCCATCAGCTCCTCGTAGTAGAGCCCGCCGTCCGGTTTCCGGAACTGCGTGTGCCGCTTCGACGGAACTTCCCCGACCTGCCGGTAGAACGCCATCTCTCCCGCTCCGATGTTCGATAGTCGAACGCTTGCGTCCGCTTACCGAAAGGATCCGTTAGGCTCAGGGTCATGTCAACCGTCCCTGCCCTGTACCGGCGCCTGGTCGACGACGCGTCGACGTTCCCGCCGGGCAACCTGCCGCTGACCGAGGCCGTCGCCGCGCACCGGGCGCATCGCGCAGCGCCGTACGCCGACCTGGTCGGGCCGTTCGTCTGCGCCGACGAGGACCTGACGAAGGTCGCCACCGAGGCCGCCCGGACCCGCACCGGCTCCGGGCCGCAGCCGGACCCCGGCGTCGACCACGGCCCGCTGGAGGTCACGGTCGTGATCAGCGGCGGCGCCGGCGGCATCGAGCCCGTGGTCCGGTACGGCGATCGCTCGAAGGACGTCACGGTCACCGCGGTCGAGGTCCGGCTGCGGGACGAGGCCGACCTGTCCCGGAACGCGCTGCGCGTGGTCCGCGCGTGCGACGACTGCCTCGACGAGGAGACGGCGTACGTCGAGATCGGCCTGGAGGGGGCCTGGGAACGGGCCCTGGACGTGGTCGCCGACGCCGGGTACGCCGCCAAGCTCCGCACTGGCGGCCTCGACGCGGCCCTGTTCCCGTCCGAGGCGCAGGTCGCGGCCTTCATCGAGGCCTGTCTGGACCGCGAGGTGGCGTTCAAGTGCACCGCCGGGCTGCACAACGCGGTCCGGCACACCGCGACGGACACCGGCTTCGAGCACCACGGCTTCCTCAACGTGCTGCTGGCGACCCGAGCGTCGCTGGACGGCGCGTCGACCGACGACCTGGCGACGCTGCTCGCCGACCGCGACGGCGAGGCCTTGGCGGCGCGGGCGCGCGAACTGTCCGACGACCAGGCCGCGAGCACCCGCCGATGGTTCACGTCGTTCGGCTCGTGCAGCATCGAAGAACCGCTGGCCGACCTGAAGACGCTGGGATTGATGGCATGAGCTGGATCGAGATCCCGGACGGTTCGCCGTTCGGGCCGGACAACCTGCCGCTCGGCGTCTTCCGGTACGGCGACGAGGAGCCGCGCGTGGGTGCGGCGATCGGTGACCAGATCATCGACCTGGCGCCGGTCGCGTCCGCGCAGATGCTGGACGGCGCGCAACTGTTCGCCGAGCCGACGCTGAACGCGTTCCTCGCGCTCGGCCGCCCGGCGTGGCGCGCGACCCGGAACTGGCTGCTCGAACTGGTCCGCACCGAGGCCGACCGCGACACGGTCGAGCCGCACCTGATACCGCAGTCCGCAGTGACCATGCAACTGCCGTTCGAGGTCGCGGACTACGTCGACTTCTACGCCTCCGAGCAGCACGCGTCGAACCTCGGCCGGCTGTTCCGCCCGGACTCCGAGCCGCTGCTGCCGAACTGGAAGCACCTCCCGATCGGGTATCACGGCCGCGCCGGCACGATCGTCGTCAGCGGCACCGACATCGTCCGCCCGTCCGGCCAGCGCAAGGCTCCGGCCGCGACCACGCCGACGTTCGGGCCGTCCCAGCGACTCGACATCGAGGTCGAGCTCGGGTACGTCGTCGGTACGCCGTCGACGCTCGGACAACCGGTCTCCGTCGAGGACTTCGAGGAGCACGTGTACGGCGTGGTGGTCGTCAACGACTGGTCCGCCCGCGACCTGCAGGCCTGGGAGTACGTGCCACTGGGCCCGTTCCTCGGCAAGTCCTTCGCCACCTCGATCTCGCCCTGGGTGGTGTCGCTCGACGCACTCGCCGCCTCCGCCGTCCCGCTTCCCCGGCAGGACCCGCCTGTCCTCCCGTACCTGGCGGGTCAGCACCTGACGAACTACGACATCACCTTCGAGGTCACGCTGAACGGGCACCTCGTGAGCTCCCCGCCGTACCGCGACATCTACTGGTCCCCCGCCCAGATGCTCGCGCACCTGACCGTCAACGGCGCGAGTGTCCGCACCGGCGACCTGTACGCGTCCGGCACGGTCAGCGGCGCGGAGAAGGACCAGCGCGGCTCGTTCATCGAGCTCAGCTGGGGCGGCCGCGAGCCGTTGGTGGTGGACGGGAAGGACCACACGTTCCTCGAGGACGGCGACGTGGTCACGATCTCCGCGTGGGCGACCGCGGCCGACGGTTCGCGGCTCGGCCTCGGCGCGGTGACCGGCCGGATCACGCCGGCTCTGCAGTGACCCCGCTGCAACCTCGGACAGCTTTTGGGGACCTAGGACATCTGACCAGATGTCCTAGGTCCCCATGACATGGACGATGTTCGACGGCGACCAGGGAACTTGTCCGAACTTGCTCATAACTGTTCGTTTCTCTTGACGACTTAGCGGTTACGTGCGAACTTCATCGCCATGAAACGTTCAGTGGGGTGTGGAGTACTGGCCGTAGCGCTGGCCGCCGGTCTGTTGGGCGTGCCCACGGGCGCGCGGGCCCAGCAGACCGACGGCGACCTGACGCTGCGGTCGCCGGAGCTGACGGTCACCGTCGGGGCGGACTTCCCCCGGGTGATCAAGTACGTCGACAACGCCTCCGGGCAGGCCCTCGGCGGGCAACCCGACGCGATCTCGACCATCACGATCAACGGCGTCGCCCGCGCCGCGCGACTGGCCGCGCCGCCCGCGGCCGACGGGGGCCGCGCGTCGTACCGGCTCGTCTTCGACGCCCTGCCCGGCGTCGAGCTGGACGCCAGCCTGAGCGTGACCGGGCGCGTGACGACGTTCGCGATCGACGCGGTCCGCGACACCGCGGCGAGCCGGGTGCACACGATCGACGTCCCGGACCACGACCTGGTCTCGGTGGCGAGCACGGACGCCGGCGCGACCACCGCGTTCACCACCCTGGACCCGGACTCGACGCGCACCGCGGACCGGATCACGCCGGTCACCGCGAGCACGCCGGGCGAGGCGTCCGCGACCGGAGCGGCGTACGCGTTCGTCAACACCGGCGGGCTCGCCGCGGGCATCGAGTCGAACTCGACGTACGACAAGCCGTCCGGTCAGTCCGTCGACGACGGCGCCCGGTTCTGGCACCGGGCCCGCAAGGCGGCCGACGGCAGTACGCGCGTCAGCGTCTGGAGCGGCCAGTGGACCTACCGTGCCGACACCTCGCCGTACACCGAGCCGCTCCCGTGGGCGAAGGTCGTCGTGACGCCGGACGCGAACCAGGACGGCACCGTCGACTGGGAGGACGGCGCGGTCGCGTTCCGCACGATCATGACCGAGCCGAATGGCGGCGAGCTGGTCAAGGACCGGGTGATCACGCACATCCCGTTCAACTTCGCCAGCCAGGCCACGCACCCGTTCCTGCGCACGCTCGACGACGTGAAGCGGATCTCGCTGGCCACCGACGGACTCGGCCAGATGGCGATCCTCAAGGGGTACGGCTCCGAGGGGCACGACTCCGCGCACCCGGACTACGGCGGCAACTACAACACCCGGGCCGGCGGCCTCGCCGACCTGAACACGCTGCTCCGGCAGGGCAAGTCCTGGAACGCGGCGTTCGGCGTCCACGTGAACGCGACCGAGTCCTACCCGGAGGCGAACGCGTTCAGCGAGGAGCTGGTCGACAAGAACGCCCGGGGCTGGAACTGGCTGAACCAGAGCTACTACATCAAGCAGCGTCCGGACCTTGCCTCGGGCAACATCGTGAAGCGGTTCCAGCAGCTCCGTGACGAGACGGACAAGAACCTGCAGCAGCTGTACATCGACGTGTACTACCAGTCCGGCTGGCTGGCCGACGGCCTCAGCCGGCAGCTCGCCGACCAGGGCTGGCAGATCTCCACCGAGTGGGCCGACCGGCACGAGCGCACCTCGCTCTGGTCGCACTGGGCGACCGACCTCGACTACGGCGGCGCCACCAACAAGGGCCTGAACAGCAAGATCATCCGGTTCGTCCGCAACCACGAGAAGGACGTCTGGAACAACGACCCGATCCTCGGCCAGGCCTCGCTCGTGGAGTTCGAGGGCTGGACCGGCGAGACCGACTGGAACGCGTTCTACAGCAACATCTGGCAGCGCAACCTGCCGACGAAGTTCCTGCAGCAGCAGAAGATCCTGGACTGGAACGCGGGCGACATCCGGTTCTCCGGCGGCGTCCGCGGCGCGGTCGAGAACGGCAAGCGGGCCGTGTACGTCGGCAACGCGAAGGTGCTCGACGGCGACAAGTACCTGCTCCCGTGGGACGGCAACAAGAAGCTGTACCACTACAACCCGGCAGGCGGGCGTACGACGTGGCAGCTGCCCGCCGCTCTCGCCGGTGTCAGCACCTTCACCGCGTACCAGCTGTCGGACACCGGCCGGACCAAGCCGACCACCATCCGGGCCGAGCACGGAAGCATCTCGCTCAACGCAGTCCCGGGCAAGCCGTACGTGCTCTACCCGGTAACTGCTCCGAAGCCGCGGGTAGTGACCTGGGGTGAAGGCACGCACCTGAAGGACCCCGGCTTCAACGCCGGCAACCTCACCGCCTGGAACCCGACCGGCGGCGCGACCATCGACAGGGTCGAGAACGGGCAGCACGTCGCGTCGCTCGGCACACGTGCATCCTCGCTCCGTCAGCAGCTCACCGGACTGACCCCGGGTCGCACCTACAGCGCGTCCGCGTGGATCGAGGTCGAGCCGGGCAAGTCGCGGCCGACGACGATCTCCGTCGGCGGGGTGAAGAATGTGGTGACCAGATCGACCGTCGAGAATATGGTTGCCGCCGACGACAAACACGGCGCGTACTACCAGCGGGTGCGAATCCTCTTCGAAGCCAAGGATCGCACCGCTTACCTCGGAATCGGAGCAGCGGCGGGGGCAGCGCGGGTGCGGGTGGACGATGTACGGGTCGTGGAGACGACGCCGCCCGCCGCCGGGCTGGTCGCGGACTTCGAGAACGTCGACCAGGGCTGGGGCCCGTTCGTGAAGGGTGATGCGGGTGGCGTCACGGATCCGCGGACGGTGCTTGCGAGCAAGCATGCGCCGTACACCCAGGCGGGCTGGAACGGAAAGCTCGTCGACGACGTGCTCGACGGCGAATGGTCGCTCAAGTCGCACGAGGAGAATGCGGGCCTCGTCTACCGGACTGCGCCGTGGACGGTGAACTTCCAGCCGGGCCACAAGTACAAGGTCAGCTTCGACTACGTGAGCGGCCGTGCCGGGCAGTACGCGTGGGTCCAGGGGGTCGACCGCCCGGCGTCGGTCGAGGTCAAGGCGACGCCGATCGGTGAGCAGCGGACGAAGGCGACGTTCAGCCAGGAGTTCGTGGCCGGCTGCGGCGGCGACTACTGGGTCGGCCTGCGCAAGCTCAGCGGCGGCGGCAACCAGGCCGACTTCGTGATCGACAACTTCGCCGTCACCGATCTCGGTACGACGTCCGAGCCGGCGGACTGCACCTCGGTCGCGGTGTCCGGCGTGACGGGTCTCGTCTCCGGCGAGGCGAACACGGTGAAGACGACGTTCACCAACAACGACGTGGTCGCGGCGAACGACATCACGCTCGGGCTGACCGCGCCGGACGGCTGGACGGTCGCGCCGACGACACCAGCCACGCACGCGTCCGTTGCCGCAGGCACCAGTGTGACGACGACATGGGACCTGACGCCGCCCGCCGGTACGCCGGAGGGCAAGTACCCGCTGACGGTGACGGGCGGCCGCGCGACGGTCGCCGCCGAAGCGACTGTGCTGCCGCCGGGCATCGTCCCGCAGTCGCGGATCACGGTGACCGACGTGAGCAGTGAGGACGCCGCGACGGGTGGTGCGGCGACAGCGGCGCTGGACGGAAACCCCAGCACCATCTGGCATTCCGCGTGGTCCCAGGTCAGTACACCGCCCGGTTACCCGCACCACATGACGCTCGATCTCGGGTCGACGTACCAGGTCAACGGGTTCAGTTACCTGCCACGGCAGAGCGGGACCAACGGGATGTTCAAGGGGTACGAGCTCTACGTCAGCGCGGACGGGCAGAACTGGGGTACGCCGGTCGCGTCGGGTGCGTTCCCGAACTCCACCGCCGTACAGAAGCTGGACTTCACGGCCAAGGCGGGCCGGTACGTGAAGTTCGTCGGCACCAGCTCGCTCAACGGCGCCGTCTTCGGCTCCGCCGCGGAGTTCAACGTCTACGGCACCCGCTGACGAACCAGGGGCCTTGGACAACCTGTCCAAGGCCCCTGGCCACTCTCACTTGGTGATCGTCACCGCGACCGGCGCGGACGCGGTGTTCGCCGCCACGACGCGGAACTTGTTGACGCCGACGCGGCCGCTCTGGACCCACACCGAGTACGTCGCGCGGCTCGTCACCTTGGTGGTGGCCGGGAAGTTGACCCACTTGCCGTTCTGCAGCCGCTGCACCTGGACCACGGTGGTATTAGGAGGAGAAGACGCAGGGTCGCCGGCGATGGTTGTTACGGCTGCGTCTCAGGTCCGGCCGGCAGCACCAGCCGGGCCAGGGCACCGCCGCCGGGTGCCTCGCCGAAGGTCAGCTCGGCGCCGAGCACCTTCGCGTGACCGGCCGCGATCGTCAGGCCGAGACCGTGGCCGACGCCGCGCTCGGCCATCCCGGACCGGAACCGGCGCGGGCCCTCGGCAATCAGTTCCTCGGGGTACCCGTTGCCGTGGTCAACCACTTCGACCGTCCGGCCGCTGACCGTCACCTCGACCGGCGGCTTGCCGTGCCGCAGGCCGTTGACGATCAGGTTGGCCAGAATCCGCTCGATCCGCCGGGAGTCGGTCGACACCGTCTCGTCCGGGCCGACCTGGTGCACGATCACGCTGTCCGGCGCGAGCGCCTGCTGCATCCGCAACCGGCCGACCGCGGACCCGACGAACGCGCCGAGACCGACCAGCTCCAGGTCGGCCTGCTCGACGCCCGAGTCGAACCGGGCGATCTCCAGCAGGTCCTCGACGAGCCGGCGCAGCACCTTGGCGCGGTCCCGGACCAGCTCGCTGGGACGTCCCGGCGGCAGCAGCTCGGCCGCGGTCGTCAGGCCGGTGACCGGCGTACGGAGATCGTGGGCGACGTCGGCGGTGAAGCGGCGTTCCGCCTCGAGCTGGCCGCGCAACGAACTGGCCATGGTGTCCAGCGCGGTCGCCAGCGACTGCACCTCGTCCTTGCCCTTGCCGACGGCCTCCGCCGCGGACGCGTCCAGGTCCCCGGCCGCGATCCGCCGCGCCGTACCCGCGACGGCGACGATCCGCTTGGACAGGCTGCCCGCGAGGATCACGCTGACCAGGGCGACCAGCGCGACCGTACCGATCCCGCCGAGGATCAGCGCCTGCTGCAACGCCTTCATCGAGTCGTCGGTGCTCTCGTAGTCCTGCTCGATCGACAGCACCTTGCCGTCCTTGACCGCGACCGCCGCCCACATCTTCGCGTGCGGCGACCCGGTCTTGAACGTGGCCCGCTTCCCCGCGAGCACGGCCTCCCGCAGCTGCGGCGGCAGGTCCGGATCGTCGAGCTTCGCCCCGAACACCGGTACGTCGTTGGTGTCGTAGCTCTGCGCCGCCAGCTGGATCCGCTCGTCCGCGAAGCTGCGCGTCCGGTCCAGCCGGGCCGACTGCGCCTGGGTGTAGACCGCGACGCACAGCACCAGGATGGCGAGCGACGAGACCAGCAGGAAGATGAGACCGAGCTTGCCGCGCAGTCCCATCCGTTACGCCCGCAGCTTGTACCCGAAGCCGCGGACGGTTTCGATGCGGTCGGCACCGATCTTGGTCCGCAGCCGTTGCAGGTGGACGTCGACCAGCCGGCCGTCGCCACCCCACTCGTAGTCCCAGACCCGCTGCAGCAGCGTCGACCGGCTGAGCACCACGCCGGGGTTGTTCGCGAACTCGATCAGCAGCTTGAGCTCGGTCGGCGTCAACTGGACGGTCTGCCCGCCCCGCCGGACCTCCAGGGCCTCGCGGTCCAGCTCCAGGTCGCCGAACGACTCGACGCCGGACCCGGTGGTCGGCGCCGGGCGCTCCGGATCGGAGACCGCGCGCCGCATCACCGCCCGCAGCCGCGCCACCAGCACCTGGGTGTCGAACGGTTTGGTCACATAGTCGTCGGCGCCCGCCTCGAGCCCGAGGACGACGTCCAGCGCGTCACCGCGCGCGGACACCATCACGATCGGGACCGTGCTGGTCTCCCGGATCCGCCGGCACACCGAGATGCCGTCCAGCCCGGGCAGCATGATGTCCAGCATCACGACGTCCGGGTGGATCTTCTCGAATCGCTCGATCGCCTCCAGGCCGTCCTCGGCCGTGGTCACGTCGTAGCCGTGACGTTCGAGGGTCAACTGGGTCGCCTCACGGATCACCGCGTCGTCCTCGACCATGAGAATGCGCGCTGCCGGTTCTTCCGGTACCACCGAACTTCAGTCTCCCTACTGGTCCGTCGAGCTCACCTTGATCATCTGCCGGCCGTTCCAACGGTAGACCTCGACCCGCCGGCCCGACGGGCAGCAGACCGGGTCGTTGATCGTGAAGATCTTCGACTCGACCACCAGGTCCCCTTGCGGGCTGGCGTTCACGGTCGGTTGCTCGACGTTCAGGTTCCAGATCGGTCGCGGGCCCGTGGGCTCGACGGCGATCAGGAAGATACCGAAGACGAACTTCTCCAGGGTGTGGATCAGGACGATCTGCTGAGGTGTACCGCTGTGCAATACATCAACGGTCTTACCCCTGCTGAGGCAACGCGAAATCACGGTGCAATTCGAAAGTACTGTCCGGGTGTAGCCCGACAGGCGGCGATCGGCGAGCAACCGGGCCCGGACCTTGTACAGGTCGACGGCGACTTCCGGGGTGCGGTGGGCGTGCGGTGACGGGCTGCCGGTGCCCTGCGCGACCGACGGCGCCGGGGTCTCCGGCGGCGGCGACTCGGGGCCCTCGACCCGCAGCCCGCCGCCGTTCCCGCAGGCGGCGAGCACGGTCGTCGCCACGACCGCGGCGACGGCAGGCAGCACGGTACGGCGCCACAGACCCATCGGGCGCCTCCTACCCTGCATCCAGTCCCCCCGCACGTTCAGACAACTACCTTCCATAGTGTCGGCCGGACGTCACATTCGACGGGCATGGACGTCGTATGGCCTCGGCAGTTCTATTGCGGTTGCGTCACAGTGTCACTCCGTCAGCCGGCAACGACCTTCCCTGGGTTGAGCAGGTTCTTCGGGTCCAGCGCGGACTTGATCGCCCGGTGCACGTCGAGCGCGACCGGCCCGATCTCCTCGGCCAGCCAGGTCCGCTTCAGCACCCCGACCCCGTGTTCCCCGGTGATCGTGCCGCCGAGCTCCAGCCCGATCTCCATCACCCGGTCGAACGCCACCTGGGCCCGCTCGGCCTGCGCCGGGTCGGCCTGGTCGAAGACCACCGTCGGGTGCATGTTGCCGTCGCCGGCGTGCCCGAGCACCCCGATCGTGATGTCCAGCTCCGCCGACAGCTCCTCGATCCGGCCGATGAACTCCGCCAGCCGCGACCGCGGTACGGCGACGTCGTCGATCATCGTCGTACCGAGTTGTTCCAGCGCGGTCAGTGCCGCCCGGCGGCCCTCCAGCAGCAGGTCGCCCTCGGCGTCGTCCTCGGCCTCGATGCACTCCAGCGCGCCGTGGTCGCGGCACAGCTTGGCCACCGCGGCGACGTCCGCGGCCCCCGCCTCGCCGCCCGCGTCGGACTGCGCGATCAGCATCGCGGCCGCCTCGTCGGGCAGGTCCATCCGCTTGTACTTGTTGACCGCGCGGATCGTGGTCCGGTCCATGATCTCCAGCAGGCTGAGCGAGACGCCGCTGCGGATGATCTCCAGGATCGCGTTCCCGGCCTCGACGCCGGAACCGAACAGCGCGGCCATCGTGCGCGGCTTCGCGGCCTGCGGGCGGAGCATCAGGGTGGCCTCGGTGATGATGCCGAGCGTGCCCTCGCTGCCGACGATCAGCTTGGTCAGGTCGTACCCGGCGACGCCCTTCACGGTCTTCCGGCCGGTCCGCAGCACCCGGCCGTCGGCGAGCACGACCTCCAGGCCGAGCACGTAGTCGGTGGTCACGCCGTACTTCACGCAGCACAGGCCGCCCGAGTTCGTGGACAGGTTGCCGCCGATCGAGCAGAACTCCCAGCTGGACGGGTCCGGCGGGTAGAACAGCCCGTGCTCGGCGACCGCGCGGGACAGCACCGCGTTGTAGACGCCCGGCTGCGTGACGACGTACCGGTCCACCGGCTCGACGGCCAGGATCCGGTCCATCTTCTCCAGCGAGATCACGACGCACCCGTCGAGCGCGTTCGCCGCGCCGGACAGGCCGGACCGCGCGCCCTGCGGCACGATCGGTACGCCGGCCTCGTTCGCGATCCGGACCGCGGCCTGGACGTGCGCGGTCTCCCGGGCCAGCACGACGGCGAGCGGCATCCCGGCCGGGCAGAACATCGCCCGGTCGTACCGGTAGCTCTCCATCCGGTCCGGATCGGTGACCAGCGCCTCGGGCGGCAGGACCTGACGCAGCTGCTCGACAACCTCACTCATACGGCGAGCCTAGTGAATACTCCGCGGTACTGTGCAGGTTTCCGCGCCTGTTGGTCGTCAGCGGGTGCGTCTGGTGACGTTCTCCGAGATCTCCTCGTAGCCGCCGCCGTAGTTGTGGTACTCGCGGCCGATCGCGGCGAACGTGATGCTCCCGCTGAGCGCCTTCACCTTCGGCGTCCGGCAGGTCCGCTGGCCCTGGACCACCGCGCCGTTGCCGCCGCTGCTGTCGCAGCTCAGCACCCGGCCGCTGTTGCTCCCGCCGTACTGGACCAGGAAGGCGTTGGCCTTCGCGTTGGCCACCACCTTCGACGCCATGGTGATCTCGGCCCAGTACTGGTAGCAGCTGTCGCGGACGAGCCGGACGGTGCCCCAGCTCGGCGGCTTGTGGTCACGCAGCATCGGCGCCGATGCGATGGACGTCGCGCCGGAACAGGTGGCGGCCGTGGCCGCCCCGGCCGGCGCGGCGGAGAGGGCGATCGCGCCCACCCCGGCGAGGCCGGCGGTGCTGAGCAGAATGCCCAGAGTCTTCATGACGAACCCTTCCTGAGTGCACGCCCCGACGCACACTCAGGAAGGCACACTACGCGAACGGAGCCTGCCCCAACAGTCATTCCGGTAATCGGACGGCGACACGCCGTATTCAGTTGCGGGCGGCAAGGTTCTGGACGTCCGGTGGTGCGGCCGGGGCCGGACTAGAGGTTGCCGCGGCGCTCCTGTTCACGCTCGATGGCCTCGAACAGCGCCTTGAAGTTGCCCTTGCCGAAGCCGAGC